>CAWHUK010000016.1:0-102854 GCA_963832535.1 uncultured Acidobacteriota bacterium
CTCGTGTTCGGGAATGTGCGTGAAGGCTTGGCGCGGCAGATGCGCAGGCAAGGGCTTGCGCTTGGGCCGCGCCTGGGGCGCTTCGGGGCGAACCCCGTCAGCAATCGTTTCCGCCGCAGCTTGTGCCGTCTCCAGCTCTTCCAGTTCCAGTTCGAGCTGCTCCAGTTGGACGACGATCTTTTCGCTCTTACGCCCGAAGAGCGTGCGCCGCAGCTTCTCGACCAGCAGCTTCAGGTGTTCGATCTGGTCGCGGCGTGTGCGCAGTTCCTCGCCCTGTTCGGCGAGTTGCAGCCGTTGCGCGGCGAACTCGGCTTCCAGAGCGGCGAGTTCAGCCTCCTGCCGGGCCAGGTTCTCGCGCTGTTGTCGCAGTTCGCCTTGTAACTCTATGGCAAGCGCCTTCAGAGCACCGTTGTCCAGTCGATCGAGATCGGGAAAAGCGTTTGCCGTCATGCCTTGAGTATGGCATGACGCGCTGTGGGAAAAAGCGTAAAAAGCCGCATGAATACAGGTGATTATTATGCTTCGGCTAAACCGCCAGGGGCGGAGCAAAGGTGCGCTCGGGTCTGCGCCAGTCGATGCCTTCAAGAAGCATCGACAACTGCGCGCGGCTCAGCGCCACCGTTCCGCTGTCTGCCTTAGGCCACACGAAACGTCCGCGTTCCAAGCGCTCGAAAATAGACAAAGCCCATCGCCATCGAACCACAACAACTTGACTTGGTCGCCGCGCCGACCGCGAAAGACAAACACATGGCCAGAATAGGGCTGCGCGTTGAGCACCGTCTGCACCTGAGCGCTTAACCCATAAAAGCCTCGCCGCATATCGGTCACGCCTGCGGCGATCCAGATCTTCGTTCCTGTGTGCAGATCGATCACGGCCGCAGGCTCTCCAAAACCGCTCGCAATAATGCCGCATCCGCGCCGCTTTCCACACGAATCTTCACGCGCCCGGACAACTCGATATGGATGACGCCGCCCGGCATCACAGCAATGGCCTTGCTGGAACTCCTCTCTATGACAGCCGCATCCACGGTAGCGGCCCTTGCGTCTGCCGGGGAGAGAACCACTGGCAACAACGCGGCAGACTTCCGACCCTTCGACTCCAGCTTGCCCTTGAGATAGGCTCGCCGCCAATCGAAGACCTGATGCGAGTTCACGCCTTCGGCCTGCGCTACCTTCGCAACGCTTGCCCCAGGCTGAAATGTCAGCTCCACGATCCGGCGCTTCTCCGCAACCGATCGGTATACCCGCTTGACACTCCCTGACCTCACCCCATCTTCATCGTCCATGAACTCATCGTTCAGCGCTGAGCCACAGCTGATCCAGATGGAATCTCCGAACGCTTACCAATGCGGGGCATTTTATTGCGAATCTCTTGTCTTGCTTCTGAGGTACGCCACGAGATATTTGCCGCTTATACGCAGCATCTTCTTGCCCCGTTTGTAGCGCTTCGTCTGGGTCCCCATGTCAACGCAGCCCTTCATGTTTTGCATACGGCGAACTGCGGTGTCATAGCTTACGTTTAGCAGCGCAGCGACCTCACTTGGGGAATAAAGGTTGTCTGGCTTCAATTCCACAGTTCGTTTGCGAGCACGCTGCTTGAAGCTGCGGCGACCAGAATAAGTGATTAGTTCGTAGATGTCCTTGCCGACCTTGCGGAGGTCAATCTTGGCCACTGTCGCGGCGGTCACCGGCGGCTGGAGAGGTATCCCGGCTTGCTCTAAGATCCCCATGTCCTTTGATACCAGTTTGTACTAATTTCTGTCCTATTGACTCCCGCATAATATAGAGTCATTCGGGCCATAAGGAAGCTTGCTTCCAGAAGGCGGCAATCAAACGGGGACGGCGGCGCATGCGGCTCAGAGTGCGGCGCGCGGCTTGGCTCAGTTGCCAATAGTCTTGGGGGCAGACATTGGGCAGCTCGTGCTGCTTCCAGTGGCCCCAGATGTACTCGACCGGGTTCAGTTCCGGCGCGTAGGCGGGCAAGTATTCCTGGTGGATCCAGCCCTGGAGCGAAGCGATGTGGTCCTGCACCATGCGGCTGCGGTGCGCCGGCAGCCGGTCCCAGACTAAGATCATGGGGCGGCGGATGGCGCGCACCAGGGCGTTGAGGAAATCCACCACCTGCGGCGACTTGATGGCGCCGGGGTAGAGACGGAAGTAAAAGTTCCATGCCGTCAGCCCTGCGGCCACCGAGAGCGACTTCCAGTTGAAGCAGTACTGCAGGACCGGAGTGCTGCCCCGCGGCGCCCAGGTGCGCACTCGGTGCGGACGCTGGCTCAGTCCACTCTCGTCGGCCAATACGATTACACGCCCTTCCTGGCGGGCTTTTTTTTAATGGCCGGCCACACTTTTTTCTTCCAAGATTCGACCTCCGCCCGGTTGCGCTCGCGGGCCCGGCCCACGGGCCGCTGCGGACTCCAGCCCAGGGCGATAAGCAGCTTCCAAACGTGGCCGGGATGATAGCGCACGCCAAACTCGCACTTCACTAGGTGGGCGACACGCGGGCAAGTCCACAGCGGGGTTTCGTAGCCCAACTGCTGGGGGCCTTTGAGCAGCAACTTGGCCAACTGCCGTTTCTCTGCGGCGCTCAACAGCGGCTTGCGCCCCGCTCGTCCGGCTTTCTTCACCCCGGCGCGGCCATCGCGCCGATAGGCATTCACCCAGCGATAGACACTCTGCCGGACAACCCCCACCCGGCGGGCAATGGCGGCTTGCGTCTCGCCCCGTTCCCAGAGCCGAATCGCTTCCAGCCGCCGCTTCTCCAAGGCATCGAAATCGCGGCACACTCCACGTGGATTCCCCATGCCTATTTAGACGCCGCGGCTCGAAGATAGGTTGCTATATTATGCGAGATTCAATAGTTTTCCGCGAAGAAAGCGAAACCTGCGAAATCTGCGAAGAATCCGGCCGAGTGTTTTCAACAAGTTACTGATAGCATTGGACTTACGGATTGACTTCAGAGAACGAGTCCTACCTGAGGAGCCAATCTTTGTCCAGTCCTTTCCAAGCCAATCCATTCGATATAATAAAATCAGTTATTTAGAAGATCTCCTGACCAGACCTGTCCACACCAATCCAGCCAAAACCATGTGAAATGTGGGCATCCTGTGGGCATTTTGAGCACAGGTCTGGGAGGAATCAGGTGGCTGGAGCAAGACTCAAGGACGTCCAGATCAAGAAGGCAAAACCGTTCGACAAACCATACAAGCTCTTCGATGGCGGCGGGCTGTTCCTTTACGTCATGCCGGGCAGTGGAAGATTCTGGCGTTGGCAGTTCCGCTACCAGGGAAAGTGAGCATGTCCCACGGCCAGTTGATAGTTTCTGAGCGGCGGTTGGGTTGATGTTACTACGCCGCCTTGTGGCTGGCGGAGGCTGTCGGGTTCAGGAGATTCCCGCAGAGCGAATGAAGAAACCGACTCCGCACATCGTCCCGCTCGCCCGGCAGGTTGTGAAGGAACTGCGCAAACTGAAACAAATCACAGATAACGACAAGTGGGTGTTTCCGAGCGATTGGGATCCGAACGATTGTATGAGTGAGGGAACGATTTCGGGTGCGCTGAAGCGAATGGGATATCTGGGAATTATGACCGGTCACGGATTCCGTGGAGTCGCTTCGACCATCCTGCACGAATTGGGATACGAAGATGTGCACATCGAAACGCAGCTCGCGCACCTGAAGCGGAATAAGGTCAGCGCAGCTTTCGATCACGCAAAGTATCTGGAGCCCCGGACAAAGATGATGCAGGATTGGTCGGATTTCCTCGACCGCCAACTGAAGCGAGCGAAGATGGCCGAGGCTGCGGTTAATTCAGTGGCGTAGGGCCAACCGGAATTCCAGGCACGGCACCCTGATTTTATGCATATCCGAATCATCCATATTGGCCTTCACATAATAGAACTCCAACTTTCTCGGCACACCTCTGGCGCACCGGCCGGTACTGGACGTCGCGAAACCCGAGGTCGAATGCATCGCCAAGGGCAAGGCAGCCAAGCCGTATGAGTTCGGCAACAAGGTCAGTGTCGAGGCCGCGTGAGTCCCCGGCGGGCAAAAGGGCATGTCGGATAACGGCAAAATCAGCTGATTTTGAACGGACACGAAAAGACAACAGCCGGACGGCTCTATAACTCAGCGATTTTCAGAGGTTCCCTAGATGTCGTTACTGATGATGATTGCATTTTGGGGGCGCCTCGGCCCGCCTGCTGCTGGAAATTATCCAGAGTGCAGGCTGCGGGGAATCGCTGAATGGCAGCATTTGTCGTATGATAGCGTAAATTATGCACCGGGTGTGAAGAAACTACACGCATGCGATGGGCTGTGCGCCCCCGAAGGACCCGCATATCCCTTAGCTAGCTTGCTTCTAAGTTGATTTCTGCGAGAAGGATAGGGATCTCAGCCGAGGAGCGTTCCAGTTTGGTCTTGGGATTGCACAGTTTTCGATAACTACCCCATGTTCAAGAGCCATTCGCAGGATGACCGCGATAGCTGACACATGCGTAGATTTAGTACGGGCAAGCATGTACGAAGAGAATACGGCTCTATTTATTTCACGATCCGTCCACAGGTGTGACACAGATCACCACTGTCACTGTTCGACGGTTGGCGTTAAACAAGCTATCAAACTAACCACATGTCACCAGTCAGTCCCAAGCTCATCGGGACCGAGGCAAGAAAATTCACCTATTTGTAAAGGCTTCATCGAGTGATGCTATTGCACGACTTTCTTTTTTGCGCGCCGTTCGGATGTAAGTTCACAACGGCCGACGTGGCCCCTCGCCATCAATCCCGGCCGGATCGACACGATGCGCGCTTGCGGGCACACATCGTACAGTTCCGGCGTTGGTGGGCATTTCTCCTTTTCCTTGTTTTATGCTGCCTGCCGTTTGCCCTATCTGGCTGCGGCGGGGGCAAGCTCATCGGGCTCAGCGCTACAGGGACAGCCGCCAACACGACAAACGCCACAAATCTGTCCTCGTTGAGTTGCGCCAGCGGATCAATCACCGGAGCCGGAACAGATTCTTGCACGGTCGCGCTGAGCGCAGCGGCGCCGAGCGGCGGGTTCGCTGTAAGCTTGGCCAGCAACAGCTCGTCTGTCACCGTGCCGGCCTCGGTGACTGTGGCCGCAGGCTCGACCACCGCCACCTTCGCAGCAACAGTCACCTCCGTCAGCACCGCGCAGACCGTTACCCTGACCGCCAGCGCTAACGGCGTGACGGAGACTTTTGCCCTGCAACTGGGTGCGGCCGCGTCCGCACCTGCACCCGCCACAAATCTGTCCTCGCTGAGTTGCGCCAGCGGATCAATCACCGGAGCCGGAACAGATTCCTGCACGGTCGCGCTGAGCGCAGCGGCGCCGAGCGGCGGTTTCAGCGTGAGCCTGGCCAGCAACAGCTCGTCTGTCACCGTGCCGGCCTCGGTGACTGTGGCCGCAGGCTCGACCACCGCCACCTTCGCAGCAACAGTCTCCTCCGTCAGCACCGCGCAGACGGTTACCCTGACCGCCAGCGCTAACGGCGTGACGGAGACTTTTGCTCTGCAACTGGGTGCGGCCGCGCCCGCACCTGCACCCGTCACAAATCTGTCCTCGTTGAGTTGCGCCAGCGGATCAATCACCGGAGCCGGAACAGCTTCTTGCACGGTCGCGCTGAGCGCAGCGGCGCCGAGCGGCGGTTTCACTGTAAGCCTGGCCAGCAACAGCTCGGCAGTCACTGTACCCGCTACGGTCACCATAGCGGCAGGCGCCAGCAGCGCCACATTCACGGCGACCGTTTCGTCGGTCAGCACCGCGCAGACGGCGACGTTGACAGCTAGCGCTAACGGCGTCACGAAGAGCTTCGTCCTGCAACTGGCCGCGCCCGCGCCCACCACAAATCTGTCCTCGTTGAGCTGCGCCAGCGGATCAATCACCGGAGCGGGAACAGATTCCTGCACGGTCGCGTTGAGCGCAGCAGCGCCGAGCGGCGGTTTCACTGTAAGCCTGGCCAGCAACAGCTCGGCAGTCACTGTACCCGCTACGGTCACCATAGCGGCAGGCGCCAGCAGCGCCACATTCACGGGGACCGTTTCGTCGGTCAGCACCGCGCAGACGGCGACGTTGACAGCTAGCGCTAACGGCGTCACGAAGAGCTTCGTCCTGCAACTGGCCGCGCCCGCGCCCACCACAAATCTGTCCTCGTTGAGCTGCGCCAGCGGATCAATCACCGGAGCGGGAACAGATTCCTGCACGGTCGCGTTGAGCGCAGCAGCGCCGAGCGGCGGTTTCACTGTAAGCCTGGCCAGCAACAGCTCGGCAGTCACTGTACCCGCTACGGTCACCATAGCGGCAGGCGCCAGCAGCGCCACATTCACGGGGACCGTTTCGTCGGTCAGCACCGCGCAGACGGCGACGTTGACAGCTAGCGCTAACGGCGTCACGAAGAGCTTCGCCCTGCAACTGGCCGCGCCCGCGCCCACCACAAACCTGTCCTCGTTGAGTTGCGCCAGCGGATCAATCACCGGAGCCGGAACAGATTCCTGCACGGTCGCGCTGAGCGCAGCAGCGCCGAGCGGCGGTTTCACTGTAAGCCTGGCCAGCAACAGCTCGTCTGTCACCGTGCCGGCCTCGGTCACTGTGGCCGCAGGCTCGACAACAGCAAACTTTACGGCGACGGTTTCGTCGGTCGGCACCGCGCAGACCGCGACCCTGACCGCCAGCGCGGGTAGCGCGGCCGAGAGCTTTGCCTTGCAGCTAGGCACAGGTACGCCCACGCTCACCGTCAACGCCACCACCATCGCCTTCGGCGATGTGAACATCAACACGCCGTCGACCCACTCGCTGACCTTGACCTCTTCGGGCACTGCATCTGTGACCGTGAACTCCGCCACCGTAACCGGAACCGGCTTCACGGTTTCCGGAGCCACCTTCCCCCTGGCCCTAAGTCCTAATCAGACGGCAACGCTCAGCGTCGAATTCGATCCCACCGCCGCTGGGGCGGTTTCCGGATCGTTGACCATCGTCAGCAACTCCTCGACCAACGCAACCGCGGTGGTCAGCCTGAGCGGCACGGGAGAGTCCACGGCCTACCAGGTCGATCTGAGCTGGGACGCGCCCAGCACTTCGGCGGATCCGGTAGCGGGATATAACGTCTACCGGGAGCCCAGCGGCAGCTCCACGTATCAGCTGTTGAACTCGTCGGTGATCAACCAAACGACATACGTGGACGCTACCGCCCAAAACGGGCAGACCTACAGCTATATGGTGGAAAGTGTCGACGCTTCCGGCGTCACAAGCGCTCCCTCCAACATAGCAGGCATAACGATCCCGTAGCTCCATACCAGTGAAGAGCAACGAAGCCGGCAGACGACCACGCCTTTATGAGCGAAACCGCTCTGCAACTAAAACCTCAATACCCCATGTGGCCCGGCCCGCCTGCTGCTGGAAATCATCCAGAGAGCAGGTTGCGCGGAATCGCTGAAGGAAGGGGCATTTGTCGTATGATAGCGTAATTTATGCGCAGGCATGAAGAAATTACACGATGCGGTGAGCCGTACAGTCATGGAAGGACTCATGCATTGCTCGCTGCCTTCCTCCTAAACCATTTTTCTATGAAAGAGATAGAAGGTTTAGTCAATAAAACGGCCCATTTGGCCTTGGGATTGCACCTGAAACATGAGGATTCCTATACACATGAGCCATCGGCCCAAGATGCTTTCGGGTCTCGTGGAGCTTTGGTTTAAATAACATGACGAAAGTAATTCTAGGAGTCATTATCATCACTGCTCTATATCAACCTCTTGCATATCCTGTCGATATAGAGAGTGCTGATCACATAAATTAGCAACCTCCTTTCTTGAACCATAGGTAATCGCGGGCACGCGAAAAGGATCGCGTGCGCCCGGAGGGAGGAGTCTGTGTATGCGTTTTCAAAGGTAGGAACGAACACGTGAGCCCATTTAGAGTTCTACTACGCCCTTTCCAGAAGAGATCCGCAGCACAAGACGCATCTCTATGCACCCATCCTCAAGTTTTGAACCTGCGCCACGCGACCGGGCAAGCCGAAGTTGGTCGCTTCCATCTTTTCTGCACGGGCGTGCTTCTTACGGCCCTATTCGCTTGCCTCCCCGCCGCCGCTGCCACTCTCAGCGGACTTAGCTGTAGTAGCACTTCAATGAGTGGGGCGGGAACAGACAGCTGCACGGTAACGCTGAACGAGGCGGAGGGCAGGAACGGATTTACTGTAAGCCTGGCCAGCAGCAATAGCGCGGTCACCGTACCCACCTCAGTAAAGGTGAAAGCAAGGGGCAAGACGGCCACCTTCACCGCCACTATCTCTTCGGTCAGCACCGCGCAGACAGCGACGTTGACAGCTAGCGCTAACGGCGTGAAGGAGACCTTCGCCCTGCAACTGGCCGCGCCCGCTTCCACCACAAATCTGTCCTCGTTGAGTTGCGCCAGCGGATCGATGACCGGAGCGGGAACAGATTCCTGCACGGTCGCGCTGAGCGCTGCGGCGCCGAGCGGCGGCTTCAGCGTGAGCCTGGCCAGCAACAGCTCGGCAGTCACCGTACCCGCTGCGGTCACGGTAGCGGCAGGCGCCACTACCGCCGGTTTCTCAGCCACCGTCTCCGCAGTCAGCACCACGCAGACGGCGACGTTGACAGCTAGCGCTAACGGCGTCACGAAGACCTTCGCCCTGCAACTGGCCGCGCCCGCGCCCACCGCAAAGCTGTCCGCGATGAGTTGCGCCAGCAGCTCCATGACGGCAGCGGGAAGCGACAGCTGCACGGTGACACTGACCGCAGCGGCGCCGAGCGGCGGTTTCAACGTGAGCCTGGCCAGCAGCAGCTCGTCTGTCACCGTGCCGGCCTCGGCGACTGTGGGCGCGGGCTCGACCACCGCCACCTTCACAGCAACGGTCTCCTCCGTCAGCACTGCGCAGACCGTTACCCTGACCGCCAGCGCGGGCAGCGTGGCCGAGACCTTTGCCTTGCAGCTAGGCAAAGGTACGCCCACGCTCACCGTCAACGCCACCACCATCGCCTTCGGCGATGTGGACATCAACACGCCGTCGACCCACTCGGTAACCTTGACCTCTTCGGGCACTGCATCTGTGACCGTGAGCTCCGCCACCGTAACCGGAACCGGCTTCACGGTTTCCGGAGCCACCTTCCCCCTGGCCTTAAGCCCTAATCAGACAGCGACGCTGAGCGTGCAATTCGATCCCACCGTCACGGGCGCGGCGACGGGCAAGGTGACCATCGTCAGCAACTCCTCGACCAACGCAACCGCGGTGATCAGCCTGAGCGGCACGGGAGAGTCCACGGCCTACCAGGTCGATCTGAGCTGGGACGCGCCCAGCACTTCGTCGGATCCGGTAGCGGGATATAAGGTCTACCGGGAGTCCAGCGGCAGCTCAACATATCAGCTGTTGAACTCGTCGGCGGTCAGCCAAACCTCATACGTGGACACTACCGCCCAAAGCGGGCAGACCTACAGCTATATGGTGGAAAGTGTCGACGCCTCAGGCGTGGAAAGCTCTCCATCCAACACAACAACCGCGGTAATTCCTTAGCGGGGTTGTTGGGTGATGGCCCGTTCATCAGGGACACCACAACCGGCGACAGAGCGCGCCGTTGAACACAGGAAACAGGAGTGAAGAAACTAATGAAACGGATTGCCCCACTTTTCGCAGCTGCCATGCATGTTATTGCGCGACTTTCGCGCACGACTATCTTGACTTTTATCCCCCAATCTCTGGTATCATCGGCATGTCATGGGCACAGAGTGAACTTAGAGGAGCAAGGAATGCCTCATCTGGGTAACGCGCGCGTTCGCTTCGCCTTGAAAGTGTTTTCCGCGGCCATAATCAGTGCAGCGATGTTGCCGCCGCCGGGAAATGCTCAAACACTCACCACGTCGGATTCCCTACTTAATACCGGGAGTCCAACAAAGACTACTTATTCAGCTCCGGGCACAGGCGGCATGAACGGTACGGTCCCCCTCGCCTCAAACACGTCCACAAATTTATGGTTGTTATACAGCAACCCTTGGGGAATAACCAGCGGAAGCGGAACGATGAATCAGACCTACAGCGGATCCGGGTCGATCACCACGACTATCAACATGACGGGATTGCCGGGAGGAGGCGTGGATGCCTATCCATTTATGCTTTATGGGTGCGATCCGTGGATGGACTGTTACCAGGGCCAGGCGCCGCAATTCCCGAAGCAGCTTTCAGCCATGTCCTCTTTAATCACGGATATTAAATATTCAATGACCGGCACCATTACGGGAGGGGATATCGATCTGCTCTTCGATGAGTGGGTTTGTAATTCCAGTACTCCATCGGACAGTTCACAGTGCCTTGAAGTTGAGATATTGCCTTATTACAGCTTTGTGTACTTCGGCGGCGGAACTTTCATCAAAACCATCAACGAGCCGGCGACGCTTAACGGCGCCTCATCCACGTTCAGTTTTGATGAATATGTGACCAGCAACAACGTCCTCTTTTACCCGCATACCATGCCTGGTCTGGCGTCAGGAGAATTGAGTTTCAATTTACTCGACTTGCTGAACGCGGGAGTATCCGGGTTTGGAAATAGCAGTTATAAATACGTGGCGGGTATCGAATTGGGCACTGAATTCGGAGCGAGCTCCGCCCAGTCCTATACCCTGACTCTCAGCAAGTTTGAGATCGAGCAATCCTCTGGCGTGCAGCCCGCAGCGCCGACAAATGTGACCGGCACCGTGGTTCCCTGAAGGCGGCGCTTCTGCCTCGTTGTTTCCGATCAAGCGAAGAGCGTGGAGAGGAAGGGGAAGAGATCTTCCCTCTCCTGTCTATTGGATCCAATCCTAAGTTCGTTCTATCGTCCTGAGCTTGCCCCCGCACCAAAACCACCAGCCGCGAGGAAAGCCAATATCAAGGACAAAAACCGAAAGGAGGCCGGACAAAGAACGCCCAGCGGCCTCGCAAGCTCAGATCCATTGGCCTCCTACGACGGAACCTCACCATTGAATGCTAATAAAAACACGAAACCCTCCGCCGTCCGGCCCGGAAGCCAAACAGCAGAGGGTCTCGAAAGCCGATTCCTGCGGAGCCAGCCCCGTGTCCTCGACCCTGGATCACCCCGCAAGGCGCGACCCCAGTTAGCCGGTAATCAATCCACAAGTAGTGCCCTGTCCCCAAAAGTTCGCAACATAAATGCTGCTGTCATCATGAGCGCAGTTTGTCCGTCTTTTGGGCCAAACAGAATCGAAGGACCTGCGGCCTGGGATGCTGGCTTATGCAACGAACTTTTAAGACACCGCACTTGCGCTTCCTGTCGGAACAGCCTCCCCGCGATCCGTTTGAGCCGCGGTCCCAAATATGAAATCGCGGCAGGTCGTCACGGGGAAGTCGCGGACGATGCGGCGGATCTTTGATTCAGTTGTGCGCAAATTGACATACGACCTGAAGCGGCGGCCGTACGACATCGGGATGCGCGGGTGATGAACGTCGATCTCGCGGGGATGGATGTAAAAGAGAAGCGGAGCGCCGTTCGCCATCAAGCGCCGGCCCATGCGTCGGATGATCGAGTAGGGGAAAAGGCGCAAATACCCGCCGCCAAAAAAACACATCCTCAGCGGTCCGAGTACTGCAACGCTCGCCGGAATTTCTAGCAACCTCCCGGCCGACTCCAAATGAGGCAGCGGCGAACTCCTGGGGTCCCCCCCGTGGCCGTGCCGCGCCGGGAAGACCGATGAGTCATAAAGATACCCCGTGTTGTAAACCTCATCGAAAAACCAGGGAGTGGCCGGGGTTGACGAGAACCCTGCTGCGCGATAACCGATGACTCTGGTTCCACTGATGTCTTCAAGGAGCAGGCGCGCGCGCAGTGCGTCATTCCGGAAGTCAGTCTTTGTCATCTTATAGACTAGCTGGTGGGCATAGCCGTGGGAGGCAATCTCATGGCCCCGCGCAACGGCGTCTCGGACGAGGTGGGGAAATCGTTCCGCTATCCAGCCCACGAAGAAGCACGTTACCTGCCTCCTCTCCTCGCTGAACAAGTCGAGCAGACGCTGAAAATTGGCTTCAACACGGGACGGCAATGCAGGCCAGCAAGTGATATCAGGCGCTGCAGGCACATCGAGGATGTGAAACCAGTCCTCAACATCGACGGAGAAGATGCATTTCTCTGATGCCGACATGATGAGCGACCTATATTCCGGGGATTTGCTTGATAAGTACCGGACCGGCGAGGTTTGTGACTACTGCGGGTAGGTGTCGCCATATCCGGCTTGCCACCTGCATCCCCTGTCTCTGCGTTCCAGGCAGAGCTGTATCACGGTTCAGCCAATAACCCCAATACAAACTGGCAGGCACAGCGCCCCACCGCATTTTGAATTTATAAGTGCCCGAGTCGCGGCTGGACCGGCCGAAGTCGAGAAACCTGTAACCGCGATTTGCGGCATATTCAAGAATGCTCCAGTCAGTAAAAACGTTAGGCTTCAGGTCGAGGAACCTGCGGTGTGACGAGGCCCATGCAACTTCCAATGTTTCGCGAAATCCGATCATAAACGCCGCGGCAACGTCGTCATCGCCTTGACGCGCGACACAGATTTGCGTGTCATTAGGGAAACAACTCAGAATTTCTGAAAAGAAACGTAATGAATACGCAGGAGAGCCCAGATCACGCATATTCTGACGGTATATGTCGTGAAAAGGTCCTAGAAGTTCAGGCCCTCCGAACACAGCCGTCATCCCGAAGGTGAGCGATTTCTTTACGTTGTTTCGGGTCTTCTGATTCAGCCGGCGAAAGCGCTGCTCTCTATCCACTTCGATGGGCAGAACAGCTCCGACTTTGTCTTGTCGCAGCACCAACGGCAGGTCATGCTTTGTCAGGTTGCGAAGCTCCAGATATGCGGCGTTTGTCTGGCGTGCTGTGGCGACAGCAGCTTGAAAGAGCAGACCCTCAATTTCAGGTTCGTCCGCAACTATACCTCCGCCCTGCAAGTGAGGCATGGATGACAAGTAGCTGCGCCGGAGGCACTTCTGCTTTATCAGCGGCAGAATTCCGCGGACCTCGCCATTGTCTTCGGCCAGCAGGTAGATTGCCGGCCAGCGAAAAACCTTCTCAAAGACGAACTTCCAGCACCATCGATGATAACTGGTGCACCCGGCGTGGGAACGCACAAACTCATCCCAACGCTCTCCGTCTTGATCGGTACAAGTGTGAATGTGAATGTCGGCCATCCAGGTTCTCGTGCTCGCAGAAGGGTCGCAGGTTGAGTGCGATGCATTTACTTTTGGTGGCTGGGGTGCATGGATGAATCTAATCCATACCCGGCAACCTGCGAATCATCCAGGCCGGCAGCGCGTTCCATATAACCGTGAATGTCGCAGATCGTGCCTAAGGGCAAGGACGGCCGGCGATTGCTTAGAAAGACCGCATCGGAATACGGGTCGTCGGGATGGTAGCCATGCATGCCCGTCGGAAACCAATTCCCTGAATGAAAATCACTGCGATAGAACATCCAGCCGCTCTTGAGAAGAAAGATTGCTTCTCCGTAGCGCCGGTCGGGAAAATAGACGCCGAGCGCCTTCAGTTCCGCATCGCTGAGCAGGCAGCCGCAGGTCTGTCGCTCCAACTGTGCGTTGATGGATCTACGAGCGCTGTCATTAAAGAACCAGAACCGCGCCATAGTGGAGTCATAGACAGCGAGGTAGTCGTTGGGCATCCTCCAACCCAGCGCGTTGATTTCCTTCACAAGGTCGAAGCGATCGGTTACGGGCGCCATACCGTGATCGGAGAAGATCGCAATCGACGCATCTGGGTCGTGACGCAGGGCAGTGTCGAACAGCTTCCGGAGTTTCGCCTCGTAGTGAAGCAGCATTGACTGCAACCGCTCCGGGTGTGCCCAGAAAGCATGCAGCTCCGCATCGAGCTGACACAGATACACGAAGTAAAACTGCGCGTCGCTGTGGTCAAGGTCCTGCTGCGCCTTTTCGAGTATCTCTTCGTCGTTCCAGTGGTGGTAAGAATAGGCTCGATACGAAATTCCGCTCTCTGACAGGTCATCAAAAATTGAGCGGGCGCCGGAGATGCCTGCCGGCTCATAGATGCAGCGGCGTTCAACCCAGTTAAAGTAGGGCATAAGTGTTGGCTTGACATAACATTCAAATTGCGGCCCCATGTGAAAGAAGCGGCGCCCGGATTCCTTGATCAGCTTCTCGGTCACGCGGTGGTTGACAAGCCATTCAGGAAAATAATGGAGCCAGCGAAGCCATGAAAACGGCGATCCGGCCGGATCGTAGTAAAACAAGTTCCAGTGCCCGTGCTGACTTGGGGTTTTGCCGGTGAGCAAGCTCGGAATGGCGCCCGAACTGAATCCCAGCACGGTCCTTAACGGTTGCCGGAACACAAGCAGATCGCTAAGGAAGTCGCGGTTTTCAAGAATCTTCCAACCTAGAGCGTCAATGAGGACGCATACGGAGAGGTGCCGATCGCGAGTGACTGGCAGGGACCGTTCATTTGCAACTGTGATCATTTCCTACTCTCCTTGTCGATGGAAGGGCCGTTACTTGAGGACAGTCGCATCTTGCGATTGAAGAGTCGCTAGGCCTAACTCGCGAGCAGCGTTGTCGTGATACAGCTTTCTCAAAACGTCGTTAGACAGGCCCAAACCATAAATTTTCCACTTTCCCTGCCAGGGATATCCAGGGTAATCAAAGTATTCGTCTTCGGTTTCGAGAAAGCGGAAATATGCGCTGTAACACTCCGAAGTCATTGCCGTATCCATGCCAAACATAATGCGGTCCTGATACCTTTGCAGAAAGCGGCTCGCGCGGCGAGGCTGACGTCCGAGTTCTGCAATTCGTCCGCCCAGTTCGACGAGTAGATTGGGATATCTTTCCATCCATTCCGAAACTTCATCGAGATCTTCCGGATGGTTTGCCATGTGCAGACCCCAGAAGCTAGTGCGAGGATGCCGCTCGAAAACGCGATTTCGCTGCGCCAGGAGTTCCGACTTCGCAGCGAACCCGTTTTTGGCATAACTCCAGTCTGGGTGGACGACTAACTCCAGATAGCGTTCATTGTGCCGATCGAGGCGGGCGAAAAAGGCGTCGGGATCGGCGGAATGGATGGCGACGGGCATCCCCAATTTCGCGGCTCTTTCCCACACACAGTCCAGCCTTGGATCATCGATGCGAACTATGTTTCCGCGACGATCACGGATGGTCAAACCAAGATCCTTCAGCACCTTTACGCCCTTCGCGCCGGCCGTCCAGGCGTGGTCGACCATGGCAGTGAGATAGCCAGAATCGTCCAAATGGGTGTAGTCAATTTGGCAGAAGACAAGGAATCGCCCAGGAAAGCGCTGCGTCAGGGTTTGCAGCGAACGTTGCAGGTTCGGGCCCCAACCACCAGTAAGATTTATGGCGCATTTCACATTGGTTTCGTCCATTACGCGAATGAGCTGCCCTGGATCAATGCTCTTACGGGCAACGATGCCGTCATTGATATGGCAATGTACGTCAATTACCGGAAAGCGCGCACGAGGTACTTTGGTCGAGTCAACGCGTAGCAGTGTGTCAGGCGCGAAGTCGCGTAGAAGCAGACGATCCTGAGCTGGCGCGAGTTGCAGATGGCTGTATTGGATGCTCGCCTGGGTCCCTGCGTTTCTTTTCGCGAAGCGCGCTCGCAAGTCGATGCGCGCCAGTGCCGACCGGAGACCTTCCTTGGCCCGCCAACGGGCTTCACGCCAGTGATATTTCAGTGTATCGGTGAGCACTTGGATCCGCCTTACGTACGAGTGGAGTCGACAAAACAATGGAAATTCCTGGCAATCATCATTGCCACCATGTCCCATGAGAGCTGCTGGTCCCCTATAAGAGGGGTTAACGGAAGTTTTGCTGTTATTTCTGCCAGCCTGTTGTGTGTTATTACATCAGTTTCCAGACCGGCGAAGAATAGGTCACTGGCGGCGCCGTATACAAGATAGCGCGGCGAAGCCACGCAGGCCAGCCGCGCCCAGCGGTGCAAATTACGGCGGAAGGCCGCGGGCTGTACATAGGCAGCTCGCAACCATCCTTTCGCCCGCGTGAATAGGGACTGACGCTTTGCCAGTTGTTGAAGGAGGGCTGCTCTGCCAACGCACGGGTCCGAGCCCAGCACGCGGCCCAGCGCCCAACTCCACATAGCTTCTGCATCTGATACTGCGTCGCACCACCGCGGAAACTGAACAGCGCCAGAGATATCGCCTTTTAACTTAAGGTGGGTGCATTCTGAGACGAGTTGAGCAAAACGCCGCATAGGGATAGGCGATGGCTGAGGACTTTGGGACCGCGCCAATTCTTGGAGACGCTTGGCCCTCTCCTCATAGCTCGGCTCGTATTGTCCGTTCACGAGGAGATAGCATGCCGCCATGGCGAGATAGAGCTTTGCGATGCGGTATCGAACCGCCGCAGCGTTGTCGTGACGACCCTCGGACTGCGATGCGGACTCGAGCTGCTCAATCATCCGGTTGCATAAGAGCCACCAACCATCCTCACGGGGAATCTCCGCGGCCGAAAATCGAGGCATCAGGCGCTGCACGGAGTGATCGCCCCAGACGACGATGCCGCGCTCTCTAAGCTCATAGGCGTAAATGCTCGGCTTCATCCTTGACAGGGCGGACGCAGTCGATGTCACGATGACAATCCTGCACTTGATTCTCTGCGCGATCAAAATGCGTTCAATTTCTGCCTCCAGTTCAGCCGTGGAGAACTTGGCATCCCGATCGAGTATGAGTAAGAATGTTGCATCACCCAGGACGCGCCAGCCCATACCCTCTCTTGAAAACGTTGCCTCTCCGCGAGACATACTTCCGGTAAGCACGATGGCGCGAGGGCCATTTCGCACTGCAGCTGCGCACAATCGCGAACTTTCGGAAATGAGAAACGCCTGTGCGGCTTCGCTGCTTTCTAGAGCTGATGCCTGTGTCGAGGGTGACGGAGAGTCTAAATCATAATTCACGTTGCTGACCATCTCCGAGACCTCTCCTCTTTAATGACTTGCTTGTAGTGTTCGGACAAGCCCGCCTGCGCACTGAACGAGTTCGGTTCAACAAGCAGATAGCGGGCCCGGTTCGCGTGCCGTTGCGGATCGCGGTAGGGCCAACCTTAGCCCTGCGGGGCTGTTTCCTTCGGACAGCTAGCCGCCGGGAATACAGCTGCGTTCGTGCCAAGTAAGCGTCCGCGATTTGCACCGCGTCTCCACGCGCGGAACGGCTCCAGCGACCGACGCTTTATCGATCCAACAGCGGCTATAAGTGCATAGCCGAATTGCAACCATACAAAGCAAAGATCGTCTCTCAACCCGCGGTGCCAGTTTCGCCGGCGCATGTAGGAACTGGATTGGGAATGCTCGTCCAGCCAATGGGCTGTTGTACGTCCGATTGTACTTCGCTTGTGGAATAAGCGCGCATTCGGCGCGATCAACAGTATTGCGCTTCGTGGCAGACGGGCGCAGAAGTCGATATCCTCCGCCAAACAGCCTCCTGTCAAGTTCGTGTCGAAGAGTAAATGGCTAACAGAACCGGCCCGGAAACTCATCGCTGCGCCGGTAAATTGCTTGACTCGCTGCGGGCCTCCTGCGCGCAGGAAGTCGGCGCGCCAGTAGACCGACTGCCGATCGTCATGGAATGCTCCTTTCACAAACAGTTTTTCGAAAACGCGACGCGAGAGGGGAGGGATGCCGTAATTGGTTATGATCCCGGACACCCCTGCAACTCCCGGTTGGTAGGTGCGAACAATTTCTTCAATGTATTGCGGCTCCAGAATGACGTCGTCATCGAGAAAAATCAACAGGTCGCCTTTCGCCCTCTCCATGGCGACATTGCGCGCCACAGTGATTCCGGAGACCTGAGGGGCGTAGATGTAAGTAACCCCTTCCGGAACCTCCCCCGGTTCAAATGACGGTTCGGGGCTTTGGTCGACTACAAGAATCTCGTCGGGACTGCGGGTCTGCGATGTCAGGCTCTCAAGCGTGCACTTCAAATCGTTTGCACGGTTCTTAGTGGGAATGATGACCGAGATACTCGCGATATCTCTATCTCGCGCGCAGTGTGTTGCCGAAGCTGATGGGTGCATACGCCCTATATAACCTCTAGTGCACTCGACGTCTGAACGATCATTCCTTGTCGTTGAGCAGCGGCTTTTCGGCCGCGACGGCTGGGTTGCCAATAGCTAACAATGTCGAGCCCACGTGTCGCCGTACGAATTCCCAGAACCATTGACGCTCTGCTTTCGTTAGTCCAAGAAGCAAGGTAATTGCAAGAAAACTCATCACCTGCGCCATGACTATGACAACGAACAATGGGAGAGTTGGCGAGGTGTGGATGGCAATTCCTCTGGCCACGACAATAAACAACATGCAGATCAGCAACGGACGAGCCAGGCCTCCACGGAGATACTTCCAGGTACCGATCTGGGCGGCCTTTAGCGCGTAATACGGTTGGATAGCCAATTTTACCGCAAGCATCGGAACAATGGTTCCCATAGCGACACCAAGCAAACCGTACGTTCGTCCCCAAAGGATGCTGAGGCCAATGTTAATAACTCCCTCAGCTATCGTCCAGCCACCCAGCGGCCCGTGCTGGCCTTTCGCAATAATTATAAGGAGCATGGGATGCGTGGCCAGGTTAACGATATAAGCCGCCGCGAGAACGGCCAATAACGGATAGGCCGACACGAAATCCCGCCCCACCCAGATCTGCAACAATGTGCGCCCATCGACTAGCAGCAGCACTCCGCCGAGAATCGAGAGCAGCGCCAGCAAACGCGTGGATCGGAGCAGCAGTTCACGCAACTGGTTCTGGCTATGTGTTCCGTCCAGCTCAGTCATCGTGCCGAGGACCGGTCCACCCGCCGCGATGACAATCGACTTGAAGCACTCGATCAAGCGGGTGGCTACGTTGAAAGGCGTGATCAGCGCGACATTGAGGACAGCGGCAATAACTGCAGAATCGGAGTAAAAGCGCAGGTAGTCGCCCACCTGGACTAGCAGCGACCGCAAGCTGAACGCTAATAACTCACGAATACGCCGCCAGCTGATGAGCTGAGCCGATATATGGACTCGCGGGTCTGCTATACGGAGAAATACGATGTGCTGGCCGAAAGATAGGATCGCGACCACTAACGTCGCGAGTGCTACGGCAAGAAGTCCATAGCCAAGTTTCAGCACAACAATGATTGCCACAGTGCGGGTGATGACGGAAGCAATGCCTGCGGCATTAAAAAGGTCCCAACGTTGGTGCGCGGAAATATAGGTCGCCAGCATGCGCATCGGAAACGTTATACCGACGCTGACTCCCAGCAAGAGCAGTAACCAGCCGAATGCCTGCGGCGAGGCATCCCGAAGCGTCATGAAGCGAGGCAACAGGCATGCGAGTCCGACGGACAGGAGGCAAATAACTACGGCGGTTACGGCGACCACGAGCAGGGCCGAATTAAACGTCCGGTCTACCTCCTCGCGAACATCGGCTCCGCGGAACAGCGAAACATATCTGAACATCGCGGAGCGCATGCCGATGTCGAGTAAGCCGTAGTAATCGAGAAACGAGCCGGCAAGAACCCAGACGCCGTAGTCGACCACGCCCAGGTGATGGATCATGACCGGCGTCAGCAAGACAGTGCTAGCTGAGAGGACGAGAAGGCCAACCCAATTTGACAGGATGCTACGCGCCATTTGTCAGGACAGTGTGGTGCAGGAAGCGTCGGGTTTCGAGTCAGGGTGCATTGAGGAATACCGGTCGTCGGTCGCAGGCAAGGTTGCGGGGGGGATCGTACGGATATGCTGCAATGATGACGCGCCGCACAGTTCCAGGTACATTCTCTCTGTATTAGAGATTTGGCTCTCAACGCGGAAACTCTGTGCTGCGCGCCAGTATGCGACATTACCCATGCGCTTGCGCGCCTCTGCATCCCGCAAAAGGAAAGAAAGCGCTTCAACGAGGCGCGGGATGTTTCCTGGCGGAACAAGCAATCCGCTGAGGCCATCTTCTATGGCATCGGGAATACCACCAACCCGCGTTGCCACAGTCGGCAGGGATGACGCCATCGCTTCGAGTATCGTCAATGGAAGACCCTCGTAGAAGCTGGGCAAGACATTGATGTCAGCGGCCATGAGCCAGTCCTGAACGTTTGGTTGATACCCGGCCAGGCGGACGCTGTGCGAAAGACCGAAGTCCTCGCACAATTGCCGTATATCCGACTCACCCCCGCCTTCTCCTAGGCAAATCAGCTTGACCTTGGGAAACGAATGCAATAGCTGACGCATTGCAGCGAGGAGGACGCGATGTCCTTTGCCGGGGTGAAATCGCGCCACCATGATAAGAACCAAATCTTTCTCCGATAACCCCAGTGCGTTGCGTGCGGATCTACGATGAGCCGGCGTCGTGGCAAAGCGGCGAATGTTTACTCCGTTATGTATTACTGTGATCTTCTCTGCGGGCACATGCTTTTTGTTCACGAGAAACTCGGCATCTGAATTGCATACAGCAACATACCGCGATACAAAGTGGGTTATTGCCCGGTCTATCACGTAATTGGCCTTCCAACCCGTGCGCCACGCTTCGCTTCCATGTAGTGTCTCAACGATAATCGGCACCCGGCATGCCCATGCGATGGGGCTGGCACATAAGCTGCTCCAAAACATATGTGAGTGCACAATGTGGAATCTTCCGTGTAGAAGCAGTCTAGCCAACTGCGCGCCTGCAGAAACATGGGTTGGACCCAGAAGCGAGAGAGGCGTAATCTCGACATCCCCGGGGCAGGCAGAGCGGAAGCGCTCGAAAGTTGCCGGAGCACAAACCAGATGCGGACGAAACAGGCTGCGCGGCAAATTGCGGAGTAGCCCGCAGATGTGCTCTTCGACTCCTCCCCAAAGCGTCGAATTGGTGAAATAGAGAACAGGGTGATAGCCGTTCATTGGCCTCGCATCGCCTTCCTTGTGGTTGATCACGCCTTTGTGGTGGCGCAATGGCGGGCCCCATCGAGGATTTGTTGTTCCAGGCCGCTGTTCCGTCGGCGAGATCGCTGCATCATCAGCGTTGGAACTGTCGCGGTGAGAGCCACAATAACCCAGAATGGCTTCTGATACTCGGCAGAGACGAACATAGCCGAGGCTATATACCCTAGCAGCCCTGCCTGGATCGCCTCTCCGGTATAGAACAGGAGGGCGTCATTGCTCCTTTTCCCTTCCGCGCGCAATCTGCCCGCGGAGGACAGCGCTCCCCAACAGACCGCACAGTAAGCAAGAAGGCCAGGAAAGCCCAGCTCCGTGGCAATTTCCAGGAACGTGTTGCACGCCATGCCGTACATACCTTTTGCCCCGGAGGTGACGACATAGGAATACGCAGTGAAGTTGCCCAATCCGATTCCGGACACTGGGTGGCTGCAAATCATTTGCAGGCCAAACTTCCATAAATCCTTCCGTACTTGTGCGCCGAGAAGATCGCCGTAGGCTGGGTGCAGCAATCGAGGAATGGGCGACGCCGGAGAGTACAAAAGCATCGGCAGAAGTAAGAGCGCAGTAAGAATTGCTGCCCTGCGCGACTTCCCGGAACGTACGGCCATATATGCAATAGCTACACACAGTCCAACGACTCCACCGCGCGATGAGGCCAAAGTAAAGGCGAGCAGTATGAGCACCAACGAAGATATGCAGAACCACCGCTCCCAACGAGATGCGCGTCTCCTGGCAAAGTATACTGCGACTGGGATCAGCAATACCGCCGAAGCTGCAAAGTAATTTGAGTCCCCGGCAACATATCCCGGTCTCAAGTCGTTCCCGCGTGTCAACTGGAACTCACGAATAACGTATAGCGAAGCCATCGCCACACCAGCAAGCGCTACCAGCAATGTTCTGTGAAGCCTGTCGTATGTGTCCACGAGGGAAATAATTACAATGAACAGCAACAGAAAACTGAAATAACTGGACATCGGGCTAAATGTAATGTTCGCAGTATTACTGAGCGCAAGAGACGACAACTCTGCGATGAAAAGCAGCACGAGAAAGGCACGAATTTCCGTAGAGTTTAAGAGCTCGGGCAACCTCCTGCGCCTTGCCCACTGGAGCAGCGCATAGGCGCAGCAGAGGATGCCAAGCCACTTGACCACCGTGAGCCCAGCAAACGGGGCTTCGAAGAACGGATGGTTCGGCATGGGCGCCGCGAACACCAGCAAGTAGAAAAAGATCACTGTCTGTTGCACACCATTCTGGGTTAAAGCTGCGAGGCGACACGGTGTCTCATGTACCGAACGAGGAGATTTGGACGTCCCCGGTCAAGTGTCTCGACATATTTGAGGGTTGTCTTGTGGATCGGAGAGCGCTGGATATTTCGGCAGCCGCAAATACCCTCGTAGACGCCTTTTAGGAAGGGCCACAGCTGTCGTTCGCGCAGAGCAAAGTATGCCATCATCGCCATTCGGAAAGCAATAAAGCGGGTGCCTGCCCAAAAGGGATAATCCTTATAAGTTATCCACAAATAGTTTCGGGTAAACAGAAAATACGAACGGCTGCTCGAGCGTGTCTCTGCCGACATGAGGTGCCGCACCTTGATTTCAGGAGAATAGAGAATGCGAAAACCGTTGTCCAGGATGCGCAGGCCTAGATCCCAACCCTCGTTGTAAATAAAAAGCGGCTCGAAGAATAGACCAGCACCCTCAAATACCGTGCGGCGGTAAGCTGCCGCACCCTCAACGAAGAAGTTGGTCGGAAACTGCACTTCTGAAAAATACCGCCAATCCTTTGGATGACACCATTCCCGGAGGCGTAATTCTCCGGTTACGGCGTCCCGCAATTGAAATGCCAATACGTGGAAGTCAGGGTTGTCACGAAAGAGACGGACTATGCTGTCCACTTCAGTAGAGGAAACGAAGCTGACATCATTATCCAGAGTAATCACAATGTCGCCATGGGAAGCGCGTATTCCAACGTTTCTGCCGCCGCAGGCGCCGAGGTTGGCCTCAAGTTCTATCAGTTGGATGTCGGGTCCGAATTTGCGCAGGACGGACGTCAGATCTTCTTGCGAATGATTGTCCACCACAATGATTTCTTTTGGTGTGTATTTTTGCGCGATGACCGATTCAAGCGTCTGTTCCAGCGCGCTCAGACGCTTGTAATTAAGCACTACGACGCTCACGAGAGGTGATGACATGGGGGTTACCTGGGATGAATGAATTCGCAATGCCAAAGCCTGGGGCTAATCTGCCGAAAGAAGCAGTGCTGACTCGCGAAGATGAGGTCGTTCACAGACAGGAAAGCGTGAGTCGGCCGGATCGTGTCCATTCCCCAGAGGAAGTCAAAACAATCACTCTGAGGCTCTGCTGGGGCCACGTGAAAGCTCGGCAATGTCCCAGGTCGGAAATCTCTTCCCAATACAGGCATCGAGGAAGCCGAGGAAGACGGCAACATAGGCGAAGAGCAGGACCGACGGCAGACGCAGGAGTTTGTTTATGAGAAATTTCCCCTGTTGCCAAGCTCCAATGACAGCCAACAGATACAAGGCAACTTGAGCCACAAATAGCACGGCGAATGCCCGCTCGTGCCGCAAAGCCAAGGTCGACGCCAAGATCATGACGAGAGGAAGCAGCGTCAACCAGCGCAGGAACTTGCGTGACAAGAACTGCCAGAGCCGAATCCCTCGCAGCTCGTGACGCAGTCTCCACATGGCAAGAGCTCCCTGCCCGGCAATTCTACGTCTCCTGGCAAACTCCTCCCGATTTGAGCTGCTGCAACGTTCGTACGATCGAGCCTGGGGCTCGTAGAGAATCTTCGCGCCCACGGCCCCGGCTCGAATAGGATGCTCCAGATCATTTGCGAGATCGGGATCCAGGTTGAAAAACAGTGATCGCCGGAGGCAGTAAATTGATCCGTCGCACACCAACACCGATCCCAATCTGCTTTCCAGCTTGTCTATTGCCGATTCGTACTCAAGATAGGAATTGCTCCAGAGCGCTACGGCCTCTGCGTCATCCTCAGCGTGATTCCGCTCCAAACCAGTAACGCACCCTATCCGCGGGTCTGCAAAATACCGCACCATCTTACGGAGACATTGCGGCTCAATGTGAGTGTTAGCGTCTGTAAAGAAGAAGAGCTCGCCACGCGCCATCCGGGCGAGGCGGCCCAAAGTTCG
This sequence comes from uncultured Acidobacteriota bacterium, assembly GCA_963832535.1. Lineage (GTDB taxonomy): Bacteria > Acidobacteriota > Terriglobia > Terriglobales > Acidobacteriaceae > Telmatobacter. The sequence goes on from CAWHUK010000016.1 coordinate 24,136, forward strand.
AGCCTTGCCCAACCTTTCCTCATTTCGTACGAATGTCACGCGCGGGTCCGAACAGGATCGAATTGCGTCGTCGGTGCCGTCGGTCGAAGCATCAGACCCGACGAGCACCTCGAGCCGATCCGCCGCATATTCCCATGCCAGTGTTTCCGCAAGCTTCCAAGCAATGTCCTTCTGTTCGTTCCGCGCGGCTATAATCACGCTTACAATGGGTTGATGAGTGTCGACGGGGATTGGGCGAAAGCGACGGATCAGAGAAAGAAGGGCAAGTACGAGCGGGTAACCGGCCCATACGTAGCCAAGCCATGCCACCGACAGCCAGAAGAGCCAATGTGCGACACTCACCGTCCACCTCGGCCAAGCAACAGGACCTTGAGTGTCTTCAGCAGGGTCAACAAATCGAGAGCGCCTGATAGATTCTTTATGTAAAACAGGTCATAGGATAGTTTCTCGATATTATCCTCGAGCGAAGAACAGTAATCCCGATGCACTTGCGCCCAGCCGGTAGCGCCGGGACGCACATTCCAGCGTTGGCGATAACAGGGGATTTCGCGAACGAGGAACTCTTCCTGTTCTGAAAGAAAGGGACGCGGCCCTACAAAGTACATGTCACCTTTCAGGATATTGAACAATTGGGGCAGCTCGTCGATGCGAAGGCGGCGGAGCCATTTGCCGACGCGCGTGCAGCGCGGATCATCGTGAGTCGCTGGCGCGGACCCATTTGCTTCTACTCGCATAGTGCGGAATTTGAAGAGAATAAAGTGTCTCCCGTTTTGGCCGACTCGTATTTGACGAAGTATCACGGGACCAGCAGAGTCAATGCGTATGAGGAGTACAGCGAGCAACAGGAGTGGCAGGGTCAGAGTTATAGCAATCAGGGAGCAGAGGACCGAAAGTACGCGTTTGATTAGGAGTTTCGCAAGAGATGGTTGAAGCCTCCTGGAAAACAGCATTCTGGTCACACTGAAAGTACCTAGCCATACCCTGCCAGTCAATTCCTCGTAAAGTTCGGCTCCATCGTCGATGCTCAGGCCCGCGGTCTTTAGGGCTAATAGATTTTCAACAGACACCGATCCTCGCCTCTCGTCGAGTGCGACGACGATCCGACGCACCCCTTCGGAGCGTTCCCTCGTCCACATCAGCTCAGGGGGACCAAGGTAGCGTACGCCAGCAAAGGTTTCTCCGGAAAAGCTAGTGTCCACAATGCCCAGAACGCGAATGCCGATATCGGCGCGGCTCTGCAACTCATGAATAATACTGGCTGCCAGCACTCCTGAGCCCCAAACTATGGCCGGTTCAGCAAATGCCGGCCTACGCGCAATTTCTGCGAACAGGCAACGTGACGTCGTGAGGCAGGCGCCCGCCATGAGCATTCCAATCAATACCGGCTTGGTATTATGCAGCGTCGGCCACAGTGCCGGCAGTATCAGGGCTGCGATTATCATCGTGATCCCCATAGACTGCATAATTCGCGAAACGCTCTGCGCACGATGGGTCGTTATCCGGGGTTCGAAAAAGTCCACGAAGTAAAGGCACAGCAGGAGCACCAACCCGACTAGGCCAGCCTGAACGCCTATCTTGCTTATGGCCTTAAGGCCTCCCTCTGCGCACATCGCAAAGGCAAGTGCCAAGGTCGCCAGCACCAGCAAAGCTTCTGCGACCTTGAGCAGTGTGGCACGCATTGGCACTGATCTACCGAGTAAGGGCATCACGGATTCCGCTTCAAGAAGAGTTAGTGTGGTGTGTTTGTCTGCCGCCCTGAGAGGCTCGGCACTCTTTGTGTCACGCCGTCGCTCCAGATAGTAAATCGCCCAACCAACAAAGGCCGAAGCTCATTTTCGCGCACCTGTTGTAAGTAAGTCGATCTACAACGACAGTAGGTGGGATTTGTTATGAGTTCTTTCCGCGGGAGAAATGCGTAGTGAACTCACACGGCATCGGCATGTCTTGGAGACTTTGACTCCCCGCCGGTAGGGTCCAGTGCCGCGCGACTCTTCCGCAGAGACGTTGCCTGCGCCCAGGCTGTATGCGGACGTGGATTGGCGAATGCCTCACGCGCAGACAGGCTTCGTCTCAGGAGCGTCCCGATTGCAAGGATTAAAGAGCCAAGTATAACCAGAGTGCCTGATGTCACAAGGCTGCTGCCTTCGGAATCGCGCAATGCGTAAAAGACTGCGGCCGTACGTACATAAAGATGTGGACTCATTTGTCTTACCTCCAAGGCAAACAGGGAAGATATAATACCTGCAGCGATAATCAAGATGCGGCTTTTTCAGAACCGCCCTAGCTTGCGCGCGCATTCAGAGAGCCCGAAACAACTTATACGCTGCATGGACGGATTAGAGACGAGGGAAGTTCGGGCCTAATGATGGTCAATAGAAGTGCGCCCGTAATAATAATTGGAGTGAGGCAGGCTTGTAGAGCAATTCAGCACTGCTCCGACCAGTTTCTGGGAATCGATGGCCCTAACGCTTCTGAGAATGTCCTTTTTGTTTGATGTTCCGTAGCGCGCGACGAAAAGAATGCCATCTGCTAAAGTCGACCAGACACTTGTGTCAGCTGTAGCTAACAGCGGCGGTGAATCGATGATAATCCAATCAAACCACGCCTTCAGCTGATCCACCAGAGCTGATAATTGTGGCGGTTGAAGTGCATCCAAAAGGTTTCCGCTAGGCTTTCCCGCTAGTAGCGCCCATAAGTGTGCGTCAGAAAAGTACAGCATGCTCTCGGAGAGGGTTGCCTTTTTCCGCAACAACTCACATAGCCCCGTGTATTCCCGCGCGCCAAGGGCTTGCGACAAGGTTGACCGTCTGATATCTCCTTCGAGTAGTAGGACTTTGTCTTGCGTAGCCTGTGCGAGAGTACAGGCCAAATTTGCGGCCACCGTGCTCTTACCCTCCTGCGGGATGGCACTGGTAATGAGCAGCGTGGTTAAATCTCGCTGCTTCCGCATCTGCTGAATCCGTACGGCGAGGAGGCGGAACGCCTCTGCCGCAGCTGAGTCCGGATCCATCAGAGATACGAGCCTGCTTCCAGCGGGGGGCGAGACGGGAAGCGACCTAACATGGAAGAGAATATCTTCCTGGCTATGTGACGTGCTGACGGTGGCGTCGCTTAAGCGTGAATCCGGCGAAATTGAACTATAGTGTTGCCCCTGATCGTTCTGGTGGTGCCCAGTCATCAACGCCCGGCGCTCCTGACGCCGCAGGAGGTCGCTCGCCAGTTGGGACCGGTGCCCATCGGCGGACTCTGCCTCGGATCGCTGCAATGCGTCAAAGATCTCGCTCATTTTGGTCACTTCCGAAGTGCGTTACTCATTTTCACTTGGGCCGCTTGCAATCGCACGCGCGCCGAGAGCCCTAACCTCGTTCGGACTAACGCCCATCTTCAGATAATCCGAACCTCCTGGGCGCGTGCCGTCCGCAAATGCAACAGAGCATTGCTCAATAATGCAAAGATCCGCGGCTGCTGTGTCGATAATGTCAGACGTCACGCAGCTTATTTGTCGAGCGTACGCGGTGATCAGGGCGTTCTCGCAAAGCGAATTGATGAGCCGGGGTATTCCTTTTGAATAAGTATGAACCGCCGCAATGGCATCTCGGGAAAAAAGCTGCGCGGAATCTGGCGCGGCGCCGGCGATTCGGAGACGCTGCTCAATGTACCTTTCCGTTTCATCCGCGGTTAGGGCTTCAAGATGGGTTCGATGCGCAATCCTTTGCTTTAACTGTCTGAGTGCGTATGAATCCAGCTTGTGGTCCAGCTCTGGTTGACCTAGTAAAAGAATCTGCAGCAACTTTTCCTTCACAGTCTCCATATTGGACAGGAGCCGGAGTTCTTCAAGCAGATCCTCTGACAGGTTATGTGCTTCGTCGACTATCAAGATTGTGGTGAGACCTCTCGAACCGCGCGATGCCAGGTACTGGTTCAAATCAAGCAGGAGCTCGCACTTATTCTTGCCCTGGGGAGAAAGCCGGAAGTCCGATGCGATGTACTCGAGAAGTTCAAATGGAGATAGTCTGCCATTGAATATATAGGAATATGCAATGTCGTCGCTCTCTTCCAGTAAGTTCAGCAAGCAACGAATCAGTAGCGTCTTGCCGGTTCCGACCTCGCCTGTTACTACAACGAAGCCCTTGTGCCGGCGCACGCCGTGATAGAGGGCTGCGAGCGCCTCATTATGGCGCCGCAAGGATACAAAGCAGCGAGGGTCCGATGTCAGGTCAAACGGATTGCTGACGAGATTGAAGAAGGCTTTATACATTGTGTCAGTGCCTAGCCGTGGAGATAGCTAAATGCTGATCCGGCAAGAATCGCAACCAGTACGAAGACTCCCGTCGCCCATCGTAAGGCGAGCCGCACTTTGCCCTTCCTCAAATCCTGCTGGTTCTGGATCGGGGGAATATCCCAGATCACTGCCGTAGGCAACAGTGCTCTGATCTCCGGCTCGCTTTTCAGACGGTCGTCGAAGACCTCAAATGCTGCAACCACAACGAATGCAAGTCCGAAACCCGCCACCAATGCGACCCCGCTGAACGTCAGGCGATTCGGGAAATCCGGTTTGGAGGGCAGACTCGGCGGATCAAGAATCGTAAACCGCTCTCCTTGTTGCATCCGCTCCATGCTCGTCGCCATCTCCGAGTCGCTTTCCTTTTTCAGCAGGTCATCATAATTCGTTTGGGACTGTTCGTAGCCACGCGTGAGATCCGCCAGTTGCTGCTCAGTGGCAGGTTCGGCATTGAGACGAGCCCGGTACTCTCCAATTCTTCCATTTAGCGCGGCGATCGATTCCTCCCGATTTGCGATCTCCAGACGGTTCGATTCGACCTGGCCCTCCAATTGCACCATCGCCGCGTTCGTCGGCTCGTCCATTCTGTGCTTATCGCCCTTATCGCCTGGCGTTGTCGATCGCAAAGCGGCGTCTTTTTGCTCCGCAATGAGCTTTTGTTTCAAAATCTCAGTCGCAGCGATCTGGTCCCGTAACGCCTGGACACCCGGATAACGATCGGTATAACGTGAACGTAGATCGGCGAGTTGGGCTCTGAGCTTATCAAGTTCCTGATTGATCGTCTCAAGCGGGGACACGCCTTGTCCGGCGTTCAGAAGTGGCTGCGAGCCAGTGGCAAGACCGCGGTACTGGGCGATCATGGCTTGAAAGTAGGCTTGTTGTTGTTTCGCAGTATTGAGTGCGTCCTGCTCATTCTGCAATTGCGACTGCAGTCCGCTCAGAATCTGCAGATTGCTTGCCTGTTGTGTGGGCAGTTCTCCCTCGTGACGCGATTGAAATTCGCGGACTTTGGCCTCCTGGTCCGCAAGGCTCTCGCGCGCGCTCGCCAATTGGCTCTCGAGGAATTTTGTCGTGTCTTCCGACTCCTGCTGCCTGCTCTGGAGGTTCTCTTGTATTAGGAGCTGGGTGAGCTCGCTGGTCACACGCTGTGCGACGTGCGGATCGCGCGCGGAGTAATAGATCCTGAAAGCTGAAATTGCATCACTTTGCCGGTCGCGCACGAGTTCGATATCAATGTCTTTCCGCATCATTACGATCTTGTCATCGATGGTGCGCATACTTCCCGGGCGATCATAAAGATTGAGTTTCTGAATGATCGAAAGCAGATGCGTGCGGCTCAGGATCTGCTGCGTTATGCTATCCAGGCGTTCCTGCAGGTTTTCGCTGACGTTTGGCTCCACGTAGTTCTTAGGCATGGTCGGTCTCTCGACAAGGATGAGCGTGTTGGATTTATACGTAGGCGGAAGAATCCAACTGGCGCTCCAAACCGCGAACCAACCCAGTAGCAGAGAAATCAGGAATTGCATGTGCCGGCGGCGCAGAACGTCGAGATACCAACCGATATCGTGAGACCGTTCCGTCTGCTCTTGAAGCGTTTCGTCCATGGCTACCTACCGAGGGGCCGGCGAAATTGCCAGCTAATGGAGAAAAAGGACCGATCGCTGTTCGGAGAAAGCGCAGCAATTTCGCTGTAATTCTGGTAGAGTCGCGTATAGCCAAATCCCGCCACCAGGTGTTCCCCTATGGCGTAGTCGGCCGATGCCGTCCCCGATATAGTGTGCCCCCCCGGAGATCCTCGTAGAAGGGCAGGCAGATTGCTCTTGTAGTTGTCGTAGACCGCGAATGAATTGATGGTCCAGGAGCGTGTCAGTTGCCAGTGGATGGAAGCGTCTGCGCTATCGGAAGTGTAAACTCCGAGAAGCCCCTGCCCCGCAGTGAGGTCCCTCGAGTAACCGGCGGCAAGGCGGATTCTGGCGGCTTGCCACCCAAGACCAGTTCGAACTGAAGGCGTCCACTGGCGATATGTCTGAGAGCCGGGCTGTGCAAAATCCAGGTGTTGCGGCCCTGCCGCAACCGACAGAGTGAAGGAACCGGCCAGATAGAGAGCGTAGAAGATGGAGGCAGTCTGTGTTTGCGTTGTGGTTGGCTTCTGCGTCGTCTGCACGTTGTCGAACTCGTACATCCCGCCGAGATATTGGGCACGAGACAGCCTGCGGCTGTAGAATCCTAGAGCTGACTCGGCCTGGGAGTTATATAGGCCGGACCCATTGCCAAGGTTGGGGAAGTTGAGGGTGTCGAAAGTTATCATTCCGCCTACCATTGAGAATTCGGCAAATTGATAACTGAATATGGTGCTTGCCCTATTCTCCAGTTCCTCCGAATACGGAATAATCAGGTTGGTGTTCTGGACCGGCGGCGGGGTCTGCCCCCCGGAAGCAGACAATGGTTGGTTGAACAAGTTTGAATTCTGGCGGAATAAGTCTTGTAAGCTTATGGTTAAATGCCGGCTTGCCGCAAGATCAACGCTGGCATCGAGGTTTTGATTGACGGAGTTCAGCACGGTCGCCCGCTGATAAAATGTGAATCCTGAACTGTAGGTGAGGGACTGTGCTGCGCGAGGGGTTGTTCGGTCAATGGTAAGAATGGGCCAGATTGAGTAGCTTTGATCGTTGATCGGCGGCGAGGCTTCTCCCGGCTGTACGTTGAGGATGTACGCAGGAGTGAAGGTTACGCCACCACTGAGGTAATTGGATCGCTGGCCTAACTCTGTGACCAGCGGAAGAGTGGCGCCGCTAACCGCTGGAGGAGTTATCATGCGCGTGTCTTCGTCTTGGGGCGCAGGGCCTCCTGAGGCGCTCGGCTCCACCTGAGACCAGACTGGGAGTGCGATCAACAGAGCGAGAATTACACAGACTTTCCAAGACATGGATCCTCCTCAGGGCACGATGATGGTATCGTGCGGCTCGAGGTGAACATTCTGCACGGAGTGCTTGCCTTTGATGAATTTCTTATAGTTGAACCTGATGCGGGACTGGCCGCCATCGGCATTTTGGCGAAGGATGTAGACATCTTTCCTCTTCGCAAAGTCACGAAAGCCGCCAGCAAGTGCAATGGCGTCGACGACCGTGGGCGCAAGAGTAAGCGAGTAAGATCCCGGCTTCACAACCTCTCCGAGGATATTGAACTTTTTGCTATTAATTTCCTGGACGATGACGGTGACTACGGGAGAGGTGATGTAGTTGTGGAGCCGATCGGTGATGTCGCGTTCCAAGTCGAGCGGCGTTCGGCCTGCAGCTTGTATTTCTCCAATTAGCGGCAGGGAGATTTTGCCGTCGTAGCGGACCGGAACGGTTCGCGAAATATCCTTTTCATTCCAGACGCTGATGGCGAGGACATCGTCGCTGCCAATAATGTAGTCCGTGATTTGCGGCGCGGCGCCGGGGGCTTTCGCGGCCTCGGTTTGCGATGTATTGGCGGCACCTTCCGGATGTCCACTATGAGGCTGTGTCGCAGGCTGAGCGCCGACGGGCAGAAGAGTAAGAACAAGAGTCGGCAAGCAGCCGAATCGGACCATTCGCTTTGCTGTAATACGCAATTGAATTCCTCTCTGTCCCTTACTCGGTTTTTGGTTACGCGTGTTGCGCCGCGTTACCCGCTGACTTCCGTAATTTCGTGTGGCCCGGCCGCTGTAGTCGCGGCGCGGATCGCGCAGTATGCACTGCGAGATCGCCCGAAGCCTTCTCTACGGCGCCGATTGCGACTCCTGATAGGCCTGAGGGATCAAGTCGTCAACCACCGTTCCGCAGCCGCTGCTGCTTTCGCCTCCAAGGCTCGGTCCGCCCGCAGTGTTCCCGTTCAGGCCCAGGAAGTAAAGCTGCTCAGCGCCGGCTAATGTGGTGGAGGGCACGGAGTTATCGATAACGATCCCGCCCGTGGCCCAGCAGCCCGGGGTACCGACCGTTGTGAGCAGCGTTTCACCGACTGGTGTCGTCGAGAAGCTTGACGGGTTGGTGACGTTATAGCCCAAAAGGCAGCCGTGTCCGCTGCCGGTCGTGCAATTTCCGGTCGTTGTTTTCAAGTCGTTGACGCTGAAGTAGATATAGTCCGTGCCGCCTGTGGTTGAGCCGCTGCTGCTGCTCCAGCCGCAATCGGTCGCCGTGCTTGCTTGCTTGCAGTACTCGGTAATCGGGGACGACCACGGATAATTGCCGCTGGTGGTGTTGGTCAGGCCCGTGATCTCCGTGATCGGGGCCGATAGCGTCCAGCCGTCTCCAAAGTCTGGGTCCTCCTGGACTATTGGTATCGCGTAGAGGTTTCCACCGGCCGCGCCGCTGTTTCCCATCACCCAGAGGTTTCCGGCCTGGCCGCCCGAGCTGTAGTACACATTGTCGAAATCGCCGTCGTAAAGGTTGTAGCCAGGGCCGCCCGTGCCTATTGGCGCTATAAAGTCGGGAGGGGTGAATGTGGCATCGATAAACGTGCTGGGGGCGAACTCCATCACACAATTGTCACCTGGATTGCATATCACGTCTGGGTAGTCAGGAGGGCCCTCATAGCTGCTTTGTTCAGCGCTGTCGGTGACGAAGAAATAAACCTCTTCGGACGTGGAGTCCACGAGCGGGGCGTCGAAGATGCCTTCATCATTTGCGTCTCCGCGTCCCAGGCGCGCTGAGTTGCCGAAATTGGCAAACGAGGTACCCGTGCACACGCTGCCGGGAGTCCCGGAGCTGACGGAGAAGGCGTAGCCCGCGCTATTGCCCACGAAAACGCATCCCGAGACGGAATCATAGACGGGCGATGCGACGTAGTAAGTAGTTCCATCCGGCAGGGCAAGCGGGCTATTCGCCGCCTGTTGGGTCGTTGGTCCATTGAATACGCCCGTGATCTTGTAGAGATTGCCATTGTCGTCGCCAACGAATATCGCGTCGTCAGCTTGGTAGTCGTAGTACGGCGACGAATAGGTGTCGGCGGTTGTGCCGAGATTCGTGACGACCATGCACGGGGCGGTGCAGGTGAATATGTCGGTCGAGGTCGTCAGGTCCGTCGCCGGCGTGGTGAGCGTACCATCCGAAGCCTTCCACTTCAGCACAACCAGGCTCGTGGTGGTGCCGTCGTACTGGATAAAAGCTACCTTTTTCCCGTCAAGGGAGAGGACGGGAGACGTTGTAGCCATGCCGCCCGTGTTGTAGGCCCAAAGCACCGTCGGAACCGTCACTGAAGCGGTCCCGCAACCAGTCTCCGTTGGCGTGTTCGTGCCATAGAGCTCGTTATAGGCGACGATTGTCGCTGCGCCTGTTGCGCCCGCGACGCCCGTGGGGTAAACGACAAAATCATTGGTGCAGCTTGCAGTTGTGGTGCTGAACGAATACTTGGCGGGGTACATGTTCGGCTGCACCTGGCCGCCGGATAGCAGGCCCTCGTCCCAATCCTTTTTCAGGCCGCTCAGGCTGGGCAGCTCGCCGCCACGACGGGGCTCATGGCGACCAAACCGCGGAGCGCCCGGGCCGCCCCAAAAGTTTGCGCCAACGCTCGACTCGTCGAGCGTCTTCGCTCCTGAGTTCCGCCTCGCGTACTGCAGGGCGTAACGGGGATCGTTGACGATCTTCCGCCAGTGCGAGTAGGCGCCGTGAGCCAGCGCCTTCTGCTCTGTCCCCGGGTTGGAGAACACAAGGCGGTGGTGGGTCCAGTCCTCGACTGTTCCGCGGGTCAGCGGAGACGCCGGCGGTGTACTTTGCCCAAACATTGGTGCGCTGAAGGCGGCGAGCAATCCCAGCGTGAGACTGACCATCAACCAGTTTACGTAAAGACGATTTGCATTCGACATGATTGGTGCCTCTAATCCAGAAAAAGTCCGGAGATCAAGGGCTCAGCTGCTACGGCGCTGTTGCCCGCGGTGTATTTGCGTTTAAGAACGGGCTCGGGGCAGCAACAACCGGCGATGAGCGCAGCTCCCATTCCTGGCTCCCGGAGCCACATGGCTCCACATCGGAAGAGTCGACTTCGACTGCCACGGACTGCGCGAGCATATCCACAGAGAGGATCAGACGAAATAGATTCTTCTTGCGAATCAGAATGCCTTCAACGCCCGCGAGGGAGCCCCTGGTGACCCGAACGCGCGTGCCGCACTTCAAAAAAGGATGCGGTTCAACATGCAAAGGCCCTTCAACGGCTCTTTGAAGCGCCTCAATCTCCGCATCGGGGACAATCGCGACATGTTCACCGCGGTAGAGAATCATATGGATTCCGGGAGTTGTCACGACCTGCAGTCTGCGATCGATGCCGCCACGAACGAAAAGATAGCAGGGGAATAAGGGCAAAGAGAGCACCTTGCTCCTGTCTTTCCAACGGCGGGTAGATTGATAGAGCGGAAGAAAAACATCGAAACCCTTCGCGGAGAGCGTCTCTGCCACGACCTTCTCGTGCTGATGGCGGGTGTAAACCGCCCACCAGGCCGTGTCCAGGCGGTTTCGCTCGTCGATGCTCAGCGAGGTCAGCATTGAGAGTCGCCTTTCTTTTGCTTCATCGGCATTGCGCACAACCCATGATGAGTATAGCTTCGCCCTGTGGGCTACATCGCCCTGCTCTCACCCTTGACGCTCGGCCCTCGACCGTCGCGTTCGAATCCCTGGTTCAACTTCCTATCCGACCCCAAACTGCCTAGCGGACTGCATCCGCCTGTGAATTTCCTGTACTACTCCGGTCGCACAAGACACAGCTACCGAAAAGGTAACGAGTGCGCTGGTTACCTGTGATCACTCGCGCGGGTTCCCTGCGTAGTTTCTCTGAACCCGCAGCCCAGGGTGAGGTGATCGTCATCGAAATCGCCTCGAACGCCAAAGCTCATCACGTCCCCCTGGTCCACGACACGTGTCACTTTCCCAACGCACTGAATTCGTATCTCCACGCCGCCCCAAACCGGCGAGAGAATGAGCACCTCGATCCGGACATCCGATCCCATAGGCGGGCACATGCTGCTGTTGATGAGCGCTCCGTCAAGCGCAACGTCGGATGTAAAGCCACCCCCGGTGCGCTCCCCGTCTTCGTTCCAGTGGAAGATGACAGGGAGTTGGAGCTTGTATCGCACGGCAGACCGCCTGTTCCGATCAAACCGAACAACATTCTCGGGTTTGCGACGAACTTGCATAAGGGATCCTTGCATACGAAGCCAAGGTTACGTCTCACGCTGGAACGCCGCAAGCCGCCGAATGTTTGAAAATCCTAGAGAAAGGAGGCTATAGTCCTGGATTTCAGTTTCCTCATTTGCTGGGCAAATAGTCCCCAAACGTAACGGCCTCTGAGACAATGGACCCATCCGGCGTTAGAGAAGATAGTATGCATTACCGAAAGAAGAAAATATGTGTTACGAAAGATTCATGCGTGGCATCTAAAGAGTTATTGCCTTTGCCACAATGAATTGGGCTATTATTGTGTTGAGCATGTCTCACCCAGAATGAGGTGAACGACAGGCACTCATCCGAATGCAATTATCCGAAGTACGCTGCTGTAATTGAAGTAAGCTGCTGCAACTGGGAACTGCGCTAAGTTCTTCCCTTTCACACAAATTGGGGACTGTGGAAGTTCTTCCTTTCAAACAAAGTGGAATAGGGACTTTCTTGCAGGGCTTGTCAGGAGAAGCCTATGCCTTCGTACGGTACTGGGCGCGAGAGGGTGATGCAAATTGCACCCCAAGAAAAGACATCGCGCAAAGCCTTGGTGGTTGGCCGCGACGCCCTGACCGGGGGCTTGCTGGCCAATGCGCTTAATCAGAATTTCGGCCTTGACGCTGCCGTCACGAGCCCGTCCGAGCTTTTGCGGGCATTGGGAAGCGGCGAGGTTGCTCTTGTGACCATCAGCGCCGATATCAATTCGGCTGCGGGGACCGGTTTCGACCTGGCGGATAGCGTGTTCCGCGACCACCCCAAAATTCCCATCATTATCCTGCTCGATGAGCTGTCGTACGACTCGGTTGTCCAGGCATTTCGCTGCGGTGCCCGCGGGGTGTTTGAACTGCGGGAGTCTATGAGCGAGTTCGCTCGTTGCGTCGAGCATGTGACACAGGGATACATCTGGGTGGGGAAATCGGGCACGGGACCTTTGATGGAAGCACTGCAGAGAATTCCTGCTCCCTCCGGAAGAACAGGAGATGATCTGTCGGCTCTTACCGTGCGTGAACTCCAGGTTGTGCAATACGCTGCCAGAGGGAAAACAAACAAGGCCATTGCCAGCGAACTGTATTTGAGCGAGCACACGGTGAAGAATTACATGTTTAGGGCATTCGAAAAACTGCACGTGTCGAGTCGCGTTGAGCTGCTTTTCTATTTGGCGACCCGAGGCCATCCGTTTGGCCCGCCGGAGATTGAGCTGGACCAACGGGTTGCGGGAGAGTAAACGCGAAACGTGCCACTGGAATCCGCTCATCCCGTCCATACTGTGGGGGGCGGCACAGTACGCGCAAGGCGCGCCCGCGTCCATTGCGTAGCCGGCTTCTAAGGATTCGCTCAGCGGCTCAGCGACGCGTCCAGCTCTCGCATCTGACCGTCGTTCCAGAACGCTGCCGCTCAGTTCACCGCCGCTCAGTTGACCGCTTCGGCCTTCGCCAGCTTCTGCACCTTGCTGTGTCTCACGGAATAGCTGAAGTAAATGATCAGACCGAAGACGAGCCAGCTTCCGAAGCCGATCCAGGCCGGCGCATCCAGCGAAAGCATCAGCGCCACGGAAACAAGCATGCCGCAAATTGGCACCAGCGGCACCAGCGGCGTCTTGAACGGCCGATGCAGCTCCGGATGCCGCAGGCGCAGCACCCATACGCCGAGGCAGACGATCGTAAATGCCAGAAGAGTACCTAAGCTCACAAGTTCTCCCAGCAGGGTAATGGGAAAGAAGGCCGCGAGGAACGCTGCAAGCATCCCCACAACAATTGAGGTAATCCACGGCGTGCGGAACCGCGGATGAATCCTGCCCACCCAATTCCACAACAGGCCATCGTGGGACATCGTGTAAAGCACACGTGATTGTCCCAGCATCATTACCAGCATCACCGATGCCAGCCCGGCGATGGCGCCCAGATCGATAAGAAGAACCGCCCAGCGCACGCCTATCGCGGCTGCGCCCTCGGCAACGGGAGCCGCAACATTCAACGTGGTGTACGGCTTTATCCCCGTCAGCAGCCCTGCCACGAAAATGTACAGAGTCGTGCAAATGATCAACGAACCCAGAATCCCAAATGGCATGTCCTTCTGCGGGTTCTTGGCCTCCTGTGCCGCTGTGGACACGGCGTCGAAGCCGATATACGCGAAGAAAACCACACCCGCGCCTCGCATAATCCCCGACCAGCCGTACTTACCAAAGTGGCCCGTATTCTTGGGAATGAACGGATGCCAATTGGCAATCATGTGCGGCCAGTGGCCGAAGGCGAACATCAACGCCAGGCCAATAAAGAACACCACGATGGAAACTTTGATCATCACTGCCGCACTGGTGAAGTTCGCCGACTCACGCACGCCGATGATCAGGACGATCGTAAGGACCACGATGGCAAGCAACGCAAACACGTCCACCTGTGCTGTAATTGCATGGCCGAAGAAGTTGAGGGATACGGCCGGCGTTGCATTGAAGGGAAGCTTGGTGCCGAAGAAACCCACGAGGCTGCTCACAAAGCCACTCCAACCCACGGCCACTGTAGCCGCGCCGAATGCATATTCGAGCACCAGCGCCCAGCCGATAATCCAGGCCACCAGCTCGCCCATCGTGGCGTACCCATAGGTGTAGGCGCTGCCCGCGATAGGAAGCATGGAAGCAAACTCTGCGTAGCAGAGCCCGGCAAAGATGCACCCGATTCCCGCGATGATGTACGAGATCACGATGGCCGGACCTGCGAACTGCGCGGCGGCAGTGCCGGTGAGGACGAAGATGCCGGCTCCTATAATCGCGCCGATTCCCAGGGTGATGAGATTGATTGGGCCGAGCGCGCGCTTCAGGGTGTGCTCGTGCTCGCCGCCGCCGGCTGCCTCCGCCAGAATGGTCTTGACAGGTTTGGTGGCAAAGTACCGGTTAGCCATGCCCACCCTCCGTGAAGCGATGGGATTTGAGGTGCTCTTCAGAGGCCAGCCCCGGATCCCAGTGGTTACAACGCAGTTTAAACATGAATGAGGGACTTCCTCCTCGGCGGTTGAACTTCATTTGCATTGACTCGCTGTGCGCTTGACCCGCGTTTCGGCACCAGTAGAGACACACTGGAGTGCCAGTCTGATCCAGTCTTTGGCCCACCCTGCCGGCCGGAACTCGTAACGCAATCATACGATAGCAACCTCGCGGTCATTGCAGGATTAGGCGCAGGCCACGAGTTGCCATGGACTCTCAATCTTTCAGAGTGTCTCATTTTCAGACAAAATAATCGTCTCATTTCCGGACAGTCGTGCCTCAAGTCCGCACAGCACCTGTTTGATCATTGGGATATTGGTCCATCTCTTGCGCGCCTACTTGAGCGCGCTCACCCACCGCCGGAACTCCGCAGCCGGATCGGGTGCACGGAAAATCGCTCCGGCAACGGCAACCACACTCGCTCCCGCTTCAAAAATGGCCGGCGCGGTTGCCTGCGTGATCCCTCCAATGGCGACGAGGATTGGATCTGCCCCAGCTTCCTCGCGCAGCTTGCGCACCCCTTCCACGCCGATCAGCGCCCTGGAGGTTTGCTTGGTTCTGGTAGCGAACACCGGACCAACGGACAGATAGTCCGCCGGCTCCTTCAGGATTCCGGGCAAGAGCGCTTCGCTGCCGCCAAAGGTACCCACGATACGGCCAGGACCAAGCAGCCGCCGCGCCGCGTCGGGCGCCATGTCGCCGGCATCCACGTGCACGCCATCAAAACCCGCTACGTCTACTAGATCCGCGCGATCGTCGAGAATCAGCTTCACTTGTCCCGCGGGTAGAGCGGAACGAAGAATCGCCGCGTCAGCCAGCATTTCTGCTTGAGAGCCGGTCTTGTTGCGGTACTCGAGCAGCGTCACGCCTGCGTCGGCCAATGCGCCGCCCAGCCGCCGCAGAAACTCCGCGCGGCCCGTAGGTGGAATGATCGAAGCGTCAAGAATGGGATAGATTTTCGGAAAGGAAAAGGGCATGAGATAAGACTAGCTCAGGCACGAAAAGAAGGACAGGGAAATCGGAATCGCGCCGCCGACCTCAAACCGCTTGCAAATAGCGGAACGGCGAGCTTATGATTGGCTCGCTTGAGAACTAACCGCGAAAAATAGAGGGGAAGCAGCATGAGCATGGATCGAAGGGCGTTTCTTGCGGGTTCTTCGACATTGATGTCGGCGAGTTTGCTGGCCGCCGGCGTCCCGGCGGCCGCCGAGGCCGCAAATCAACCACAAACGGCCAAACGGAAATACCGGCTCATCGCGACCGAGGAAGCCTTTTCCATCCCGGAGCAAGTGGACGAGTTCCGGCGGGTCCAGGGCCTTTCCTATGTGAATCCGGACCTCGATATGTGGAGAGGTTTTCTCAATCCGACCCCTGGGGCCCCGCCGTTTCTCCGCCGCCTGCTCGATTTGGAGGGCGAGCGGATTCAGATCATGGATCAGGCCGGCGTGGATGTGCACCTCCTGTCGCTCACTTCGCCGGGCGTGCAGATGTTCGACACAGATACGGCAACCAGCCTGGCGACCCTGGCGAACGACCGACTGGCTGAAGTGATCAAGAAGCATCCGGCGCGGTTCGCGGGCCTTGCGAGCTTCGCCCCCCAGGATCCCAAGCGTGCGGTGAAGGAAATCGACCGCGCGATAACCGAACTCAAGCTCAATGGGGTGATCGTCAACTCGCACACCAACGGCGAATATCTGGATGATCGAAAATATTGGCCGATCTTCGAGGCGCTGACGGCCTTGAAGAGCGCAATCTATATTCACCCACGCAACATGCCCGACCAGTGCACCTTTATGACCCACGCCGACACCTCTCTGGCGGGCGCACTCTGGGGTTTCCAGATGGAGACCGGCGTGCATGCGATGCGGCTGATCGTCAGTGGTGTTTTCGATCAGTTTCCGGATCTGAAGATTGTTCTTGGGCACATGGGAGAAGGACTGCCGTATTGGCCTTACCGAATCGACTATATGTACCACGGATATACAAGGGGGCATGGCAAGCTCAAGAAAAGGCCCAGCCAATACCTCCAGGACAATTTTGTGATTACCACCAGCGGGATGTTCGACCATAAGGTGCTGAAGTATTGCAACGAAGCGCTCGGGCCGGAGAACATTATCTTCGCCATTGACTATCCGTATCAGGAGTCCGTGGAAGCCGCGAATTTTATGAACTCCTCGCCGCTCTCGGAGGCGGACAATGAGAAGATCTCTCACGGGAACGCCGAGAAGATCTTCCGCATCGCAACGGCGTGACGGCCGGTTGATTTCCCTTGAATCTCTGGGGTTTTCGCTCCCTTTGGGCGGCAGCCCCTGTCTTCTTCACATCATGTCGTCCGCTGAAGGCCCATACATTCCCGGAATCTTTGCGTTGAGCAGGCGCAGATACACGCCCAACTGAGCGCGATGATGCACCATGTGGCTCATGACCATCTCGCGAAAGACCTGGTGGCGCGGCGAATCAACGAACGCCTTGCCGCCGAAGATAAATTGCCAATGCTTGTCCCATTGCTCCGCTGAAACGGCTGCAATGGCCGCGCGCACCGTGGGAAGATCCTTATCGAACCTTTCCAGTAGCCTCGCCTTGTCGGCCGGCACATAAGGGTCCCACTTGTGATCGGCTGCGAACTCCAGCTTGTCCTTCGTCAGCATGGTCAGTGCCCAGTCTCCCGTCATGTCGGTCAGGTGCCCTGCCAACCGGCCAAGGCTCATGGACTTCGGGTGGGGTTTGAAGTTGAAATCGGCATCGGCCGGCACGGCCTCCAGCATCTTGCGTGTTTTGGCGGTCTCGTGGTCGTATTCGGCAATCAGGTCTTTTTGAAAGTCCATCGGGCAATCTCCTCGTTGCCCACACAGCATACCTCAATCCCGGGCCCAAAGAGCGAAGCAAAGGCGATAAATTTCGCGCACTTTTTGGCTCAGCCTCTTACGTCTACCGGAATCGGGTGGATTCAAGCCCCGAAGTAAACGCCTCGTGCCGACCGGTTGCGCTTCCCGCCGGCGGCGTAAAGAAAATATTGGAAGGGAATTTTTGAGCTGGTTTAGGCGGGCGGCCGCTCACGCCGGCTGCTCTTCCGCTTCGGTCCCCGCGCGAAGAAACCGCTCCATAAACCCGATATCGAACTCGCCGGCGCGGAACTCGGAATCCTGAAAGATGGCCTGATGCAACGGAATCGAGGTCTCAACTCCCTGCACGATGAACTGGCTCAGCGCGCGTTCCATCCTGGCGATGGCTTCTGCGCGATCGACGCCATGCGCGATGAGCTTGGCAATGAGAGAGTCGTAATAGGGAGGGACCACGCTCTCGGCATACTGTGCCGTATCCACGCGAATTCCGTTGCCGCCGGGCACATTGAATGCTGTAATCTGTCCGGCCGACGGCGTGAACCGCTGCGGATGCTCGGCATTGATGCGGCACTCGATGGCGTGCCCGCGGATTTCGAGCTTCGCCGGCAGAATCGCGTCCAGCCTCTCGCCGGCAGCGATGCGCAGTTGCGCCTTCACGATGTCCACGCCGGTAATCGCCTCCGTCACCGGGTGCTCCACCTGAATGCGCGTGTTCATCTCGATGAAGTAAAGCTGGTGGTCCTCATTCATGAGGAACTCGACCGTGCCGGCATTCTGGTAGCCGATCTCGCTCAGACACCGGCACAGTGTGCGGCCGATCTCTTCGCGCATCTTCGGCGTCACCTGCAGGCTCGGCGCTTCTTCAATCAGCTTCTGGTGCCTGCGCTGAATGGAGCATTCCCGCTCAAAGAGAGAGGCCACATTGCCATATTCGTCGGCCAGAATCTGGAACTCGATGTGGCGCGCCTGCTCGATGAACTTCTCCATATACAGTTCGCCGTTGCCGAAGGCGTTGGCCGCCTCGGTAAACGCCGCGTGGAAAAGATTGGGCAGCTCCTCGGGGCAGCGAACGATTCTCATGCCGCGCCCGCCGCCCCCGGCCTTGGCCTTCAGGATGACCGGATAACCTACCTCATCGGCCCACTTGCGCGCCTCTTCGGCTGTTGTCAGGATGCCGTCCGATCCCGGCAGAATGGGCACCTTAGCGTCCTTCATGGCCTGCCGGGCTTTTTCCTTTTCGCCCATCAGCCGCGTCACCTCGGGCGGCGGCCCGATGAACTTGATATTCGAGGCTCGGCAGACTTCGGCGAAGTTCGCGTTCTCGCTCAGCAGTCCGTAGCCGGGATGGATCGCTTCCACATCGGTCAGCTCGGCCGCGGAAATGACCGCCGGCACATTCAGGTAGCTGTCCGACGCCCGCGGCGGTCCGATGCAGATGGCCTCATCGGCAAAGCGGACGTGCAGCGTATTGCGGTCGGCCTCGCTGTACACGGCAACCGTGCGAATGCCGAGTTCCCGGCACGCATTCAATACGCGCAACGCGATTTCGCCGCGATTGGCAACCAGAACTTTACGAAACATGCGTTCCTTTAGAAGCGGAGTTAGCGGTGTAAGCGGGGTTAACGGAGCCAGGAAATACCTCGGGGCCGATGAAGATCTTCGAGACTAGCGCCGCTAACTCCGCTGGCAACGCTCGGCTCCCTCTCCTACGCCGTCCGGATCGAAAACAACGGCTGGCCAAACTCGATGGGCTGGCCGTCTGTAACAAGGCACTTTACCATTTCGCCCGCCGCGTCGCACTCGATCTCGTTCATCAGCTTCATGGCCTCGACGACACAGATTACCTGCCCTTTCTCCACATGATCGCCGGGAGAAACGAAGGGCGAGGCGCCGGGCGACGGCGAACTATAGAACGTGCCCACGATCGGCGATTTCACAAAGTGCAACCCGGCATCAGAGTCAGCGGGTGCAGCCTGCGGAGCCGATTCCGGTTGCGCTGCCGCTGCCTGCGCCACTCCTGCCGACGCCGTCCTCAGCAGCCCTGCGGAGGCACTCTCCTGCGGATTGAATTTGAGCCGGATCTTCAAGTCGCCGCGCTCCACGTCAAATTCGGCAACCTGGTGATGCTTCAAAAACTCAATAAGTTCTCGCAGATCCTCAATGTCTTGCTTCTTCATTCGTTCCTTAAAACTCCAACTGGGTGCCCCAGGTTTCGATTTTGAAACCTGGGAAACCACGAATCTTCAAGATCGCGGTTCCCGCAGGCTCTAAAGTTCAATCAGCGCCTTCGGCGCCGGAGTAAGCACCTCGCCCCCGGTGCGCGTGACAGCCACCATATCCTCAATGCGGATGCCGAACTGGCCCGTCAGATAGACTCCGGGCTCGATAGTCACCACCATGCCGGGCACGAGCCGCGTCGTTTGTCCCGCGCCAACCCGCGGCGGCTCGTGAATCTCAAGCCCAACACCGTGGCCGGTCGAGTGCGTAAACGCCTCAGCCAATCCTTCCCTGCGCAGAACGCTACGCGCGGCCTCGTCCACTTCCGCGCAGCTCACACCCGCGGAAACGGCTTCGACCGCCGCCTCCTGGGCTTCCAGCACTGCATGGTATGCGTCCCGTTCCTGGGCTTTGGCTTGCCCAGAAAAACCGTGCGGGTCATATCCGAACAATAACCCGTGAGGATTATACCGAAGTCGAGCGTCACAAACCCCCGCCGTGGCAGCGGCGCAGCCGTGGCGCGCCCATGCGGCATGGCCGAGCGCAACCCTGAGGCGACGATCGTCTCGAAAGACATGCCTTCGGCGCCCAGCATGCGCGCCTGGTGCTCTAGCTCCGCGGCGATTTCAACCTCAGGAATGCCGGGCCGCATGAATCCCAGGATGTGCTCAAACAACCGGCAACCCAGCAGTGCCGCCTCTGCCATCACCGCCAGTTCGTCCTCATCCTTCACGCAGCGCAAAATCTCCATCAGCGGCGTGGGCGCGGCCTGCAGGAACCCTCGCCGCAGGCGGCTCGGCAGCTCTGCCTTCCAGCGCGCGAGTTCCGCCACTGTGGTCCTTGCGGAGTCGAACCCCGCCACCGTCACACCGGGTTGCGCGGCGAGCCACTGCACACCCACGACCGAAGGCGAGCCTGAAACAATCTGAACCTCCGCGGCTTGAACCTCTTCGGTAGCCTGCGCCGTATATCGGCCATCGGTAAACAGCCGTGCCGTCCGCCGCGTCACCGCCAACGCCGCGCTGGAGCCGGTAAAGCCACAGAGATATCGGAGATCGGGAGGATGCGTGACCAGCAGCCCAGGAAGTCCGGCGCGAGTTAGCTTGCGGCGCAGCGCGCCGATGCGGCGAAAATGGTCCACGGGGTCAGTTGTATCACGGCAGGGCAGTGGTCAGTGATCGGCTGACCGGCCACGACTCGTTTGCTGAGTCCCATGGAAATGTCGGATTGGGAGGAGATTGTTCGCGGAGCCTAAGGCGAAAGGCCTGTCGCCGAACTGAGATTACCGGAGCATCGAAAACTGATCACTGACCACTGATCACTGACAACTGCTCTTCACACCGCTGGCTGCACCGGCTTCTTCTTGGCCGGGTCCAGCTCGCCGCCGGGAGCGTGCAACTCGCTCTGCCGGTCCATCCATTCGTCAAGGCGGCTACGCTTGAACCGCCAGCGGTTGCCCAGCTTGAACGCGGGCACGAAGCCCTCCGAGGCGTACTTGTAAAGCGTATCGGGAGAAATCCCGAGATAGTCGGAGGCCTGGCGAATGTCCATCACCTCGCGCACTTCGGGAACCAGCAGGTTGGAACGGGCTGCGGCGCTGCGCATAGTTACCTCCCGAAAAATGGGATGCCTGAGAATGAATTACGGCAAACTTCCTGCACACTTTGTATTGAACCCGAATTGATCGGGTAATTCAAGGATTTTCCGGTAGTTAAAGAAAATTAATGGGTTTCGTCTTTGCCCGCTGCAAGCCCGTTCCCACGCAAGAACCCACTCGCTTGTACATACGGCAAGCTCATAGCCCTACAGATTGTGCTATTGGAGCAGATGGTGCTTTTGCCAGGGCTTCGTTGCCACACGGAAACAACTTCATCTCTGCGGCTGACTTGCTCACCTTGCTCAATCGCTGACTCGCTCGTCAGCCCCTGTCCCCTGATCCCTGATCCCTGATCCGTGGTCCGCAGTCCCGATCTCTACATCGCCTTGCGCCACCAGGCCGTCTCTTCATCGCTCAGGAACTTGGTTGTTGCGCCGCGAGCAAGATGGAGATCCAGCACATCGTCTTTGTGAAAGGTCGAGCAATCCGGCCAACTTGAATCTTTTTCGAGCAGCGTCTCCGTCTGATGGGTATCTACCAGCGTAATCTCCGTGGGAGTGCACTCGACCACATGCTGGGAATAAATCCAGAAAGAAATACCGGCCGGCGGCTCAGGAGGCATATCGTTCGCGATCTTCGTCAACACCAGGATGAAGACAAAGACGGCTGCGGCGGCCGCGGCAATGACGATCTTCCTCGTGGCAGACACGTATTTTGCCGGGCGCTGATAACGCGCATTCGAGTCATTCACGAGCTATCGTCTCCGGGTGATGGTCTTCCCTTGCGATCCGGTGGATAGAAGCTTAGTTCGAGTCCGAGTCGTCGCGACGATGCAAAGTTGGCGGCCCATCACCTGAGTCCGAGGAACTGTCGCCCGCCTGGCCACTGGAGCCGCCATTGGTGCCCGATCCCGTGCTCGCCCTGCGCAGCGACGGTTTGGTGGCCCCTTTAGTGTCGGTCAGGCGGCGCTTGTTTTCAATCCGCGCCAGCCGCGCCTTCACGTCGTCGAACTCCGACGTGGTCACCGTGTACTCATCCTTCGCCGGCAGGATGCGCGCAATCTCCTCCTGCGTGTGCAGAATACGGTCTGGCGTCTGCGGATGGTCGCTAAATGCTTTGGCCACCAACCCTGGCTTGCGCTTCTCCAGTGCCTGTATCTTTTCAAAGAAGGTGATGAAGGCCTGCGGATCGTAGCCGGCCCGGTACATGTATTGAACGCCCAGATAATCGGCCTGGGCCTCGAAATCGCGCGAGAATTGCAGGAACGTGATGGGAATCGCAAGTTGCGCCGCTTCGTAGATCCCATATCCGGCCCAGTCATAAGGAAGCATGATCATCAGAGGCACCATGCCTATCTGCGCGTAGTTCAGCCTTGTCATCTCGCGGGCCGCGTGGTGCGCGCAAACGTGCGCCGTCTCGTGCGCCATCACCCCGGCCAACTCCGCCTCCTCGTCCGCCGCCAGAATCAGCCCGGAGTTCACAAAGAAAAACCCGCCCGGCAGAGCAAACGCGTTGATTTCATCCGAATCGATCACCTTGATCGTGAACGGCACCTTGCAATCGGAGTTCTTCACGATGTTCTGACCGATGCGGTTAATGTATTCGTCCACCACGGGATCGGTGATGAACTTGGTGCTCTTCTCGACCTCGTCGGCGTATTGCTTGCCCATCTTGATCTCGCTGTCGGTCGAGTACCAGTTGCCCATTCCACGGCCGCCGATGTTGCGATTGCCCACAGCGCTCACGTCCTCAATGCTGCCCGGCTTCACTTTTTCCAACTGGCTGCCGGGATCGACCACCTTGTCGGGGTTCACCTGGTTCGGTCCCGAGCAATCGCCGCCCGCCGGCTGCGTTCCGGGAGCGGGATTCGTATCCTTTTCCTTGTCCTTCTTCTCTTTCTTCTCCTTGTCGTCGGCAGACGTGTCCGCTATCGCCACGCAAGGTGACGCTTGACCGGTGTTGCTTGTGGTCGATGCCGTGGTGGAGCTCGGCTGCTTCGTGGGCAGCGGCTGGTCCCCGCCCACCGGCGTCGTCCCGGGAGCAGGCTGTGCCGAGGGAGCCGGTTGCGCGCCGCTGCCTCCGGACGCTGTCCCGGAGGGGGCCTGCGCTGTGGGCGTACTGGCTGGAGTCGTACTGGCAGGCGAGCCGCTCGACTGCGCCCAAACTGCCGCAGACAGCAACACCGCCAATCCCGCTAAAGCCGCTGTCCTCAAACCTATGCGATCCGTTGACCTCATGACGTCACCTCAGCATCCGTTCGCGCCCCGCGCTCCGCTTCGCTCAATCACTTAGACGCAAGTATCCGCCACTTTGGCAACAAATGGAAGGAGGATTTCTGCCCGGAACGATCGAATCCTTCGTCCTGGCCCTCACGGCCCTGCGAATCGCCGCATCGAAAATTCTGCGAACCCAACTCTTTGAGCTTGCCGGGTGCCCCACCCTTCCGGCTGCTTTTGCCGGAAGGGTGGGGCAGCACGAACCCCAAACCACGAGTCAGGGCTGAGTTTACACGGAAGTTATGTCGGAAAAGACGATGAGATCAGCGCCCGTTGGTGTGCCGCCTAAGCCCTTCGCAATGCCATGCCGCCACTCTCCGGCGAGAAAGACATCCGCGATCTTGTCGCTTGCGCCGCCAACCAGCTCCTGATTGCCCAGCTAGCCTTCACCACGCTCGCCCGATCCCAAATCCGCACAGCCTTACGTCACTTGGTCCCTGCTTTTATCCCCGCAGAAAGTCCTTGGCTACTTGCACGAGTACGTCGCGGCCGACGTCGCTGATGGCATTAGTGAGCGGAATCTTCTTCGGGCAGACTTCCACGCAGTTCTGCGCAAAGCCGCACTCCTGGATGCCGCCGTCGCCCGAGAGCGCGCGCAGACGCTCTTCCTTGAGGACCTTGCCCGTGGGATGGTTGTTGAAAAGCTTGACCTGCGCGATGGTGGCCGCGCCGACAAAGTCAGTGGCCTCGTTGAACTGCGGGCAAACTTCCATACAGCAGGTGCAACTGATGCAATTCGAGAGCGGGTAGTTCGCCTCCTGCTGCTGCGGGTAGACGCGCGGGCCGGGACCGAGATCGTAGGTGCCGTCCACCGGAATCCAGCCTTTGACGCGCTTCAGATTTTCGAAGAGCACGGAGCGATCGACCTGCAGGTCGCGCACCAGGGGAAATTTGGAGAGCGGCTCGAGCCGGATGGGCTGATCGAGATTGTCGATCAGCGCCGAGCAGGCCATGCGCGCCTTGCCGTTGATGAGCATGGCGCAGGAGCCGCAGATCTCCTCAAGGCAATTCGAGTCGTAGGCGATGGGCGTGGTCGGCTTTCCGTCCGCGGTCACAGGGTTCGCGGCGATATCCATCATCGCGGAAGTGACGTTCATGCCCGGCCGCCACTCCAGTTCGAACGTCTCCCACACCGCTGGCGCATCCGGGTTGGCTTGGCGCCTGATTTCAAATTGCACTGTTTTGGTTGCCATCGGTTCTCCAGGAATCATCAAACGGGCTCTGGTACTTCTCGCCGCCCTGCGCTCCATGCGCGGCTCAACTCTGCTAGTCCTTTTGAGGCTTCAATTTGGCATGCACAGCGCGCATGGGCCAAAAATCGTAATGATTCAAGGTCTTTGCCGGATCGCCGTCGATCAACGAGCGAAGATGCCCCTCGTCTGTGGTTTCCACAATACCCACCCCATACACTCCCGCCGGATCCATCACCGGGCCAAACACCACCGCGATGCCCTTGTGCATCAGCCCGGTCCAATACGCGACGTGTTGTTGCATGATCCCGCGTTCTTCCACGGTCATGTCCTGGGTGAATGTAGCTCGATGCGGAATCAGCTTGACAAAGAAATGCTGGCTCAAACTGCACTCCTACTTCGTGGCGGCGTAGCTGCGCGGCCGCGGCTTGATGTACTGCGTGTCCACTTCCTCAAGCTCAAGGCGCGGACCCTCGATGGCGCCCGTAAAGGTGGCCTTGGTGGTCTTCAGGAACTTTTCGTCGTTGCGCTCAGGGAACTCCGGTTTATAGTGCGCGCCCCGCGACTCGTCGCGCAGAATCGCGCCGAGCGTGATGGTCCGTGCCAGCTCCAGCATGTTCTTCAACTGCCGGGCAAACGCGAAAGTTGTGTTTGCCCACTGGCTGCGGTCGCTGAGATTCACGCGCTTGTAGCGGTCGAGAAGCTCGAGGATCTTGTCGTCGGCTTCCTTGAGCCCCTTGTTGTGACGGATTACGGTGGCGTGCTCGGTCATGGTGACGCCCAACTCGCGCCACAGCTTGAAGGGATTTTCCGTCCCCTCGTTGTTCATCAGCTTACTGTTGATCTCCGCCTGCCGTGCGACCTCTTGAGCGGCGCCGCCATCGCCCTCGACAGCCCGCGCGCTTGCAGCGTACTTCACGGCATTGGGACCGGATATGAAGCCGGCGTAGATGCAGCTCAACAACGAATTCGCCCCAAGCCGGTTGGCGCCGTGGTACTGGTAGTCGCACTCGCCCACGGCAAAGATGCCGGGGATGTTGGTCATCTGGTCGAAGTCCACCCACAGCCCGCCCATGGTGTAGTGCATGCCGGGGAAGATCTTCATGGGCTCCACGTGAGCGTCGACGCCGACGAACTTTTCGTAGATGTCCAGGATGCCGCCCAGCTTGCGGTCAAGCGTGGCGCGATCGATGTGGGTCAGATCGAGATAGACCATGGGCTGGCCGTCGATGCCCAGGCCCTCCTGGTAGACCACCCTGTGAATGGCGCGGGTGGCGATGTCGCGCGGCACCAGGTTGCCGTATTTGGGGTACCACTCTTCGAGGAAGTAGAAGCGCTCGGCCTCGGGGATGGATTTGGCCGGCCGTTTGTCGCCCGGTGTCCGCGGCACCCAGATGCGGCCGCCTTCGCCGCGCGCCGACTCCGACATCAGGCGCAGCTTGTCCTCGCCTGGAATCGCCGTGGGATGCACCTGGATGAGCTCGCCGTTGGCGTAGTACACGCCCTGCTGGAAGACCGCCGACTGCGCCGAGCCGGTGCAGACCACGGAGTTGGTGCTCTTGCCGAAAATGGCTCCGATGCCGCCGGTGGCCAGGATTACGGCGCCCGCAGCAAACGAGCGCAGCTCCATGGTGCGCAGGTCGAGGGCAACGATGCCGCGCGCCACACCTTTGGAGTCGATCACGGCAGAGAGGAACTCCCAGCCTTCGTACTTCTTGACCTTGCCTTCGGCCTCGTAGCGCCGTACCTGCTCGTCGAGCGCGTAAAGCAACTGCTGGCCGGTGGTGGCGCCGGCAAATGCGGTGCGATTGTAGAGCGTGCCGCCGAAGCGCCGGAAGTCGAGCAGTCCCTCGGGTGTGCGATTGAAAGGCACGCCCATGCGGTCAAGAAGATCGATAATGGCCGGCGCTGCTTCGCACATCAGCTTGACCGGCGTCTGGTTGGCCAGAAAGTCGCCGCCATAAATGGTGTCGTCGAAGTGCTGCCAGGTGGTGTCGCCCTCGCCTTTCAGATTCTTGGCGGCATTGATGCCGCCCTGGG
This sequence comes from uncultured Acidobacteriota bacterium, assembly GCA_963832535.1. Lineage (GTDB taxonomy): Bacteria > Acidobacteriota > Terriglobia > Terriglobales > Acidobacteriaceae > Telmatobacter. Next base: position 50,721 of record CAWHUK010000016.1, read on the forward strand.
CGCAAACCGAGTGCGAGCGCTTGACGGGAACGATAGAAAACAGGTCAACCGTCCCACCGGCTTCGGCAATCTTGATGACCGCGGCCAGCCCCGCCAACCCCCCGCCAACCACGATGATTCTGGGTGTCGCCATTATTCTTTCCTTTAAAAACCGTTGTCAATGAAACGGTGGACAGCGATCGGTGATCAGCAGCTCGCGGCGCGGTCGAGTGGCGCGCTCGTGCGAACCACAAGGGCTTCATTGAGAACGGAATAAACCGGTTCGTGTTCCCCGATCCCTGTTCCCCGCCATTGCAAGCTGCTCTGCGGATTTTCCGGCGCATTTGCAAACTTCGGACCGATGAACGCCCAGATGCTCCAGATTCCCACTAGAGCGAGCAGCAGGCCGAACGCCGCGCACAACCAACCGAAGCGCCGCCGCGCCGTTTCGCCCGGCGTGATGCCCCACTTGGCTGCGAACAGCCACACTCCATAGGCGAAGTGGAAGCAGATGGCGATCATCGCGATCGCGTACACAGCTACCATCCAGGGATTGGACAGCTCGTGCTGCACCTTCCAGAAGGCCGCCAAAGGATGGTTGGGCAGGTCTACGCCCATGAAGCGCTGCCGCGCCACGTGCTGGACGATGTACACCGCCGCGATCAACCCCGTATAGCGTTGGGCAACATACATCCAGTTCCCCGCCCACGGGTAGTAAACAATATTGGCCTTCCCGCGCAGCCAGATCCAGATGCCGTAAAGACCGTGGTAAAGAAGCGGCAGAAAGATGAACACCCACTCCAGCACGCGCACCACTGGAAGCGAGTTAAGGAACTTCACCTGCAGGCCGTATGCCATCGGTCCTTTGAGCGCCTCGTAGTTCGAGAGCAGGTGCTCCAGAAGGAAGGCGCCAAGGGGAACAATGCCTAACAGCGAATGGAGTTTATGCCAGAGAAAGCTGGTTCCTTCGCCCGCGCGCAGGGGCTGGACGCCGCTGCGCACCACGTGCGCGGCAGGTTGTTGAGCGGTTGCCATGGCAGTATAGGCTCCTAGAAGCTGCGGGTTAAGGCCAAAAAGCTGCAATCCTGGGAATTGCCGGCCACGGTCAGTGTGCCGGATGGCATAGGTTCTCTCTTTGCCAATTGTGCAAGCCACCGAAGATACGAATCTAAATTACGAATAAACGATGGGCGCGCTCCGTGATTGTGCCGACGATCACATTATTATATCCGGCCCTGGAAGCAGGACGTGCTCTGGGGTAGTGGGTCAGTTTGAAGATGTTTTGAAAGGGCACGAGTTTACTCGTGCCGTAAAGACCGGAAAATGAACGCGGGCTTTAGCCCCTGAGGGAACGTTTCCATCAAACTGACCCACTACCCGCTCTGGCTCGTCTGCATTGTATTCGTTTGATTCCGCCTGCAAGGCCGGGGATTCTTCAGGCCAGAATCAACGGCAGCAGCGCCGCAATTGCGCGCCCGCGGTGGCTGAGCGAGAGCTTGGTTTCGAGATCGATTTCGGCCATGGTTTTGCCTAATTCGGTCAGGTAAAACAGAGGATCGTAGCCGAATCCCCCGGTGCCGCGTGGCGCGTCCAGGATGAGGCCCTCGACCGCGCCATCGGCAACCTGAACCACCTCGCCATCGCGCGCAGCGACCAGGCTGCAATGGTAGCGGGCGCTTCGTAGCGAGGCTGGGATCCCATCCAGCTTCTGCAGTAGCAGCATATTGTTCCACACGTCGGTGTTGTCATTGGCGTCGGGCGAGTCAACGAGGCCGCAGTCGGCGGCAAAGCGGGCCGAACGCACGCCGGGAGCGCCGCCCAAGGCATCGACTTCAAGCCCCGAATCGTCGGCAAGCACAAGCGCGCCGGGGGCGAAACGGGAATAATAGACAGCCTTGGTAGCCGCATTGGCGAGGAAGGTGTCTTCGCCCTCCTCAGGCGCGGGGATTTCCTCAATTCCGGGCAGCGGTTCAATGGCGATGGAAAAGGCCTGTGCGGCGGTGCGGAAGTCGCGCAGCTTGCCCGCGCTGGTGGTGGCGGCGTAAAGGCGGAAGGCCATGGAGAAAGTGTAAAGGGTGCGGTCCTTGCCCACCGTGCTGCCCCACCTCTCCGCATGAGACCGCGGAAACGATGGGGCGCCGTCAGATCGTGGTGAATTGAAGGAGGCGGTCTTCCATAGCGTTATTCCACGCCGGAGACCTGCGTCAGACAGGCAGCGGCAGCTCGGAATCCAAGTGCGAAGCCATTACATCTTCGCGCAGCATTTCCACAGTGGTAAAGACAAAGCCTTTCATGCCAAGCGCGATTGCCGCCTCCACGTTGACCGCCCGATCGTCGATGAAAAGCGTTTCCTGAGGCTGCGTGCCGAGCTTTTCGAGGACGTAGCGGTAGATGGCGGGGTCGGGTTTGACCATGCGGAGCTGGTAGCTCCAAACCAGGACGTCGAAGCGGGAAAGCCAGTCGAACTCACGCTTCATGTGCTCGTGGACCGCTTCGCCCATGTTGGAAGCGATGGCCGCGAGCAGGCCGTGCCGCTTGAGCGCGAGCTGCCATGCCAGCATCGCCGGGTTCTCCGTCGTCCACATGCGCGCGTCCCACTCATTCAGCTCTTCGAGTTCTGCATGCCTAAGGTTGAGTTCGGCTTCGCGCGCGAATTTCCACCAGAATTCCAGACCGGTGAGCAATCCTGAGTCGTAGGCTCGGCGACCGGCCCAATACAAACTGTCGAGGCGGTCTGCAGGCAGACCCGTGATGCGCAATAAGGCAGCGTGGGCGGCCGGGTCAGGCCGGCCGGTCAGAACCATTCCATAGTCGAAGACAACCGCGCGCAGAGCCAATCTGCCTCCATTGCGCCCGTGTATGGTTGAAAGGGGCACTCCTTCTCATTGTGCACTGGAGACAGTTGCAGGATGGTTGAGAAATGGTGAATTGCCGCGCGGACGGGGCCAGTTTTCCTCATTTGCTCGTCACCGTCGCTGCCCGTCCCAAAGTGAATAACAGAACCTAAGCCATGCGTTTTTCGAGTAGAACTGGATGGAACACCGAGGAAAGCGAACTGGCGCGCGCGCACCGGCTGCGCAGGCAGGCGGGTTTGCCGATTGCCAACCTCACGGCGTCGAATCCTACGCGCTGCGGGTTCGTTTACCCCGCATCTTTGCTGGATGCGCTTAGCGATCGCCGAGCCCTTGATTACGATCCGCAGCCCGCGGGGCTTCTATCTGCGCGCCAGGCCGTCTGCGAATACTATGCTGTCCACGGCGCGGACCTCGATCCCAGCCAGATTGTGCTCACCACCAGTACCAGCGAGGCCTACAGCTTTTTATTCAGGCTGCTCTGCGACCCCGGAAGCGAGATCCTTGCGCTCGCGCCGGGCTATCCGCTCTTCGACTTTCTGGCCGTTCTCGACGATGTGAAGCTGAAGGCTGCGTCACTGGTCTACGACCAGGGCTGGCAGATCGACGCGGAGGCGATTCGGCGGGCAATCACGGCCGAGACGCGGGCGATCGTGGTGGTGCACCCGAACAATCCCACGGGGCACTTTACCAAGCCCTGGGAGGCTTTAGAGCTGGCTCGGCTGTGCCGCGAGTTCGATCTTGCGCTCATCGTCGACGAGGTCTTTCTCGATTACGGCATCGGCACACAGGGCGCAAGCTTTGCCGCGGGGATTGAGGGGGTTCCGGTCTTTGTGGTGAGCGGGATGAGCAAAATTGCCGGGCTTCCGCAGATGAAGGCGGCCTGGATCGCCGTCACCGGCGAGGAGCAGCAGCGGGCGCTGGAGCGGCTGGAGGTGATTGCCGATACGTTTCTCTCGATGAATGCGCCTGTCGAGTGGGCGCTGCCGGGGTGGCTTGCTGGGCGCGAGGCAATCCAGGAGCAGATTCGCAGCCGGGTGGCCGCAAACCTGACTGTGCTCGACCGCAAGCTTTCCGCCTTGCCGGCCGTCGAGCGGCTCGCCGTCGAGGGCGGATGGTACGCTGTGCTCCGGATTCCGGCGCTCGAGCCGGACGAGCAAACGGTTCTCGACCTTTTTGACCGCGGCGTCTGGGTGCATCCGGGCCACTTTTTCGGGATGCCGGAGTCGGGCTGGCTGGTGGTGAGTTTGCTCGGGCCGGAGCAGGAATTTAGTGCCGGACTAGACAGCCTGATTGACTACTTTCGAAAGCCACGGGGAAGCTATGTTCCAGCACTTTCACTATAACAACTTCTTTAACAACTTCCTTAAGTAATAGATGCTTCTCCCCTGAAAACAAAATAAGTTGCATTTGCCGCACGAATCGCTCATCGTGACTGCAGAAATGGGTTGCTGTTGCGTTCTTCGCCGATCGTTGTTGTGGGGCCGTGGCCGGGCAAAACCTGGGTTTCATCGGGTAGCGCGAGCAGCCGGGTGTGAAGCGAATCCATGATCTGACCGTAGTCGCCGCCTGGCAGGTCGGTGCGGCCGATGCTGCCGGCAAAGAGAGTGTCGCCCGCGACGAGCAGTTTGAGCGGGGCAAAGTACAGGCAGACCGAGCCCTGTGTGTGGCCGGGCGTGTGAAGCACCTGCGCGGGATAGCGTTCGAGGCCGATAATCTCACCGTCCTCAAGGCCCCCGTCGGGTAGCCCCACTTCAGGTGGAGTAATGCCCATCCACGCCGCTTGTTCTCCCATCGATTTCAAAAGCGGGAGGTCGTTCTCGTTGAGGAAGACCGGTGCGCCAGTGAGGCGTTTGAGCTTGAACGCACCACCGGCATGGTCGATGTGGGCGTGCGTCAACAGAATCTGCTTGACCTGCAGACCGAGCTCGGTCAGCCGGCCCTGAATGCGGCCCACCTCGTCTCCGGGATCGATGACGATGGCTTCGTGGGCTTGTTCATCGCCCAATATTGTGCAATTGCAGGCGATCGGGCCGACAGGAAAGGACTCAAGGATCATATTTCGATTGTAGGGCCTCGCACGTTCGCCCCTCACAAGGAATATGTATCGATTGTTCTACGGTTCCTTCAAACGCACCGTATCTAGGATGTACTCAAATTAGTAACTCTGACTGAAAAAACATTTGTGGCATTTCGCTGTTTATTCGCTATAATGCGGCCATGGCTGTCACACGAAGACAAAAAGAAGTTATCGACTTTCTGGAAACATTTGTGGCCCGCAACGGCTATTCGCCTTCATTTGAGGAGATTGCACGCGGCATGGGCCTCAAGAGCCTGGCAACCGTGCACAAGCACATTACGAACCTCGAAAAGAAGGGGATGCTGGACCGGGTGCACAACCGCAGCCGCTCTATCGACTTGTTGCCACCGGGGACGCGCACTCGCTCCAGCCTGAAGCTGCCGCTTGCCGGGCGCATTGCGGCAGGTACTCCAGTAGAGGCGATGGAGACGGCGGAAACCATCTCCTTGGCCGATGTGGTAGGCAACCGCGATGTGTTTGCTCTCGAGGTGCGCGGAGACTCGATGCGCGACGAGCACATCATCGATGGCGACTACGTACTGGTGGAACGCGCACGAACCGCCCGGAATGGCGAGATCGTGGTCGCCCTAATTCATGGTTCGGAGACGACACTTAAGCGCTTTTATCCGGAGGGCGCGGTAGTGCGCTTGCAGCCGGCCAACCTGGAGATGGACCCGATTATCGTTCCGGCAACGCAGGTGGCAATTCAGGGCCGGGTGCTGGGCGTGTTGCGGAAATACAAGTAGGGGGCGTCTGCGAGTTCTCCCCGTCCGCACAAAACCGTAGCGCCGGCCTCCTGGCCGGCTGTCCTGAGGGCCTCCCGGCCCTCGGCGCCTTCGCCAGAACCTCAATTGTCCGTAGTTCCACCGCCTGTGAACCGGGCCGCAAGGGCAATAATATACTTGACCGAGTTTAGATGCTATGATGGGGCGATGAGAACCTACCTCTTGCCGCTGTCCCTTGTTCTCTTGTGTGTCGGATGCGGTCAACTGCAACCTTCCCGTGCTCCGACTCCGGCCATCCCTATTCAGCCATACCAGCGATTTGTGCCTCTTCCCAGCCCGCAAGCGCAAACGATGGGGCTTCCGTGGACGGGATTTTTCGCTCTCGATACTCAGATTGGCCAGCTATGCTTAACGACTGGCATTTACATCCCCGAAAAGTTCAGCCAGCTCCCTACGTGCGAGACGGATCTGAAGACGTATCCGACTCCAGGGCAGCCCCTTCAAAGGTGACCGGGTCAGAAGCCCCTGATTATTCATGGCATTCACCCCATTCGACACGTGCAGGCTCCGTACCGAACGAGCAGCATTGCACAGCAAGACCTTGGCAGAACTCTGGAGAGGTCTTGAGACAGGTAGCGCCTACACCACGCGAATAGATTTTCAGGACGATGGGGCAGGGGAAATCTTCGTCCAGCCAGTCGATCCTGATTGGTTTGTTCGGTTCTCTTTGCAGTACGGAGAGATGCTCTATCAACTCCGCGCTGCTCTTGATTCCTGCGTTTACGATGCTGCCGTCCTCCACACAGGGAAGAATCCCCCCGATAAAGAGGACGCGTTGATGTTCCCCATTTGCATCTCCTCTGAAAAATTCAAGGAGTCGGCACGGCGTATCAAGCCATTGCCTAACGAGTTGCGGTCCTTTGTCGAATCGGTACAGCCTTATCAGGGCACCGTAATCACAAACAACCTTGGCGAATGGCGAATTAGCGAAATCCTTGGCATCTTGAGCAAGTGGTCGATAATTGACAGGCACCGCAGATTGCATGTCGTTGGGACGCTTCCGACAAGGGGAATGATCGGCGTCTTGCTGCCTCCCGGCATGACCCTTGAGTACGTCAAATCTGAAAACGGATGCACTCTCGAACACGAGAGTAAAATCGGAACCTGCAAAATAGGGAACTTCTATCGTGGTCCGAAAATTGGCGTGAATGCTCAACTCATTTTTGAGATAGCCGTCAAGGACGGACCCGAAATCGTCCTGGCGACGAGTTCTGGGCCAGCCATGCTCATAGCCTGTTGGGAAGTGATGGGAAAGTTTAAGAAGTTCTTCGGGATCGCATGAAGTTTGCACGTCCGCCTTTCCGGCGGATTGTGATACACTCCGCCTAAGCGGAGGTAATCATTCCAGTGAGCGGCAACTCAAAGGGTGAACCGAACGCGAAATCCGAGATTTTCGACCCTAAATTCTTAGACTTTACGCGGCGCCTTCTCTCTGTGCCGCATTCCACCATCAAGGCGCGATTAGATGCGGAAAAAGAAGCCAAACGAGCAGCTAAGGCTTCCGTTTCCCGCGTCTCTGGCGCATCATCCAAGCGGGCTGATTAGAAGGCTTCCGCCCCTCCCACCTTGCCGGTCAGTTCTGCATAGGTCAGCCGTTTTCCAGCGATTTGCGATACTGCCAGCATGAAGCGATCCGCATCGGTCAGCGGATTATCTTTGGTTGCGCGGTTGTTGTAGCGGAACACTTGCTCATCCACGTAACGGTCAAGATGGAAGGGCTCGACGGCCACGTAGGTTCCTTTCAGTCCCCGCTTGAGCAGTGACCAGAAGTTCTCGATTCCTTGGGTGTGAACCTGCCCGCGCACGTATTCCTGCATATGGTTCACGGTGTCGTGGACGAAATCCTGAGTCGCCAGCCGATCATATCCAGTTGCCTTGTCGGTGTAGACGGTGGATTTCTTTTCGATCTGGTCGAGGATTTCATTTTGCAGAGTTTCGCGGGTCACATCGGGAATGACCTTAGCGCGGACCTTGCGCACATCCCGTTCCAGCATCCCCATGACCACAGCTTTGCCTCTGTCAGCCTTGAGGCCGTTCCCTAGGCCCATCCTGCGCGATCTGTGCATGTTGTTGTACTTGCCGCCGATGAAAGTCTCATCGACTTCGATGGGTCCGCCATCGCCATCAATCTTAATTGAAGCGCCAATGTCTTTCATCGAAGTGCGAATGCGATGCAGCATGAACCATGCTGTCTTCTGGGTCACTCCCAAGTCTTTAGCTAACTCGTAGCTGGAGATACCATTTTTGCAGTTGCAGAGCAGCCAGAAGGCCGGAAGCCACTTATCCAAACCAATAGGCGAGTCTTCCATCATGGTTCCGACCTTGAGGGAGAATTTCTTCCGCTTATGGTCGCCGTAGCAGAAGTACGCTTTCTCTTTCGCGAGCCATGTGAGCTTCGTTGCGCCGCAGTGCGGGCACGCGATCACGCCATCAGGCCAGCGCATGAACTCCATGAACTTGCGACAGTTCTCGGGATCGCCAAAGTGTTGAATCGCTTGCTGTAAGGTCTTCACTGCGTATTCCATGATCTAAATGTAGAACAAAAAGCGTACTCTGTCAAGTATATTATTGCCGCCGCAAGGCATTGAAAAATAAGGACGTGCTTTACAGGCTGCGGAAAAACTCAATCGGAGGTGGCCTTGTAACAAGGGCACGGCTTTAGCCGGGCCGCAAGCGCTTTCCTCTCAACGCCGGGCTTTAGCCCCTGCTGCTCTTCGTGCGAGCAGAATCGCTTTTTCCGCAGCCTGTTTAGCCCCTGCTGCTTCAACTCGCCAAAAAGACCGGACTCCGCTTTCTTAACAGCCCGCACGACAGCCGGGCTCTCCCCCTGGGAAGCGCTCAACTTTTTTTGCGCCTGCATTGCAGAAAATTACCTGAATTCCGCGCACAATGTTTCTATGAACGATCTCCGAGGATCCGCGCGGACTTCTTTTCCAGGCGTGCAAGACCGCATCGAGCCGAACTAAGTTCTTTATTTTGACGACCCTGCCGAATAAGTCTTTTATTATCAACGCGCCAGAAGAAATGATCGCAGTGCAAACTACTGAAAAAGAAACTGCTTAAGCCAAAAAGGGAGGGGGGCACCCCCGTTACCATTTTGCAAACTCAGGCTGGCAATTGAGGGTCACCCCGCCGATTGAGCCAGGCGCTTGGCGCGCCAAACTGCGCCGTCTAGAGGGACTACGGCTTGCTTGCTTACCGGCATTTCGGGTGCGGCGGCGTGAAGCCCAGCAAAGAACGCCTGCTGCACGATGGCCATTCTTTCAATTACGCTGCCGGTCCAGGCCACCGGAACCTCGCCCGCGATGGCGTGCTTGCGGCGCAGCTTGGAGCGAACCAGCAGCACAAACTCAACCAGGTCGGCCCCGGCCTGGCGCAAAACCCCCACAGCAACTGGATCGCCGGCCTCGGCTAGTTCGTCGATGGCCGGAGCGAGCGCCGCAAAATCCGGGCCCGGCGTGCTGTCGCCCAGATTGATGAATTCGTCCATGTCGTGCGTGCCCCAAATCTCGCTCACTTTTTTCAGAACCGCGGTCGGCTCCTCGCGATCGTAGGCGTGGAGCGCGCGGCGGATGGAGTGCAAGCCAATCCAGTAGCCTGAGCCCTCATCGCCCAGGCGCGAGCTCCAACCGCCGGCCGATTCGCGGCTGCCGTCGGGGGCGCGGCCGATGGTGTTCGTCCCGGTTCCGGCGATCTGCAGGATGCCCGGCCCTCCCTTGAAGGCCGCGTCGAGCGCGATGACTTCGTCGCCGACAACCTCAGAGCATTCGACGCCAAAATCGTCGAAGACCGCAGTGATCCATTCGGTGATGCCGGGCATGCTGGCGCTGGCCACGCCGCATGAAGCTGCCTGCACGCCTTTCACGCCGGCCTGCGTGAAGACGTCTTTCAAGAGCGCGCGCAGATTTGCTTCCGCAGCCTCGGCCCCTACGCGCAACCGCTTGATGGAGCCGCTTTGCCCGCTCCCGACAACTTTCCCGTTGGCAACGATTGCAGCTCGCGTAGTTGTGCCGCCGCCATCGATTCCCAGAACTACGGTCATTTCCTTCCCTCTCTATTTTTCCGGCTCGGCGCCGCCGTCGCGCAGCGTTCCCGACAGGATATTCAGGCTCCCGTCATTCTTCGGCGCGTGCAGGCCGAGCAGATGCGCCATCCATGGATACAGATTTACGTTCTCAAACGGAGCGACAGTCTTTCCCTTGACGAGATCCGGTCCTGCAGCAAAGAAACTGGCCTTCATTTCGGGCACGATGCGAGGATCAAAGCCGTCTATGCCAATCTTCGGAGGGTGATCGGTTTGCCCTGACGGCGGAGCGTGGGCGCGAATCGCGTAGGGTCCGGTGGCCACCACGACCGGGTCGCCTTCGCGCGGATTCTCGTTGAAGTGCAGGCCGGCAGGAACATCTTTGCGGCGGTAAACCATGAATTGCGACGACGCCTTCTTGAGCTGGCTATAGACGCGCGCCCGATCCTCCTCGGTCTTTCCGTAGAGGAGATCGTCAACGGCATCGAATCCCGCTAGATCGGCGAATTGGTCGAGGTTAATCCAACCGCCTTCGGATTTCACCATGCCATGATCGCTCACCACCACCAGATCGACGGGCAGGCCAGTGGCCTGGAGCGCCTCTCTCAGCTTGCCCACAAGACCGTCCATGCGGAGCGCGGCTTCTCTCGTTTCGCGCGCATCGGGGCCGAACTCGTGGCCCTGGTGGCCGGGTTCGGAGTAGTAGATGGCGATGAAATGCGGGCGGTCCACGGCGGGCAGGTGGAGCAGGGCGACGACATCATCGATGCGAGCCTGCTCGGCCTTGGGTGTTGACTGAGTTTTGCCGTCGAAAACCGCGTAGTAGGAGGGCCGGAAACCGGCGATTTTGGCCTCGCAGCCGACCCATAGGAGGCATGCCGTGCGCATGCCCTGGCTTTCCGCCAGGCTCCACAACGGAACGCCACCATACCAGGAGCCGTCGCCTACGGCCTGGGGGTCATCCTTGGAGTAGCGCGCCTGGCGCGCGGGATCGAAGAATTCATTGGCGACCAGACCGTGGTGCTCGGGATAAAGGCCCGTGACAATGGTGAAGTGATTGGGAACGGTGAGCGAGGGATAGCTGGGAAACATGCCTTCAGGCGCCCAGACGCCCTGCTTGCCCAGCGCCAGCAGGTGCGTGGCGTTGTCGCGTACAGCGTAGTCCCAGCGGAAACCATCGAGCGAAACCAGCACGACATAATGCTGACTTTCAGCCCAGGCGGAGTTGGGGCCGTTGTCAACGCGCGTGAGCGGGAGCGCGGGGTTGAAGCCGGTTCCCTGCCCTGCGGATTTGTGCGGAACCGCGCCGAGGGCGACGAGCAGCGGGAAAACAATCCACCAGCGCAGAGCACGCAGGGACATGGAAGAATCTCCTCGCAACAGCTTATCGCATCGAGTTGAGACGCTCGGGGTGAAGGTGGCAGCATGCGCTTGTCCTTGAGGCCCCGAGAGAAGCAGCCGTATGATTGAGGCAAACATACGGGTCCGGGCGCTGCCCGTCGAAAGCGGTTTCGAAGATGAATTCGATATAGGTGAGGGCTTAGATCATGCGTACACGTGTCGAACGAAGAACTGTTGACCTTTCCGCCTATCCAGACCTGGTGGTTATTTACCTGGGAATGAGCGTCAATCGCCTGACCGGAATGAAAACATTGATGGGCTTTGGGCCGAAGATTACGTCTTCCGTCGCCCAAAAACCTGAGGGACTTTTGCATCACGAAGTCTTTATTTTCTCCCTGTTCCCGATGCATCTTGGCATCCGGCAATACTGGCGCGATATGGACTCGCTCCTGGCATGGACGCGGTCAGAACCGCACCGGCAATGGTGGAATAACTTTCTGAAGGATTCGGGGGGAACCGGGTTCTGGCACGAGACGTACTTCCGGCGCGGGGGCATCGAAGCTGTCTACGACGATGTGCCCAAGCCAATCGGCATGATGCGATTCGCACCCGTGGTTCCAGCGCGGGGGCCGATGTTCGGCGCTGCAGAGAGGGCGGGAAAAGAAAATGCAGGCGTACCTGTTCTCACTGAGGACGAGCTCTACAGCGACCGTCCATAGGGATCCGAAGTGCAGGTTCAGTTCTACCGTCAAAAGACGCGCGCCGATGCGGTCCAGGCGAGACCCATGGCGAGGATGGCGAGTTTTTGGAGTGACGGCACGCTGGCGCGGCGAGTGAAGACATCGTAGTCCGCCCTCTCGATGCGCTTGAGCAAACCGTGATAGATGGAAACCAGCACCCAGAGCGCGGGGCGGCTTTCGGGGTCGATGAGCGGCAGCAGTTCGCGCGCCGAGCGGTAGTAATCTTCAGCGCGCTTTGCGATTGCTTCAAGCAGCGAGCGTTCGGAAACCGTGGGCGGCGCAGCCGGAGCACGTTGAAGCAGGGACTCGAGGGAAACTCCATGCACGGTGAGCTCATCGAGAGGTAAATAGACACGGTTGCGCGCCGCATCCTCGGCCACATCGCGCAGGATGTTGGTGAGTTGGAAGGCAATGCCGGTTTCCTCGGCCAGTATTTCCGCGCGCGGGTCGCGGTAGCCAAAGATGCGGATGCAGACCAAGCCCACGACGGACGCAACGAGATAACAGTACCGATAGAGATCGGCAAAGGTCGCGTAGGTGCCGGGCGCGCCGCCCACCGTCGCCGAAGGCGCCGATAATGCCGCGTGATCGAGATCCATGGTGACGCCGGCGACGAGCTCGTCCAATAGTTCGAGCGGGATCTTGAAGCGTCGGGTTGCATCGCGCACGGCAAGGAATACCGGCTCGCCGGTAGCTTCGCCAGCTGCGGCTTCGCGCCACGCGGCCAGCCAGGCATCCAGCAGGCGGCGGCGCTCCTCGCGTGGCAGCGTCTCGTCGTCGGCGAGGTCGTCGGCCCACCGCATGAATGCGTAGATGGCGCAGATGGCGTTGCGGCGTTCGAGCGGAAGCGCAACAAATGCGTAGTAGAAGTTTTTGGCTTCGCGCTTGGCGATCGACCGGCAGGCCGCATAGGCGCGGGCGAGCGTGAGTTCGTGCGATAGAACTGTCTGCGTCAAGCGGCCTTTCCTGTTGATTGCGAAAAATTTTGAGAGGACACACCTCTCAGAGGCTAAAGCCCTCCTCACTTGGGGCTGGTTAATGTACAGGCTAAAGCCCGTATCCTTCACAACCCAAATTAATCCACTACCTTTCCCGTGGATTGAACGCCGAGGCGGAGAAATGGCAGCGCCTTGCCGCCCAGGGCGCGCAGCGCGAGAGCGAGCTTGGTGCGCTTCGAGATGGCCGGACGCTCGCTCAGCACGTCGTAGTTGCGGCGCTCGATGGCGCGTAAAATTTCCAGCCCGCCGCGGCTGAAGAGATCGAGGTCTATCGCCAGGTTGCGGTTCACGCGGCCGATAAGCGGCAGGCCCTGCTTGAAGAGCGAGCGCGCGTAATCGACTTCATGGCGCAGGAGGGCGCGAAACTCCGGCGTCGCGACGCCCCGAGCGATGGTCTCGTCGCTCACTCCGAAGCGCCACATGTGGTCCTGCGGCAGGTAGACGCGGCCCTTGGCGAAGTCCACGCGCACGTCCTGCCAGAAATTCGCCAACTGCAGCGCCGTGCATGTTGCATCCGACAGGCGGAAGTTCTCTTCGCTCGCCTCCCCGCAGGCATAGAGCACCATCCGGCCGACAGGATTTGCCGAGTAGCGGCAGTAGCCAAGCACCTCCGGCAGCAATTCGTAGCGCGTCGTCGTCTGGTCCTGGCGGAAGGCGATGAGCAGATGGGCGAAGGGCTCCTTGGGAATCGAACAGGTACGAATGGTTTCTGCCAGCGCTACAAAAACCGGATGGCGCACACGGCCCTCGTAGCAGGCGTCAAGCTCGCGGCCCCACAGATCGAGCAGCGCGAGGGCCGCGGCCCGGTCGCCGACCTCGTCTCCCAGATCGTCGGAGATGCGGCAGTAGGCGTAGATGGAATGGAAGTGGGGGCGCAGAGCCTTGGGCAAAAACCACGTGGCTACGTGGAAGTTTTCGTAGTGCGATTCGGCGAGTTTGCGGCACCAGGCGAGGGCCTCGTCGAGCGTGGGCGCGACATCGGGAATGCGATAGGAGGGCGGTAGCGCGGCCCATCCGTGGGCCAGGAGGTCGTCGTTTTGGGCTGCGGTGGCGTCGAACGGTCTCTCGGCCTCATGACTATTTTAGCGAGTCGAGGGCTTCGCGGCATCGCAAGATAGCGGGTTCGCCCCGATCAAGGCACAATCGCAGTTTTGATCTCGGTGGAGCGATTCATCAGCTTCGCAAAGACGCGGTTTAGTTCGTAAAGGTGAGCGCGTCCGGTGATAAAGGCGCCGGCCTGGAACTTCCCGCCTGCAAGCAGCGCCAGGGCTTTTCGGCAGATGGCCGGGGTGTGATGGAATGTGGCGCGTAGCGTGATGTCACTGTAATGGATGCGGTTGGTGTCGAGGGTCACGTGCGTGTTGGCGGCGCAACCGCCGAAGAAGTTCACCGTGCCGCCCTTGCGCACCAGCTCTAATGCTTCCTGCCATGCCTCGGGCTGGCCTACGGCCTCAATGGCGATGTCGACGCCGCGGTCGTTGGGCGTGAGGGCGCGGGTGTCGCGGATGGCCCTGCGGGTTGACGAGCCATGCACCACATGCGTTGCGCCGAGCTGCCGCGCCGCTTCGACCTGGCCTTCGTGCTTCACGATGGCGATGGTTTCGTATCCGGCCAGCGCGGCCACGTGCAAAATCATCAGCCCCAGCGGCCCGCCGCCGATGACGGCGACGGTATCGCCCTTGCGTGGATGCGAATCTTCAAAGCCGTGCACCGCGCATGCCAGCGGCTCGGTGAGCGCCGCATGCTCAAGCGGCACGTTGTCCGGCACCGTGAGCGTGTTCTTGGCCACGATGCGGGCGGGAATGCGAATGAACTCGGCATAGGCGCCGTTATTAAAGAGCAGGTCGTCGCAGAGGTTTTCCTGGCCGCGCGCACAAAAGTAACACTTGCCGCACGGCGCGGAGTTGAGCGCCACCACACGGTTGCCGGGAGCAAAATCCGTGACGCCTTCGCCGGCTTCCACCACCGTCCCCGCCAACTCATGGCCAAACAGCGCGGGAGGCACGATCATGCGCGCGTGATAGCCGCGGCGAAAGACCTTCAGGTCGGTTCCACAGGTAAGCGCTGCGCCGACGCGGACGATCAATTCGCCGATTTCAGCTTTGGGAACCGGCACCTGTTCGATGCGAACATCTTCGCGGCCGTGGAGGATTGCGGCCTGCATGGTGCCGCGCCCGTGGAGAAGCACGTTCTCGACGGTCCTGCGGCCCTGGTGGACGGCGGTTTCGACCGTCCTGCGGCCTTTAATGACCACCGTCTCAACGGTATTCAGGCCGGCTTCGACGACCGTCTCTACGGTATCCAGGCCGCCCTCGACGACGTTCTCAACTTTTTTGCGGCCTTCCTCGACAACAGTTTCAACGGTTTTGCGGCCCCGGAGGATTGCGGCTTTCACGGTGTTCGCCATCCGGCTCCTCCTACATTGCTCCTGCTCCGGGGACAGGCTCCATCATAATCTTCATGGAGCCGGGCTGGGGGTCCGAAGCGATTTCGATGGCCGCAACAGCCTCTTCCAGCGGGAAGCGATGGGAAATCAACTGCGTCAGGTCAAAGCCGTTGCGGTACCCGTCAAAGACCAGGCCTGTGACTTCGTCCAGAATCGTGAATGAAGAAGAGTATGAGCCGAGCAGGGTCTTTTCGTCTACACAGACGGCGGCAGGATCGAAAATAGCCTCTCCGTGCTGGGTTTGGGCGAAGAGCATCACCTTACCGCCCGGGCGAACCGCATCCATCGCTGTACGGATAAGCGCGTTGCCGCCCACGGCCAGGACGACCGCGTCCGCGCCGCGGCCTTCGGTTTCGGAAAAGACCTGTTTGACCACATCTTCCGTGCCGGCGTGGATGGGGTTGGTGAGGCCGAAGCGGGCAGCGATGGCATGGCGCTCAGAGAACAAGTCGGAGGTGAGGACGCGGGCTCCGGTGCGGCGCGCAAGCGCGGCATGCATCAGCCCGATGGGCCCTTGGCCGATGACCAGAACCGTGTCGTCGGGAGCGAGGTTGAGCATTTTTACGCCCTTGAGAACGGTATTCACCGGCTCGATAAAAGCCGCCTGCTCGAAGGGCACGCCATCGGGAATACGGACGACGCCACGGTTGGCGACCACAAAGTCCATCACGCGAATGTACTCGGCAAACCCGCCGCCGGAGGGCTCAAAACCCGCCGTGGCCCCGGTTTTCTTATAGAGCGAGCATTGCGCCGGCGTCTGCTTGCGGCAGTAGTAGCACTCGCCGCAGGGAACATGGTGGAAGGTCATTACCCGGTCGCCTACTTCATAGCGAGTGACGCCTTCGCCAATGGCCGCAATAGTCCCGGCCATCTCGTGCCCGAAGATGCGCGGCGCCGAGTGCGAGCCCATATGGATCTTCTTCAGATCCGTTCCGCAGATGCCGCAGGTGGCCACTTTGATGAGCAGTTCGCCTGGTCCGATGCGCGGAACCGGCACAGTCTCTACGCGCATGTCGTTGATGCCGCGGTAGACTACGGCGCGCATGGCCGAAGGAATCGCCGGCGCGACCTGGGATTCAGGCTTGGAAATCTGGGTAGCCATTTCGTTTTCTGGCGCGGCCTCATTCACAAGAGAAAATCGAGCAGCGACTCCGCGATGCTTTGGGAAGCCTGCTTACTATTTTCGCCCATTTGGATAAGTGCCGGCCAGGTCCAGGGCCTGAGAAGGGCAAAAAGAACGAATCGCGCGAGATGGAAGCGACCGCTGGGCGAGAGGAAACGATTGAAATCGGGGAGGTGGTCGTTGAAGCCGTCGCTCACGCCTTTAATGCAATAGAACGGAATGTCGCGCATGGCGGCGAGACGGGCGATGGCTGCGGCTTCCATGTCGACGAGGGCGGCGTCGTATGCGGAGGCCAGGCGGCTTTTTTCAGCGGAGCTGGCAACGTGGGGGCTGGTAAGAAGCCAAAGTTCACCTGCGCCCGCATCGCAGCGAAACCGCTCGCCGGTGCGGAGGTCAATGACGCCTGCGACGTTGTGGGCAGTGCCGGGCGCGATTTCTTCGCGGAGGGATCCGGCCCAGCCGACCGAGAAGACAAGGTCGATGGGACCGCCATCCTCGATGGCAGCGAAGGCGCGTGTGGCGGCATCTTGGCCGGCTCCGGCACAGGCGGCAATCCACTCCTCCTCCCAGTCTTCTTTTTCGCCGCGCCGGGCCCAGAAGTGAATACCGTTGCGGGTGCTGTGCGGCCAGTTCCCGGCCGGATTCTTGACGAGCGGCGCAAGCTCGCCGGGCAGTGCGGCGATGATAGCGGTGCGGGTCATGCGCGCGCCGGGGTGGTTGTTGCCGGCGCGTAGCCGTGGTCGCAGAACCATTCGATGGCGGCGCGCATGGCGGGGTAGACAGGGAGAATACGAAAGCCCAGCTCCTGCTCGGCGTGCGCGCTTGAGGAGAACATCTTTTTGCGGCCCATGCGGACTTCCTCGAGCGTTGCGCGCGGCTCGCGGCCACGGATTCGGCCCGTGATCCACTCCTCGAAGAAGGCGTAGGTGGCGGCGATGGCGAAGGGGATTTTGACCGTGGGCGAAGGAATGCCGGTGATGGCCGACATCTTGTCGAGGATCTGCTTGAGGGTGAGGTTTTCGCCGCCCAGGATGTAGCGATGGCCGGGCGTGCCCTTGGTGAGGGCGAGCACGTGGGCGCGGGCGACTTCGGCGACATCGACGAGGTTCAGGCCGGTATCGACGTAGGCGGGAAACTTCCCGTTCAGGAAGTCGACGAAGATGCGGCCGGTGGGCGTGGGCTTGCGTCGTTGGGGCCGATGGGCGTGGTCGGATTGAGGATGATGACCTGCTGGCCGTTCTTCGCGGCGTTGACCGCCTCCTGCTCCGCCATGAACTTGGACCGGTGGTAGTGGCCCACCATGTCGGCGAGCGAGACCGGCGTGTCTTCGTTGATCACAATCCCATCTGTCCGAAGTGCATGGTGGCGACGCTCGATGTGTAGACAAAGCGCCGGACGCCTGCCTCGCGGGCCAGCCGGAGCAGCTCGCGCGTGCCGTCGACGTTGGCGCGGTACATGGCCGCAGGATCGGGAATCCAGAGGCGATAGTCGGCGGCGACGTGGACCACGGCGTCGCAGTCTGCGAGCGCGGTCTGAGCGACTCGGGATCGGCGAGATCGCCGACATACGTTTCGCCGCGTATGCCTTCGAGATTAGCAAGATTGCTGGTTTTGCGAACCAGGAGGCGGAGGTCTGCGCCCTCGGCAGCCAAGGCCTTGGCTACATGATGGCCGACGAAACCGGTCGCGCCTGTGACGAAGACTTTCATAACCACGATTCTCTAACGCGATCTTAGATGGGCCACCTCGTCGCTTGGCTCGCAGCCCGTGGAGAGGTTAGACCACAAATAATGCAAAATTGCATTATAATCGAAGATACAGTCATTAGCAGGAGGATCTTCGACATGCCCACACTGAAACTCACCAGCAGAGGACAGGTCACGCTGCGCAAAGAAGTTCTCCGGCACTTTGGCGTCAAACCGGGCGACAAGATTGATCTGGAACTGCTACCGGGTGGCAAGGGAACGATCCAGGCCACGCGGAAAAGAGGCAAGATCGAAGACTTCTTCGGTTGCCTGGCTGGGAAAACTGATGTGAAGCTCACGATTGAAGAGATGAACGAGGCAATCGCGGATGCGGCAGCCGCTGAGGTGATGGAGAGCTTCAACCGATGAAGATCATCGCGGACACGAACGTGCTGCTGCGAGCGGCTGTCCAGGACGACCCTGCGCAGACCCCCGTAGCGAAACAGATTTTAAAAGAAGCCGAGCAGGTTATCGTCAGCCGGCATGCATTGTGTGAGTTCGTATGGGTTCTCGGCCGAGTCTACAAGCTGCCAAGGACCGAGATTGTCACAGCGATGTATAAGCTGCTCGACGCGAGCAATGTGATTGCCGACAATGCTGCGGTCGCTGCCGGCTTCAAGGCGATGGAGGCCGGCGCGGATTTTGCCGATGGTGTAATTGCGCATGAAGGTGCGTGGCTGGGCGGGGAGACGTTTGTGTCGTTCGATAAGAAGGCGGTCTCCGCGCTGGAGAAGCTGGGGCAGCGGGTAAAATTGCTGGGCTGAGTAGTTGAAGGCAGAGTGATAAGTTAGGGTCTGTGCTCTCCCACCCTGGCCGCAAACGACGAACCTATAGACTCGGCCCATAAATACTGAGACTTTTTAGGTTTTTGATTCGTCTCAAGGTATATGGGACATGAGGATGCACGAAAGTTAAGTCCAGCGGCTCAGCATGAGCGCCGACGGCAGGTGATTCGAGCCCATAAGCGGGGCCGGAATCGATCTCAAATTGCGCAGGATGTGGGCCTGAGTTACACCGCAGTCACGAACACCCTGAAGCGCTATGCGCAAGCAGGTATGCAGGGTCTGGCGTCGGGCAAGAGAGGACGCCCGGTTTTCTTCGGCCGGTCACTCACCAAGGAGCAGGAGGATCGCGTGCAGCGGCTGATTCAGGAGAGGCGTCCGGAGCAGTTGAAGATGGACTTTGCTCTCTGGACGCGCGCCGCGGTGATGTTGTTGATTGCGCGCGAGTGCGCTGTAAAGATGAGCGTGCGCGCCGTGGGCAAGTACCTGAAGCGATGGGGATTCACTCCACAAAAGCCCATCCGGCGCGCCTATGAGCAGAACCCCGTGGCCATCGAGGCGTGGCTGCATGAGACGTATCCCGCCATCGCCAAACGCGCCAAAGACGAAGGAGCGGAGATACATTGGGGCGACGAGACAGCGTTGGTCAACACCGATGTGCGGGGGCGGGGATTTGCACCCAAGGGCCAGACGCCCATCGCTCGCGTCGTGGGGGGAACCAGACAGAGACTGTCGATGATCTCCACCGTGACCAATCAAGGCAAGACCTGCTGGGAGATCGTCGACGGTAACTTCAATCACCAACGATTGATCGATTTCCTCCAGGCACTTATCAAACAGGCGGGACGCAAGGTATTCCTGGTGCTCGATAACCTGGGCGTGCATCACTGTAAGCCGGTGAAGCAATGGCTGGCCGAGCACAGCGAGCAGATCGAGGTCTTCTACCTTCCCAGTTACTCGCCGGAACTGAATCCGGACGAACGACTCAACGCCGGCCTCAAACACGCGATCGCAACCAAGGTTCCGATGAGAACGAAAGCAAAATTGCAATCTGCCGCTGCCCTGCATATGGAGAAGCTGACCACCACACCAGAACGCGTCAAAGCCTTCTTCAAAGAGCCGAGAGTCGCATATGCTGCTTAACACTATTTTGGGGCCGGATCAATAGGATGGGGCTTGCCGATTACCCCGCATTGGAGCCGGACGACTTCCTTGCAGTGTTTGAGTTCGCAACGCGCCTGGGAAGAAGTCTGGCGCTGTGAAGCTGCTCCAGTCCTCCCTGTGCTCGCCGGCGGCGCGGTCTTTGCCGGTGAATTCGAGCCGGGCGATCTGGGCGTAGACAACCTGTCATTGCGCGCAGTGGAAGCTGGTGGCCTGATTCGGATCGCCTGAGCCGTTGTATTGCGGCCAGCCTGGAAACTCGCACAGAGGCCGCGCTCTG
This sequence comes from uncultured Acidobacteriota bacterium, assembly GCA_963832535.1. Taxonomy (GTDB): domain Bacteria; phylum Acidobacteriota; class Terriglobia; order Terriglobales; family Acidobacteriaceae; genus Telmatobacter. Next base: position 71,056 of record CAWHUK010000016.1, read on the forward strand.
CCGCCGCCGGAGCTCGATGCATCTACGACCACCTGATTTGCCGGCGGCTTGCCGCTTTCGACCCAGTTATCGAGCGCGGTCAGCGAATCCCAGAGGACACGAAACGCCCCATCGCCATGGCCGAAGCCGGGCGCCCTATAAAAGCGCACGAACGAGGACAACCCGGCTCCATAACGGCTCTGGAGGCTGCGATAGTACGCCACAGTGCTGCCGGGTGGAATTGCCATGTCGATGGTGCCGTGCATCAGCAGGAGCTTGCCGCCGTGTTTGCGAAAGTCGTCGAGGTTTGGGCTGTTGGCGTCGACGATGGCGACGCCGCTGCGGAGAGCATCGGCATGATCGGCGATGCGGAACTTGAGCGAATCGTAACCCGGATCGTGCAAATAGATGAAGCGGATGGCTTGATCGGCCATGAGGAAGACAAACGCATCGTTGAGCGTGGGCGGAGATGCGGGTGGAGCACGATTACCGAGCCCAAAAAATGTACCCGGCGAGAACGCGCCCTCGAGAATCGGCCAGCCGGGAAAGGTGCGCATTCCACCGATCTCGATGCCGAATTCGGCGGGCTGGGCGATGGCCTGAACCGCCGCGAGTTGTGCGTCGGAGAGGCAGGAAGAACCGGTATCGGATCCGCCTGGGCAGCGGAGGGAGCGCACGTCGAAGGCAGAGTGACAGGCGGACACATTTGAGACGATGCCGTCCACGACTCCATCCAAGGAGTCGCATTTTGCCACGACGGCCTGGTTGAGAGTCTTGAGCTTTTCGGCGCTGAGCCAGGCGCCTGCCTTGTTGTAGATTGCCTGGGAAAGCAGCAGCCCGCTTAATTGCAGCTCAGTTAAGGCATAGGCGGGGTGAATGGCGACGACGCCATCGTAATCTTCCCCATAGCGCTGGGCGACGATGAGGCCCTCGTGGCCACCCTGGGAGTTGCCGTAAAAGTACACTCGCCGGGGAGCATGGCCGTAGTAGCGATCGATGATGGCCAGCGCGACGTCGTGAGTTTTCTTGATCTGCGCGCCCCCGAAGTTGACCAGAGCCTTGTGATTCATGGCAAATGAGGCATCGCCGGCAGCGGAGAACGGGCTGCCCGTGCCGCCGGTGTGGCCAGAGTCGCTGCCGAACGTGGCGTAGCCAAGTTGGACCGGTTCGCGATCGCTCGGCAAAAAAGCGGGATTGCGGCCCGAAATCAGAGTGCCATCGAAGCCGCCGCCGCCCAGGTGAAGCGCTTTGTCATTCCATTGCGATGGAAGATTGACTTGGAAGTTGATGGCGGGAGCAGCAGGATCGACCGGAGCAATGGCTCCCTTTACGACGCAGACAGGCTGCGTGTCCCCTGGGGCCTTTTGCATTTCCACGGAGGTAACGCGCGCGCCGCGTGTGGGCAGCGCAATGGCGGCGCTATTCACGGTGAGGCCGGCGAGAGAAGAGCACTCAACGACCGGCGCTGCCGGTGCGGAAAAAGCCTGAATCGAAACGGCGCAGAAAAAAGCGCAGCCTGCTGAAATCGTTGGACAGTTTCATAACGACCCGATTATACAGTTGCGTCTGCGCGGCGGGCTCGTAAGAGCCAAGACGGCTCGTCAGGCGAATCTCTTTCCGACAGACAAATGAACGGGAAGCCGCGGTTTTCCGCAAACTTCTAGAGATCGATCCAGTAGAATGTCTTTCCATCGGCTCAATCGAGCTTTCGCGATTCATGGATCGCTGAAGGAGGGGCCTCATGGAAACCGGGAACCAGCCCGCACCAGGCCAGGCGCCGCCGACGGAGACTGGTGTTGCGCCGGTCCTCGCTTCACAACCCACCGCCGAACCGCAGCAAGCTTCCTACCGCGGCCTGCGCTGGATTCTCCTGGGCAGCCAGGGATTGCGCGCCGGCTGGTCGGTGCTGATCTTTGCGGCTATTTTCATCCTCCTCAGCATCGGCATCGATTCCGCTTTGCTGAAGGCGCACCTGTTGAGCAAAGAGGCAATCTTCGCGCCCAAGTCGGCCTTATTTGCGGGAGTTGGGCAGCTTCTTGGCCATGCTCGGCGCGGCGGCCGTGGTGGCGCTGATCGAGCGCCGGCGCATCCTGGCCTACAATCTGACCGGCCCGCGCCGCAGCCGGCACTTCTTCTGCGGTCTGGCGGCCGGCTTTCTCGCGCTCTCTGCGCTCATCGGGGCGCTCGTGGCCGGCAATTGGCTGCACTTCGGTCCCGTCGCGCTCTCCGGGGCCGTCATCTTCCGTTTTGGCGCGATATGGGGCTGTACCTTTCTGCTTGTGGGCTGCGTAGAGGAGGGTCTCTTCCGTTGCTATGGGCTGTTCACGCTCACCCGGGGCATCAACTTCTGGTGGGCGCTGGGCCTGGTCGCAGCCATGTGTGCCGACCTGGGCCTACGCACCAGGGGCAACGGTGTTTGGGGCATTTATGTCGTCGCTCTGCTGGGCCTGTTTCCTTGCCTCGCACTCCACCAAAAGGCTGCGCCACACAGTAGTTTCTGGCAGGCCACGTGGGTCACTTCCACATTCTTCGGCTTCCTCCACACAAGCAACGGCGGCGAAAACTGGATCGGCATCTTTGCCGCCGCATTCATTGGCTTTGTCTTTTGCGTCAGCGTCCGGCTGACGGGTACGGCATGGTGGGCAATCGGCTGTCATGCCGGATGGGATTGGGCAGAAACCTTCTTCTATGGCACCGCCGACAGCGGATTGGTGCCGCAGGGCCATTTTCTGACCACGAGCCCGGCCGGTAATACGCTGTGGAGCGGCGGCGCCGACGGCCCCGAAGGCAGTCTGCTGGTGTTGGGAGTAATCCTGCTGCTGCTCCTGCTTCTGCTCGGCCTCTATGGCCGCGGAAAGGATGCAGCACCGGCGGCACAGCAAACAGCGGACTTGAGCAAGTAATTCATGGTTTGGGCGACACTCGGCTCGACAGGTGCATCTACTCCCTGCATGATACGTAAACTCAAATCCGGACAATTTCGCTTGTATTCACGAAAGAAGGACGCGTCAACCGGCAAGCGCCGCAATCTAGGAACTTTCTCAACTCTTGACCAAGCCAAACAGCACGAGCGCGAAGTGCAGTACTTTAAGCGGCACTGATCGCCAGTAACCTTCTCGCAGACTTGGGCGATCGGTACGAGGCTTCTCAAAAGGAGGAAAGCGACGATGGCGAGCACGGCAAAAAAGTGGTCGGGCAAGGTGAAGACAGTCTCAACCTTTCCTCCGGAGGGCCTGTTTACCAGGGATCCCGAGACGATTGCGCGGACGCTGGCATCTAAGAAAGTCTCGCCGAAAGGCCCTGGTTCAGGAATGAGGATGCTGACATTCTTTATCAATCGGGCCGGCAAGAACCTGAGTGTGTCGCGGAAAGCCAAACTGCAAAAGGCCAAAGATCTACTGTCGGAGCGGGTACGCAAGGCTCGCGAGACGCGGGAGCGTAGCAAGAAAAAGGCTGCCTGAAATCGGAGCGGACGCTACAGCCATTGGCCCGCCGCTCCTGGTAAATCGCACAGCGTTGAAGCGAGCCGCGCCACGGTCAAGCATCTGTTGAGAGAGCAATCGCATCGGAGTCAATCTCACACGGAGGGTCTGCCAAATGCCGGATAAAGAAACCGTTGAGAAAGCTAAGCAGGATTTGAAAGAAGGTAAATCGCCCACGACCGCGGCCGGTGAATTCGTTCATCAGGAGATCGAACATGTGCGCGAGGGCAAGCACGGCGCGCGATCTCCCCAGCAGGCGATCGCCATAGGCCTGAGCGAGGCGCGAAGGGCGGGAATCCCGGTGAAGCCGCCCGCAAGCGGCAAAACAAGCACGGCCACAAAGAAGAAGGCTGAGCGCGACTATGAAAAGGGTCAAGAGTCGCCGGTTACGCACCAGGAGGGTTCCACGCCCAGAGGCAAGGCCCGCATGAAGGCGATGAAGAGGGAGCCGAAGAACACCGCGAGCCATGCGGCCTTGTCGCGCCAGGCAAGAAGCGCGGCCAAGAAGCGCAAGCGGTCACCGAGCAGGTAGACGGGCGCTAATCGAGCCGGCCGCTACCAATCAGCGCCCAACCAATAACAGACGCGGTTCCCAAAATCCGGCAAGCCTGAATTGCAGAATCAGAAGCCGCTGCAAATGGCGCCGCATCTCAATCGAGTATTGGGCTGTAGCTCGAGTCCCAGGTCAATTCGCGCACCAATTTGAGCTTCGAGGAGAAGAAGATGGCAGGTCGTCCATATTGGTCGGGACAGTTGAAGATCTCCCTGGTTTCCTTCGGCATTCAACTCTATCCGGCCACCAACGCGCAAAGCGGGGTAACGTTTCATCAAATCGATCGCGCGACGGGCCAAAGAGTCCGCCATCGGAATGTGACAGATGAAAGCGAACCGGTCGAGAACTCGGAGATCGTGAAGGGATACGAGTATAGCAAGGGGAAATATCTCATTATTGAGCCTGAAGAGATCGCCAAGCTGCGCATCGAGACGAAAAGCACAATCGATGTAAAGCAATTCGTTCCTCTGAACGAACTCCCTCCAGCGCTTTTCGAAAAACCCTACTTTGTCATTCCTGAGCCTAAAGAGCCCGCCAATGCATTCGCCGTGGTGCGCAAAGCGATGGAGCAGACGGGCAAAGCGGCGCTCGGAGAGATTGCATTTGGCGGGCGTGAGCATCTTGTGGCTATCGCAGTTCCGCCGGAGCGATCCTACCCGGGGTTGATGGCATATACGCTTCGATATGAGGAAGAATTACGAAGAAGCGAAGATTATCTTCCTGACACTTCGAATTTGCGCGTGGCTGAGATCGATAAAAAGCAGCTTGCTATGGCAACTCAGTTGATCGATGCTTATTCGCATCCGCTGAACCTCGGAGATTTCAAGGACGATTACGAATCCGCGCTTCGCATGCTGATCGATGCCAAACAAAAGAACGCCCCGCTGCCGCTTGAGGAAGAGGCGCCCAAGCCAACCAAAGTCGTCAATCTTATGGATGCCCTGCGCCAAAGCGTGAGCCAGGCCAAACGTCCCTCGGGAGGCGCCCGGCAAGCGGCAAAGGCAGCCCCGAAAAAAGGCCCCGTGCTCGTGGGGGGCAGCAGGCGCAAGCGCAAAGCCGCATAAGCCATGGCCACACGAAAGCAATCAAAATTGGCCGGCGCAGGTCGAGCGAAAGACCCGCTTGCGGCCTATCAATCGATGCGGGATTTCAACGTGACGGCTGAGCCGCGAGGAAGTTCGCGCGGGCGACCGTCGGCGCGGACTACCCCCGCACTGCCTTTCGTGGTGCAAAAGCACGCCGCAACCCGATTGCACTACGACTTCAGGCTCGCATGGAACGGCGTGCTCAAGAGCTGGGCGGTCACCAAAGGCCCCAGCTACGATCCCGGAGATAAGCGGCTCGCCGTGCAGGTTGAAGACCACCCCATCGAATACGGAGATTTCGAAGGCACAATTCCAAAAGGCCAATACGGTGGCGGCACGGTCATGGTGTGGGACTCAGGCACATGGGAGCCGACTGGCGATGTCGATCGCGGCCTGGACGACGGGCACCTGAAATTCGGGCTGCACGGAAACAAGTTGAATGGCGGTTGGGCCTTGGTCCGCATGCGCGGCCGCGACGGGGCATCGGAGAAGTCCAACTGGCTCCTGATCAAGGAAAAGGATGCCTTCGCGCGCGAAAGCTCAGGCACGCCCATCACCGAAGAAGCCCCGGACAGCGCCGCAACCGGCCGCAGCATGGAGGAGATTGCAAGCGCCAACGATCGCGTCTGGGACTCTGCGCAGAAAAATGGAGGAGCGGGGGCAAAGCCCCTCGCCAAAAAGAAGCCGGCGGCCACGGCCGCCGCAGCGAGGCCAAAAGTAGCACCCGCCAGGCCAATCGCGGATTTGACTCGAGCACCACGCGAACGTTTTCCCGGCTTCATCGCGCCGCAACTGGCGCAACAATCGGCAACGCCCCCCAGCGGAAGCAATTGGCGGCACGAACTGAAGCTCGACGGCTACCGCATTCAAATCCATATCCAACCGAATGGCAAGCAAAATCCAGATAGCCGCAGCGTGAAGCTTTTGACGCGCAAAGGTCTCGGCTGGACCGCTCGCATGCCCGCCATTGCCAATGCGGCAGCGGGGCTGAACGCGACCAGCGCAATCCTCGATGGCGAAGCCGTTGCGCTCGACGAGAAGGGAGTGAGCGATTTTGCCGCGCTGCAGGCCGCATTTCAAGAGGGCAGGCAACGATACATCACTTACTTCGCATTCGACATTCTTCATTTGGACGGGCACAATCTGCGCAGTCTTCCATTGTCGGAACGAAGGCGAATTCTCGCCGGCTTGCTTTCCGGCAACGGCGACGGTTCACCGCTGCGATTGAGCGAAAGCCTCGAAGCAGACGGCAAGGAAGTCTTCAAAAAGGCCTGCGCTCTTGGCGCAGAGGGTATCGTTTCGAAGCTCGCCACCGCGAAGTATACGTCCGGCCGTGCCAACACCTGGCTCAAACTGAAATGCCATCTCGAACAGGAATTCGTCATCGGCGGATTCACTTTGCCTTCGAAGGGAGATGTGGGCATCGGCGCATTGCTTCTCGGTTATTACGAGGCAGGAAAGCTCCGCTACGCCGGACGTTCGGGAACTGGATTCACTCAGAAGACTCATCGCATGATTCGAGCACAGCTGGATAAGTTGAGGCAGAGAGAGTCGCCTTTTGCTGACGTTCCGCGTGAAATAAGACGGACTGCGCATTGGGTAAAGCCGGAGCGAGTCGCGCAAATCACATTCGCCACCTGGACAAGGGATCGTCTGGTGCGGCAGGCTGCGTTCAAAGGACTGCGTGAGGACAAGCCGGCGAACGAAGTCGTGCGCGAAACTCCAGCCGCTCCGGTTGCGGCCAAACGGAATGCTTCCACCAGGCAGGCGGACTCAACGCTTCACCCGAAACTGAACAGGAAGGCGGCCATGGCAACGACAGATCTCGCGATCACGCACCCGGACAAAGTGCTCGACCCGGAAAGTGGAATGACCAAGCAGCAACTTGCCGAATATTACCTGGCCGTTGCAGACCACATTCTTCCCCACATCTCGAACCGGCCGCTCAGCATGGTCCGCTGTCCGGAAGGCGACAGCAAGCCCTGCTTCTTCCAAAAGCACGTGGGCCTTGGATTGCCGGCCGGCATCAACAGCGTTTCCATTCGCAATCCAAAGACTGGCGAGAAGGAAGACTTCATCACCCTGAATTCGCGCGAAGGATTGGTGGGCCTGGCGCAGATGGGCGTGCTGGAAATTCACCCGTGGGGTTCGCAAAACGATTCGCCCGATCAGCCCGACCGCATCGTCTTCGATCTCGACCCCGATGCAGCAGTCAATTGGGCAACACTGGCGGCAACCGCAACCGACTTGCGAAGCCGACTCAGGAAGCTTGGATTAGAAAGCTTCCTGAAGAGCACGGGCGGAAAAGGACTTCACGTCGTTGTGCCCATTGAACCTGAACATGATTGGCCGGCGATCAAGGATTTTGCGCACCGTCTGGTTCTCGACATGGAGAAGGAGAAGCCGGATCTTTACGTGACGAAGATGACCAAGGCGACACGGAAGAACCGCATCTATCTCGATTATTTGCGCAACGACCGCGAATCCACATCGGTGGCGCCATACTCGCCGCGCGCGCGCGCCGGAGCCCCGGTGGCAATGCCTTTGCGATGGAATGAATTGGATGCGGCAAAGGCGCCGTCCTTTCATGTAAGCGATTTTGAACAATGGCGGGCGCGGCTGCGGCGCGATCCTTGGGCAGAGTTACTGGCGGCAAGACAGCGCTTGAGCGACAAAGTTCTGCGCTCTGCCGGCGCCGGCGCTCCCGCCCACGCTCGCTAGAAGATCAATTCTTCTCGCCCGAATTACGAGAGCGGAAAAATGAAGAGCTGCAAGCCCTCAAAGGGTTACGGCTCGCGCCACGGGGCAAGCGGTTCAGCATCTGCCGTGAGAAGGCGCAACAACATCGATCCATTCATTGGCGTATCCTGAATCTAGCCGATGCCCGACTCGCTTGAGACAACTGAATTGCCATCACAATCGGCGCTACTGAAGCGGCCTCGAGATAGCCGATGGCCGCGGATTCTGCTCAGGGCCGCAGCCTGCCTGCTTGTTCTCCTGCTGCTGGCCGCCGCCGCAGGCGTGCTCTGGCTTCGCTCCGCAGCCAAGGCCGCGCTGCCCCAGCTCGACGGCGACGCGCATCTGGCAGGGCTAGGCTTGAAAGGCTTGGCAGCGCCCGTAATCGTCCGGCGCGATGCGCACGGCGTACCCCACATCGATGCAGCCACACTGGAGGACATGCTGGTTGCGCAGGGCTATGTCACCGCCCAGGACCGTCTGTGGCAGATGGATAGCCTGCGGCGCAGTGCCAACGGCGAACTGGCCGAGGTTCTGGGCTCCACGCTGATCGAACACGACAAGACGCAACGCGTGCTCCAGATTCGCCTCACAGCCCAGCGCGTCTACGATCATCTGCCGGCGGCCGACCGGGCGCGCCTCGATGCCTACGCCCGCGGCGTCAACCTCTTTATCGCGCAATGCGAGCAGACGCATACGCTCCCGGTGGAATTCCGGCTGCTGATGTATCGCCCGCAACCCTGGAGCGGCGTGGACTCCATCAGCGTCGGCCTCGCGATGGTGCAGGAGCTCGATACGCATGCCGTCACCAAGTTTTCGCGTGCACGCGTCTCCTCCCGGCTAAACGATCCCAGGCTCGAATCCGATCTTTATCCGGTCGGCTCGTGGCGCGATCACCCGCCCACCGGCATCAAAGTGGACCTCAGCGCACCCCAGCCGCTGCCTCCGCCCTCAAGGAAAAGCGACGACGATGACGATGACGAGAACACCGAAACCCGCGCCGTGCCTGGTAGCGCGCCGATTTCGCCGGCATTGGCCGCGCCGGAAGACACACATGCGCTGATGGCTCTGCTGGGGCTGCCCGACTGCGACGGCTGCGCGCCGGGATCGAACAACTGGGTGGTAGCCGGCAGCCACACCGCCAGCGGCAAGCCGCTGCTCTCGAACGACATGCACCTCACCCTTCGCGAGCCGGACACATGGTACATGGCCGATTTGCGCACGCCGGGATTTCATGCTGCGGGCGTCACGCTGCCAGGGCTGCCTTTCATCGTCGCCGGCCACAACGAGCACGTGGCCTGGGGATTTACCGCGCTCGGAGCGGACGTACAGGATCTTTACTACGAAAAGCTGGACGGAAAGGGCAACTATGAGGGCAATGACGCACAATGGCATCCGCTCGCCATCGATCGCGAAGTCATCCACGTGCGCGGCGGCAAGGATGTCGTTCTCAATGTCCAATCTACCGCGCACGGGCCGCTCATGAACCCGATTCTCGCCGCAAGCGATCCGCCCATCGCCCTCAAGTGGACTCTTTACGATCCCTCGCTCAATGCGCTGCCGTTCTACGAGATGAACACCGCGTCGAACTGGAAGGAGTTCTCTGCCGCGCTCGCCGAATGGTGCTGGCCAACGCAAAATCTGGTCTACGCCGACGACCAGGGGCACATTGCATACCACGCCATCGGCCGTGTTCCGCTGCGGCCGGCGGGACTTGTCGACGTACCCATCGCGGACGGCGCGCACGAATGGCAGGGCTACATATCCTTCGACGAGATGCCCAACACCTTCGATCCACCATCCGGTTTTCTGGCCACTGCCAACTCGCGCGTTACCACCGACAGGTCGCCCTACCAGCTCGGCGATGACTGGATGGACCCTTACCGCGTCGAACGCATCTACAAATCGCTCAATGGCCGCGACCAGCTCACGCCAAAAGACATGCTGGCCGTCGAGACCGATATTTACAGTGAAGTGGACCAGGAGATGGGCCATCGCTTTGCCTACGCGATCGACCACACTGCCGGCCCCGAGGGCAATGGCGACCCACGAATGCGCCAGGCTGCCGATCTGATGCGCAGTTGGGACGGAAGGCTCGCGGTCGATTCGGCCGCCGCATCGCTCGTCACCCAGACGCGCACCGCGCTATGGCCGCTGATTCTCGAGCCCAAACTGGGCAAGCTGGCGATCGATTACCACTGGGGCGAAAGGAACTTTGCGGAAGAAGAGATCGTGATGCACGCCAAGCCGGAGTGGCTTCCACCCGGTTACAAAAACTGGGACGCGCTGCTGACGTCTGCGGTGCGCAAAGCCATGCAGGACGGAAAGGCGCCAGGCGATGTGGCCAAGTGGAGCTACGGAAGCTGGCACGTGGTCGATATTGAGCATCCGCTGGCCGAGTTTCTTCCTCTCATTGGCCGCGTAGCCGGAACCGGACCGCAGCCGCAAAGCGGCGATGCCACCACGGTGAAGCAGGTCGGCCGCAGCCTCGGGCCCTCGCAGCGCTTCACCATGGACTGGAGCAATATCGATGGTTCGACGGAAAACATCGTGCTGGGCGAGAGCGGCAACCCCCTGAGTCCCTACTTCCGCGACCAGTGGAACGCATGGTATGGCGGCACAACTTTTGCGCTGCCCTTCACACCGGCAGCGGTCGCGGCGCAAACCAGCCACACGTTGCGCTTGCTGCCATAAGGTAGCGACCATCGTGCTACACTTCCATCAATATAAATCGATCAACTTCAGGAGGGACTCTGCTCATGAGCCGAATAACCGTGGACAAAAGTCTTTGCATTCAGGACGGAGCCTGCGTGGAGGTTTGTGGGGCCGGCGCGCTTGCTCTCGATCAAGATGGATATCCAGCAGAGGTTCCCGAGTCCATGTGCTTTCTCTGCGGTCACTGTGCTGCGGTCTGCACCTGCGATGCGCTCACTCACGCCGAATTGCCCGATGAGCCCTTTCTGCCCGCGCCCAAAGAACTGCCTGCGCCGGCGCTTATTGATGGCTTTTTGATGAGCCGCCGGTCTGTCCGGGAGTTCAAAGATGAGCCGGTAGGCAGGGAGGTTCTTGAGGCCCTGCTGGATGTGGCGCGGCGAGCCCCAACCGCAGTAAATTCCCAAAAACTGCACTGGATCGTCGTGGAAGGCAAGGCAAACGTGCATGCGTTGTCCGCGGAAACAGTGAAGGGCGCGCGATCCGCGGGAGCCGACTCCGGGGTTCTTGAAGCGGTGGGACGAGGGGTACGACATTGTTCTGCGTGGCGCTCCCACTGTGGTTGTCGCCTGCGCTCCGCAGGATTACGGCTGGAGCAAGGAAGATTCCGCAATAGCACTCACCTTCCTCGAACTGGCAGCCGAGGCCCGAGGCCTGGGCGCTTGTTGGGCTGGGTTTTTGACGCGCATCGCCGCCATTCACGATCCCCTTCGCAAGTTGCTTGCGGTGCCTGACGGGTCCATCGTGTGCGGTGGTCTCATGCTCGGCAAGGGCAAGTATCCTTATCGACGGATACCCCCGCGGAAGCCGCTCAGTGTGCAATGGAACTAGGGTCTTTGACAACTTGATTTTGCACCACCTGGGGTGCCCCAGTCCGGGGCCCCCACGGACGGGCCTTGGTCCGTGGGGTGGAGATCTCGATTTTGAGACCTGGGATACCGGGATACAAATGTACGAATTCATGTTGTCATAGACCTAGGGTCTGCCGATTCGCGTAATTGTGCCAGCCATGAGCCGAACGTCCGGATTTCTCCCTCGCAAGCATTGGGGGCCGGCGCTCATCCTCTTCGCCGCGGCGGTGGCCGTTGTGCCCCAGTTCGTGCGCGGCAACTCCTGCGGCCACGACTTCGACGTTCACCTCGTCTCGTGGCTCGACTGCGTAAATGCATGGCGTCACGGCATTCCTTATCCGCACTGGGCGCCGAGCCCCAATTACGGCGCCGGCGAACCGCGCTTTGTCTTCTATCCTCCGCTGACGTGGATGCTGGGCGCGGCGCTGGGAGCGATCTTTCCGTGGAACTTTGCGCCCATCGTGCTCACCTTCCTCACGCTGGCCGGGACTGGGCTGGCCACGCGAGCGCTGGCGCTGGAAGCATTCGACGATGCGCCCGCCACGCTGGCCGGGTGCGTTGCGCTCTTCTCCGGCTTTGCGCTGTTCACTGCGTACGAGCGCTCCGCATTTCCTGAGTTTGCGGGCGGAGTCCTGCTGCCGCTGCTGCTCCTGTTTGCGCTGCGCGACCGGTACCCTGGTGCATCTTTGGCGCGCCGGGCACCGCTTGCGGTCCGCATTTTCGACGGCTCAACGGCGCTGCTCGCCGTCATGCTCGCCGCATGCTGGTTCTCGAATCTTCCTCTGGCCGTAATCGCCACCTATCTGCTGGCAGGCGTTGCACTGCTCGCCGCTCTGGTGAAGAGAACGTGGGCGCCGGTGCTGCGCGCCGCGCTGGCCACGCCGCTTGGTTTAGCGCTCGCCGCGATCTACTGGCTCCCCGCCGCGCTGGAACGGCATTGGGTCGACATCCGGCAGGCGACCGAGGACCCCGGCTACAACTTTGAGAACAACTGGTTGTTTGCGCGGCACGCCAACCCGCTGCTTGCAGTGCACGACGCGGTTCTGCGTCAGGCCTCGTGGGTTGCCGACATCCATGATCGCCGTGGCTATCGCCGGAATCGTCATCGGTTGGCGGCGCGGCACGCTTCCTGCGCAGAAAAGCACAGGCCAGAAAAGCACAGGGTCAGGCCGCTGGTGGATTCCCCTGGCGGCCATCCCCATTGCGGCCTTATTTCTTATGCTCCCTGTTTCCCGGCCGGTGTGGAATCTGCTGCCCGAGATGCACTTTCTGCAGTATCCCTGGCGCTTGCTTGAAGCGGTGGAAGCGCCGATGGCGATCTTCTTTGTTGCCGCGGTGTGGCAGGTGGGGCGGCGGGCTCGCGCGGTGGTTTTGGCTGGGTGCGGGGCATGGTTTCTGGCGGCCACTGTGTTCGCGGGGACTTACTTCTTTCAGGTCTGCGACGACGAGGACGCCGTGGCGCCAATGCTCAGCGCCTATCACGCCGGGGCGGGTTTTGAAGGCATGTACGAGTACGAGCCGCCCGGAGCCGATGATTCGAGCATCGCCACGGGGCTGCCCGACGCATGTCTGGTGAGCGATCCCTCGGCCGTATTGGGAAAGGCGGACGCGGACAACCCGGACAGCAATCCGGTGTGGAGCGCCGACGAAAATAATTGCCAGGCTACTTTCACAACCGTCAACGGCGCGCGCACCAATCCCGAGCCCAATCCCGAGTATCGTACGATTCGCGCCACAATCCCGCATTCCGGCTATCTCGTGCTGCGCCTGTTGAGCTACCCTGCCTGGCGCGTCCGCGGTGAACGGGCAACTCGTCACCACAATGCCCAGGCGCGACGACGGCTTGATCGCCGTGCCGGTTCCGCAAGGTCCGGTCGAGCTGACTGTGGATTGGGTCAACCCTCCAGACGTGGTTGCCGGGCGCTGGATTAGCGGCACGAGTGTATTGCTGCTCGCAGTGCTATGTTTACTTCAACGAAGGCGCAAAGGTTCTCGTTTAACATGAAAGAAATGGTTTCGGACGTAAAATCGCTGATTCAAGAGGGCGCGGAGTTGACCGAACGCGCACTGGAGGCGCTGATTCCCGGCGTGGAAACCGTACCAGCCTCGATCCACGGCGCCATGCGCCACTCCGTGTTTGCCGGGGGCAAGCGGCTCAGGCCGGTACTGGCGATGCAGGCGGCTGTCGCAATCGCTGGTGCGGTACCGAAGGGCATTGAGCGGCTGGGCGCGGCACTCGAGATGCTCCACACCTACTCGCTTATCCACGACGATCTGCCGGCCCTCGACAACGACGACCTGCGCCGCGGCAAGCCCACTTGCCATGTGGCATTCGGCGAGGCCATCGCCATCCTGGCCGGCGACGCGCTACAAACCCGCGCCTTCGAGGTGCTGGCCGGGCTTGAATGCCCGCCCGCCGCTACGGTGCAGATCATCGGCCTCGTCGCCAACGCCGTGGGCACCGTGGAAGGCATGATCGGCGGCCAGGTGCTGGACCTTGAAAGCGAACACCTGAAGCCCACACCGGAGCTGGTTGAAACCATCCATCGCGCCAAGACCGGCGCGCTGATCCGCGTTAGCGTGGTGTCAGGCGGCGTCTACGCGGGAGCCGACGCCGACGATGTGGCGCGGCTCGACCGCTTCGGCCGCAAAGCCGGCCTTGCTTTCCAGATCGCCGACGATGTGCTCGATATGACCGCCGATTCCGCCACGCTGGGCAAGACCGCGGGCAAGGATCAAGCCACTGAAAAAGCCACCTGGCCCGCCGTCTACGGCATTGAGCAGAGCCGTGCGCGACGCCGCGCAGTTGATTGAAGAGGCCTTCGCCGCCCTCGCGCCCTACGGGAGCCGCGCCGACGGGCTGAAAGCGGTCGCCCGCTATCTGGTCGAGCGCAAGAATTAAGCGGCGCCTACTTGCCCAGCACGCGCCGCAGCTTCTGCCCCTGGGCCGAGAGGTCTTCCACCGCGGTCTGCGCGCGGCCGAGGAATCCCTGGATCTCTTCGAGATAGCCGGGGAGCGCGTTCCACCAGGCATTCACAACTTCTTGCTGGTCGATCATGACCAGCACGGTGCCGGCCACGGCCGCCACTAGTCCGGCGCGCCGCTTGCCGGTTGCCAGCAAGGCGCCGCTGGCGGCAAGGGTGCCCGCCCCCGCATACCGGATCCAAGGTATGGAACTTTTGGCGCGCGGTGCGTCGCCCATATCGTTCTCTACCCCGTTTGCTGCTTGAGATAGCGGCACAACCACCATGATCCCTCCTTGCGTTCCCAACCGCGATCCGGCGGTACGGGAAGCCTCTTGCCGACAGCGTCTTTCAAATATTCTAAGATGCCTGATTCGGCCGCTGTGGCACCCAGCAACAAGCCGAATCTCAAGATGTGCGATCGGGCCGTGTAGAGTATCGCTCGGAAACCCGGCGCGGCGCCGATTTTTCTTCAAGCGCCGGGGTGGAAAACTGCGGAATTACGGCCGCGCGGCCTTCAGTCCAAGTCGATCTCGCGCAAAGGCTTGCCCTCGGGCGTGGGTGCGTCCTTGGCCTTGCGCATCGCCTCGGCAAACTTCTTCTCAAGCAGATCGGCTTTGTTCTTTTCGGCGTCCACGCTCTGGCGGAAGATCGACTCGGTTCGCTCGCCGTGCTCGCGCATGGCCTGGGCCGCTGTCTCCAGGTCCTCGAACATCCGCTTGCGTGGCGCAGGAGTGTGGCTCACCACCAGGCCGGTCGAGCCATCGATCTTGAGCATGGCTCCGCAGTCCGGGCAGGCCACCTCGAACGTTTTGTCCTTGTTTTTACCCATCGCACTTAGAATTGTATGCGCTTCTGGCGGAGTTTTGCACGGGCCACCCCCACTCGCAAACCTTCCCGGCGCGTACTTGCAGGCTGCATGGCGGGATTCCTTTCATGCGGCAGAGAATGCATCCTGCGGGCTCCGCTGCGTACACCGAAGATAGGCCCATCGCGTCGCTGTTGCAACCGCTGCCGCTTGCCCAACGTCATTTGTTGGCGCGTTCCGCGTCCGCTGAGCATCTTCGGCAGCGGCCGCTAGCCATCGAGCGTGAGGTCTGTGAAGCGACCTGTGACATAATTCGTTAGGCAGCCCGTTGGCCGTTCTGATATTCCTCGTCAGGAAAAGTTAATGAAGAGACCCAATTCCTCGATGCAACTCACGCGTGCCGCCGATTATGCTGTCCGCGTAATGATTCAGCTAGCCGTGCCGGCCGCCAACGGGCGCGTCTCGCTTCCCGCGCTGGCCAAGGCCACGGGCGCGCCGGAAAGCTTCCTCTCGAAAGTTTTGCAGGCCCTTGCTCACGCCGGGCTCATCTCCTCGCAGCGGGGGCAGGCTGGCGGTTTTCGCATCTCGTCGCGCGGCCGCGTGGCATCCATGCTTGAAGTGATTGAGGCTATCGACGGCGCCATCTGCCTCAACGTCTGCATGGTTCCCGGCCGTTCCTGCGCGAGAAAAACGTACTGTTCCGCGAATCCGGTTTGGGTCGAGGCGCAGCGGGCCATGCTCGCCGTTCTCTCGGGTTCCACCGTTGCCGAAATGGCTGCCCAGACGCATCCGCGCAGGCGATAGCCGCTCCGTCAAGCGCTCCGATTTGCCATCCCCATGCCCGAAGTGTTTCAATCGTGTTATTGAAACAGGGGTGCTCCACCAGTTGTGGGGCTGAGAAATACCCTCGAACCCGATCCGGATAATACCGGCGTGGGAAGCTTTCGTAGCCGAGCGGCCCTTTTCCTCACAGCGCAACCTGGGCTCCTTTGTTTCACGGATTTTTGAAGCAAGGGGAGTCCATGCCAGCAGCCGCAGCAATCGCCAGCCACTCATCGTCATCCTTCCGCCGCACCAGCAACTCGCTGGCCAGTGTCTTTCTGCTCATTGGCTGTCTTGCCGTGCCTGCAGCCGCGCAAACCGCGCCGCAGACGCCGCAGAACCCGGCTCCGGCTCCGCAAACCAACGCGCAAACCCCCGCCCCGGCGCAGCAAAAACCGGCTCCCGTCACCACCACCGTCATCGTCCACGGCGAAGTGGAGGACAACTATCTTCCCGAGTCCGTCACCGTGGGCACGCTGGGCGGCGAGCCGCTTGAAAGAGGCGCCGCTCTCGGCCTACCGTCATCACGCGCGATCTGCTCAGCGACCAGGTCTCGCGCCTGCTCTCCGACGTGATTCAGAACGACGCCTCCGTCGGCGACGATTACGTGCCCGTGGGCTACTACGGCGTCTATCAGATTCGCGGCTTTCCTCTCGATCTCGCCACGGGACTCGAAATCAACGGCATGACCATCGCCGGCGAGCAGGATGTGCCCCTCGAAAATAAGCAGAGCGTCGAGATCCTCAAGTGGGATTGCCTCCGTGGAGAGCGGCGTTGCTTCGGCCGGCGGCCTCATCGACTACGTGACCAAGCGCCCGGCCAACATCCAGGCCCTCGATCTTGCCACCGATCATCGCGGCACGGCCTACGGCGCCGTGGATCTCGGCCATCTCTTCGGCAGCCGGAAGCAGGTGGGCGCGCGCCTCAATCTTGCCGGCGAAAGAATCGTCCCCTATATGAACGACACCAATGGCTGGCGCGCAGTGGGCGCGGGCGCGGCCGACTGGAAGCTGAACCCAGCGACGATGCTCAAAGGCGACTTCGAGTACCAGCACAAAACCGAGCGCGACGGCAGCGGCTATCAACTCCTCGGCGGCACAACGCTGCCCGACATCAACCGCATCTACCGTTCGACGATGCTGGGCGATCAGCCCTGGGGCCCTCCCGACACCTACGACACCTTCAACACCGACGCGCGCCTCGATCACACATTCTCGCCCTCGTGGCTCGCCTTTGCCGCCGCCAGCTTCAGCCACTCGCTCATTCAGGACAACGTGATCTACGCCTACGGCACGCCATTACGAAGCGAGTGGCAACGTGGACTGTCCCGGCGCGCCCGACGCACCCGCGTATTTCTTCTGCCCGGACGGGACGCTATGACATCTACGACTACCGCGACCCCGGCGAGCTGCGCATCGACGCCGAGGCCGAAGCCATGATCACCGGCCACATCCGCACCGGCATCGTCACGCAGGACCTCACAGCCGGTGGCGAGGTTTTTCTGCGCAGCGTGCAGCAGCCGGGTTCTTACACCGTCCAGAACCCTACGATCCCAGCGGCATCGTGCAGGATGGCGCGGTCTACACCTACGTCGGCTCGGCAAATATCTATCAGCCCATCGCGCCCGTTCCCATCAGAGAGTCCCGCTCGCAATCCGCCGGCCCGCGCCGCCTCTGGGAAGACAGCCATCAATCCTCCGGGGTGATGCAGGACCGCATCCATCTTCCCGGCCGCATCCAACTCATCGCCGGCGGCCGCTACGATTCCCTGCGCGACCACAACTACTCGCTCACGGCCACACAGTCCCGACCACCCCGACCCACCAACACCGACAAGCCCGTCTGGCTGCCGCAATTCGCCGTCACCTTCAACCCCGTCGAGAACCTCACACTCTACTCGAACTACGGCGTGATGCTCTCGCTCGGTCCGCAGGCGCCGTTTTGGGCCGACAATGGCAGTCAGTTTCTGCGCCATTCTTCACGCGCCAGGCCGAGATCGGCGCAAAATACGAGCCCGGCCAGCGCATTCTGCTCACCACTGCGTTCTTCCACATGCGCGCGCCGTTCTTCTATCCCAAGGTATTAAGCCCCCGATGGCTTTGCCGGCCAGCGGATTTGTCGCGCCGGCGATCTTTGTTTCGCGAAGGCCGCGAAACCCACAACGGCGTCGAACTCAGCGCCGAAGGCAAAGCCGCCAACTGGTTGCGGCTGAACGGTTCGGCCGCGGCCATGAACGCCATCTCCACCGATACCGGCACGCCCACCTTCGATAACAAGCAAGTGATCAACGTGCCGCATCTGCACACCAATCTCTTTGCCGATCTCACTGTGCCCCGCGTGCGCGGCCTGCACCTGATGCCCGGCTGGAGCTTCACCACGCGCAAAGAGGCCACGCGCGACGATCAAGTCAGCGTGCCCAGCTACAATCTCTTCAACCTGGGCGCGCGCTACACGCCCGGCGGCGAGCAGGGCCGCGTCACGTTCCGCATCTACGCCGACAACATCGCCAACAAACGCTACTGGTCCGACACCGGCGCCAGCTACGGCGACACATTTGTCTGGCTGGGCGCGCCGCCAACCGTGCGCCTCGCCGCCCACTACACGTTTTGAGAGCTATGAAGATGTAACGCCGGCCTCCAGGCCGGGGTCCCCAAAAAGCGGTCTCTTTTTCTTGGATGGTAGACCGGCTGTCGTGCGGGTCTCCCGACCCGCAGATACGGAACGCGATGACTGCATCCGCAAAAGCCCACGGCATGGACGGCACGCTGGTCGAGCCCGACTGGTCACCGCTCACGCTCGCCGAGTTGCGCGCGCTTCTGGTTCAATTTCCGGCGCTTGGCGAGCCAACGCAAATTCTCTCCGTAAGCCCACGCCCCTTTTCCGCGGCCAGTGTCGTCGCCACGCGCACTGGTCAAGTCTTCATCAAGCGCCATCACCGCTCGGTGCGCGATCGCGAAGGATTACTCGAAGAGCACGGATTTCTCGCGCATCTGCTCGCTCGCGGCGCGCCCGTACCGCGCGTGCTCGCCTCAGCAGCGGGCGAAACCGCAATTGAATCGAGCGAGTGGACCTACGAGGTGCACGAAACGCCTGCGGGAATCGATCTCTACGAAGATGCAATTTCCTGGACGCCTTTTCGCAGCGCGGTGCACGCGCATTCCGCCGGCCAGGCGCTCGCGCGCCTCCATCTTGCCGCCCGCGGATTCGCCGCTCCGCCGCGCAAGCCGCGCCCGTTGGTCGCCAGCTTTACGATCTTCGCTGCGCAGGACCCGGCCTCGGAGATGGAAAACTATCTCGCAGCCCGTCCGTCGCTCGCCAACCACGCCGCTGTCCGCGCCTGCGCCGATGAGGCCCTCGATCTGCTCACGCCCTTTCACGCCGAACTCGCGCCGCACCTGCCCGCGCTCGCCCCCCTCTGGACTCACAACGATCTCCACGCTTCCAATCTTTTCTGGAGCGATGCGGGACCCAAATCCGATACCACGGCGCGCGCCACGGCCATCATCGACTTCGGCCTCGCCGACCGTACGAGCGCCGTCCATGACATCGCCAACGCCATCGAGCGCAACATCGTTGAGTGGCTCATGCTCGTGAACCATCCCGCACACCCCAATGCCGTGCCGATTCACTTCGACCATCTTGGCGCGTTCCTCGACGGTTATGAATCCTTCCGCCCGCTCTCTTCTGAAGAGTCTGCGGCGCTCCCGCCCATGACCGCTCTCTGCCACGCGGAGTTCGCGTTGTCTGAGGCCGACTACTTTCTCGGCCCGCTGCACTCTGAAGAAAAAGCCGCTTTGGCCTACGACGGCTGGCTCGTCGGCCACGCGCGCTGGTTCCAAAGCGCAGCCGGCCGCGGGCTGACCCAATTTCTGCGCCGCCGCGCCGATGCGCTGCAGCGCCGCACGAGCCCCAGCTCGCACCGCACGCAGAAAGAAGCCAATTCATGATCTGGGCCGCAATAACGAACTACATCGCTTCGCATGCGGTTGAGCTTGCGGGTTTCGTGATTACCTCCCTCGGCATCTGGCTCACCACCAAGCGGCTGCTCATCTGCTGGCCCGTGGTGCTGCTTGCAGATTTTCTTTATCTTGCCGTTTTCTACCAGGCGCGGCTTTATTCCGACGCGCTGCTGCAGGTGTTTTTCGTTGTTTTCACGCTCTACGGCTGGTGGCACTGGTGGCGCGGCATTCGCGCGGAGGGCAAGGTGCGCATCGTTCCGCTTCCCCGCATGAATCTATTGCTTGCATTGGCCGCGGGCGCGGCGGGAAGTTTTCTGCTTGGCCTGCTCGCCGTTCGCATGCACGCCGCATTGCCTCATCTCGACGCTGCACTCACCAGCTATTCGCTCGTCGCCAGTTGGTGGGGGGCGCGCAAGCACATCGCCAACTGGTGGCTCTGGATTGTAGTGGACACCATCTACATCGGCGAGTACATCTACAAAGATCTTTTGCTCACGGCCGTGCTCTATGCCGGACTCGTCGCGCTCGCCATCCTCGGCTTGCGCGACTGGCGCCGCGCCGCCGTGGCTGCTTAAACCGCCGCCTGCACCACGTTATGCAAAGGCTCGCCGTTTATGTAGCGCCTTAGCTCGTCCGCCGCAACACGCAGCGCGCGTGGCGAAAACTGCGGCGTCGATGCGCCGACATGCGGCGTGATCAAAAGATTGGGGCAGCTCCACAGCGGATGCCCTTCGGGCAGCGGCTCGGGTTCGGTCACGTCTATCGCGGCGCGAATCCTGCCCGACTTGAGCGCCTCCACGAGCGCATCGGTATCTACAATCGGCCCGCGCGCGGCATTCACCAGCAGCGTGCCCTGCCGCATCAGCGCAAGCTGTCGGCTGCCGATGAGCCCGCGCGTCTCTGCGCTGCCAGGCAGAATCAACACCACCACCTCGGCCAGCGGCAGTAGGCTGTCCAGTTCGCTTACGGCATGAACCTTCGGCTCGGTGCGCTCACTGCGCGCTACGCGCAACATTTCCACATCGAACGGCGCCAACATGCGCTCGATCTCTTTGCCGATGGCCCCGTACCCCACCAGCAGCACGGTCTTCCCGGTCAGCTCCTCATTCATCACCGGCGGATACTCGGCGCGCGTGGAACCCGTGATCGCCGCGTAATGGGCGGTGGCCTCAAACCGCCGCTTCCACACGCCCGACCGTTGAATGTCGAGATACAACGGAAAATACTTCAGCATCGCCAGAATCGCCGCCAGCGTCCACTCTGCCGTGGAGATATTGTGCGCGCCGTGCGCATTGCAAATGGTTACGTGCGGCCCCACCACCGGCGGAATCCACTCCGTCCCCGCCATCATCGACAGCACCAGCTTCACGCCGCGCAACCGCGGCCAAGCGCGTATGGCCTTGGTCGAGTAGGGATCTGGAATCCAGACTTCGATCTCGATGTCGTGATCCAATTTTTCCGACACCGGGATCAGTTCGATTCCGTCGGGAAAATCGCGCAGCAAATCGGCTGAGATTGTGGTTGGGTATCCGACTCGTATCATGGGGTTCAGCCCTAAGCAACCGTGGGCTCCCTCATTGTAGGCTACTCAACCGTCTGCCGTAGCCAATCATCTCCAACGCCGCCGCCTGAGGCGATCCCGCGCCTGCTAGCTCGCTAACTTGCTGCCTTGTTCACACTGCCAGCAACTCCGTGTACACCGCCATCCCCACCACCGCGTCTGCGCCCAGAGCATCCAGCGCGTCCACCTCCTGCTGGCTGCGAATTCCGCCCGCCACAATGAGCTGCCGCTTCGTCAGCTTGCGCAGCCGCGCGGCCGCTTCAATAGGAAAACCTTTCATCAATCCTTCGCCATCCACATGGGTGTAGAGAAATGCGGCAGCGTAAGGTTCGAGCTGCGGAATCGCCTCGTCTGGCGTGAGCTCGACCTGCGCCTTCCAACCCTTCACGGCAATGCGCCCGCTCTTCGTATCGATCCCGGCCACCACGCGCTCCGCGCCTGCGCTCCCGGCAAGTTCCGCGGCAAAATTGGTATTCACCGTGCCGCCGCCCGAAAAAAGGGCCGACCCGATAATCACTCGTTTCGCACCGGCGTCCAGCACTTGCCGCGCACGCTCGATGGAATGGATTCCGCCGCCCGCCTGGCACGGCAGCCGCTTGGCGATCTGCTCCACCAGCGCCGAGTTGTCGCCCTGCCGCATGGCCGCATCCAGATCGATCAACTGCACCAGCGGAAAGCGCGCGAACTTCTCAATCCAATACTCAAAGTCGTCGAAGGCGAGGCGCAGCTTTTCGCCCTGCACCAACTGCACAATGCGCCCGCCCAATAAATCAATTGAAGGAATCAGCATGGCAGCCTCACCGGAACGCCGGCCTGCGCAAGCTCTTCTTTGAGCGACCGCGCGCTTTTCACGCCGAAATGAAATATGCTTGCCGCGAGCGCCGCGTGGGCGCGTCCGCGCCCGAACACGTCGGCAAAGTGCGCCACCGTTCCCGCGCCTCCCGACGCAATCACGGGAATCCCGACTGCCTCGCTAACCGCCGCGGTCAAATCGCAGTCAAAGCCTGCGCGCGTCCCGTCGGCGTCCATTGACGTAAGCAGAATCTCGCCCGCGCCGCGCTGTTCGGCTTCGCGCGCCCACTCCACAACCCTTCGGCCTGCCGGGCGCCGCCCTCCTTGTACGTAGACCTGCGCATCGCGTACTGGATCGGCGGCTTCGGGATCGCGCCTCGCGTCAATCGCAACCACCACCGCCTGCGCGCCAAAGCTACGCCCGATGTCGCTGATGAGTGTGGGATCGGCCAGCGCCGCGGAGTTGATGCTCACCTTATCCGCGCCCGCCTCGAACACCTGCTCCGCATCGCGCGCCGACTTGATGCCTCCGCCCACGCAAAAAGGAACAAACAACTCCAGCGCCGTGCGCCGCACCGTATCGAGCAGCGTCTGCCGCCGCTCGTGCGTCGCAGTAATGTCAAGCAGCACAATCTCGTCCGCGCCTTCGCGCGCATGGCGCGCCGCCTGCGTCGCCGGATCGCCCGCATCGACAAGATCGACGAATTGAACGCCCTTCACTACGCGGCCCGCGTGCACGTCGAGGCAAGCAATGATGCGTTTTGTCAGCATGCGGCCCCCTTTGCCTGCCACGCGAGAAAATTACGCAAAATCTTCAGCCCCGTCTCGCCTGATTTCTCCGGGTGAAACTGCACGCCCATCACGTTGCCGCGCTCCACGGCCGCGGCAAACGGTTCGATGTAGTACGTGACGGCCGCAGTATCGGCGGTTACGGGGCCTTTGTAGGAATGCGTAAAGTAGACATACTCGCCCGGCTCGACACCAGCGAGCAGCCGCGGGGCGATCCCATCTCTGGCACGCACTTCCAGCGAATTCCATCCCACATGCGGTACTTTTTCCGTGCTCTCCTTGAAGCGCGTGCACGATTCGGCGAAATGTCCCAGGCCCGGCTGCTCGGGCGCTTCCGTCGATCCCGCATAGAGCCACTGCATGCCCACGCAAATCCCCAAAAACGGCACGCCACGCGCAACGCTCGAGCGAATGGCGCCGGTCAGCCCTGTCGCATCCAATCTCACAGTTGCCGCAAAATGCCCAACTCCCGGCAATACAATTTGCTCTGCGGTCTCGACGAGCGACAAATCGCTATCAGTGACCACAGTCTCCGCGCCCAGATGCCGCAGAGTCTTCAACACCGACGTCAGGTTGCCGGCTTTGTAGTCAATCACGGTGACGCGCATCAAAGCAGCCCTTTCGTGCTCGGCAGCATCTTGCCCAGTTGCTTGTCGCGCGAGCAGGCCACGCGTAGCGCTCGCGCGAATGCCTTGAAAATCGCCTCGATCTTGTGATGATTCGAACGCCCGTACATCGTCTTCACGTGCACATTGGCCCGCGCGCCACGCGCAAAGCCCTCGAAGAAATCCGTCACCAGCTCCGTCTGCAAATCGCCCACCAGCCGCGCACGCACTTTCGTGTCTACTGCAAAGGCCGCACGCCCGCTCAGATCCACGGCCGCGATTGCGAGCGTCTCGTCCATCGGCATCACAAAATATCCGGCGCGCAGAATGCCGCGCTTGTCACCCAAGGCCCGGTCAAAGGCCTCACCCAGCGCGATGCCCACGTCTTCAACCGTGTGATGTTGATCCACGTCCAGGTCGCCGTCGCACTTGAGCGCCAGATCGAACGCGCCGTGCCGCGTAAACAGCTCCAGCATGTGATCGAAGAAGCGAATGCCGGTGGAGATGTTGTAGCGCCCTTGCCCCTCGATCGCAAGCTCAAGCTCGATGCGCGTCTCCGTGGTGATGCGCGCAACGGTTGCAGTACGCCTGCCGGACTTCCCGTTCTTCCCGGTCGTCATCGTTCTCGTCGTCATCGATCTTCGCCTCCGGCTTTCAGCGCGGCCAGAGTTTGGTTCAGCGCCAAAACAGCCTGTTTCATCTGCTCGCGCGTCCCAATCGTGATGCGCACGCGGCCGTCGCAGCCCGGATCGCTGGAGCGGTCGCGCACCAGCACACCCGCAGCGCGCATCAGGTGCACGAACTCTGCGTGCCGCGGGCCAATTTCAACAAGAATAAAATTTGCGCGGCTGGGCCAGCGCCGCACTCCGGCCGCATCGAGCGCTGTTTCGAATTCACTTCGCGCCGCGAGCACTTCAGCCACATACCAGTCGAGATACGCCGTGTCTTCCATCGCCGTCTGCAGGCACGCGAGGGCAAGCGAGTTCACGCTATACGGCGACAGCACGCGCCGCACCCAGCGCATCAGCTCTGGGGGTCCGGCCAGCAGCCCCAGCCGCAATCCCGCCAGTCCGTAGGCCTTCGAAAAGGTTCGCGCCACTACCAGATTGGGCATGGCGTCAATCAGGTCCATCACCGTCTCGCCGCAAAAATGAAAGTAGGCCTCATCCACCAGCAGCACCGCTTGCGGCGCCAGCCGCGCCAACTCCACAAGCTGCTCGCGCGTGGCTACCGAGCCCGATGGGCTGTTCGGATTGGCAATTGCAATCACTTTGGTTCGCGGAGTGATCGCCGCCAGCAATCGCTCGAAGGGAAACTGCAGATCGTCAGCGGCCTCGATGGTCACCACGCGCGCGTCTGTTGCGGAAGCATAGACCTCGTACATGGTGTAGGTAGGCACTGGCAGCAGCAACTCGTCACCGGCTTCGAGAAAGGTCTCGAAGAGCACGTGAATCGCTTCATCCACGCCATTCGTTAGCGCAACTTGCTCCGCGCGCAGACCCAGGTGCGAGGCGACGAACGCCTCCACCGGCTCGCGCTCGGGATAGCGCGTGAGCGCGACAGCGGAAACCCTCCCAAGCACTTCGCGCACCTTTGGCGAACAGGCCAGCGTGTTCTCGTTAAAGTCGAGGCGCAGCCGGTCGCGGCTCCCGAGTGGGGGGTGATACCCCTTCATGGCCTGCACGCGTGCGCGCGGCGTGGGAATCACTGTGGAAACACTTTCAGCCACGGGGCCTCCTATGTCGGTGTTTGCCTATGCCCTGCTGCGGCGTAAGCCGCGTCCGCCCCACCGCAGGTGGCAATCGCGTGCGGATGGCCTCGGCGTGGCCCGCAAGCCCTTCGGCCTCAGCCAGCAACGCTGCCATAGGCCCTAAAGCCATCATGCCCTGCCCCGTGTACTCCTGCACAGTGATGAGTTTGACGAAATCGTTCACGCTCAATCCCCCGCGCACCCGCGCCATGCCGCCCGTGGGAAGCGTATGGTTTGGCCCGGAGATGTAGTCGCCCATGGGCTGCGAGGACCAACGTCCCACAAACACCGAGCCGGCATTCTGCACCCATTTCAGATCGCTCGCGGCATCCACCGTCAGGTGTTCTGGCGCAAGGCGATTCGTGATCTGCCGCGCCTCTTCAACTGACGCTGCCACAATTGCGATTCCATTGCGGCGGAGCGTTTCGCGCGCCGCGGCATTCTCGCGGCTGCGCTCTGTTGCCTCGGCCACTACCTCTCTAGCCAGATCCTCGCGCGTGGTGACAAAAATCGCCAGAGCCTCCGGATCGTGTTCTGCCTGCGCCACTAGGTCGCTCGCAATGTCTGTCGCATTTCCGCGCTCGCTGGTGACGACAATCTCTGTCGGCCCGGCCAGCATATCGATGGCGCAGTCGAAGGCGACCATGCGTTTCGCCGCAGTCACGTAGAGATTGCCCGGACCCACAATTTTGTCTACGCGTGGAACGCATGCGGTTCCATAAGCGAGCGCCGCTATTGCATGCGCGCCGCCCAGCCGGTAGAACTCGTTAATCCCAAGCAGATGCGCCGCGGCAAGCGTCTCCGGCGCGGGCTTGGGCGAAACCGCAACGATCCGCTCGACGCCCGCTACCTGCGCGGGAATTGCCGTCATCAGCAGCGTGGAGGGCAGCGGATGGCGCCCGCTGGGCACATAGCAGCCGACAGAACCGAGCGGACGCACAAGCTGGCCTGTTGTCAGGCCCTTCACCGGCGACGCATTCCACGATTTCGGCAGTTGCAGCCTTGCGAAATCGCGAATCTGGGCGGCAGCGGTTGAAAGCGCGTGGCGCATTGCAGGATCGAGCGCTTGCCATGCAGCGGCCATTTCTTGCTGCGTGACGCGCATTGCATCTGGCCTTGCGAGCCCATCGAATTTCGCTGCGTAGCCGAGCAGCGCGCGGTCGCCGCGCTTGCGCACATCGGCCACGATGCGTTTCACAACAGGCAGGACCGCGTCCAACGCCGCGCCGCCGCGCCGTTCCAGCGCCGCCAGCTTTTCCGCCGCGGCCCGCGCGCCTCGTCCCGTAGTCCGGATCAGCTTCATCGTTCCCTCAGGCTTGGTCCTTCCTTAGTATGCGGTTGAAGCGCGGGCCTGGAGGCCCGCACGTCAGCCGGCCTTCCACCCCAACGACGAAGACCTGTCGTTGGGGACCCCGGCATTGGAGTCCGGCGCTACGCTTACAGCACCACCTTATTCAGCGGATACTCCACGATGCCCGCACCGCCCGCCGTCTTCAGCCGCGGAATCACATCGCGCGCTACGCGCTCTTCCAGGATCGTGTTCACCGCAACCCACTCCGAATCGCTCAACTGCGAAATCGTCGGCGAAGTCAATGCAGGCAGAACGGCGAGCACCGCCTGGAGGTCATCGCGCTTAACGTTGAGCATCAGTCCCACCTGCGACTGCGCGTCGATGGCGCCGCGCAGCATGAGCGCAATCTGGTCGATCTTTTGCCGCTTCCACGGGTCTGCCAGCGCGTTCTTGCCGGCGATCAGGTGTGTCTCGCTCTCCATCACCGTATCGATGATCTTCAGGTGGTTGGCCTTGAGCGAGCTGCCTGTCTCCGTCACCTCGACAATCGCGTCGGCGAGCATGGGCGGCTTCACCTCCGTCGCGCCCCAACTGAACTCCACCTTCACATTCACGCCCTTCGACGCAAAGTAGCGCTTGCTGGTCTCTACCAATTCGGTGGCGATGATCTTGCCCTCCAGGTCCTCGGCCTTTTCAAACCCGCTCGATTCCGGCACGGCCAGCACCCAGCGCACCTTGCGGCGGCTCTGCTTGGCATAAGTCAGCGTGGTCACACTGGTCACGTCCAGCCCGCTCTCCATCACCCAGTCGATACCGGTCAATCCCGCGTCGAGCACGCCGTGATCCACGTAGCGCGCCATCTCCTGCGCGCGAATCAACATGCACTCGATGTCGCCGTCGTCGATCGAGGGAAAGTACGAACGGCCGTCGGCGTAGATATTCCATCCGGCGCGCTTGAACAGCGCGATGGTCGCATCCTGCAAACTGCCCTTGGGAATTCCCAGTCGAAGTTTGTCAGCCACGGCTCACCTCCGCATTCGTCACGATGGGCTTGGTAAAGCAGCTCACCGTGCCCTCGTGGCACACCAGCCCGTCGCCCTCCACCTCCACGCGGAACAGCAGAGTGTCGTTGTCGCAGTCGGTCGAGGCCGAAACTATGCGCAGCCGGTTGCCGCTGGTCTCGCCCTTCATCCACAGCTTCTGGCGCGTGCGGCTCCAGAAGGTTACAAACCCGCTTTCCAGCGTCTTGGCATAGCTCGTGGGATTGAGAAAGCCCAGCATCAAAACCTCGCCCGTGCGCGCATCCTGCACGATTCCCGGCACGAGGCCATCCATCTTGTCAAAATCGATTGTGGTTGTTTTTTCGCTCATTTTCTTTCCTGTTTGAGGTTGAATTCTGATTTGAAGCATGAAAAAACCCGCTGGCTTCAGTCGCCGGCGGGCTTCTAGTTTCTTTCCGATCTCTCTGGCCGTCTACTTCAGGCCATTGCAGTCCGCCGGCATGGATCTCCCGTGATGATGGTGATGGCCGTGATGGCGGAGGCTCTGCATCTATTTCCAAGCTAAAGTAAAACCCGTCATTGTGTCAAATCTTTTCCTTGCTGCCGGGGCATTACGCTAGCGGTACAAACTCTCCAGGTACTGCTCGATTTTCGGATCGTCCCAGTTCTGGGGGCCACTGAATTTGCGACGAATCCTGCCTTCGCCGTCGATCACGTACGTCTCGGGAAATTGGGAAGCGCCGTAGATCGTACTGCTCTTCCGGGCGGGATCGCGCACAGTGACGAGAGTGACTTTGTGGTCCCGTATGAATCTGTGGTAAGTGGCGCTATTCATATCCACGCTGACAGCCAGCACGCTGATGTGGTCTTTCAGCCGGTTCTGCAAATCCACCAGCGAAGGCATCTCCTTAACGCACGGCGCGCACCAGGTCGCCCAGAAATTCAAGACCACAACCTTGCCGTGATAATCGCGCAGGGATACGGTGCGGCCGCCGTCCTGGATAGTGAAGTCGGGCGCCGGTGAGCCAATCGAGACCTTCCCGGGCGCTGCTTTGTTTTTGCCGGAATTGCCGTACAGAGTAGCAACCGTCTCGTTGTATTGGCCTATCAGGGCCTCTGCTTTGGGATCCTTGGCCATGCTATCGCCTAAGGGAACCAGCGTGTTGCTAGCGGTCCTGGAGCTGTCGGTTGCGATCTGCAGCATGCCGACATATTCCCCCTTTTCTCCGGCCTGCACGATCAGAGTATTGTCGGCTACACTCGGCTCTTTTGTGGCCTTTTTATCGTGGCCGCCGACCACAAGATTGATTCCCTTAACTCTTTTCGCAATGACCCAATCACGGGTTGTTCCCTGATGCGTCAACGCGACCAGGTAATCTACCTTTCCAGAGAGCTCCTGCACGACGGATTCTGCCGCCTTCAACGAATCGGTCACCGTGGCAGCTCCTCCCGTAACTTCGTTCACTCTATTGGCCATTTCGGAAGTGTCGCCAATGATTCCAAAGACTCCGACAGTCTTGCCGTTAATCTTCTTTATGATATAGGGCTTGAAAATCAGCTTGCCATTCGCGTCGACCAGATTGGCGGCAACAAACGGGAAGTTATATTTGCTCTCCAGTTCCTTAAGGGTCTTCAACCCCAGGACCAGATCGAGCTCCCCAGGAGTGACGGCATCGATCCCAGTGGCCTTGTATATCCGCGCTATCAGGTCCGCCTTCAGCGTGGCCGCTGCGCGAGAGTCTTCCGGTATCTCCGGATCCTCATTCAACAGGTCTCCCGAATCGACTACCAGTACATCGCCGTGGTCTTTTCTGTATTGGTTAAGAAACGCAGCCCTCTTATCGAGTCCCCCAAGCTGTTCTCCATCGAGGCAATTGCAGGGCAGGTAATAGCCCAGCACATTGGTGCTGTAGGCGATGTTGATCTTGGAACGGTCCACAGCGCTTGCATTGCCGGTCGAAATGCCCGCGGATTGAAGAGTTGCTGCACCTAAGATAAAAATGCAGGCTAAAGCCGTTTTCATCGCGATCCTCCTGGAGAACCAAACCTTAGGCCGCCGGGATGGTTGCGGCGGCATATACCAGAAACCGAAAACCGCGACCGTTCGGCGACCGAGCCGCCAAATTCCCAGATCCTTCCGTTATGCGGATCGCCGGAAAAGAAAAGAATCGGACAATCCATGCCCCCCGGCGGGGTGGATTGTCCCACGATCTTGCGCTAGGTCTCTGACCGAATAAAGAGATACTTTTGGTTTGTGCGTTTCGCCAGAGTATAAAAGAATCGGAGACCTGGCGCCACCCAACGATTGACACAAGTCTCATGCGGTCAGTGGCGCTAGCGCCATGGGTCGATTTCGACACTTCTAAAGTACGCCAAACCGCCAATGCTGAAGTAATCGTTGTTCGTGCCGCCAGTGACGATGATGTTGAGCTGATTCGGGTTCTGGAAGTGTGGCTTCTGCCCCTCGGGAGGAGTCATCAGCCATTGGGTAAACTTTTCTACCGTGTCGTAGCCCGCATCTTTGACAAAGTTCGCAATGGGCGGGCTCAGGACGGCACAGGCGCCGAAGAGAGAAGGACTCTGGTCGTTGAAGATGTCCTTGATAATCTGAGGAAAATTCATATCCTCTTGCCAGACGTCGTATTTCCAGTTCCTTGCGGAAAGGACGCCCCAGCCGACGAACAGGTTGACGATATTCTGTCCGCGCTTGTAACCCTTCCCCGGCAAACGCACCGAAAAAGGCTCAAAGGGAGACTCGCCTTCGTTCTCAGCAATCACGATGTTGATCGCGTTCATGGGGTTGCCCACGGTGCCCATATAAGTGGTGCCAACCTTCTCGCAATTGCCGCCGTTGATCGACAGAAGGTTCCAGGCCCTGCCGATCGTGGTATTCGCATGGGCAAAGGGCCCCATCGCCCCGATTCCATAATTCAGGCCGATTTCGTCGCGGATATCGCCGTTGATCACCAGTGCGGAAACAAAGCCGTTGTCCGATACGGAAACGCCTTCCATACCGGTGGACCCGACCGCCAGGATTAGCGGCAGGTATTCTGGTTTGCAGCCGGCCATCACCGCGGCGATCGCCGCCGTCCTGACGGGATAGCTCCAGGGCTTAAAGACGCCGCTGTTCGTCATCTTACCTAGAGGTTCCTCCGGAAGGTGGCTGGTTCCCTTCAACATTTCCTCGACTCTTTGCTCGGTCGGCAGCACGACCGGCAGAAAGTCGGTCCAGCGCTTTTCCAGGAACATCTGATGCAAGTTGTCCGGAGTATCGGTGAAGGTGGCCGGCCCCTCGCTCTGTTTGAGTTCGCCGGTTCGCTTTTCTGCATCCGTCAAGGGAGTGGTAAGCTTTTCCACCAGTTCCTGCATAACCGGCCGGTTGGTGATCGGATCATTGCCCTCGACGATCATTCGGCGCAGTTGATCGCGCGTCTTCCCCCATACCGGACCCCGGAAAAATTGTATCCGCAGGCCGGGCATTCCGTGACTGGTGGCGACTTCAGCTTCCTGTGTGGCGAAGTCGGAAATCACAAGTGGGACTGCGGGCTTGTTGTACTTGGATTGAAAATCGATCGATAGGCCGACGACCGCCGGCGCACAAACGCTTCAATGCCCCAAGCCTATGATCATGGCATCGGCTTTTTGATGCATCTCCTCCCATAGAGCGGGATCCTGCGCGGCGAATCCCCTCCCCGCTTTCTTCCTGTACACCAGGTTGGTTGTTGGGAACTTCGCCTTGAACGCATCCATGAATTCATAAAGGAGATTATCCGATCCGAGAAAACCATCGTTCACAAAGTAGATGGTTTTGCCGTTCAGCGTATTCAGTGGGGGCGCCATCGGTATCAGGTTCACTGCCGGCGGAGTTCCCAGGGGATTGAGCACGGTGATCTTCTCGGCCGAGGCCTTTTTGATTCCGGCCGGAACCGGCTTTGTGGTCTCAGCGGCAACAACGTTCGAGCAAAGTCCGGCAGCAGCTATTCCAACCGCGCCGGAGGCTACCCCTTGAACAAATTCCCTGCGTGAGGGACCGTTCTTAGCATCATTCATGGCTCCGCCC
>CAWHUK010000017.1:0-105310 GCA_963832535.1 uncultured Acidobacteriota bacterium
TAATGATTGTGCAACAAGCGGGGGAAATAATCTGCAAAAACAGTGGACAGAGATCAGGGACCAGTTTTTCGTGCGGAGGGCGGAGGTTTGCGGTTCCCGGGTCTCACTGGCGAGGCGGACGTGGGAATGACTTTTGGTTGAGATGCTTGGCCCGTGGGGCTCCGTCCGGCCAAATTGACCGGGCTTCAGAGTAAGATCCCTTGATCCGGGAAGACAAAGTATTTTTGTGGCATAGGGTGGCGCGGCAATGGCTGGCCTGACGCGAAATTTCCTGCGGAAGGGCCGGAGTCAGGATTGCGGCGCGTTGCCGGAGCCGCCGGATTGTGTTTTCTGCTGCTGCGCCTCCTGAAAGGCCTTGTGGTCGTGGCTCTGCACAAACCCGTCGAGATAGGGTGTGATGTCGAAGTTCTTCGGCACCTTGTGCAGCACGACTAATTGCTTAAAGTGGGTGTTGCACACCGGGCAAAAGAGCTCGTACTCCTTCCAGATCGCATCGGCCATGGTGCGGGTAGTCTAGCAGGGGCGTGGGGCGAGTGGGCATGCCGCCGAGATGGAGGGTCTCTGACGGAGGGGCAAATGTGCGACCCCACCCTGGCGGCGCTAGGATGGGGCGGCCGGAACCCGGCTGGTGGAGACTTGGTGGCCGATCTACGGACGGGGCCTCTCCCTCATTATCTACCAGAGTTTCGGTGGAAACCCAAATTCAAGCGCAATGTCCAGCCCTTTGCGGATGTCTTCAAGTGTCGCCTCATCTCTGAACCAGTTCCGATGTTTGAAATTCGAGTTACTCTTCTTACTGTCGTACTGCTGGCTCAGAACCTTCGAGCAGATTTCAAATGACTTGCTTAATGATGCAGTCGGCTGTTTAACTGGTTCGGTCAGCCAGTCATTCGGCTTCGCAAGCTTCGCTATGTCGTTATCTAGATCCAGCTTCTGTCTTTTGTAACTTTCCCGCATCAGCTCGCCGATTGCGAAGTAAATTAAACCCTTGCGCTCGAGAGCAGGGTGCATTGTCTGTTTCTTGGAGCGTAGTAGTTTTCGGTGTTTCTCCCACAATGTCTTCACATAGTCACAGGCGAGGAATGTTCCAGCTAAAAGAGCAAACTGACGGTACGAAAGAGGCTCGTCGGGCTGTTCAAAGACCTTTGTATACAGTCCACTCGTTGATCCGTCAAACAGTTTCGATGTTCCACCGAACATGTCATCTGGACCGAATCGGAATGCATAGACTGCCTTTGTAAAATCCTCGAGTGTTATGGCAATTGTGTTCCGCTTTTTATCGCTTCTCTTATTCTTGTATTCGTAGTCCCGTCCTTTTAGGTTCAGTTCGCCAAACTTTCTAGCTAAATCCTTTTGTACGGCGTCGTTGCTACGAAAGTCGGCGATCTTATTGAATCTCGCATAATATAGCAACCTATCTTCGAGCCGCGGCGTCTAAATAGGCATGGGGAATCCACGTGGAGTGTGCCGCGATTTCGATGCCTTGGAGAAGCGGCGGCTGGAAGCGATTCGGCTCTGGGAACGGGGCGAGACGCAAGCCGCCATTGCCCGCCGGGTGGGGGTTGTCCGGCAGAGTGTCTATCGCTGGGTGAATGCCTATCGGCGCGATGGCCGCGCCGGGGTGAAGAAAGCCGGACGAGCGGGGCGCAAGCCGCTGTTGAGCGCCGCAGAGAAACGGCAGTTGGCCAAGTTGCTGCTCAAAGGCCCCCAGCAGTTGGGCTACGAAACCCCGCTGTGGACTTGCCCGCGTGTCGCCCACCTAGTGAAGTGCGAGTTTGGCGTGCGCTATCATCCCGGCCACGTTTGGAAGCTGCTTATCGCCCTGGGCTGGAGTCCGCAGCGGCCCGTGGGCCGGGCCCGCGAGCGCAACCGGGCGGAGGTCGAATCTTGGAAGAAAAAAGTGTGGCCGGCCATTAAAAAAAAGCCCGCCAGGAAGGGCGTGTAATCGTATTGGCCGACGAGAGTGGACTGAGCCAGCGTCCGCACCGAGTGCGCACCTGGGCGCCGCGGGGCAGCACTCCGGTCCTGCAGTACTGCTTCAACTGGAAGTCGCTCTCGGTGGCCGCAGGGCTGACGGCATGGAACTTTTACTTCCGTCTCTACCCCGGCGCCATCAAGTCGCCGCAGGTGGTGGATTTCCTCAACGCCCTGGTGCGCGCCATCCGCCGCCCCATGATCTTAGTCTGGGACCGGCTGCCGGCGCACCGCAGCCGCATGGTGCAGGACCACATCGCTTCGCTCCAGGGCTGGATCCACCAGGAATACTTGCCCGCCTACGCGCCGGAACTGAACCCGGTCGAGTACATCTGGGGCCACTGGAAGCAGCACGAGCTGCCCAATGTCTGCCCCCAAGACTATTGGCAACTGAGCCAAGCCGCGCGCCGCACTCTGAGCCGCATGCGCCGCCGTCCCCGTTTGATTGCCGCCTTCTGGAAGCAAGCTTCCTTATGGCCCGAATGACTCTATATTATGCGGGAGTCAATAAGAGCGTTTTGCGTGTTGTTAAATCGGGTCACCTCGGCGACGAAGGGCACTTCGGTGGGGTATTTAAAGGACATCAGCCGAAGTAGTACCCGAACTTGGCTAAGTGGCTTTGCGTGGATTTCGCTCTTTTTTGTCGTTGCCTTTAGGAGCGATTTGACGGTTTGTGCACCATTGATGACTGACATTTTTTCGCAGGTCAGGGTACCAGCAGAACGGTTCGGCGTGATCCTGCCAGCCACTACTGTTACACCGTTGTTGAAATACTCGAAGTTCCCGGGATCGTTCAGTGCTGTCGTAATTATCTGTTTGTTTGTCTTCGAGTCTCCGACGTATTCACGGATATTCATTGTGAAAAGAGCGGCTTTGTTCTCTTGTAGAATATTTGCGAGTTCGCCTCCACGGACTTCGCCTAAATACAAATCACGATCCTGTGTTTCGAAGTGGCACCACGGGCTGCCCGATGAATCTGGCACCATTTTGATCACAATCTTCTTATCAGAGAAGTCTGCGGACTTTACCGCATCTCGTAATTCAAGATTCAGACCGACGTTGTCCAGGTAGATGAACTCGCTTCGATCGCTTACAAGATCGGGATACTCCTGGACGACGGTTAATCCCTGAGATACCCGGTCTTCAACTGCCTTCCCAGTCTTTCCAGTTGTAATGAAATAGACCCGAAATGTATCTTCATCCCAGTCGATCTGACTGGCCAGTTCAAGGAGGTCCTTATGCAGGCTGTCTTGCTTGCCCTGGACACCCAGGAGTAGCCGCCTTTGCAAATCGCAAGCCCGACCCACTGCCTCGGCGGTTTCAGGAACATCATTGCCGCGGTATTTTGCTTGGATTATTAGTACCTGCCCATCGTCGGACCGGTATAGGAGGTCCGCGCCTCCGTCTCCAGCTCCGTCGACGATGCTTGCCTCAAGTTCGCCCTCATCTTCCGGCACTATCCCCGGTAGCAGCTTTGCAAGAGCCTCCGAGACGAAGTATTTGATCATTTGTCGCGACTGCTGCGCCGAGTTTAAGTTGCTGAACTTAGTTTCCAACTCGGTCTCTGACCATTGGCGAAGCGCGTCTCGGAATTGGAGCTTGAGTTCGGTGCTCGTTTTCATTGGTTCACACCTATGTACGGATATTCACTGATCGAAGCCTTCCCCGAAAGGCGATTTTGCTTGCATCTCCTCTAGCCTACCCCACTAGCGCGCTCTTGTTGAGCATCTGCTTAGTCCCGTGCAGCGCCTGGCGGGTGCGTTCTTCGTTTTCGATGAGGGCGAAGCGGACGTGGTGGTCGCCGTAGTCGCCGAAGCCGATGCCGGGACCCAACGGAATTCTAACAATCCGGCACTTTAACAACGCGCCTTTGCGTCTTCGGTTTACTCGGATGGCGCGGTCTGAGAACCTTGAAACAAATGCGGCAGGTCGCGGCCGCCGTAGACGACGCGCTCGATGCGGACGGCGCCAGAAACAACTCGGAAGAGAACGAGGTAACGGCCGACGACGGCCAGCCGGGCGCCTTCGCCAATCTCAGGGCGAAGCTGATAGAGGAACGGCTGCTCCCCGATCTTGAGAATCGCGTGCCAGATCCGGCGGATGAACAAAACCGCGCGCTCCGGACTCTCTTCGGCGATGAAATCGGCAATCGCTTCCAGATCGCTTTCGACGAAGCGGGAGAGTTCCAGGCGCATCCCTAGCGCGCTCCCGCGGCGTCTGCATTGGCCCGATACTTGCGTTCAAGCCGCTCGAAGACGCCGTGGGGAGAAACGCCGGGTGAGTGATCGTCCAAAGCCTGTTGCCAGACGCGGCGCAGCTCTTCGATGCCAGCTTTGCGGAGCGCGCGCTTGTGTTCCCAGTCGCGCAGGGCCTCGCGCACCACCTCGCTGGAAGAGGAGTATTCTCCCGCTTTAACCGCGTCGCGGACCATGGAGACCATCTCCGGTGGAAGAGCGATGCTGACCTTTTCAACAGATGGCATACTGTGTCCCGGTAGGAAATATTCCTACCAAAGTCTAACACGATTTCCTGGGGTTTTGCCTATACATGCACCACGCCTTTGGCCAGCATCTGCTTGATGCCGCGTAGCGCCTGACGGGTGCGCTCTTCGTTTTCGATGGGGGCGAAGCGGGCATGGTGGTCGCCGTTGTCGCCGGAACCGATGCCGGGCGAGACCGCATTCCTGCGCAGCGATGACAAAAGCAACCGCAGATCCCTTCGACAGGCTCAGGGCAGGCTTTCGACTGCGGCCGTCCGCCGCGGCGGACGGCCTTCGCTCAGGATGACATGCACAGGGAGGTCAGGCGGGGATGAGGCCTTTAATAATCTGCTCCCTTAGCTGCATCTTAATTTGCTGACTCGCCGGCCCGCTCGCCGTACAATTACTTTCAACGCACGATGGAGGCCGATATGCAGATTTCGACGCGCAGCATTTTCTCCGCTCTGGTTGCTTTGGCGTTTGTGGCCGGTTTTTCGCGTCCGCTCGTGGCGCAGGGCGCGCCGCCGCAACCGAGTGCCGGGCAGCCCTATATCATCGAGTACTACTACAAGTGCCAGTGGGGCCATCAGCAGGAGTTTCACGACCTGTTTATGAAGAACCACTACCCGCTGCTCAAGAGGATTCAGGCGACGGGACGGATTCTCTCGTTGAAGATCGAGTCGCCGGCGTATCACACGACAGAGGACGGGCGCTGGGACTATCGCGTGACCATCGTCTACAAAGATTCCACCGTAGCCACCACTTCCGATCCCGACGAAGCGGCGTTCATCAAGGAAATGTGGCCGGACCAGGAGACCTACAAGAAAGAGGAGCAGCGGCGGTTTGAGATTCTGCTCGGCCACTGGGATCTTCCGGTGACGGATATTACGCCGAAGTGATCGCGGCCTTGCTCTCAAAAAAGTAGTGCTTGAGCCGGCGAAAACCGTCGCGGCGCTTTTCGGTTGACATCGCCGCTGCCAGAATGTTAGCGTCTGCGGTGTGAAGCTGACCGGGCAATCAGTACGCCCACGAGAGGCTGCACGCGAAGACTTCCCCTCCCGTATCCCGCGCCGCGTTCCCGCCTTCAGGAACCACGGCCGCGGCGTGTTTTGACCGGCCACACCTTCATTGCAAGATCCCTTTAATGTCTTGAAAGCCGATCGCGCCGTGGCGCACGTAAGGGCAGTGGCGAGATTTCCGCGGCTGAACCCAGGGACGACCATTCCACTCCGAAAGCATCAACAACCCCCCATAGGAGAAAGGAGAATTGCCATGCCTGCTATTCGCACCCGAGCTGAAGTGGAACGTGAAATGAAGCACACCGTCGGCCTCGTTCCAGGTTTTTTCAAGCGCATCCCGGAAGAGTTCCTCGATCTTGAGTGGGAACTGTTCAAGCGATTGGAATTTGGGACAACCCTCATTCCCAACAAGTACAAGGAGTTGATTGGCATCGCCCTGCACTCCGAGACCAAGTGCCACTACTGCATCCTCTTCCACACCGAAGCGGCGAAGCTGTTCGGCGCGACCGACCAGGAGATTGAAGAGGCCGTTCATTACGCCAAGATGTCGGTGGGTTGGAGCGCATATATGAACGGAATCCAACTGGATTATGAGCAGTTCAAGCAAGAGGTGAAGCAAATGGGTGAGTTCGTTTCGCAGCAGGAAGAGGCTGCTTAAACCATGCAAATCGAGCAGGCCGGACCAACCACATTCCGCGTAACGCTACACGTGTATGAACTGGCGACGCTGGTGGCTGCCGCCCGTGCGGTGGTTCAAGGACCGGAGAGCGAAGGCGAGTTGACAGCAGAAGCCCGGATACAGCTTGCAACGGTGCTGCACGAGTACGACAGGGCTTTCCAGCGCTGCCGCCATAGCCAGGGGCCCGGCAACGGCTCATCGTCAACCGTGCCTCGCGGCGATAGTTCGTTTTCAACCCTCAACACAAAAAAGGAGCGAAAACATGAATTCGAAAAACGTCGAAACTCTTCGCGCCGCGCATGAAAGCTGGAACAAGCGCGACTTCGCTGGCGTCGTTCGCAATGTCGCCGACAATTTTGAATACACCGATCAAGCTCAGCCCCGCACCATGAAAGGCAAGGACAAGTTCCAGGGGTGGGTCGAGTCCTGGGCGAAGGCCTTCCCCGATGGCCGCATCACCAAACCCGAATACATCGACGCCGGCGACGTGGTGATTGCCCGCTTTGTCGTCGAAGGCACGAATAGCGGGCCCTTTGGCTCGCTCAAGCCAACGGGACGGCGACTGTCGCTGCCGTTCTGCGAAATTTGCCACTTCGACCAACAGGGCATGGGCCGGTCGGGAAGTTGCTACTACGACCAATACACGATTCTGACTCAACTCGGACACGCGCAGCAGATCTCGGTCGCAGCTTGATCCACGAGATCGCGAACAGAAGGGAAGGGGCGCGCGGCCGCACGCCTCTTCCCTGACTTCGGAGGATGGTTCTCAGTTGTCGCGCGTCGCGCCATTGGCGGACGAGATCCTCGGCGGCTTCGGGCCATTCCGGAAATTCGAATCTGAAATCCGGCGTCGAGCAGACGGCCGGGGACGGCGCGCCGGCTCTTGAGGACCAGCTCAGGCTCAGTGCGCAGGAAAAACATGCCGATGGCGAGGAGCGGCGCGGGGGCAGGCAGGCCGTTGGGCATGCCCCAGGCATCGCGCAAGGCACGCATGAATTCGCGATTGGGCAGCGGGTTGGGCGCGGCGAGATTCACCGGGCCGTCGATCTCGCTCGCGATCGATGAGGAATTCGAGAGCGCGAGCGTAATCGGCCTCGTGAATCCAGGAGACGTATTGCCGGCCGTTGCCTTCGGTTCCGCCCAGGCCAACGCGCACCAGATTCGAAAGGACTGCAAAGACGCTGCCGGGCGCGGGACTAAGGACAAGCGAAGTGCGCAGCGCAATCTTGCGTGTGCGCGGCGTTTCGATGCCGAAAAACGCGGCTTCCCAAGCCTTTGCCAGATGGACGGTCCAGTTCCACTTCTGCGGCGCTCGCCTGCGCGCCGAAATCATCTCGTTGCCGCCCAGCTCGCCGGTGGCTTCATCCATATCGCGGTCGAGAGAGTGCCGATAGATGGTTGCCGTTGAGGCGTTCATCCACAGGCGCGGCGGATCGGCGAGCCCTGCAAAGGCATGGTGCAGCAGCAGCGTGGGCCCGATGCGCGAGTCATAGAGCTCGCGGCGGTTGCGCGCGGTGTAGCGGCAGTTGATGTTGCGCCCGGAGAGATGGATGCAGACATCCGCGCCTTCCAGCGTCTCAATCCAGGGGCCGAGTTGCTTGCCGTCCCAATGCACCGTTTGCCAAGGCGCGGTATAGGGCCCGCGCGTGAGCACCGTGACGTGATGGCCGCGCTCCTGAAAGAACCGAGCCAGCATGCGGCCAACCTGGCCGCTGCCGCCGGGAAGGACGATACGGAGCGGCCGGCCGGCTGGAATGCCTGGATTGCTCATGGAATCAGCGTAACGCGGCAAGCTGCGTTTACGGGAGGTTCGGTATCGCGCGGCGTAGTTCGATCAGTTGGTATGGAATTACCGCGCGGCGGGGATAATGCCAGCACTGATGGAAAAGTGCTGTGTGATCTTCCACTCTCCGCCGATATTTTCCATGACCATCAGATACCGCCCTAGGTGAACCTCGGACCCGACGAGCCGTCTGGTTTGGCCCTCCTCGTAGGCGAGCGTTCCGCAACTCCCCTCGACTAGAGGCTCGATTGCATCTAGACGGCTTCCCTGATCGATCCCGGACACGAGCCAGTTGCGGATCTCACTCCGTCCTTTGAACGTGCCTCCGTCGCTAACCAGAGTGGCGTCTTCAGCGTAGAGCGTCAGGATCGTGTCCACGTCCTTTGCGTTGTACGCTCTGAGGAATTCTTGCCGTATTTGCGTCCACGGCTCCGGGCCGGACGATACGTTTCGATCCGGCTGCTGCGCCCAAGCGCTCAAGCCAAGCATCAGCAGCAACGCGAGCAGTGCGGATTTCGCCATTTGTGGATCACCTACGTTCAGTCAATCGAAGTCTTCAGGAATCTCCAGGAGCCGATTTTATGCCGGAGTCAGCACCTGCGTCCATTCGGCGGCTGAATCGACGAGCACATCGGGAGGGGTGGCGATGAGGGTGTGCGGCCCGAAGCCGAAGGTGCAACCGACGGACCAGGCACCGGCATTGCGGGCGGTCTCGACATCAATATGGCTGTCGCCGATCATGACTGTCTGCTCAGGGCGCGCGCCAGTTTCTTCCATCAGCGAGCGCAGGCCGAAGGGATCGGGCTTCTTAACGGGAAAGCTGTTGCCCCCATAGACATGGAGGAAGTAGTCCGCCATGCCCAGCCCCTCGCAGATGCCGCGCGCCGGGCCCACCGGCTTATTGGTGAGCACCGCCATGATTCTCGATGCGCCGCCGGGCGCGTCGTGCAACTCGCGCAGCGCCCTAAGGGAGTCGAGAACGCCTTCGTAGGCGTAGGTAAAGTCCAGCTTGTGGTCGCGGTAGTACTGCAGAAAAAACGCGTAGGCTTTGGCGAAGCGATCTTCATCGACTGCGTCCAGAGCCCCATTGGCGGCCATGGCAAGCGAACGGCGCATGAGCAAAGGCGCGCCGTTGCCGACAAAGCCGACAATCGCCGGGTCGGGCAGCGGGCCGAGGTTAACTTCAGCGAGCGCCGCGTTGACGCTGTTACACAAGTCCTGCGTCGAGTCGATTAGGGTACCGTCGAGATCGAAGACCAGCAGCTTCAAACGTTCCACTGGAATGGGGCGAAAAACGCGGATCATAACTCCAGTGTAAAGGGAGCGGCGATCGAGGCGGCAGGGCGTGACAGGCCGCCGGCATCGTTTAGAGTTTTCAGTGAAGTATCCGGACCCGTATTACTTTATTCAGTAAGAGCAGGGACAGGGACCGAGGGACTAAGGGACAGCGGCAATCCGATCTTAAACCTCTGAGTTCTTGCCCGCGTCGAATGCTATTCTCTGACCCAGATGCACGGCTTAATGCTGCTTAAACCGGTCGCCGTGGCCATGCTGATTTTGGCCAACGCTTACTTTGTGGCCGCCGAGTTCGCGCTCGTCTCCATCCGCGATACGCGCGTGGAGCAACTTCTTGCCGCGCGGGTTCCGGGGGCGCGGGCAGTGCGGCGGCTGCAAAGCAATCTTGACGATCTTCTTCCCGCCGTGCAGCTCGGCGTGACCTTGTGCTCGCTGGCGCTTGGCTGGCTGGGCGAGCCGTGGGCGGCGCAGATGCTGGGGAGCTGGATGGGCGGGTTGCCGCACGCGCAGCTCTACGGTCATGTGGCTGCTGTAGTGCTCGGCTTTGCACTGATCACGTATTTTCAGGTCGTGGTAGGCGAGCTGGTGCCCAAATCGCTGGCGCTACGGCGCGCCGAGATTCTTGCCGTGGCCGTGGCTCCGCCCATGCTGGTTTTTATGGCCGTGGCGCGTCCCGCAGTGCGCCTGCTCAGCCGGTCGGCAGCTGCGGTTCTGCGCGGTTTCGATATCCACACCACCGAGCGCGCCGCGACCGTCCACTCTGCCGAGGAGCTGAAGCTCATCGCCACAGCGGCGCGGCGATTGGGCCTGCTTCCCGAGTTTCAGGAGGTGCTGGTGCACCGCGCCCTGGAACTTGGCGATGTGCCCGTGCGCGAGATTATGACTCCCCGGCAGAAGATTTTCTCTCTTCCGGCGAACATGCTTTTTGAGGATGCGTGCGCACGGGCTTTTGACCGCAATCATTCGCGTATCCCTATTTACGATGAAGCCCGCGGTCCGGAGCATATTGTTGGCGCGGTGTATGCGCGCGATCTGGCCCGGCTGCTCTACCTCCGCACGGCGGCTCGTTCGTCCGCCGCGCCCACGGCCGAGCTACGGCTTGCGCAGATCATGCATGAGGTTCTGGTTGTGCCAGAGACCAAATCCGCGCTGGATTTGCTGCGTGACTTCAAGCAGCACCGCCGGCATCTGGCCATCGCTGTGGACGAATACGGCTCAACCGTGGGCCTGGTGACCGCCGAGGACGCGATCGAGCAGCTTGCGGGCGAGCTTGAAGACGAATTCGACATGCCTTCGCAGCAGGTGCTGAGCAGCGCCGGAGGGCCGGTGACGATGGATGGCACCGTGAATCTGCGCGACCTGGAAACGCAAATGCAATGGAGCCTGCCGCGCGACGGCGGCGTGGAAACGCTGGCGGGATTTGTATTGGCCCGGCTCGGGCACATCCCCCAGCCCGGTGAATCTGTTGTGTTCGAAGGACGGCGGTTGACAGTGGTCGAGATGGACGCGCGGCGCATCGCCAAGATCCGCGTGGAGATTGAAGAACAGGCGCCGCCAGCGACGGAATAGGGCTGGATATCGATTGCGCGTGCAGGAGGCGCCGGCCTCGATGGCGCTCGCGCCGTGAAGATTCAACTCATCGGTCCTGATTGAGGCGCGAACGCGATGCGATGCATTCATGCTTTTTTCACCTTAACGAGTGGCCTGCCGCGTGCAAATGCGGGCCGCATCGATGAAAATAGAGTGGGAAAATAGAGTTGGGAAAATAGAACTGGGAAAATGGAATTGGATGAATCTTTCAGACGGGATTGAGGGACGATTGACGCCCACCGAGACGAACATTCACGGGTGGACAACGGAAGAGTTCGAGCGGCTGGTCTTCGCGTGTAAGCCGAAGGTTGCGGTGTTCGACTGCGACGGGACGCTGTGGAGCGGCGACGCGGGTTACGGCTTTATGGCTTGGACGCTGGAGCATGGGCTAGTGTCGCGCTCCACTCACGACTGGATCGATACGCGGTACCGCGCCTACCAGGCGGGGAACGTGAGCGAACAGGCGATCTGCGGCGAGATGGTGCAGATGTACGCCGGCTTGCGCAACGGAGAGCTGCGAGCTGCCGCGGCCGAATACGTGGACAAGTTTGTGCGCGGGCGCATCTTCGTGGAGTTGGCCGCGCTGGTGGCATCGATGCGGAAGGCCGGGATGGAGCTATGGGCGGTGAGCTCGACCAACCGCTGGGTGGTGGCCGAGGGACTGCGCGATTTCGGAATTCCGGAGGAGCGCATTCTGGCGGCCGAGGTTCGCGTGGCAGAAGGTCTTATTACGACCGAGATTATTGACGTGCCCACGGACGCCGCCAAGGCGACGGCGCTCAGGCGGGTTGGTTTGCCGCATCCCGACGCGGCCTTCGGCAACTCGATTCACGACCTGGCGATGCTGGAGCTGGCGCGCTGTGCCTTTCCGGTGA
Source organism: uncultured Acidobacteriota bacterium (assembly GCA_963832535.1). GTDB lineage: Bacteria > Acidobacteriota > Terriglobia > Terriglobales > Acidobacteriaceae > Telmatobacter. The sequence continues at coordinate 11,696 of CAWHUK010000017.1, forward strand.
ATCCGTCTCCGGCGTTGCTGGATGCCGCGGCAAAGCGGGGCTGGGGCTACTTCCGGCCGCCGGCTGCCGAGGGCATCGAAGCCGCGGTGGGCGGGGAATGAAATGCGTTCGCTATCTCTTTTGTCTCGTTTAGACTCGAAGGTGTGGAAGAGAGGCAGCCAAAGGCCAAGACACATACCCCTGGTCCGGCCCTCCGCTTTGTAGCGGCCGCGTTAATCGTGCGCGATGGCGAGATTCTGATCGGGCAGCGGCGGGCGGATCAGCCTATGGGGCCGCTGTGGGAGTTCCCGGGCGGGAAGATCGAGCCGGGCGAAAGCGCGCAACAGGCCCTCATGCGCGAACTGGCTGAGGAACTTGGAATTCAGGCGGAAGTCGGCCCCGCAGTCACCCGCATTCGCCACCATTACCGCCATGGGGGCGCTGTGGACTTGCAGTTCTTCGCGGTGCGCGCATTTACAGGCGAAATCGACAATCAAATCTATCAGCAGGTGCGCTGGGTGCGCCTCAAAGATCTGCCCGAGTACGAGTTTCTGGCCGCCGACCGCGGACTGGTGAAGGATTTGGCGGCGGGGAAACTGCTCTAAAAAAAGCTTCCAGCATGGGTACTGAAAAGGTAAGCTATTCGCCGATCTCACTCGGCTTTGGGTTCATATTCAGCGGTTCGTGGGCTCAAATCTGGATGGCGTGGAACCAAGACTCCAGGCCAGAAAAGAAGCGCATAACAGGAGCACTGCCAGGCATAGCAGAGCCACGGTGAAAGCGTGGGCGACCGCAGCCAGGCCCGCTGAGTGCTGCGCGAGGAGGGCGAAAAACACGCTACCAACGGTAGCCACCCCCAACGAGGCGCTGATCTGCAAGGTGGAATTCACCGCCCCGGAAGCAGCGCCGGCATAATCTGCGGGAGCGCCCTGAATCACGGCACGCACCAGGGTAGGGAGCACGACGCCCTGGCCAAAACCGATGGCAAACACGCCGGGAGTAAACACAAACAGATGAAGCACGCCGGCGCTGTTGACGCCTACGGCCAGCATGCTTAGGCCAGCAGCAGCAATGAGCAACCCGAAGGCGGTGACCCGCATACCCAGGCCGCGGAGAAGGACGGGGGTGCTGAGGGACCCGGAAACATACCCTATGCCGAAAGGCACAATGCCGATGCCCGCATGGAATGCCGAATACTGCAATCCCGCCTGTAGATAAATCGAGTAGAACAGAAAAAAACTGGCCATCGTGTAGAACAGAAGGGTGGCGCCGAGTCCGCGGGCAAAGCCGGGCGCGGCAAAAAGGCGGGGGTGTATGAGAGGCGCCCCGCCGCGAGCCGCCAAACGAACCTCTACCCGCCAAAACCAGGCCAAAAGCACCGGGCACGATCCCAGCAGGATGATGGACCAGACGGGCCAGTTTTCCTGACGTCCTTCAATCAGAGAGCAAACCAAGGCGGCGAGCCCGAGAAAGAGCAGGATTGAACCGGTGATATCGAGCGGCTGGATCGCACTGGTTGAGGGCCGGGACTCCCGGAGTAACGGTATCGCGGCCACCAGGGTAATGGCTACGATGGGCACGTTGATGAGAAAAATCGTGCGCCAACCCAGGCCCCAGATGTTAGCCCATATCAGCGCTCCGGCCAGAAGCTGTCCGGCAATGGCGGAGAGTCCGATACTGGCTCCGTAGAAACTGAAGGCGTGCGCTTTCTCCTCGTGCGCGAACAAAACGTGGATGGAGGCTGCGACTTGCGGCGCCATGATTGCCGCTGTCGCCCCCTGGAGAAGCCGCCCCATTACCAGCGCGTACGGCGACCAGGCGAGACCGCACCAGGCCGAGCACAGCGCAAACCCGGCCATGCCGATCATGAACATTCTGTTTCGGCCGTACAAGTCCCCCAGCCGCCCGCCCATAACCAGCAGCACGGCATAGGCGGCGGCAAAACCGGAGATGACCAACTGGATAACGTCGTCTCCCGCCCCCAGCGACTGGCGGATTGAGGGCAGCGCAACATTCACGATAAAGAAGTCAAGCGGCGGCAGAAACCCACCCACGAGAAGCACAGCCAGTGCCGTCCAGCGGTGCGGGACTGCATCATATTCAAGCTGTGCTGTCGAAGCTGCTGCAAGGTGTTTCGCACCCGGCCGCACGGGAGATCCCTCAGTATCCATCCAGAAGAACAGAATATGAGAATGTAGCTTGCTTGTCATTGTCGAACTGAGAAAAATGCCCAGAAAAGGCTTTGCCGAATCACCCGCGCGGCGGTTTGGACTGCTCATTCGGAGGGCCGCTCGCTTCGCCTGGGGCCTTTTGGCACTCTCCAGAACTCGAAGTGTGTGAACAGATTTGGAGACTTTTGCGAGGGAGTCCCTTTTGCCGAGTTGCGCGCTGTGTAGCCCACGGGCTACAATCGTTCAGTGCTCGAAATTCTAGAAACCGAGACCTTCTCGAACTGGTTGGAGGCGCTCAGGGATAGCAGGGCAAAGGCTAAAATCGCTGTCCGAACCCGGCGATGGCATTTGGCAATCCGGGCGATGTGCGGCCTGCCGGCGAAGGAATCAGCGAGCTGCGCATCGATTATGGGCCGGGCTACCGGGTCTACTATGTGCGGCGCGGCAAAATTCTGATTGTTCTTTTGTGCGGCGGCGATAAGAGCACGCAAGACAAAGACATTAAATTGGCCCGAAAACTGGCAAAGGAGTTGCGATGAGCGCGGTGAAGACAAAGCCGTTCGACCCGGCGAAGTACCTGGAAAACGACGAGGCTATCGCCGCTTATATGACCGATGCGCTCGAAACCGGAGACCCCGCATTTGTGGCGGATGCGCTGGGAGTGGTGGCGCGGGCACGCGGCATGAGTGACGTTGCGCGGGCCGCAGGGGTTTCGCGGGAGAGCTTGTACCGTGCGCTAAGTGCGGACGGAAGTCCGAAATTCGAAACAGTTTTGCGGGTGATGCACGCGCTCGGACTCCGATTCTCAGTGAATCCAGCGCGCCGTAAGAGGGTTGCATAGGCAGGCGTGGGCAAGTGCGCGTCATGCGCGCGATGGTCGACAGGTTCTGCAGGTCCGCGTTCCATTCGCGCAAGGTGAGCGGTGGTAGCATCAGAGACGAGCGATGCAAACAAACAAACTGCAAATCATTCCCCTGGGCGGGCTGGGCGAGTTCGGGATGAACTGCCTGGCGGTGCGCTGGGAAGACGACATTATTGTGATCGATGCGGGCCTGATGTTTCCCGAGACGGAGCTGCTCGGCGTGGACATTGTGGTGCCCGACATCACCTATCTGATTGAGAACAAGCGGCACGTTCGCGCGATTGTGCTGACCCACGGCCACGAGGACCACATCGGCGGGCTGCCGTGGATCCTGAACGAGCTGAAGGTTCCGGTGTACGCGACGGAGTTCACGCTGGCCTACGTGGAAGACAAGCTGGAAGAACACCAGATGCTCGAGGAAACCGAGCTGATCGAGATCGCGCCCAAAGAAAAATTCACCATCGGGCCGTTCAACCTCGAGCCTATCAGGGTAACGCACTCGCTGGTGGACTGCGTGGCGCTGGCCATCGAGACGCCGGTGGGCATCATCATTCACACTGGCGACTTCAAGATCGATCTGGCGCCGCTGGACGAGAAGGCATTCGACCTGCACACTTTTGCGGAGTACGGCAAGCGTGGCGTGCTGGCGCTGTTTCAGGACTCGACGAACGTGGAGCGGACCGGATACACGCCCGGCGAGCGCGCCGTGATTCCGCGGCTCGACGAGATTTTTTCGCAGGCCCAGAAGAAGCTGTTCTTCGGTTGCTTTTCGTCGTCGATCTATCGCATCCGCATCGCCATGGAGCTGGCGCGAGCGCATGGGCGCAAGGTGGTTGTGGTGGGCCGCTCGATGATGGAGAGCACCGAGATTGCGCAGGACCTGGGCTACATCGACATTCCGCCGGGATTGGTGATCCAGCCCGGCAAGATGCGCGACTACCCACCCGAGCAGTTGATGGTGCTGATCAGCGGCACGCAGGGCGAGCCGATGAGCGCGCTGAGCCGCGCCGCGGTGGACAACCATAAGCACGCCCACGTCGAGGCCGGCGACACCGTGGTGCTGAGCTCGAGAATCATTCCGGGCAACGAGAAGGGCATCTTCAGAGTCATCGACCACCTGAGCCGCCGCGAAGCCAACGTGATTTACGACGACGGGCAGCATGGGCTGATCCACGTGAGCGGCCATGGCAGCCAGGAGGAGATGCGGCTGCTCATCAACCTGGTGCGGCCCAAGTTCTTCATCCCCATCCACGGGGACTATCGCTTTCTGCGCAAACATGCGCGAGTGGCCATGGAAACGGGCGCGGTGGAGCACGCCATGGTGATTGAAGACGGCGACGTGCTGGAGCTGGACAAGGACGACGCGCGCAAGCAGGACAAGGTGACGGCGGGAAGAATTCTGATCGACTCCGGTTCGACGATCGATGTGGTGGAGGACCTGGTGATCCGCGACCGGCGCATCCTGTCGGAGGATGGCGTGGTGCTGGCGGTGCTGGCCATCAATAAGAAGACGGGCAAGGTGGAGCGCGAACCGGAGGTGGTAATGCGCGGCTTCGGCGGCGCCGACATTACCGACGAAGCACGCGAAACCATCCTGAAGGCGCTGGATGGACTAAGCCCCGAGCAAAAGTCCGACTACGGCATGGTAAAAGAACGGGTGCGCGTGGAATTGAAGCGGCTGATCCAGAAGACGACGGGCCGCCGGCCGATGATTATGCCGGTGATTCTGGAGATATGAAAAAACACGGACTAAGGCCCTTGCTAGGAGAGCTAGGACGGGGCACCCATTTGTCATTGGCGGATTAAGGGTGCGCGATGCGCCTCCGCCTCACGCGGCGGGCACTCCGAAGCCAATACGGGCCTTGGGGCAGCGCGCACGCAGTTTTGCTTCGAGAGCCTCCAGCTCGCTCTCCCGCCCCGCGGGGACGGGCACACGAATCGTCACGTCCGGGCTGGGGAACTTTGCAAAGGTGAAGACCAGAGATCCTGAGCCGAGCCCTTCGGAGTGAGCGCGAAGCAGATAGTTGCCTGAAGAAAGCCAGGGCGCAAACGCCTCCCCGGCCAGCAACCCGGCGGGACCAAGCCAGCTCTCGCCCTGCCCAGGCCCCTGCTGCCAGTGCACCCAGAAATCGCTCTTGAGCGCCGCAATGGCCAGGTCGATCGTCCGGGCTTTCAGGTAGAGACCGCCCAGGATGCTGGCGCTGACGACCAGCACAAAACCGGTCTGGGCAAACAGAACATCCGCGTAAGAAGGCCCCGCCAACAGAGCCCATACGATCAGTAGCACGAGAACGATCCCAGTGCCCCACAGCCAGGGATAGAGCTTGCGCCGACGGCTATTCAGAGCTTTCGTCCCCGCGGGCGGCCTGGCGGCCCTTCCATCGGTGATGCGCACGATGACGAAGGCCAGGCCAAGCACGACTGCCGTAACCGGGACCAGGCAGCAGAGGACGATCAATCCGGATGATTGGCCGGGCAGATGGTCCGCGATCTCCAGCACAAGCAAGACCGCCAGCGTCAGTCCCGCGACCAGGGCTGCACTGGCCCCAACCGTGGCCCTCAGCGAATAAACCGGGCTCCGACGCCATGCCCTCGCTGAATAGACTGTAATCACCAGACAGAGGAGTGCCAAACCAATCTGCACGGCTCACCTTACGGTTGCGATCCTACCACATCATCGACTCTGGCGGGTCGCCCGGTTCTAGGGTCTGTTAGGAGCGGAATTGGATCAAGCGACGGCTGCGACAGCCGAGGAATGAGAGGCGAGGCTGCCGCGGTGGACGCCATGCGCCGTGTCGATGGCCTGCGCGACCATCGGCGGCTTCACCTGGCAATGCGTGAACGTGCGCTTGCCAATGAAGACTTCGCCAATGTCGATGCGTGCGTTGCCTTCGAGGTCGAGGAACCCGGAATGGCTCTGCTTGCATAGCGCCTGCGCCTCCGGGGAAAGATAGGCCGCTATGAGAACCGGCGTCGCGGCGCCGGCAACACGAGCGGCGCTTTCGTGTAACGCCCTGAGCGTCGCAAGAAGATTGCCGGGGTGCGCATCCGTCTTGACTGCGCAGACCAATGTATGGGAGCGGCCGAGGACATCGACGCAGGCCACGAATCCGGTCTGGGCGCTGCCGACGGCCGATGCGCGACGGATCTCTTTCAGTTTGAGCGTTGATACTTCGAGAGAGCACCGACTTGAGCGCTTCGGTGGCGCGGAAATTCATTTCAAGTCTCGAGTCGGTCGTCTTCATCTTCGGCTCCCTTGCCGCTTTTCCCAGGCGGCGTGGTCCAGTCGTTCGACTCATTCAATGCGCCGGCTCGACAAGCACGGCAATACTTGCGATGGAGCCTGAGCTTGCAACCTGAGCTTCAGGTGGCAAGCGCCGGTTGCGAGGCGAGGCTCAATGCGCCATCGCGCGCAGCGGTGGAGGGCCGAACTTTCGACGAACTGCGGTGGAGCATCGGCCCGAGAGTAAAGGAGCGATCGCCTGCAGGCATCATGGCCAAAGGCATGGGCGACCGGCACTCTTTTCTCTTGAAGTGCTTCGACTCCAGCCAAAGACATAGCCGGGGATCTTGGATCTCAGGTTGCCCGTTCCAGAAATCCGGTTTCAGATCGCACTCAATGCGCAGATGGTCGAGTCGCAGTTCGATCGTTGAAACCTGTTTAGGAAAATAACGCCGAACATTCTGTGCGCCCACGTACAGCCCTGTTACGCGGTGTCCGCTGCATTGTGAAGTGACCACCATAGAATACCTCCCATCGACCCAGCGCGAAGTTGAGACCGACTCCTGAATATGGACCAAGGCAAGCCGCCTGTCGCGGAGAAGTTCTCCCGTTCGCGTCTCGGATGCAGGCGGCGAGTAGAAGTCCGCGGAGAACACCACGAGTGCGCGTGGCGCGCGGCGGATCAGTTTTTCGATCGATGTGGGGAAAGAAATAAGGCCAAGCTTATGTTCCGGGGTCTGCCCAGCTATCACCCGACCACTTACATTCATTCCCGCTATAGTGCAAATTTTTGCTCTTTTCGCATTCGTTGTCAAGGTAATTTTGATGAATCTTCGGAGAAAACCGGTTGGCCGCGGGAGGGAGCATCGCTGAAGAGCGCAGGCGCACCGATTGTGGTGCAAGGGGTCTAGCGTTTGCGCGGCGAAGGTTCATCGGAGAAGATCTGCCCGTCGCGAATATGCACGACGCGATGCGCAAATTCGGCGATATCAGGCTCATGGGTGACCAGCACGATGGTGTTGCCGCGGGCGTGGAGCCGATCGAAGAGGGACATGATCTCAAGGCCGGTCTTGGAGTCAAGATTTCCGGTGGGCTCGTCGGCGAGGATGATGGAGGGGTTGTTGACCAGGGCGCGGGCGATGGCGACGCGCTGACGCTGCCCGCCCGAGAGCTCGCTGGGCTTGTGCATCATGCGCGACTCCAGCCCCACGTCGGCGAGGGTCCGCTTGGCGCGCTCAATGCGCTCGGCGGCAGGCGTGCCGTTGTAGATCAGCGGCAGCTCCACGTTGTGCAGCGATGTGGCCCTGGCCAGAAGGTTAAAGGTCTGAAAGACGAATCCGATTTCCTTGTTGCGGATGCGCGCCAACTGGTCGTCGTCCAGGTCGCTCACCAATTGGCCGTTAAGCCAATAGCGGCCCTGCGAGGGGGTGTCGAGGCAGCCGATCAGGTTCATCAGCGTCGACTTGCCGGAGCCCGAGGGGCCCATGATGGCAACGTATTCGTTGTGGCGGATACTCAGCGAGACGCCGCGCAGGGCCTGAACCTGTTGCTCCGAGCCCATGTCGTAGGTGCGCCAGAGATCCTCGACGACGATTACGTAGTCCGAGGGGACGGTCGCGGTCTGCCTAAGATCCTCAATGCCGATGCCGTTCAACGCCATGCTATTCCCTAGTCCCTCAAGCGGGTTGCATCAATGCTATTCAGCGAGACGAAAGCGTCCCTCGGGGGTTAAAACCCTGATTTTTCGCGCTCTAGACGGCACGACTGAAGCCGTGCCCTGTACGAAGCGCTATTTATGCAACCTGTTCCAGTTAATCTGCCCCTCAGCTTCCGCTCGTGGACAACGAAACCGGCTTGGCCGTGTCCCGCTTAAGCAACGCGCCCCCTTTGAGATCGCGCAACGTCTTGTAGGGCCCGGTGGCGACCTCCTGGCCGTCGCTCAAGCCGGAGAGCACCTCAATATCTGTGGCGCCGATAATGCCGGTGGTGATCGGAACAAATTTGGCGCGCAACCTGCCGTGGGAATCCTTTTGGACGACAAAGACGCCCTGTACCGGGTTGAGTTTCGCGCTTCCCGCCGGGGGCGCTGACGCAGCCTGGACGCCACGATTGCTTTTTGCTGTGTCAGTTGCCGGATCGTGCATAGTGAGCGCCTGGAGGGGCACAGAGAGCACATCGGGCTTGTGCGCGGTTGTGATCTTGGCGGTGCAGGAGAGGCCGGGGCGAAGCTCGTCCGACGGCCGATCCAGCGTGATGACGACCTTAAAGTCCTTGGCTTCCTCTGTGCCGGTTGTGGACTGCGAGGTTGCCACGCCGGTGGAGCGCAGCAGCGCCTGATCGCCCACCAGTGTTACGTGGCCCTTAAACACCTTGTTGGGCAGCGCATCCACGCTCACGTCGGCGGCCTGGCCGATCTGCACGTTCACGATGTCGGTCTCATCCACTTTCACCTCGGCGGTGACGATGCTCATATCCGCAAGGGTCATCAGCGTGGAGCCTTCGGAGTTCTGGATGCCTTCGACGACCGTTTCCCCTTCGCGGACCGGCTCGTCGGTCACGATGCCGTCAAAGGGCGCCACGGCGATGGTGCGGTTGAGCAGGTCCTGGTTGGCGCGCAGGGTCGCTATCTGGGTCTGCAGATGCCCACGTGCGGAGGCGGTGTTGGCTTTGGCCTGGTTTACGCCTGCAACGGCCTGGGCCATGGAGGCCACGTCGAGATCGTAGGCGGCCTTCTTGGCGTCGTAGTCCTGCTTGGCCATGATGCCATCTTTGTAAAGCGCCTGGGCACGGTCCCAGTCCAGTTTTTTCTGCTCCAGGTCGGCCTGAGCGTGCTCTAAATTGGCCTCGGCCGTCTTTTCGGCGGCAATGTAGGAGGCGATGTCGGTCCTGGCGGCTTCGATGGTGGCTTCCTGCCCGTTGACCGTCGCTTCCTGCTGCACGTTTTCGATGGTGGCCACGGTCTCGCCCTGGGTCACCCGGTCGCCTTCCTTCACGTAAAGATGAGTCACCCGGCCCATGGCCGTAGCTCCCACGACCACATAGTTTTTGGGCTTGATCTGGCCGGTGCCGCTGACCATCGTGGTCAGGTCCTGGCGCACCAGCGTCGCAGTCAGGACCTTGGTATAGCCTGACTGCTGCTTGATGACCATAAAAGCTACCAGTCCAGCGGCCACGAGCACGGCGAGAGCAATCAAAAGGATTTTCTTCATCGGCGTTTTGTAACCCAGGTTTCTCTCCAGTGTACGCGACAGCGCGCCGGATGGTTCCACACAGGAGCGTGTTTGTTCGACGCACGGGCTCTGGACTGGCTGGCTGCAGTTCGCCAGGTGGCGCGAAATCGCCCTCTCATGCCGCTTCGCAGGTGACATTGACGCCCACTGCGCGTCCAACCGCCAGCCGACTGCGCGCGGGTCTTGCTATGCCTTTCTTGGGGCCGTAAAATAAGGGAACGCAGGAGTATCCAAGGTAATGAAGTTCAACAGGCGCCCTTTTCTCTTCACAGCTCTCGGTTGCGGCCTGATCTCTTTCCCCGCGACTGCCCTTCTGGCCCAGCAGCCCCCCCCCGCCTCCCAGCAAGAGACCCAGCCGGCAGCCGGCCAGAATCAGGACCAGGAAGCCAATCCGCTCAATCGCCAACTCTCCGACAAGGAGCGGTACAAGGCGCAGAAGGCTCTGCGGCAGGAGTTGAAGGGGCCCTATAAGACCTGGCTGAACGAGGAAGTGCCCTACATTATTACCGACGAAGAGCGCAAGGCGTTCATGAGCTTGAGCAACGACGAGGAGCGCGAAGCGTTTATTGAGAACTTCTGGCTGCGCCGCAACCCCAATCCCGATTCCCCTGAAAACGAGTTCCGCGAGGAGCACTACCGGCGCATCGCCTATGCCAACGAGCACTATGCGGCCGGCAAACCTGGCTGGAAGACGGATCGCGGACGCATCTACATCATGTGGGGACCGCCGGACTCGATTGACGCGCATCCCTCCGGCGGCATGTACGATCGGCCCATGGAAGAGGGCGGCGGCCAGACCTCTACGTTCCCGTTCGAGGTGTGGCACTACCGCTATCTCGAGGGCATTGGAGAAAGCATCGACCTGGAGTTTGTCGACACCTGCCAATGCGGCGACTACCACTACACCATCGACCGCAGCGAGAAAGACGCTCTAAAGAATGTTCCCGGCGCCGGGCTTACCCAGAATGAGGAGATGGGGCACGGTAGCAAGACCGATCGCTTCCAGGGCGGAGGCATCGAGCAACTCGGCAACGGCCCGATGGGAACGGCACAGCAGGGCAAAGAATTCGACCGCATTGAGCAGGCGGCCAAGCTATTCGCCCCGCCGCCGATCAAGTTCAGCGATCTCGACGCGGCTCTCGACGCTTTCAACTCGACGCACAAGCTGCTGAGCGGTCCGCCCTTTCCTTTCGATGTGCGCACCGACTTTGTGAAGGTAACCGACAGCATGGATCTGGTGCCCATCACCCTCCAGATCCGCAACCGCGACATCACCTTCGTGACCAAGGACGGCGTCTCCAAAGGCGAGGTGAACATTCTTGGCAAGGTGACCACCATCATGCACAAGACCGTTCAGACCTTCGAGGACACGGTTGAGATCGACGAGCCATCGGAGCTGCTGGAGAAGACGCTCGATCGCCAATCGCTCTATTGGAAAGCACTTCCGATTCCTCCGGGACTTTACCGTCTGGATATCGCGATCAAGGACGTGAACAATCCCGATCACATCGGAATTTACGGTCGCGGGCTTAACGTTCCTGAGTACAATGACGAGAAGCTCAGTGCGTCATCGCTGATTCTGGCCGACCAGATGAACACCGTTTCCTCGCGCCAGATCGGCAGCGGCAACTTCATTATCAGCAACACTTTTGTCCGGCCTCGCGTGACTGGGAACCCAGCCAAGCCGGTGAGCTTCAAGCGCAGCCAGGACCTGAACTTCTGGTTGCAGTTTTATAACCTTGGCATCGACGAGGCGACCAAGAGTAATTCTGCCACGATTACCTACCAGATCACCGATGCCACGACAGGGACGGTGATTCTGGAGAAGGAACTGGAATCAAAGGATTTAGGGGCGCACAGCGACCAATTGACAGTCGAGAAGACGCTCCCCATGGCTGGTCTGCCGCCCGGCAAGTACAAGGTGACGGTAAAAATAAATGACGCGATCTCGAAACAAGAGATTGCGCAATCGGCCCCTTTTGTTGTGGAATAGCAGCAACGCTACGCAAATGCCATCCGGACTGAAGAATTCGGGGGCGTGCGAGTGCATGTTGTAGGGGAAAACACGCCAGGGACGCGGCACGGTCGCACATCTTAAGATGAAGCGCATTGCCCATCTCGCCGGATTTGCCGTACTGATCGCGTTAGCAGCTGCCCCAGTCTGCGGAGCGCCGTCAGCTTCAGTGTCGGGCCTCGTGCGCGACTCTGCCGGAGTGCCGCAGATCGGCACCGAAGTTCAGCTTCTGCGTCCCGACTTGAGCGTCGTCACCAGCGTCTACACCGATGGCGAAGGCCGTTTTCTGATCTCATCGCTGCTGCCCGGACGCTACGCCCTCAAGGCGATGGGGCCCTCGTTCTTGCCCGCGCTACGCGAAAACGTCAGGGTTCGCAGCGGCACGGTCGTCAACCTCACGCTGAACACGCTCTACGAGGTCATTCAATGGCTGCCTGCCCAGCCGCGTGAGGGCGACGCGCAAAAGGACGATTGGGCCTGGACACTGCGCTCGGCCGCCAACCGGCCGCTCTTGCGCTGGCTTGAAGATGGCCCCCTGGTGGTGGTGTCGGATGGATCGGGAACCACGCCGAAGTTGAAGGCCCGCCTGATGGCGACTGGCCAGAGCGGAACCTTCGGCGAGAGCGGCGAGCGCATCTCGGCCACAGCGGAAGATACGCCTGCCGACAGCCGGGAGTTGCTGGCGCGGGTGGATTTTGCGCCCGGCAGCGACGCCGGCATGGAATCGATGCTGGGCTTCCGGCAGGATCTGGGAATTGCCGGCTCGGTGCAGTCGATGGCCGCTGTCTCGATTCAGCCGGAGGTAGAAGGCGCTGGCGACGAAGGCCTGGACGAAGCAGCGGTGCACAGCTACGAGATTCTGCATTTTGGCGATGCGATCGATGCCGAGGTTGGTTCAACCGCAGTGATCGGGCGCCTTGCCGGACCATCGCCCAGCTCCACGACTGCTGCGCTGCCCTTTGCGACCGTGGCGTGGCGATCTGGCTCCTCCACGGTCAGCTATCGCATGGCCACCATGACGCCGAGCCGGACTTCGGATGAAAGCCAGGCCGGCGCTTTTCTGCCCACGCTGGTTGAGCGCAACGGCGGTCTAGCCATCGAACACGGCATGCACCAGGAGATCGGCTGGGAGCGGCGTACCGACAACTCGGGCATGGCCGTGCTGGTTTACGCCGACCACATCGACAATCCGGTTCTCGAGGCGATGGGCCGCATTGCCGCGGGCGATTCTTCGGCAACCTCCGGCACAGTTCTTTTCGATCCTGCGAGCAATCTGTTCCGCGCTGCCGGGCCGGCTTTCTCCTGTGCCGGCGTGCAGGCCAGGGTCGAGCGCTCGCTGCCCGGCGGCAATCGCGTAAGTGTCAGCTATGCCGGCGGCAGCGCACTGGTGATGCCCGCTATGGCGCAGGCTGCAGGCCTGACGCAGGTGCTGGCTACGGCGCATCCCCGGCACGCCCAGACCTACGCAATCTCGTTCTCCGGCACGCTGGAGGGCACCAAGACCCATTGGCGCGCCAGCTACAGTTGGCAGCCTGACGACACCGTCACCGAAGTCGCTCCCTACGCAATGGACGCGCCCGCGCCTTTCCTCAACGTCCAGTTCCGCCAGCCCATTCATCTCACCCGCGATGGATCGGGAGGTCTGGAGGCGCTGCTCGATGTGAGGAATCTGCTTGCCGAGGGCTATCGCCCCTATATCCTGAGCGACGGCTCGGTGCTCATCTTCGCCCAGGACCAGCGCAGCCTGCGCGCCGGGCTCGCATTTACTTTCTAAAGAACCTCTGGCCAATTGAGTCAGGGCAGGCTTACAAGCCGTGTCTTTATACTCGTTTTGCAGTTGAGACGCTACCCAAGTTGACCGGTTGAGCGCTGAAGAGAAAGACTTGCAAATTGCAAGGGAAATCGAAAAGAATCTTGTGAGGCGGCATTCCCCGGCCCCGAATCCCCAAAACCCAGTCGCCGCGTTGAATTTTGAGACAGAGTTAACTGCAGGAGGTGGATATGAGCAGCGTGCGAGTTCTTGTGGGGACGCGCAAAGGCGCGTTCCTGCTGAGCGCAGATGGCAAGCGCAAGGATTGGAAGGTCGACGGACCGTTCTTCGCCGGCTGGGAGATCTACCACATGAAAGGCTCGCCGGCAGACCCCAAGCGGATTTACGTCTCGCAGACGAGCGGATGGTTCGGGCAACTGATCCAGCGCTCGGACGACGGGGGCAAAACCTGGCATCAGCCCGGATTACCGAACGAGGCAATTCCTCCTCCCGGCCCGCCCAAGGCCGTGCCGAACAGGTTTGCGTACGACACGTCGCCCGAGACAGGCAAGCCGCTGACAACGCACCAGTGGTACGACGACACGCAGCATCCCTGGGAGTTCAAGCGCGTGTGGCATATCGAGCCCTCGCTCACCGATCCTGAGACCGTTTACGCGGGCGTTGAAGACGCGGCGCTGTTCCGCTCGACGGACGGCGGCGAGAACTGGCGCGAGCTTTCCGGCTTGCGCGGCCACGGCACCGGCCCAATGTGGCAGCCTGGCGCCGGCGGCATGGGACTGCACACGATCATTCTCGATCCCACGAATCCCAAGCGAATTTACATCGCCATCTCGGCCGCGGGGGCGTTTCGCACCGACGATGGCGGCGCGGCGTGGAAGCCAATCAACAAGGGGCTTCGCTCGCAGTACATTCCCGATCCCAATGCCGAAATTGGCCACTGCGTGCACCATATGGCCATGCAACCCTCGCGTCCCGATGTGCTTTTCATGCAGAAACACTGGGACGTGATGCGCAGTGACGACGCCGGCGAAAGCTGGCATGAGGTGAGCGGCAATCTGCCCACCGACTTCGGCTTCGTGATCGACGTGCACGCGCACGAGCCGGAGACGGTTTACGTAGTGCCGATCAAGAGCGACTCCGAGCATTTCCCTATCGACGGCAAGCTGCGCGTCTATCGCAGCCGCAAGGGCGGCAACGAGTGGGAGCCGCTGGCCAAGGGACTGCCCGAGACGCGATTGCTATGTGAACGTGCTGCGCGACGCGATGGCCGTCGACTCGCTCGACAAGTGCGGCGTCTACTTCGGCACCACGGGCGGCCAGGTGTACGCCTCGGCTGACGCCGGGCGATAGCTGGACGCCGATCGTCCACGACCTGCCGGCCGTGCTCTCGGTCGAGGTGCAGACGCTGCAATAGGGACAAGGGACGAGGGACTAAGGGACTGAGGGACTGAGGCCGGACGGCAGGGAAATGCGAGGGCAGCTTGACTGACGCTGAAAGCGCGGGCAGCGGCGACGGTGCATGTGGCGCTGCCGTACCATCTGCGCAATCTGGCGCATTTGGAAGGCGATGTGCTGCTCGATGTTCCCGCTCCCGTCACCTTGCGCGCCGTTCTCGACGCTCTGGAAACTCGCTATCCCATGCTGCGCGGAACCATTCGCGATTACGGAACCGGACAGCGGCGGGCGTTTCTGCGCTTCTTTGCCTGCGGAGAGGATTGGTCGCTGGCATCGCCCGGATAAGCCGCTGCCCGATGCGGTCGCGGCGGGAAAAGAGCCGCTGTTGATTCTGGGGGCTATCGCTGGAGGCTGAAAAGGCAGGGAATAGGGGGCGGGGAACAGGAAACGGGGACGACCCTGTGGAGCTCAAAAGCGGCGCGATCGTCACAGGCGGCGACGCGTTGACGATGAAGGCGTGCGATGCATCGTCGCTGGCCCGCTTGTGAAGCTTGGCGCGGAAGTGGCAGAAGCTGTGGCTGCGCATGACCGGGGACTGGCAGCGGAGGCCGTTGGGTTTGATGTGCCGACATGCCATGTACATTTGAGTTACCCCTCCCCCCCATACCCCTTCGAGGGTTAAGGAATTTGATTGCAATGAGTTGGTCTCTGATCTCCGCCGGTAAGGCGTTGAAAATAAAGGGACTATTTCGTAAGATCCGGCGGATAGAGAACTTAAGGGCCTTTTTCGCGTTCATTGCACCTCCTTGGGGGCAAATCCGCAGAAGAAACGGTGCGGGCTGCGAAAAAGGGCAGCTTCAAAAAAAGGGCGGAGCAGGGGTCTCCGGGCCCATCCGGGTCTCACCGCGCCGCCCAACCGCCATGCTCACTTCCTCAGCCTAAGACTATTGTAGCGGTACGCAGGAAATTCTCTGCGAGTCGGGCTTAGCGCGTAAGAGCCATGGAATGAGTTGAATGTTGCGGGACGGAGGCGTGAGAGCAGCTTGACAAGGATGAAATTGGAACGGAGCTTGCCCCTAATTTCAATGTGAATTATAGTTAACAAGTGATCGAAATCCGTCAGACTGAGGTCTTTTCGGATTGGCTAAGGAGACTGCGCGATGAGAACGCGCGGGCCCGCATTCAAGTGCGGATTCGCCGGCTGTCGCTGGGCAACTTCGGGGATGTGAAGCCGGTGGGCGGGGACGTGGGTGAACTGCGCATCGATTACGGGCCAGGTTATCGGGTCTATTTTTGCAAGCGCGGAGACTTTCTGGTTCTGCTGCTTGCCGGCGGAACGAAAAAGACGCAGGAGGCCGACATTGACAAAGCAAAGAAGCTCGCGCAGGAGTGGAAAGAGAGAGCTTAAGACAACAGTGTGGGATCCGGCGGAATATCTCTCCAATCCGGCATCGATTGCGGCCTATCTGGAAGCGGCCTTCGAGGACGGCGATCCGGCCTTGATTGCAACGGCTCTGGGCGACGTGGCGCGCGCGCAGGGAATGACGCAGTTGGCCAGCCAGGCGGGTGTGACGCGCGAGGCGCTCTACAAGGCGCTCTCGCCCGCGGGCGATCCGCGGCTGTCAACACTGGTCGGCGTGATGAAGGCGCTGGGGCTCAAGATCAGGCCGATTGCTGCGGCGTGAGACTGCACAGCGGCTCCCAAGTTCACCAGCTGGACTTGGGGGAGGCGTCCCGCCCGTCTCCGGTTTATTTTTTTGCTTTTTTGGTGTGGATAATTCTGTGAGTACTGCGACGCTGCTGGCCGTTCTCGAGCGATTTGGTAGACAAGTGGCGAGGTTGCTCGGTCCAGACAGCGTTCGGAATTGCGGCCACTGGCTGGAAGACTTCAATGAAGCTTTAGTTCGCGGGCCGCGGCAGCAGCCACGACGCCACTGTATAGCGAAAGTTTTTCCAGTTTCCTGAGGACGGGATGCATGTTCACGGCCAGAATGTCGAAATCCCCAAAGCTGTAAGGCCGGGTTTTTACTTTGGTCGGCCCGGTTGCGATATCGCAGCACCAAGTTTGGGGACAGTGGCCCGGGCAGTCTTTTCGCCTGAGCGTGTTTTCTGTACCTCCACAACGAACAGGGATCCTTTTTCGTAATACTTCGGGTAGTAGAGCTTGGGCCTTCCCTTTTCCAGGCGTTGTAGTTTAACCTGAATGCTGCTGTGCCTTGGACCTTTTGTAGCAGTGCGTCATAGGGATGATCCCCCTCGAATTCGACAGCTTCCCGCCCGAATGCGCGACAGTTGGGACGATTTCATTCACGAAAACTGCTTCCGCAATGATGCCGCGTACGCCTCGCTTTGTGAGGTCGGAGGATCTGTTGATTGCGCTCAGAATCGTGTCTGCATCGATGCCCCACTCGCTTTCGAGAGGGTGCGGCAGAAGATTCCGAAGGTAGAGCTTGAGCGCCCTGCGGTCTTCCTCGGAGCATTCGTCGATGAGCTCTATTATTGCTTCGAGCGATTCGCTCATTTGCCGGTCGTCCTGGCTGCTCTAGGTACAAAGGATTCGATCTCGGCACGTTTCAGGAGAACCTTGCCCCCGATCTTGAGGCCCTGAGCCGTCCTTTCTTGATGAGTCGCGAGATGGCCTGTCGAGAAACGCCACGGATACGAGCGGCTTCCGCTTGTGAAACCCACTCATTTCCGTTTTGGAAATTGGTTGACAATGTAAACCTATTTCTGTTACCTTTCTCCAGTGAAGCCCGTACTATGAAAACAGCCATGTCGTCGAAACCTCAAACCGTCCCTACGAACGGCGAAATGTGCCGCTCTCGGCGCAATCGGGTGCTCCTCTCGAAGAGCTGCCTCTGGATCACCCGACCCGTTTGATCGAGAAATGCCCCTATTTCACTTCAAAATTCGGGGCCGCTTATTGGGCGACTCTTGGAGATGCTCCAAGCGCTTCCATCCGGAAGCGTCAACTTGGTCGTGACCTCGCCGCCGTACGCTTTGCATTTTAAGAAAGCATACGGCAATGAGCACAAGGATAGGTATGTGGAATGGTTTCTGCCGTTTGCAAGAGAGATTCGGCGTGTGCTCACGGGGGACGGCAGCTTCGTTCTCAATATTGGAGGTAGCTACAACAAGGGCATGCCTACGCGATCGATCTATCACTTTAAGCTGCTGATTGCGCTGGTTGAGGAAATCGGGCTGCATCTTTCACAAGAATGTTTTTGGTACAACCCGGCCAAGATGCCGGTACCTGCAGAGTGGGTGACAGTCCGCCGAATTCGAATCCGTGACTCCGTGGAATACGTCTGGTGGCTATCTAAGACACCACAACCCAAGGCCTCCAACTTGAATGTGCTCAAAGAGTACAGCGAGGACATGATCCGCCTGAACCGAAACGGCGTGCGGGGAACAGTGCGGCCGTCTGGACACGTGATTCGGAAATCGTTCGACAAAATCCATGCTGGCGGTGCAATTCCGTCGAATGTGACAGAGGGCGATTTCGATAGTTCCCGAGAGCATGATGAAGATGGGCAATAACGCGGCGAACGATCTCTACACGAAGCGATGCAAAGAGGAGGGCATTAAGATTCCATCCGGCTCGTTTCCCCGCTCTCTTGCCGAAATTCTTCATCAAGCTCTTGACCGATCCAAACGATTTAGTTGTCGATCCATTCGCAGGCTCGCTCACTGCCGGCGCGGTTGCTGAGGAATTGGACCGTCGCTGGATCGCGGGAGAGGCGATCGAAGAGTATCTCAGGGCAGGTACATTTCGCTTCCAGGAGATTGTCGCAGAGCCCGCTGCTTTTTTAGCGTTAGCGATTCAGACGGAAGGCGCTAGCGGTCCTGGGTTTTTTCGCTTGAGAACCTACACGGAAACTCTGAGTCGGTCCCACCCTGCTGCCGTCTTCCGGCCCTTAGTGTTCGTCCTTGCCGGGGCGGAGCATGAGGTCGCGGATGGCTTCGCGGGGGTCTTTGCCTTCGTTCAGGATCAGCTCCATCTGCTCGGTGATGGGCATTTCGACGCCGTGCTTGCGGGCGAGGCCGAGAGCGGCGCGCGTGGTGAGCACGCCTTCAGCCACTTTGCCGCCGAGCGAGGCAAGAATTTCAGGGAGTTTGCGGCCCTGGCCGAGCGCCTCGCCGACGGTCCGGTTGCGGCTGAGCGAGCCGGTGCAGGTGAGCACCAGGTCGCCCACGCCGGAGAGGCCGGCGAGGGTTTCGCGGCGCGCGCCGCAGGCCACGGCGAGGCGCGTGATCTCGGCGATGCCGCGAGTGATGAGGGCGGCGATGGAGTTGTGGCCCAGGCCTACGCCCGCGGCGATGCCGGCGGCGATGGCGATGACGTTTTTGAGCGCGCCGCCGAGCTCGACCCCGATGACATCGGTGGACGTGTAGAGGCGGAGGGTTTCCGAGGAAAACTCCTGTTGGATGAGGGCGGCGACTTGCGGATCGCTGAAGGCCACGGTAACGGCAGTGGGCTGCCCTCGAGCGACTTCCAGGGCGAAGCTGGGACCGGAGAGCGCGCCGATGGAGAGCAGGAGCCCGGCTGGCTCGAGAGTTTCGGAGAGAACCTTCGTCATGCGGTAAAGGGTGTGATCTTCAAGGCCCTTGGTCGCGCTGACTACGAACTGGCCGTTGCGCAGGTGGGTGCGGATGCGAAGAAAAGTGGCGCGCAGGAACTCGGAAGGGATGACGGAGACGACGATGTCGGCGGCAGCGATGGCCGCGCAGTCGCCGGTAACGGCAATCCGGGGAGGGGATGGGAAAGCCGGGAAGAAACTGGGAGTTTTCCTGGGCGCTGACGATCTGGCCGGCGAGCTCGGTGCTGTGCGCCCAGAGGGTGATCTGGTGGCCGCCGCGGCGGTGGAGCGAGAGTGCGATGGCGGTTCCCCAGGCGCCGGAACCTAAAACGACGATGCGGCTCATGCGGTTTTTTGGGCTCCGAGGCGGGATTCCGTGCCCGCGAGCAGGCGGCGGACGTTCTGGTGGTGCTTGAGGATGATGAGCAGGGCAACGGCGATTTCGACGGCGAAGAAAAATGGGGGACGATCGCCTTCGGTCAGGAGCCAGGCAAAGACGGGAAAGGTGGCAGCGCCGAGGACGGAGGCCAGCGAGACAAAGCGGGTGAGCGCGAGAATGACGAGCAAAGACGGCGATGGCGGAGAGAGCGGCCAGGGGCGCAGCGACCAGGAAGACGCCAAAGGCGGTGGCCACGCCCTTGCCTCCGCGAAAACGCAGCCAGACCGGAAACATGTGGCCGAGAACGGCGCAGAGGGCGGCCAGGGCCTGGACGTCGTAGTGGTCGAGCGCGGGTGCGATGCGATGAGCGATGAGCGCGCCCAGCCAGACGGCGGCGCAGCCCTTGAGCACGTCGAGCAGAAATGTGGCGGCGCCGAGGCCCTTGCCGCCGGCGCGCAGCACGTTGGTTGCGCCAATGTTGCCGCTGCCCATGGAGCGGATGTCCTCGTGGCGGAAGAGGCGGACCAGCAGGAATCCGGTGGGAATGGATCCGAGCAGATACGCAGCAACCGCGACGATCAGGCTGGCAAGGGGCATGACGGAGTGAGTGTAGCAGGTGAAGGGGTGCGCATGAAGCGGCGCACCCATCGGCCCCTAATAAAGAGCGCGGCGGGCGGTGCGGACTTCGGCGGCCAGCACTTGCAGCATCTTGAGCGACAATTGCGGGTTCGAATGCATGAGCTCGAAGAAATCGGCGCTGCTGACGAAACCGACCTGACCGCCGGCGCGGACTGTCACGGTGAGCGAGTAGGGCTGGTTGCCGATGACGCCCGGCAAGCCGAACAGCGAACCGGGCAGTGCCTGGACGGAGAGGATCGAGCGGCCTTCGGGCGATTTCATGCTCAACGAGGCCTCGCCCTGATGGATGATGTAAATGCCCACCGGCGGGTCGTCCTGCTTGAAAAGAACCCTGTCTGCATCGCAGGAAACGGACGTGGCTCGCGCCGCGAGCGCGCGTATCAACTCCGGATCGGCGAGAAATGCAGATGGGTCGAGGTCCACGAACATCCTTCCTGGGCAATGGATACTCTCATAGTTGCATTCAAAACTTCAAGGCCATCATTTCATCAACCGAATCGCATTTGGTGTGATGCAGGTCACCCGTTAATGTTTTTCGGGTGACGAGGGCCATCGAAGGAGAGGTCCGGTCCCGGTGCAGGCTGTGCGAGGGGCTTGCCGCGGGGCCTGCCCGGAGCGGCCGCGATTCTCCGCTCTATTAGAGTAGAAAGGAGAGCCTATGCCCGGCATTCTTAAGAAAATCCGCACGACGCTGGAGATGATCAAGTGGGAACACTCGGTTTTTGCGCTGCCGTTTGCGCTGACGGCGATGCTGCTTGCGGCGAATGGACTGCCAGGCTGGCGGACAGTGGCGTGGATTCTGGTGGCGATGGCCGCAGCCCGGTCGGCGGCCATGGCGTTTAACCGCTGGGCCGATGCCGACCTGGACGCCGAGAATCCGCGCACCCGCAACCGGGCAATTCCAGTAGGGCTGCTGAGCCGGCAGTTTGTGCTGGGGTTTACCTTAGTGGCGTTGGCGGTTTTTGTGGCGGCCGCGGCAGAGCTGAACCGGCTCGCGCTGGAGCTGGCGCCCGTGGTGCTGGCGGTACTGCTGGGCTATAGCTACCTGAAACGGATGACGCAGTGGTCGCACCTAGGGCTGGGGCTGGCGCTGGGCCTGGCGCCAGCGGCGGCGTGGATTGCCGTGCGCGGCAGCCTGGACCCGCGCATCCTGGTGCTGGCACCGGCGGTAACACTGTGGGCGGGCGGCTTCGACGTGCTGTATGCCTGCCAGGACTACGAACACGACCGCGCCGCCGGGCTGCATAGCCTGCCGCAGGCAGCGGGCCTTCCGGCCGCGTTCCGGGCGGCGCGCGCCATGCATCTGGCCATGATGGCGCTGCTGGCGTGGTTCGGCTGGCTGTTCGGTTTTGGCGTGGCGGGCTGGCTTGGCGTGGGCGCCGTGGGCCTGCTGCTGGGCTATGAACACGCGCTGGTTTCGCCGCGCGACCTGCGCAGGCTGAATGCTGCGTTCTTCACCATGAACGGCGTGATTGCGATGGTATTTCTAGGATTTGTGACAGCGGATTTGTGGATGAAAAAATAGCGGACGAGGCACCAAGGGACCCGAGGGAATGGGAAGGCTTGCACTGGCGCTTCTGAAATGGCTTGTTTAAGTCACGTGCAGGCAGACATTGAGGGCTGTGCTCCTCGCCGGCGAAACAGGGGATCGGAGAGAACATGAAGCCGACAAGCCGCAAGAAGGTAGAGGCCGATCGAGCGAGCATCACAAGTTCCGCAAACATCACCAGGCGGATCGAAGAGCTTGGGGATTGGAGAGGCGAGACCCTCGCGCACATCCGGCAGCTCATCCACGAAGCCGACCCCGGCATCGTCGAAGAGTGCAAATGGGTAAAGCCATCCAACCCGTCGGGAGTCCCCGTCTGGTCCCACGACGGCATCATCTGCACAGGGGAATCGTACAAGCAGGCCGTGAAGCTCACGTTTGCTCGCGGAGCTTCTATCGAAGACCCGAAGAAGCTCTTCAATTCGAGCCTCGAAGGGAATGTGCGGCGTGGGATCGACCTCCACGAAGGGGATCGTATCGACGAAGCGGCCTTCAGGCAACTCATCCGCGCCGCGGTGGCGGCCAACCAAGCGGCGCGCGCTCAACGGCAGCCAGGAAGAAGTGAGCCCGGCTCTGAGCGGCATTAAGCACGAACGGCCTTTTGCAACAGAGGGAGAGTTCCGGGCCGCGACGGCAGTTGCTATCATTCCAGACATGAGACCAAGACATCTTCTGCTTGCGAGTCTCACCTGCTGCTTAGGATTGCTCGAAGTTCAACCGGCATTTACGCGGGCGAGGCCGCCAGAGAAGCCCGCTCAAGGGGCTACTGCACAGATTCCATTTGTCGGGTGCGCATCCGACGGACAGGCCGGGCCGCAAGCTGTGCCTGACAACAAGAGCAAGGCCGTCGCGATTCCCGCTGCCCTTGCTCAACGGCTCGCGTATTACAAAGGGGGAGTCGGCTTAGGCGTGCTTGCGCCGCGCGGCTGGCACTGCTTTGCGCAATACGGCTCCGACGGCAGCAACCTGTTTGTGAGTCCCGACCCTATCCGCTCGACAACTGTAATGTCGATGGACTGGAAGGGATTTACCGGACAAGCCATCGAGGTTTCTGTCATGCTCGGCGGCACATCGGGAAGGTTTGAAGTCGCCCAGATCATTGCGCGCGTGTTTCCCGCGTACAAGGCATTCGCGCAAAGTGTGATTGCGGAGGGAATTGAGCCGGCAAGCTCATTCCTTTTCGGCCCTTATCCAACGGACAAGCTGACCTACCGCGGCGATAAGGTTGTGGAGTTTGAGACGCCTGCGAACATGCAAGGGCTGGGAACCTGTACGCGGCTTCAGGCGAATTCGAGCCCGATTGACGGCGTTGCGATCCTGTTTGGAGGGGGCGCAAACGAAGATACAAATCTGGTGCAGCTGTCGGCGCGGCTGGCGGCAGCGGACAGCGATTTGATTCCGGTGATAGTTGGGCAGCGGGAGAAAGAGGCGGCTGCCGCCGCTGGTCAATAAGCTCCGGAGAACTGAGCCGCCGCCCGGATTTGCGGATTCGCAGGCGTCGGGGCAGGAGGAATTTGGGCGAGCCGGACCGGTTTGACTTATTTAAGTCACGCGCATATTATGCCTGGTATGAAGTTTGCCGCCATTAGAACTTCGATTGATGTTCCCCGCGACCTGCATCGCCGTTTGCACGAAGCGGCTGCGCGCAAGGGATGTTCCGCCCGCAAGCTCATTCTTGCGGGCATTGAGCGCGCAGTTGAAGAAGCCAGGCCTTCCCGGCCCAGCCGACGCCTCAGCCTCAGCCCGCCTTTGATTCGCCCGGCGGGGCGACGCATCGAACTTACGAACGAAGAGGCCTATGAGCTCATTGAGCTTCCCTGACATGAATGTCTGGCTGGCGCTGGCCACGCCGGAACATGTACACGCCGCGATTGCGAAACAATGGTGGGAACAGGAAGACGGAACCATCGCGTTTTGCCGTCTCACGCAACTTGGATTTCTTCGCCTCATGACCACGGCGGCGGCTATGGACGGCAAGCCTTTGACCATCGCCGAAGCCTGGCGGGTCTACGACCGCTTCTACGACGACGATCGCGTGACCTTGATCTCCGAACCCCCGGAGGTTGAGGAGCGTTTCCGCGAAAAGGCTGTGGGACGAACGGTCTCACCCAAGGTCTGGGCAGATGCCTGGCTGCTCGCCTTCGCTCAGGCGGCGGAGGGTTTGCTGGTGACTTTTGATAAGGCGCTCGGCGCGCGCGGAGCTCTGTGTCTGCTGACGAAGAGGGCGTGAACGGCAGTTGCTATCATTGCCACAGCATGAAGATTGCGATTCAGGGGGAACCGGGGTCCTTCAGCCATGAGGCGGCGTTGAAGCTCGTTCCCGGCGCGGAGATCGTTCCCTGTGCGATCTCGAGGGAAGTGTTTGCGGCGCTGGACTCGGGATCGGTCGATGCTGCCGTCATCCCGATTGAGAACAGCCTGGCGGGGTCGGTTTTGGAACACTTCGACCTGCTGTTCGCCCACGAAGTGAAGGTGGTCGAGGAGACGCTCGTGCGCATTCGCCACAATCTGATCGCCATTGCCGGCGCGTCGATTGGCGAGATCGAGCGCGTGTTTTCGCATCCGGTCGCGTTGGCGCAGTGCCGGCGGTTCCTGGCCGAGCACCCCAGGATGAAGGCCATCGCTTTTTACGACACTGCCGGAAGCGTGAAGCAACTGGTGGAGCTCGGTGACAAACATGCAGCGGCGATTGCCAGCGCAGCGGCGGCCGCGTATTACGGCGCCGAGATTCTGTCCAGTGACATTGAAGACAACCCTGAGAACTACACCCGGTTCTTCCTGGTGCGGCCGAAAAACGAGAATTGCCGCGAGGCCGACGTCGATCCCGAGTCAAACAAGTTGAGCATTGCCTTTACGCTGGAGAACCGGCCGGGCTCGCTGGTGGCGGCGCTGGGCGCGTTGAGCGCGCAAGGCACCAACCTGACCAAGGTCGAGTCGCGGCCGGTCGAGGGTAAGCCCTGGGAGTACGTTTTTTACGTGGACTGCCAGATTCGCGCCTCAGAAGAGGGCGCACGCGCCCTGCAGGCGCTGGGCGCGTACTGCGGCATAGTGAAAGAACTCGGCCGCTATCGCGAAGCGGAAAAAGCGGGGAGCGGGGAACAGGGAACAGGGAATAGGGAAGAAGAACTTCGCCGAAAATAATCCGCAAAGATGAGTGCAGCGCGCTGTTCGATTCCTCTCCGCTGCAACGGAAACCATCCGCAAGATGAGTTTTTCTACTCCCTATTCCCTGTCTTTAGAAGTGGTAAGCCACGCCGATGGTGGGCGAGAACATGTTGAACCACTTGTTGGTGGTGAAATTCTCGGTTGAGGTTCCGACTCCGAAGGTCGGCACCTTTGTCACCAATCCCCGGTATTCAGCGCGGATGTCGAAGCTGGGGCTGATCTCGTACGCGATACCTGCGCCGTACATGCCGCCAACTTCAGTCTGCTGCTTGGCGTCGAGCGTCCTAAGGCCGCTGTTGACGATGGGCAGGAAGATGAGCCCAGCCGGACCGCCCTCAACAAACGGATTCCAGTTCTTGAAGACGAAGGAGCGCACGTACGCGCCCGAAATCTCCTGGACCCGCGCGGGCACCTGGATGCCGTAGGGTATGGTGGGCCCGCAAAAGGAGGGCCCGCAATAGTTGAACTTGTTCTGGTACGTGATGCCATAGTTGGCTTCGATGGCGCTTGTGGGCGTAAGCATAAAGCGATAGCTCACCATCGCGCCAAAGCCGCGGTTCGAGTCCACCTGAATATCGGTGGACGAAGAAACAAACGGCGGGATGAGCGCAGTTCCGCTAAGGCTGACGTCCTGGCGGCTTTCCTGAGCGCGGCCTGCGGCCACGCACAAAGCCAGCAGTAATGCTAAAAAGGCAATCCTCTTCATTCGATCCTGATCCTCACAGTGGCACAGCTTCGCGGCTGGCAACGAGCTTGCCGATACTCGCACAAAAGTCTCGCACAATGGGCGCACCGGCCCCGCACTTTGTTCCGGCGCACGGAAACCTTTCGGAGCCCCGCTCTCAGCATTGTAACTGGCCGGGGCGGGTCGAGGGGTGGGCGCGCCGTTCAAATCTTCTCAGACTATAGACGCGTAGCAGTCGAATCGGGTGTGGAGCGACCATCGAAGACATTTGGGGAGATTCCTCCAGTCCCTCGGTCCCTTGTTCCCTCGTATCCTGACTTCTTCACCCGGCGCGCTCCACATGGTAAAAGAACGGTGGTCCATGGGTCTTGGCGAGGGTCTTCAGCGTGTTCAGGAAGGCTTTGGCCGCGTAAGAGAGCGTAGCCTGGCGGCGGTGCGCAAGCCGCAGCACGCGGCGCACCTCCAACTCGTCCACCGGCACGCGGACCAGGTCGCCGGTCTCGAGCTCACGCGCTACCGTGAGGTGGGGTACCAGCGCCACTCCGTTACCCATGGCCACAAAGCGCTTGATGGCCTCAATGGTGGGCAGCTCGATGCCCATATTGAGCGGCGTGCGATGGCGCTGGAATGCCTCAATTACCTTGCGCCGCAGCGGCGATGCCACATTGTGCGCGATGAAGCTCTCGCCGCCCAGGTCCTTGATAGACACCCGCCGCGCCGCGGCCAGTGGATGACGCGGGCTGACGATGAAAGCGAGGCTGTCACCATAGACGGCGATGGTGCGGATCTGCGCGGGGTCGGGCCGAAAGCTGATGACGCCCAGCTCGAAGGTGCGCAGGCTGAGCTCCTCGGGAATGCGCGAGGCCAGCATGCGCTGGACGGTGACGCCGATATGAGGAAACTCGCGGCGGAAGGCGTCGATGGCATGCAGGAGGTACATAGCAGGTGTACTCGTTGGCCGCCAGTTGCAGGTGACCGCGCTCCAGGCTTTTCAGCTCGTCGAGGGCGGCCGTGGCCTCGCGGCGCAGGGCCAGCAGTCGCTGCGCATAATCGCGCAGCAGCACGCCGGCAGAGGTGAGCGAGCCGTCGCGCGCGGCGCGGTCGAAGAGGGTTTCGCCCACGGCTTCTTCCAGCTTGCGGATCACCTGGCTTACGGCAGGCTGGGTGCGGTGCAGGCGCACCGCGGCGCGGGAGAAACTGCGCTCCTCGGCCACGGCCAGAAAGGCTTCGAGTTGAGTGAGTTCCATGGGAAACCTCCAGAGAACAGAGAACAGAGAGCAGAGAACAGAGAACAGAGAACAGCGCTCACGGAAACTGTTGGAGCGGCATGGAAGAACCGATCTCCCTCTCTGCACCGATCTCTGTCATTATAAGCAATTCTAATGTACTCTAAAACAATAATAACTTTGCCTTATACAGCCCGGATCGGCGACAATAGAACGGTTAGATGAGGCCGGTTCCCGGCAGGTGCAGAGATATGAGCAGCGGTCACGTAGTTTTCTTCGACACCACCCTGCGCGACGGCGAGCAGTCGCCGGGTTGCAGCATGACCACGCAGGAAAAGCTCACCATGGCCCACGCCCTGGAGGATTTAGGCGTGGACGTTATCGAGGCCGGATTCGCCATGGCCTCGGAAGGCGACTTTGCCGCTATTGCGACCATTACGCAAGCCGTAAGGAAGCCGCGCATCGCGTCGCTGGCGCGGGCCACGACCGAAGACATTGAGATGGCGGCGCGGGCGCTGCAGTTCGCCGACCGGGCGCGCATCCATGTTTTCCTGTCGTCGAGCGATTTGCATCTCGAATTCCAAATGAAGATCAGCCGCGCGCAAGCCCTGGACCAGTGCGGCGAATCGGTGCGGCTGGCGCGGTCGCTGTGCGATGACGTGGAGTTTTCGCCCATGGACGCGACGCGCTCTGATCGCGACTTCCTGGTGGAGATGGTGCGCATTGCCGTGGAAGCCGGCGCCACCACGATCAACATGCCCGACACCGTGGGCTACGTGACGCCTGAAGAGTACGCGGGAATGTTCCGCGAGGTGCGGGAGCGCGTTCCCGCTATCGATGAGAAAGACGTAATTCTTTCCTCGCACTGCCACGACGACCTGGGTCTTGCTGTAGCCAACTCGCTGGCGGCGATCCAGGCGGGCGCGCGCCAGGTGGAGTGCACCATCAACGGCATCGGCGAGCGGGCCGGCAACGCCGCGCTCGAAGAGATTGCGGCGGCGCTCTATGTGCGCGGCGACCATTTCGGGGTATCGACGTCCATCAAGCTCGACCAGCTTTATCCCACCAGCGAGGTGCTCGGCCAGCTCATCACGTTCAGGCCTTCGCCGAACAAAGCGGTGGTGGGCGCCAACGCCTTTGCGCACGAATCGGGCATTCACCAGCACGGCATGCTGGCCAATCCGCTGTGCTACGAGATCATGACGCCGCAACTGGTGGGCGTGGCCAAAACGCATTTGGTGCTGGGCAAGCACTCCGGCCGCGCTGCGCTGCGCCACCGGCTTGAGCAACTCGGCTTCACGGTATCGCGCGATGAGTTGCAGCACGTGTATTACCGTTTTGTCGCGCTCGCGGATCGCAAGAAAAACATCTACGATCAGGATTTGATCGGGTTGCTGCCTGAAGGGATTCGCGAAAGGCGCCGCGAGCCGGTGTCGGAACTGGATTAAGCTAACAGTAGCTTGCTTGCGTTGAAAGGCAAGCAGGAAAATCCTCTAAAACTTTACACTATGGAAAAGAGAGAACACTCATGAAATTGAAGATTCTGGTCACTGCCGGCGACGGCATCGGCCCTGAGGTTGTCAAAGAAGCCCTCGCGGTGCTCAAAGTAGTGGCGCAGGCCGGCGGTCATACGCTCGAGCTCGACCACAAGCGCATCGGCGGCGTGGCGATTGAGCAGGATGGAACACCTCTGCCCGCCGATACTGTCGCTGCCGCGCTCGATTCCCAGGCAGTGTTTTTAGGCGCCGTGGGCGACGACAAGTTCAATTCGCTTCCCGCGAATCAACGCCCGGAGAAGGGCCTGCTGGAACTGCGCGCTGCGCTGGGCGGCTTCGCGAATTTGCGCCCCGTATTCGCCTTCAAGGAGCTAACGGTCAACAGCCCGCTGCGTCCCGAAATTATCGACGGCGCCGACATTCTTTTTATCCGCGAGCTGCTCGGAGGACTCTACTTCGGCCAGCCGCGCGGCTGGGATAAGGCAAAGAACGTAGGCTTGAACACCATGGTCTACACGAAGGACGAGGTTGTGCGCGTGGCGCGCATTGCCTTTGAGCTGGCCCAGAAGCGTCGCAAGCACCTGACCAGCGTGGACAAGGCCAATGTGCTCGAGGTCTCGCAACTGTGGCGCGCCGCGGTGATCGAGGTAGCCCAAGAGTTTCCCGATGTGACGCTCGAGCACCAGTTCGTCGATGCCATGTCGATGCACCTGATGAAGCGGCCGCGCGACTTCGACGTGGTGGTGACGGAGAATATGTTTGGCGACATTCTGACCGATGAGTCTTCCGTGATCACCGGCTCGCTGGGCATGTTGCCTTCGGCCACCATCGGCGGCAAGGTCAATTTGTATGAGCCGGCCCATGGTTCCGCGCCACGCTATGCGGGCAAGAACACAATCAATCCGCTGGCCACGATCCTGACCGGGGCGATGCTTCTGCGCTACTCTTTCGGGCTTGAGGCGGAGGCAGACGCGATTGTTGCGGCCGTTCGCAAGGTGCTGGAGCAAGGCTTCCGCACGGAGGATCTGGCGCGCACCAACCCGGAGGGATTGACGGTGCTCGGGACCCGCGAGATGGGCGCGAAGGTGAGAGAAACTGTCAAGACGCTGCTCGTGAGCGCGTAGGCATACGAGCAAAGCATTATCCGGGCACTAAAGAAGGGGGCACACTTGGGAATGGCTGCATCAAGATTGGGTCTGGCGATTGTCCTGTTGGGCGCAGCCGGCGCATTTGTGAACTGCCAAAGTTCGCCGAGCATTGTGATTGGTAATGGTCGAACCGTTATGCCTGGAAAGATCACCCTCCATGTGGGCAGCGTCCCTTCGAGTGTCAGCAACAAAGTGTTCAGTAACATGCCAAGTTTCAAACCCGTTGACAAAGACACCGAATTGCCATCTAGACTCGTTCTTCTGGCCGACGGAGGGAAGCAAATATGGAGTGTCACCGAGCAGGATTTTGTGGTTGGGGGCCTGCCCCTCAAATACCCGGCCGTTGGAATAGTGAATCTCGCAAACCTTGGTCCCGATGGGGTCTACGAGGTTTTCGCCTCGACAATCACCATCAATTCAGACCTAAGACCCGGCGAACCATTGCATTTAGGTGGCTTCGTTGTCACAACTAGCCGGGTAGTCAAGGCCGGGGAGACGGTCCCAGCGCTCCTCCTGCTTGGGGGTGGTGCAGACACGTACATTTCAATCGAGGCGGCACCAGCATCGACGAAGAGTGGCGAGACGGCAAAACCGGGGCCGCTGCTAACGATTTTTGATGAGCACATGAAGCTCGCCGATCGTACCATCGCCGTGGAAATTTGGCGGAAGACAAACAAATCTGTGAGGGAATGACATACGAAGGGGCCCTCCTCCTCTCGCTGCACTGACAGCAAACATTCTGCTTACCGCTAACACTTAACAAGGACAACAAATGAGTACCGAACCAAAAACGCTCTTCGAAAAGGTCTGGGAACAGCACGTGGTGGTCGAGCCTAAGGGTGAACCCACACTGCTCTACATCGACCTGCAGTTGGTGCACGAGGTCACGTCGGCGCAGGCCTTCGAGGGGCTGCGGCTGGCTGGGCGTAAGGTGCGCCGTCCCGACCGCACGATCGCTACCGTGGACCACAACGTTCCCACTACCCTCGAAGGCCGCCTCCACATCGTGGACCAGATTGCGGCCAAACAAATTGCCACGCTGAGCAAGAACTGCGAAGAGTTCGGCATCGAGCTTTTCGACGTGGACTCGCGCGATCAGGGCATCGTACACGTGATCGGGCCGGAGCTTGGCTTCACCAAGCCGGGCATGACCATCACATGCGGCGATTCGCACACCTCGACGCACGGAGCCTTCGGGGCGCTGGCTTTCGGCGTTGGCACCAGCGAAGTGGAGCACGTGCTGGCCACGCAAACGTTGCCGCAGTCGAAGCCGAAGACCTTCCGCATCGCGGTCGAGGGCATGCTGCCGCGGGGCGTTACGGCCAAGGACGTGATCCTGGCCATCATCGGCAAGATCGGCACTGACGGCGCTACCGGCTGCGTGATCGAATACGCGGGATCGGCCATTCGCGGGCTTTCAATGGAAGGCCGCATGACCGTCTGCAACATGAGCATCGAGGCCGGTGCGCGCGCGGGCATGATCGCTCCCGACGAAACCACCTTCGCTTACCTGAACGGGCTGCGCCACAGCCCAAAAGGAGAAGCATGGGACACAGCGGTGCGGGAATGGCGCAAACTGCCCAGCGATCCGGGCGCAAAGTTCGATCGCGAGCTGGCGATCGACGCCGCGACGCTCGCGCCGTATGTGAGCTGGGGGACCAGCCCCGGCATGGTGGCGCCGATTACGGACGCGGTGCCCAATCCGGCGACGGCTGAAACCGAGATCGAGCGCAAGGGCTATGAACGCGCCCTCGAATATATGGGCCTGAGGGCGGGAACGCGCGCTGGAAGAGATTACCGATCGACCGCGTATTTATCGGCTCCTGCACCAATGGCCGCATTGAGGATCTGCGCGCAGCGGCACGCATCGCCCGCGGCCACAAGGTGGCGGCGAAGGTGAGTGCGATGGTGGTTCCCGGCTCGCAGGCGGTGAAGGCGCAAGCCGAGGCGGAGGGTCTGGACCGCGTCTTTCGCGTGGCCGGATTCGAGTGGCGCGAGCCTGGCTGCTCCATGTGCCTGGCTATGAACCCCGACATTCTTTCGCCGGGCGAGCGCTGCGCCTCGACCAGCAACCGCAACTTCGAGGGCCGGCAGGGACGCGGCGGACGCACGCACCTGGTTTCGCC
Organism: uncultured Acidobacteriota bacterium; assembly: GCA_963832535.1. GTDB lineage: Bacteria > Acidobacteriota > Terriglobia > Terriglobales > Acidobacteriaceae > Telmatobacter. The sequence goes on from CAWHUK010000017.1 coordinate 43,331, forward strand.
TGAGATGGCCGCGGCAGCCGCCATTGCCGGGCACTTCGTAGACATTCGCAACTGGGAGGTGAAAGGGCTAATGGAACCTTTTCGCACATTGACCGCGCTGGCCGCGCCGCTGGATCGCGCCAACGTGGATACCGACCAGATTATTCCCAAGCAGTTTTTGAAGCGCATCGAGCGCACCGGCTACGGCGATTTTCTGTTCTTCGACTGGCGGCGCACGGCGTCGGGCGAGCCCGATCCGGGCTTCGTGTTGAACGATCCGCGCTACCAGGGCGCGCAGGATTCTCATCGCGGGCAAGAACTTCGCGTGCGGATCGAGCCGCGAGCACGCCGCGTGGGCGCTTTCCGATTACGGTTTCCGCGTGGTGATTGCGCCGACCTTCGCCGATATCTTTTTCTCGAACGCGGGCAAGAACGGGATCGTGCTGGTGCGGCTGAGCGAACAGCAGGTGAGTCAACTTCTCGAAAACGCGAAGACGATCCCAGGCTACCAGCTGACCGTCTCGCTGGAAGCGCAGACGGTGACGGATGGGCAGGGGTTCAGCGCGACATTTGAAGTCGATCCCTTCCGCAAATTCTGCCTGCTCGAAGGGCTGGACGATATCGGATTGACGCTGCGCCACGCGGATGCGCTGGACAAGTTTGAAGCAAAGCACGACGAGGCCGTTTGGCTGAAAGCGAAATGACAGCGGAGCTAGCGGAGTTAGCGGTGCTAGGTCTCCGACCGGATGAATTCGCGCCTGTGCACCTCGGTATCCCAGGTCTCAAAATCGAGACCTGGGGCACCCGCGGATGGTGCAAGATCAAGCGGTCATAAACCTAATGGGGGCATCGGCGGGTTTCGCATTTACCTGACTCCGCTAACTCAATGCCGCTTATAAAGCAAAGGGAACCGCTGGCAGTAGCTGCATTTCAAGGAGTTTTTTATGGCAAGCGAGGGAAACACGAAGACAAAAGCAGGCGAGTCGAACGAGAGCACGGCCTCATCGAACGCGATCGCGCCGGAGCCGCAGGCTCACCTGACCGCGCCGACGCGCCTCACGGGCGCTGAAATCTTGTGGGCAACGCTGGTAGGCGAGGGCGTCACCGAGGTCTTCGGCTATCCCGGCGGCGCCATTCTGCCCGCTTACGATGCGCTGCGCAAGTTTCCCATCCGGCACGTGCTGGTGCGGCACGAGCAGGGCGCGGCGCACATGGCCGATGGTTACGCGCGCGCCTCTGGGCGAGGTGGGCGTGGCCATCGCGACCAGCGGGCCGGGCGCGACCAACCTGGTCACCGGCATTGCTACCGCCATGATGGACTCGATTCCCATCGTCTGCATCACAGGCAATGTTTCCAGCAAAGTGCTGGGCACGGACGCGTTTCAGGAGATCGACATTACCGGCGTTACGCTGCCGGTGACAAAGCACAATTTTCTGGTAAATAAGCCGGAGAACGTGGCGCCGGCGCTGCGCCAGGCATTTCAAATCGCGCGATCGGGCCGGCCCGGACCGGTGCTGGTCGATATTACAAAGGATGCGCAGCAGGCGACGGCCGTGTTCGATTTCGAAGCCGCCAAGCCGCGCCCCTTTCGCCCGCATCCCATGCTGCGCGTGGAGGAATCGGGACTGGCGCAGGCGGCCGAGCTGATTCGCAACTGCCAAGCGGCCGGTGATTCTGGCCGGCCACGGAGTGATTGAATCGGGCGCGATGGAGCAGGTGCGCACATTGGCCGAGCGCGCGCAGATTCCGGTGGGGCTTACGCTGCTGGGGCTGGGCGGCTTTCCCGCTTCGCATCCCTTGAGCCTGGGCATGATGGGCATGCACGGCGAGGCGTGGGTGAATCACGCCATTCAGGAAGCCGATCTGCTGATTGCGTGCGGCATGCGTTTCGACGATCGCGTGACCGGCACGCTTGCGACCTATGCGACAAAAGCGAAAAAGATCCATATCGAAGTGGACCCGGCAGAGATCAACAAGAACATCAAGGTGGATGTGGCGCTGGTGGGCGATCTGCGCGAAGTGCTGGAAGAGTTGCTGCCGCGCGTCAGTACTCGCGATCAAGGGGGCCGCGACGGCTCGGCATGGCTCAAGTCGATCGAGGCGAGCAAGGGCGCAGCTGCGGTGCGCGACATCAAGAACCTACCCGACCTGGGGCTCTTGTACGCAGCGCACGTGATGCACGATCTGTGGCGCCTGACGGGCGGCAGCGCCATTGTGGTCACCGACGTGGGCCAGCATCAGATGTGGGAGGCGCAGTACTACCACCACGAAGAACCGCGCACACTTATCACTTCCGGCGGGCTGGGCACGATGGGGTTCGCGCTGCCGGCTGCCATCGGCGCCAAGTTTGCCTGTCCCGAGAAAGAAGTGTGGGTGATCGCAGGCGATGGCGGCTTCCAGATGACCGCGTCGGAGCTGGCCACCATTGTGCAGGAAAAGATCAAGATCAACATTGCCATCATCAACAACGGCTACCTGGGCATGGTGCGGCAGTGGCAGGAGTTCTTCTACGAGCGCAACTACGAAGCCACGCCGCTGGTGAGTCCGGACTTTGTTAAACTTGCCGCAGCTCACGGGATTCCTGGGCGCGCGGTGCGCTCCCGCGGCGAAGTGGAAGCAGCCGTTGCGGAAGCGCGCTCGGCTCCTGGAGCGTTTCTGCTCAACTTCATGGTGAGCAAGGAAGACTCGGTGTACCCCATGATTCCTACGGGCAATGCGTTGCACGAGATGATTCGCAGGCCGGGCAAAGACCCGCTCGAAGAGCCGGCAGACGCGGAGTAAGAGATCAGAGAACGGAGATCAGAGAACAGAGATCAGTTGCCAAGGATCTTCCGCGTTAGGAGCTTTACGGACTGACTAATCAGATTTGGCGTGCGGCGGTTTCATTGCATAGCAAGAACCGATCTCCCGACGGAGTCGCTTTAACTGTTCTCCGATCTCTGGAAAGGCATTTATGTTGCACACATTCGTTGCATACGTTGAAGACAAGCCGGGCGTGCTGACGCGCGTGGCTTCGCTCTTCCGCCGCCTGAACATCAACATCATTTCGCTGACGGTAGGGCGCAGCGAGCGCATCGGGCTCTCCCGCATGACCATCGTCGCCGAGGCATCGGCTGAGGCCGGGCATCGCATCCGCGCCAGCCTGTTTAAACTGGAGAATGTAGTGGATGTGGACGACATCGCCCTGGCTCCGACGGTCACGCGCGAACTTGCGCTGATTAAAGTTGTCGCCACGCCCCGTAACCGCGCCCAGATATTCGACCTGGCAGAGGTGTTCCGCGCGCGCATCGTCGATCTGACGTCGGAGTCGCTCGTGATTGAGATGACGGGCGTCGAAAGCAAGATCGAGGGGCTCATCGAGATTCTGCGCGAGGACGAGGGCCGCATTCTGGAGATTTGCCGCAGCGGAAAGATGACTATGCGGCGCGGGCATCATGTAAGCAGCGTCGTCAAAGCTATGGGCGTGGGCGAAGCCGAGGAAGCAGAGGAATCCGCTGAGGAAAGCTTAGCGGTTGACCAGGAGTAATCGTCCGGCGCCCGGAAGTTATGCGAGCTGTGGCATGTTGCGTCGGTTGCGAACACGGTCCCCAAGGGAAAACTATCTGACAAATAAAGGAGAAACGACAAACACATGGCGAAGACTTATTACGATCACGATGCCGACCTCACACTTATCCAGGCCAAAAAAGTGGCCATCATCGGTTACGGTTCGCAGGGGCATGCGCACGCTCTCAACCTCAAGGATTCAGGCGTGCAGGTGAAGGTGGGCCTGCCGGCTTCGGAAGAAGAGTCGGTGGTCAAGGCGAAGAAGGCCGGCTTCGAAGTGGTTACGCCGGCTGAGGCGGCGAAGTGGGCCGATGTGGTGATGATTCTGGCGCCCGACCAAGTTCAAATGAAGGTGTACGCAGCGGAGATCGGGCCGAACCTGAAGCCGGGCTCGCTGCTGATGTTTGCCCACGGTTTCAACATTCACTTCAAGACCATCGTGCCCGCCGCCGGCATCGACGTGGGCATGGCCGCTCCCAAGGGCCCCGGCCACCGCGTGCGCGAATTGTTTGTCGAGGGCGGCGGCATCCCCGGACTCATTGCCGTGCATCAGGATGCCACGGGCAAGGCTCACGCGCTGTGCCTGAGCTATCTGAAGGGCATTGGCTGCACCCGCGCCGGAGTTCTTGAGACGACATTCAAGGAAGAGACCGAAACCGATCTTTTCGGCGAGCAGACGGTGCTGTGCGGCGGCGTGAGCGAGCTCATCAAGGCGGGATTCGAGACGCTGGTCGAGGCCGGCTATCAGCCCGAGAGCGCCTACTTCGAGTGCCTGCACGAGCTCAAGCTCATCGTGGACCTGATCTATCGCGGCGGCCTGGCGTATATGCGCTACTCCATCTCGGATACCGCCGAATACGGCGACTACGTGAGCGGCCCGCGCGTAATCGGCCCCGAAAGCCGCAAGGCGATGAAGCAGATTTTGGCCGAGATTCAGGACGGAAGCTTTGCCAAGAGATTTCTTGCCGATCAGAACTCGGGGAAGAAGGAGTTTCTCGCCTTCCGCGCGGCCGAGGCCAAACACCCCGTCGAGATCGTCGGCAAGAAACTGCGCGCGCAGATGCCGTTCCTCGATCCGGTGACGGTGGAGGAAGTGGCGAAGACGCGGTGAGAAAAGCAGCCTTCAGCTAATAGCTATTAGCTTTTAGCTGGAGGCGCGGTTTCTTATGATTTGCCTCTTGCCATAGGCCACCGAGGTGGAATGATGGAACTACTCCTTTCGAGAGAGCTCGTGCGTTACGCGAAGGAGCTGGAGCTTGAGGATTACGAGGACTTTCTGCGTTCCATTTTGGAAGAAATCTAGTCTGCGCAGGGGCGTTTTTGAGGCACTGCCTCATGCTATGAGATCCGTCGCCCAGTTCTCTCTTCCCGCAAGCCCGGCGACGGAATCGAAGACCTTGTCGCCAGTGACAAGGATTGCGCCGACGGCGATGGCGTGAGCGGCGATCAGCATGTCCATGCTTTCGAGAGGCCGTCCCGCTGCTTCCTGCTGCACCCGAAGCCTCCCGTAAGCACGGGCCTCCGCGGAGCCGAGGGTGAGAACCTGAATGCGGGCAAGGAACCATTGGATTGCGCGGCGAAGGTTTTGGGCGTTGGGGTTTTTGGCCAGGCCAAACTCCAGCTCAAATTCCGTGACGATGGAAATGCAAGCGACCTCATCGGTTCCAAGACCTGCGAGCTTGGCCCTGGCTGTGGGAGACTTGCCTTTGAGAATGTAGCTGACGGTGTTGGTGTCGAGCATGTAGAGCCGGATCATAGCTCGTCGCGTTTTTGCGGAAGACCCTGGCTGCGGTCGGCGAGAAAGTCCTCAGGAAACCCGGCCTTGTCCAAGGCGGCATACACTTCGTCCCAACTGTCCGGCGCCTGCGACAGGATCACGTCGCCGCTTTGCGCGTCGCGCCGAATGTAGACTTCCTTCGACGTGAAGCGGTACTCGGCCGGAATGCGGACAGCCTGGCTTCGTCCACTCATGAAAACGCGCGCTTTTTCAGCCTGTGCCATCTGCCACCTCGTGATATATATCATGCCATATCTCATGGTGCTGAGCAATGGATTTCGATTCGCGCCGCCCCTACGGGAGCGGGATGGCGGCCACCACGGCCGAGCTTCATTCATCCTGGGCTATCCAGTTCGTTTCCTCCGAGTGGGATGGCGGCCATCACGGCTGTTCGTCGCTCAGCGACGACGGTGCGTCGCCGGACGCCGAGCCCCAGGCATGGTTCGGCTTTGCGCCAAGCACAAAGCGCAATGTGCCGCCGGCGGAGATGTCATGGAATGAAATCCAGTTTCTGCTGTACGCGTGGCCGTTGAGTTCGGCGCTCTGAATATAAGGCGCGCCGGGTGCGGCGCCCGCGGCTTCAAAGGTGAAGGTCTTGCCTGTATACGGCTCGTGCAAATGGAGGATGACCTCGGGGAAAACGGGGCCGACCAGCTCGTACGCCAGGCTGGCCGGATCGATGCTGTAGATGCCCATCATGCTCAACACTGCCCACGATGACATTTCGCCGCAATCGTCGTTGCCGGGAATGCCGTCGGGAGTAGCCGTATAGTTTTCATTCAGCACGCGGCGCACCACGCGCTGCGATTCCCAAGGCTCGCCGGAGAAGTTGAATTCGAAGGGAGCTTCAAGATCGGTTTCGTTGTAGGGGTTGTAGTACTGGCCGTACCAGCCGGGCAAGGGATAGTTGAAGAACTCGGTGAGCCGCTGGTTGAAAAGATCGGGGCCCATGGCGTTGACCACCCACGCCAAGTCGGCAGGCTCCAGCCACTGATAATGCCAGCCTGTGCCTTCAATAAAGCCGTGGTCGTTTTGCAGGGGATCGAAGTTCGGGACCCATTGGCCGTCAGCGTTGCGCGGGCGGAAGAAGCGGTCGTCCGGGTCGAAGACATTGCGGTAATCGAGGGCGCGGCCGTAGAGCATCTTCGCGTCGCTGGTTTTGCCGAGGGCGACGGCGAGCCGGTAGAGGGACGCATAGGCGATGGCGTCTTCCTGAATCTGCGAGACCGAGCCGTAACTGACTTTGTCGTCGGGGACATAGTGGAGCTTGTTGATCCAGTCGATGCCGTCTTCGCCCGCGTAGGGATGGCCGGGCGGCGGAGCCTCGGTGGCGTCCTCGAGCATTCCCTCCCATGCGGCCTTCATGTCGAAGCCGTGCAGGCCGTCGAGCCAGGCAGTGGCCAGCGCGACGGTGAGCGGGCTGCCCGCCATGACGTTGGTGTAGAGATTGATTTGCGGCCAGCGGCCGATCCAGCCGCCCTGCTGGTACATCAGCACGATGGATTGCGCCATATCCTCCATGCGCCGCGGCTCGATCATGGCCAGCAGCGGCATCTCGCTGCGGTAGATGTCCCAACCGGAGTAGTTGGCGTAGATCAAATGGCCTGGCGCGACCTGGTGGATTTTGCCGTCAAAGCCCAGATAGCGGCCGTCGGCATCGCTGAAGATGGTCGGCATCAGCAGGCTGTGATAGAGCGCGGTGTAAAAGACGGTGCGCTCGGCGGCGCTGCCTCCGGAGACTTCGATCGTGCTCAAGTCGCGATTCCACGCTGCCTCGGCGTCGTCGCGGATGGCAGAAAAATCCTTGCCTGCAGACTCCGCTTTCAGATTGTTTTCAGCGCCCGCGAGATCGACGTAGGAGATGCCGACTTTTGCGGTGATGGTTTGCGGATGTGTCTCGGCCGGCCAGGTGGCGTAGGCTCCGACCCATTGACCGGGAGCCGTCTGGGTTGCGGTGCGGCTGCCTGATTCGATCGTCTCCGGCCCGCGGCCGCTGGCATCGCTCCAGGCGCCGAACGGCGAAAACGGCTGGTCGAAGGTCATTACGAAATAAACCTTGTAGGTTTGTTGGTTGCCGCAGAAGGCGCGGTCTTCCACATACCCTTCGATGCGGCGATCGCCCACAAGCTGGATGGAGGCGCCGGCGGTGAAATTCAGCGTGTGGCTGATGGGCACAAGGATGTTGGCGGGCACTCCGGCGGGAAACGTGAACTGCGCGATGCCGGTGCGGTCGGTTGCGCTCAACTGGGCATCGATGTCCCACTGCAACAGGCGCACCTGGTAGTAGCCGGGCGTGGCGCTCTCCATGGCTGTGCGAGTACGGGGAACGAAAATCGACGACTAGAGTGTGCACGGGGCCGGTGGTCGCCGTGAAGAACACATCGCCCTCGTTGGGGCAGCCGGGGCCGCTCATGTGCGTCATGCTGAAGCCCTGGATGGCGGTGTTGGTCGTAGTGATAGCCGTAGCCGTGGCTCTTCAGTGTCGGGGCTGAGCTGCACCATGCCGAAGGGCGTGGTGGCGCCGGGAAAGAGATTGATGCCGCCGCCGGGGCCGTCGCCCGTGCCAATGATCGGATTGACGCTGGCGGCGGGTCCGGCAGTTGCGGCGCCTTGCGCCAGAACGGGGCACGTGCACAGCAGTACACCGCATACCAGAACCATCATTTGCCTGGGGAGAAATAGCGGAGCAATCCGCGACGCCAGCGTGCGAGTAATGAGACGCTTCACGGCAAATCCATCCTCTCCAACGATCTAAAGGATTGAATGCCTTGCCGGACCGCGGCGTTGCCCGCTCCGCGCAACTTTCATGCCCTCTTGCCTGTAAAATCGAGATAAACCCCGCCTCAATCCGGCTTGGGAGGGTCCTTGCTTTACTGGCTGCTCTACGAAAAGCTGTTTCCGTTTTTTCACCCGTTCCGGATCTTCCGCTACCTCACGTTTCGCACTGCGTTCGCCTCGCTGACGGCGCTGCTGATTGCGCTATTCATCGGGCCTTACGTGATTCAGAAGCTGCGCGAGTTCGAGATCGGCCAGTTTGTGCGCGAGGACGGGCCGGAGTCGCACAAGAAGAAGACGGGAACGCCGACCATGGGGGGCGTGCTGATCTGCATCGCCATTCTGCTGCCCACCGTGCTCTGGTCCGACCCGGCCAATCCGTTTATGTGGATCGTGGTCTTTTCCACGCTCGCGTTTGGCGCAATCGGGTTTGCCGACGACTACATCAAGGTGGTGCAGAGGCGCAGCCTGGGATTGACGGCGAGGGCCAAGCTGCTTTGGCAGGGATTGGCGGGTGCGACGGTGGCCGTGGCTCTGGTGGTGCTGGAGCAGTTCAAGGTCTTCTCGACGCGGCTGTCTGTTCCGTTTATCAAAAGCTTGCGCCCCGATCTGCTGTGGCACGCGTGGCCCGCGACGGTTCCGCATCTGGCGTGGCTCGCGTTTGTTCCGTTTGTGCTCTGGGTGGTGCTATGGCTCGTGGGTACATCGAACGCCGTGAACCTGACCGATGGGCTGGACGGGCTGGCCATCGGCTGCACCTTCATTGCCGCCGCCGCGCTCGCGGTGCTTACCTACGTGAGCGGCCACGTGGTTTTTGCCGATTACCTGGAACTGCAGCGCATGCCCATGGTAGGCGAGCTGACTGTCTTTTGCGGGTCGATGGTTGGCGCGTCGATCGGCTTTCTCTGGTACAACGCGCACCCCGCTGAGATCTTCATGGGTGACGTGGGATCGCTGGCGCTGGGCGGGGCCATCGGCACCGTGGCCATCGCTATCCGGCAGGAGCTGCTGCTGCCGTTCATCGGCGGCATCTTCATTCTTGAAGCGCTCTCGGTGATGCTGCAGGTGGGCAGCTATAAGCTGCGCAACGGGAAGCGCATCTTCAAGATGGCGCCCTTGCACCATCATTTTGAACAACTGGGCTGGAGCGAATCCAAGGTCATCGTCCGCTTCTGGATTGGCGCCCTGGTGTTTGCATTGTTTGCACTCACAACGCTGAAATTGCGGTAAACGCACTCCGCGCCACGCGCCGCGCGGTGCACAATAAGGTTGACGCGGCAGCCGGAGAGCGCCTGGCAGAGTCGAGAAGTTTGAAAAGCCGTCTCTCAGGGGCTGAAGCGCCATCGATTATGTTGGCTTTGCGGCACGACTAAAGAGGTTGCGGAAAAAGTCCGAACGAAAAGCGAATTCGGCAAAGGATGGATTGGCAGGGGCTAAAGCCCGACTCATTCCGCTGGCTTTATCGGCACGACTAAAGTCGTGCCCTTGTTACAAAGCCCCTTGGATTGAGTTTTTCCGCGAGCTGTAAAGTCGTGCTCTTTCAAAAAACCGGGATGCGAATGATGGAACTGAAAGGCAAAAGGGTTCTGGTTGTAGGCCTGGGGAAGTCAGGGCTTGCGGCGGCTCTATTTTTACGCCACAAAGGCGCGCAGGTGACGGTCTCCGATGTGCGCTCGGCCGAGTCGCTGGCCAAGGAGATCCCGGCTCTGCTCGAAGAGGGAATCATGGTGGAGGCCGGCGGCCACGGGCTGTTGACCTTTCGCCGCCAGGATCTGATCGTGGTGAGCCCCGGCGTGCCTTTGAATACGCCTGAGCTGGCGCAGGTGCGAAGCTTCGGGCTGCCGGTGATTGGCGAACTGGAGTTGGCGGCGCGCTTTCTCAAGGGCAAAATCATGGCTATCACCGGTTCCAACGGAAAAACCACGACGACGGTACTCGCGGGCGAAATCCTGCAAGAGGCTGGGCTGCCCACGTTGGTTGCCGGCAATATAGGCGTACCGGTGGTTGGCCTGATTGGAGAAAGCACCGACAGCACGTGGTCGGTGCTCGAGGTGTCGAGCTTCCAGCTTGAAAGCACGGAGCAGTTTCATCCCTCCATCGCGGTCATTCTGAACATTACGCCCGACCACCTCGACCGGCACGGCACCTTTGCGAACTATGCGATGGCCAAGGAGCGCATCCTTGCCGCGCAGGATGCGAACGACTGCGTGGTGCTGAACGCAGACAATGTCCGCGCCGCTGAAGCCGCGACCCGCTTGCGCGCCAGGGTCTATTGGTTCTCCATCGAACATCCGGTCGAGCAGGGTGCGTGGGTGCGGAGCGGCCAGGTCGTCTATCGTTCCGCGCCGAAGGCTAAAATCGAACCAATCCTTCCGCTTGGCAATATTCCGCTGAAGGGCGAGCACAACGTGGAGAACGTGCTGGCCGCGGTGTGTGCCTGCCGCCTGGCCGGCGCGCCGGCAGATGCGATCCGCCGCGCCATCGAGAAATTTCAGGCCGTCGAGCATCGCCTGGAATACGTGGCCACCATCAATGGCGTGGAGTATTACAACGACTCGAAGGCTACCAATGTGGACGCAACCGCCAAGGCCGTGGCTGCTTTTTCCGCCGGCATCCATCTCATCCTGGGCGGCAGAGACAAAGGCTCGGACTATACGCTGCTGTCGCAACTTTTGCGCGAGCGGGTGCGCGCCGTTTACACCATCGGCTCGGCGGCGGCCAAAATCGAATCGCATCTGCGCGGGGTGGTCTCCATCCGCTCCTGCGAGACGCTCGCCAATGCGGTGAACGCGGCCGCCGGCGCGGCGCGGCCCGGCGAGATCGTGCTGCTGGCGCCGGCCTGCTCCAGCTTTGACCAGTTTGAGAACTACGAGCACCGCGGGCGCGTCTTCAAGGAGCTCGTGGGCGAGCGGATGGGTTGGAAAGTGGGGCAGAACGCGTAGGCGTCTATGGCGAAACTTGTCGGTGTCGACAAATGGCTGTTCTTCACCACGATGGTCCTGGTGGTCGCGGGGCTGGCGATGGTCTTCTCCGCCTCCGCTGTCGTCGATCAGGAGCGCTATCACTCGGCCTACACCTTCGTCTTCACGCAAGCCATCTGGGCCGCGCTGGGCGTGCTGGCTATGCTTGTGCTGATGCACGTGGACATAAGCCATTACAACTCGCCGCGATTCATTTATCCCGCGCTGTGCGTCACCACGGTGCTGCTGGTGCTGGTCTTCCTCATGCCCGGCTCGCATCATACGCATCGCTGGATTCGCTTCGGCGATTTTTTCACCGTGCAACCCTCTGAGATCGCCAAACCAGTCCTGGTGTTGTTCCTGGCATGGTTTCTTCAGAGGCGGCTCGACGCCATGCGCGACTGGAAGCACACGCTTCTGCCTGCGGCGCTCTTCCCGGTGCTGTTTATCGGTCTTGTGGTGCGCCAGCCCGACCTGGGCACGGCGCTGGTGCTGGCCGGCGTGACCGCCATGGTGCTGATGCTGGCCGGGATGGAGTGGAAGGTTCTGGCTCTGGCCGTGTGCGCGGCGTTGCCCTTCCTGGCATGGCTGCTCCTGATGGTTCCCTGGCGTCGCGAGCGGCTGCTGGTTTTTCTCCACCCCGAAGCCGATCCGCAGGGCGCCGGCTACCACATTTATCAATCGTTGATCGCAGTGGGAACAGGCGGCCTGACCGGGCGCGGCTACATGGAAGGGATGCAGAAGCTGTTCTATCTGCCCGAGGCCTCGACGGATTTCATCTTCGCCAATATCGCCGAGGAGTTGGGCTTTATCGGCGCCATGTTCATCGTGGTGCTGTTTGTCGTCTTCGGCATTCGCGGATTGCGCGCGGCGTTCCGGTCGCGGGATCCCTTTGCCCGCCTGGCTGCGTTCGGTATCACCACCACAATTCTGTTGCAGGCATTCTTCAACATCAGCGTGGTGCTGTCGCTGGTTCCTAACAAGGGGCTCCCGTTGCCGCTCATCTCGCATGGGGGCACTTCGCTGTTCTGCACGCTGGCCAGTATTGGGATTTTGCTCAACATCAGCAGGCAGGCGGAATAAAGCAGGGACTAAGGGACTGAGGGACTAAGGGACTGAGGGACTAAGGGACTGAGGGACTAAGGGACTGAGGGACTGAGGGACTAAGGGACTGAGGGACTAAGGGACTGAGGGACTAAGGGACTGAGGGACTAAGGGACTGAGGGACTAAGGAATTAGGGACAGAGTGAGGGACTCTCTCGGGCTTGATCTACGGAGGGGAACTAACTGTAGCAATCTTTAGATTGTTGCTTTCGTTCGGCAGTTCTCGCCGAACCGCTGAGTCCTCCTTGCCTGTCCCATTGCATCACTAGACGAAAGGCAAGAGCTTGTCGGAACTGCGCATCCTGATTGCCGGCGGAGGCACTGGCGGGCACATTATTCCGGCTCTGGCGGTTGCTCGCGAGCTGGTTGGGCGCTACGGCGCCGAAGTGCTTTTTGTGGGCACGGCGCGGGGGCTGGAAGTGCGCCTGGTGCCCGAAGCCGGATTTCCGCTGCGGCTGGTTGATGTGGGGCAGCTCAAAAACGTATCGCTTTCGACCCGGTTGCGAACCCTCTCCCGTTTGCCGGGAAGCATCACCGCCTGCAAAAATCTGATCCGCGAGTTCAAGCCAGGCGCGGTGCTGGGCGTGGGCGGTTACGCCTCAGGTCCGGCGATGGCGGCGGCTCTTTGGCTCAAGATCCCCGCCATGGCCTTCGAGCCCAACGCCATGCCCGGCTTGGCCAACCGGCTGGTGGGCAAAAGAGTGCAGGCTGCGGCCATCAACTTTCCCGCGGCCGCCAAATGGTTCCGCAACGCCGAGGTCACCGGCGTTCCCGTGCGCCCGGAGTTTTTCTCTTTGCAGCCGCCCAAAGGCGACCCGCACCTGCTGGTTTTTGGAGGTTCATTGGGCGCGCGCATCTTCAACACGTATCTGCCGCAATTGCTGCCGGCACTTTTATGCGCGGTTCGGGGGCTGACTGTTCTGCACCAGAGTGGACTGCGCAATGCCGCGGCAACTGAAGCGGCCTACGCAGCTACCGGCGCCGATCCCTCGCGCTGGCAGGTGAGCCCTTTCCTCGACGATATGCCAAAGCGCTTTGCCTCGGGCGCATCTGGTGATGTCGCGCAGCGGCGCCTCAACTGTGGCCGAGCTGGCCGCGGCAGGCAAACCCGCGCTGCTGGTGCCTTTTGCCGCTGCAGCCGACGAGCACCAGCGCCGCAATGCTGAAGCCATGGTCGCTGCCGGCGCGGCCGTCATGCTGCACGAGAAGGATCTGCAGATTCCGGAGAAGCTGCTCGCCGCGCTCATCGGGCTGCTCACTGCTCCCGTGCGGCTGGCCGCTATGTCTGCCGCCGCCCGCACCCAGGCGCATCCCGCCGCCGCAGAGCGGATTGCCCAGCGTGTTGTGGAGCTAGCGGGAACACAGCGGAGTTGGCGGGTACGGAGTTAGCCGCCAAAAATATTTCGCCCTGCGCTAACTAATCCTTTAGTTGCTCGTCTATGTAAGTGCGAGGACAACCCGAGATCGGGAGTTGCTTCCATGGAATCAACGAGATAACGATGCCTCCGAAGAAATCCAACACGCTCACCGAAGCCGAACTGAGACTCATGAAGATTCTCTGGCGGCGCGGCGAGTCGGCGGTGACCGATCTGGTGGGCGCACTGCCCGACGGCGAGGCGCTGGCCTACAACTCGGTCCTCACCACAATCCGAATCCTGGAGCAGAAGGGCTACGTCGAACATAGGCAGGAGGGCCGCGCATTCGTTTACCGGCCCTCGATCGCGGAGCAGGAGGCGAGCCGGTCCGAAATTCGCAACGTATTGCATCGCTTCTTTGGCAACTCGCGCGAGCAGTTGGTGTTATCGATGTTGGGCGACGGGGAAATCTCAGTGGACGAGCTGCAGCGCCTGAAAGAGGCGGTTCGCAGCGCGGCCCCCGATGAGCGGGGAGCAGGCAACCCCCGCAAAGCTGGGGCGCGACAAAAAAGGAGTAGCGAGCTCAGGATGACGCAACCGCATGTCATCGCCGCCGTCTTCGTGGGTGTTGAGGGACGCCCGCGATGTTTTTCCAGCCGCATTCGGCGCGTTTCTCGAGGTTCCGCGCCGGCGGCCGTGGCGGCCCTGTGGCAGGGAGCGGCGGTTGCGCTCACCTTGGCCCTCTGCCTTCGCCTCGCGCCCCGCGTCTCCGCCGCGCACCGCTTTGCCGTCTGGGCAGCGGGCTTCGCGGTCGTGGTCTGCCTGCCTTTTCTGCCCTTGCTTGTACACGTTTCAACGCAGGCGCGCAAATCGCTGTCCCGGCCCCGCTTCAGCGAGCCGCTGCAAAACCCTGGTTCCAGTTAGACAGCCGTTGGGGCTTCGCGATTGCCGCGCTGTGGCTCGCCGCATCCGCTCTCCGCGCCGCTGGTCTCGGCCTTCACTCGCTCCGCCTGCGCAAGCTGTGGAAGACTGCCACGCCGATTCAAGACGCTGTCTCGCTGGCTGTCAAAGTTTCCCTGCGCGACGCCCCATCGAAATCTGCACCACGCGCCATCTCGACCGTCCCAGCGTGATCGGCTTCTTCGCGCCGCGCATTCTCATTCCGGACTGGCTGTTCGGCCGCCTCACGCCGTGCAGAGCTCGAACAGGTGGTTCTGCATGAGGCCGAACACCTGCGCCGCCACGACGACTGGATCAATCTTTTGCAGAAGCTTGCCTTGGTTCTCTTCCCTTTGAATCCCGCGCTCGCATGGATAGAGCGCCGCCTTTGCCGTGAGCGCGAGATGGCCTGCGACGAGGGTGTGGTGCGCAGAACGCAGGCGCCGCGCGCCTATGCGGCCTGCCTCACAAGCCTGGCCGAGCGCGGCTGCAACGTGGTCTCGAGCGCCGTGCCGAGGCTCTGTCGCTTGGAGCGTGGCAGCGCCGGCCGGAGCTGGTCCGCCGCGTGCACAGCATTCTCCGCGGCAAACAGGCGCTGCACCCGCTCGCGGCTCGTGCCCTCGTCGGCGTGGTCGGCTGCGGCCTGCTGCTTGCATCGGTAGAGCTGGCGCGCTGCCCGCAGATGGTCGCGTTTGTCACCGCGCCGCACCGCACCCGGTCGAAATCGCGCAAATTCAACCAGGCTTCGGGACCCGCTGCCTACGCGCCTCAAGCCGCATCCGGCTTCAGTGCGATTCCGGCAAAAGCGATTCTGCCCCGTAATGCCCTCGCGGCTGCTACCGCCGGTGATGCGCCCGTGTACCACGCGGCTCGCCGGCCTCAGCCCATCCGCCAGCAGCGAAGTCGCCTCGCGCGAAGCCGCTGGCGAGTCTCGCCAGCACGAGACTCGCCAGCAATTGATCAAGGCCACCCTTCCATCCGCCTCCGCCGCTGCCGCAGATCAGGACTCCGAGCCGCAATACTACATCGTCCTCACCGCCTGGGAAGAGGTCGAGACCGCACCGCAAGGCTCCAGAGAAATCGCCGACTATGACGCCGGCGCGCCCGCGCAACAGCAAACCGGCTCAACCGGAACCCAGATCACCGTCACGCGCCTGATCCTGGCGATCTATCCCGTTGCCGCCGCGCCCACTCCGGCCTCCGGCACGCAAAAAACGTCAAGTTCTAAACCCGTTCGGCCCTCCGCTCGCGTCTACTGCGAGCGGCTGGCTGTTCTTCCAGCTTTAACCCATGAACTTCAACCCCAATGGAGAAACCACAATGTCTACAACAACTAATTCTTTAGTAGCAAAGGTGAAGCGGCTCGCGGTCCCCGCCGGCATTCTCGCCACGCTTCTCTTCGCACTCGCGTTCCTCATCGATCACAACCATGCGCACGCCGCCGCCGCTGCCGGCCCGCTCGACAACAACAGCGTCTCGGCTCTGGTTTCGCTCGATAACGCTGTCGAAGCCGTCGCGGCCCGCGTCACGCCTGCCGTCGTCAACGTCGCCGTCACCTCGCGCGTTTCGGCCGGCGATCAATCCGATGGCCAGGGCGAAGATCAGCAGCCTGGCGGCCAGGGCTTTGGCGGCATCAACCCGCAGGATCTTCCGCCCGGATTCCGCCAGTTCTTCTTCGGTCCCAAGGCGGCCAGCAAATGAAGCCGCAACCGCAGATCGAGCATGGAGTGGGGAGCGGCGTGATCATCTCGCCGGATGGCTACATCGTAACCAACGACCACGTGGTGGACGGCGCCACCGAGATGCGCGTCACACTCAACGACCGCCGGGTCTTCACCGCCAAGCTCGTCGGCGTGGACAAACTCAACGACGTCGCGGTGATCAAAATCGATGCGCACAACCTGGCCAGCTGTCCCCTGGGGCGACTCCAGCAAGCTGCGCCCCGGCGAAACGGTGCTCGCCTTCGGCAGCCCCTTCGGCTACTTCCAGTTCTCCGTTACACGCGGCATTGTCAGCGGCCTCGACCGGCCCAATCCTTACCGTGACAATCCGCGCTCGCCCGGCGACTTCATCCAGACTGACGCGGCCATCAATCCCGGCAACTCCGGCGGCCCGCTGGTGGACGCGCATGGCGAGGTGGTGGGAATCAACACCTTCATCATCTCCGGCAGCGGATCGTTCGCCGGCGCCGGATTCGCCATCCCCTCGCAGATCGCCGACGCCTCGGCTGACTCCATCATCAAGAACGGCACGGTGCATCACGGCTACCTGGGCATCGGCATGAACGACGTTACACCCGACAACGCCGGCTTCTTCAACCTGCCCGACGCTACAGGCGCCATCGTCAGCGAGGTCACGCCCGACTCGCCCGCAGGCCGCGCCGGGCTCAAAAGCGGCGACGTGCTGCGCGAACTCAACGGCAAAAAGATCGACAACGGCAGCATGCTGCAGGTTGCGGTCAGCGAAATGACGCCCGGCACCCCCATCGAGCTGGGCATTCTGCGCGACGGCAAGCCCGAGACCATCCACGTCACTGTTGGCGAGTTCCACAACGAGAAGAGCGAAGAGGCTTCGAACGCCGGCTCGAGCCAGCAGCGCGGCAAGCTCGGCCTGGCCGTGGCCAATCTCTCGCCCGACGTGCGCCAGCAATACAACGTGCCTGAGCGCGTCCAGGGCGCGGTTATTCAATCCGTTCGGCCCGGCAGCCCGGCCGACGATGCGGGCCTGGCTCCCGGTGACGTGATTCTCGGTGTCGACCGGCATCCCATCACCGACGCGGACAACTTCGCCAGCCAGATTCACTCCGTACCGGCCGGATAAAGACGTTCTGCTTCTGGTCTGGTCCGAGGGCGGCGCAAGCTATCGCGTCGTGCATCCGGCCGAGAACTCGCAGAACGGCATGTAAGCGGAAATTTCAACACAGCACAAAAGCGGGTGCCCCATCCTTGGCGCGTTCTTGTTCTTGCGCCAAGGGTGGGACAGCACCCTCACCCCGCACCGCTTGGCGTTCCTCGATCGGCAAAGCAACTTGTGAATCACTACCAGGTGGAATTGCGGCGCGGGGAAACGTGCGCGTAATGCATGGCGAACGCCTGGCGGTGTTTGACGCACGACGGATGCGCCAATTTGAGCCTTTGCCGACTTCACGGCGATTGGGTTTCAGAATTCGATATCAATGACGGCCTTCCGTCCATCCGCGTCGTTGACGCCGTCTCCGGGTAACGGTTGAGCAGCCCAATCGATAGAGATCGCTTCGCTCGGCACTCCCAATTCGTTCAAAGCCTTCGCCACTAGCCGCGCACGAGTCTCTGCCATTCCCTTCCTCTCGACCAATATTTTTCCGTTTTCGAGCAGGCTGTTGCTGGAGTACCCTTTCACATCCACATGGCGGGGGTGGCCGGCCTTGATCAGCGCGGCAGCCTCTTCCACAATCACTTCCGTCGTTCCTTCCGGAAGAAATGCACGGTCGAATGTGAAGTAAACCGTGTAATGCGTGTCCTTGTAGGGCGGTGGCGGAGGCCCCAGCACGGTCCCCGGCGTGTATCGGGGCAGTGGCGGATCGTCCGGGTGTTTTACGTAGCCGAAGTTATTGCGAACCGGGGGCGACTCGAAGCCTCCGGCCGGAAGAATCGTCTGGCATTGCGGAGAGCGCTCGGGAAGCACCGAAACATGAAGAGGATTCAACTGCACGCCGCCGCAGACCGGCGGCTCCGGTGAAACGGTTCCCTCCACTAAAACCCGGAATCCAAGCTGCGGCCGATAGCCGGTTCCCGGATCGATGTAGTACATCGTTCCGTTATACTTTGCCAGCCAGCATTGCCGCTCCGTGTTGCGAAAGATGGGGCAGGCGACAAAGCTGCGCGCATTGGCTGGCCGCGCCGGCTTCCGAGCCGTCTGCGCTAAGGGAGCCGACTGCGCATGGAGCGTCAGCAGACCGCCAAGCAGCGCCGAGCTGAGCAGAACACCTCTCAAACAGCCCTCCTAACAGCCCGTGGTAAAAGTCCGAAATCCCGAAAAAACCATCCCTCAGCGGCTAAAGCCGCGTTGATCCTTGGGGGCTTTACGGCACGCGACCCACCCCCCGGTGGGTGCCCCGGTCGTGCCCTTTCAAAACCGGGCTTCCACCACAGCCTCCTAAAGCACGCTGAGGAAATTCGTCATGTCTTCGATGTCCTGCTCGGAGTAGCCCATCTTGAATCTCTTGTTGTAGTAGACGACAATGTCCCGGATCGTCTTGGCCGAGCCATTGGAAAAGTAGGGCGCGCGGCTTGCCAGGCCGCGGAACTGCTGCATGTTGATGGAACCGATGTCCACGCACTTTCCCGTGATCAGAGCCCGTCCCGGATCGTGCGTGTACACAACCCGGCCGAGAAACGGATGTGGGGTTGCCCACGGCTTGCAGACCAGCTTGAAGAGCGGCAGCCACGGCAGTGGATCCGCAGTCGGCAGGTTTGTGGTGCCCAGATCCATGAAGCCCGGAGAGGAGTCGATGCCCGTGCGCTGCGAATTGTGGCAGTTGGCGCACGGCTGCTTGTAGGGATTGCCGAGACCGATGGTGTTGTAGTTGGAAACATTCCGGATGAGAATATCGCGCTGCATGAACATCTCGTAGCCCCGCGCCACTGAATCGCGGAATTTCTTCTCGGCGGCGGTCTCCTGCTCCTCGCCGGGCCGGTGCGCTGGGAGGGTTTCAGGCGGCGTATTGCGATCCCACTTCGGGCGCCCGATAGCATCCGATGTCATCCAGCCATCCAACTCCGGAAAGTCGCCTATGTGGGATCCAAGCACCGCGGGCTTGCCGTCGATCAGGGCTTGCGGTCCCGCCTTGATGGCGCCGCCGGTGAGGCTTCCTCCCCGACTGTCAAGGCTCTGGGCCGCGTAGATCTGCATCTCAAAATCCCTGATCCGGCGCAATGTTGCGGCATCCGGTTTGGCGCCGGCCTGTTCGTGGGTGAGCGCCGCATCCGTCACCTGCGCCTCGAGCGTCGGAAACCGATTGTCCGACATCAGGTTCAAATTGAGCCGTTGGCCCGTAGCGGGATCGACCGGCAAGACTGTCCCGGTCTTTGGAGACCACATTCCAAACGGCGCCATCACGTATTTCAGGTTCGCTACGATCCGCGGCCTGCGAAAGACCGAGACCATCGGACGGGCGCTGTTGAGCCCGAACTCCTTGCTCGTATTGCATCCCGTCGGGTCGCGAACAACCTCGATCGTAAACTCCGGGTCCATTGCCGAACCGTCCGAGGCTTTCGGCGGCCAAGGGAGAAATATCCTGAAGAGCCCGTGCTGCAACAGCAGAGAATGCGACGACGCGAGCGCCTGAGGAAGATTCGGGCAGTTCGATCCATCCACCGCCGCAAACACCGGATCGCGCCCCTTGGTTTCGGCCCAGCGCCGCTCAAGGGTAGCAGCGGAAATGCTCATGCCGTTGGCCGGCTGATGGCAGGAGACGCAGGCGCGGCCGTTCTTCCCTAATGGTGTGAAGAACGGGTGACCCTTTGTTTCGATCGGCCCGCGCAGGTTGACGATGCCCAGCGCCTCCGGTTGAGTCGCTATAGAGTACGTGCTCGGGCAGCAAGGCAGCCTGTCCTGTGACCCAAAAGCCCGCTTTGCTGTCAATGACGCCTGCCGCGCTGTAATCGGGGTTCTTTATCGCCTGCCTGTACCGGGCCGGCGCCAGGGCGCCTGTGCCGTGGCTGGGCGCGGGTGTTGAGCCGCGCTGTACCACCGATGGGCCTTCACTGCCCCTCGAACCGGACTGGCTCCCCGCGTGCGCGCACAACAGCGCCGCAACCACAACCGCGACGGCTGCGGCCGCCGATCCCAACCAAAAGCATCGTGAATGGACAAAGGGAATCGGGGAAGTCTTCATCGAATGTGATTGTATAATTCGACGCGTGATTCGATTGCCGGGGCTCCGCTGTGTATTGCCTTTTTGGCGCTCGAGTTTACCATCGGCAACCTCGGCCGGCGCTGTTCATTCGTTTACCGTCTGCGCCTGCATTCGTATCTCTCCACCTTCCTGCCGCAGGATCGCGTTCAGGCCTTCCCGCGCGGTGGCATCCTGAAGATACTCGAGTACCTCGCCGAAGCGCGGATCATCGGCAGTCAGCATCTCCGGCTCGGCCATCTCATTGAGGTATGCGGGCAGCAAAGAGATGCTCTCTATCGCACTGTCCTGAATCGTGCACCTGGCGATAACTGTCTTGCGCGTCTCTGGCGGAAGGAATGACCTTCGATCTGCCCCGAATCCGGGATTCAGCGATTGAATTTCGCGGAATCCCTCGCTCTCCAAAACGTTTTCCTGAAAGGCGTTTGGAAGATCGAGTGCAAAGTTCCCCAAGCTGTACAGAATCACCTTGCCGCGGTAGACTTCCACTCCCTTCAGCAGGTGCGGATGATGTCCCGCGATCAGATCCGCGCCCGCATCGATTGCCGCGCGGGCAGCTTCGCGCTGGTAGGCGGAAAGCACGGCGGGGATGAAGTGGATTCCCCAGTGCATCATCGCAATCACCACGTCGGCGCCCGCCTTCGCCAGCCGGATATCCTCGCGCATGGCCTCCAAGTCGTCGCGGTTTGCGAAGGTATGAATTCGGGCCGGCGTTCCCGGCTGGTCATGTTCGATCTGTTCGTAGAGCGTCCATGCGCGCAGCGGAACGCATCCGGGCCGATCCGCCTCGGCCCAATATCCCATGGGGAGAATTGAGTTGTAGGCCAGGACTGCCACCCGCACGCCGCCCAGATCGAATTGCGCCGGCCGCCGGGCCTCCTGGATATTCGCGCCCACGCCAACCGGCGCCAGGCCTGACGCGCGCAAGGCCTCAATCGTATCGAAAAATGCCTCGCGTCCCCAATCCATGCAGTGATTGCTGGCAAACGAAACCGCGTGGAACCCGGCCTCGCGAATTGCCTTTGCCGCCGCCGGGTCCGTTCGCATTGCCAGACGCGCCTGAGGAAGCGGAGTTCCGCGCCGGCTCAGCGCCGGTTCCAGTTGACAGATGCCCAGATCGCAGCCGGCCAGCACAGACCGAACCCGGTCGAAGATCGTACCCGGCTCCTTGCGGCATGGGCCCACATCTCCTGTCACGAGGATTGTTTTGCGTTTTGGGTCGTTTCGCACTGCATCTTCCCTGCGCCGCAAGTCCGCGGAATGGAAACAGTTCTAACGTATACTCCTTTCAAGAGGTGACCGGTGATGAAAAAGCGGCGCGCAGAACTGGGGCCGCTCTTCTATGCGCTTGCGTATCTGCTGGTCTGGATTCCCTACATCGGCGCCACCAGGGTGCTTGCCAGCCAGCCACATGGTGGAATGGCTGTCCCGCTGACTGGACTGGAGATGATTCCTATTACGCTGATCTTTGCCGGTGTCTCGATGGGCATGGTTCTCTGGCTCAGCGGCTGGTGGAAGTCGGCACACTGCCGGCGCTTCGGACCGCTCACCTTTCCCGTTCCTACGCGGGCTACAGCCGTGGCCGGGCTGGGTGCGACCCTGATTCTTACCACGGTGCCGCTGTCATTCACTTTTCCCGGCGTCAGCATTCCGTTTATCCAGGTGCTCATGCGCGGGGACGCGCTCATTGCCGCACCCCTGGTCGACCGGCTCATGGGACGCAAGGTGCACTGGTACTCCGGAGCAGCCCTGCTGCTTGTGGCCGCGGCTCTGGCAATCACCATCCAGCAACGCGGCGGTCTTCATGTTCCTGCGCTTTGCCTGTTGGTTATCATCCTGAATCTCCTGGGCTATTTTCTGCGACTCATGGTGATGACGCGTACGGCGAAGAACGCCGATCCTGAGTCGCTGAAGCGCTACTTCGTCGAGGAGCAGATCGTTGCCTATCCGCTGGCGTTGGCCATCCTGGGCGGCTTGGCCTGGGCCGGGCGCGCTCCATCGCTGCTCCAACTGCGCTGGGGATTCACTGAACTTTGGTCCAGCGCCCTGCTGCCGGTCATCGTCATTCTGGGGGCGGTCGTCGCGGTCCAGGGTCTGCTCGCCGCCATGATCCTCCTCGGCCGGCGCGAAAACACTTATTGCGTTCCACTGGAACGCTCCGCCAGTGTAATTGGCGGCGTAATCGCAGCCTATGCTCTTTGGCGCATGAGGAATTATCCCCAGCCCACATCCGCGGAAATGATCGGCGTCGGGCTGCTGATCTGCGCCATCGTGCTGCTTTCGCTCGGCCCCAGCCTGGGCCGTGGGCCCGCTGCTGGACTCGCGGGGGAGCGCAACGAAAAAGTGACTGCTGACTGATGCCTATGTCCGACCGAAATGAAGCTCTGCTCTATGCGGTGGGTGACGTGGCGCCCAGCCGTCCCGATCCCGATTCCCTTTTTCGAAAAACAAGGGAGGAGCTGCGGCGCGCCGATGCCGCGTTTTGCCAGTTGGAGATCAATCTCACCGAGCGCGGGGAGCGCTTACCGCAGGCGCGCCACACTGACCGCACCAGCGCGGCGGCAGCCCACGCCTTGCGCGCGGCCGGGTTCAGCATGGTTTCCTTTGCCGGAAACCATTGCATGGACTGGGGCAGGGAGGGATTCTTCGACACCATCGAATCCCTGCGATCGGCCGGGCTTTCGGTCGTCGGCGTGGGAGCGAATATACTCGAGGCCCGCAGGCCGGCGATCGCTGAAACCCGGGGCGGCCGTATCGGACTGCTCGCCTACAACACCATCCTGCCCATGGGCTACTGGGCAGAGTCCGCCCGGCCCGGTTGCGCTCCCATGCGGGCCTGGACCTACTACGAACAGATCGAGCATGATCAGCCCGGAACCCCGTGCCGCATGCACACCTGGGCCAATGAGGACGACCTGCTCGCGCTCACAGCGGACATCCGCGCTCTCAAAAGCCAGGTGGACGTGGTCCTTGTCTCCATGCATTGGGGAATTCATTTTGTTCCCGCCGCGATCGCCGACTATCAGCGCCAGGTCGCGCGCGCCGCCATCGACGCCGGAGCCGATTTGATTCTCGGCCACCACGCCCACATCCTGAAAGGCATCGAGGTGTACCGCGGCGTTCCGATATTCTACAGCCTGGGAAACTTCGCCATGGACCTGCCCATGACCCCGGAACATGCCGAGCGTCCCAGCTTCAAGGAGATCCAGAAGCTCAACCCAAACTGGATTCCGGATTTCGAAAGCACCTACAACTTCCCCTTCGACTCCCGGAAAAGCGTGATCGTGAAATGCATAGTGGCGGGTGGACGGCTGCGAAAGCGTTAAACTCGCTGCTTCCGGTCTATATCGATCGTCAATCCATTCCTGAAATTCTTGCTGTCGAGGATCGCCGATTCGGTGAGGTTCGCCAGTATCTCGAGTCGATTACGGCCGAGGCTGGGCTGAACGGCAGGCTGATCGACTTCGGGCAGCGAATTGATAGTTGAGGCAGCGCCATGACCGCGGCGCTTTCCTCCACGCTCGCGCGTCACGTGGTTTCGGCCCGGTACGAAGATCTCTCACCGGGCGCGCGGGAAGCGGCAAAAAAGTCCTTGCTCGACGCCCTCGGCGTAACTCTCGGGGCAAGCGGATTGGGCGAGGGTTGCGCGGCTTTTGCCGCCATGGCCATCGAATCCGAAGGCCGGCCGGAGAGCGCCATCCTCGGCTACTCGGCAAAAGCGCCGGCGCCCATGGCAGCTTTTGCCAACGGCTCCATGGCCCACGCGCTGGACTTCGAGGATGCCTTCGATGGAGCCCCGGTTCATCCCAACGCCGCCGTTGTCCCCGCGGCCCTTGCAGTGGCGCAGGCCGTCGGCGGAGTCAGCGGCAGGGAGCTGCTGCTCGCGCTGGCCGTCGGATGCGACTTGGTTTGCCGCCTCGGTGCAGCTTTGACTGCGAACCTGGATTCCTACGGCTGGTACCCTCCGCCCATCCTGAGCGCCTTTGGCGCCGCCGCGGCAACGGCCAGGCTATTGCGGCTCACTGAAACCCAGGTGCTCGACGCCTTTTCTCTGGTTCTCTGCCAGGCGACGTGCAGCGCGGAGTTGAAATATAGTCCTCAATCCGTCA
The DNA here is from genome assembly GCA_963832535.1 of uncultured Acidobacteriota bacterium. GTDB lineage: Bacteria > Acidobacteriota > Terriglobia > Terriglobales > Acidobacteriaceae > Telmatobacter. The sequence goes on from CAWHUK010000017.1 coordinate 67,769, forward strand.
TCCGTGCCGTCCGCGACGCATTTCCGGCTCAGGCTGGTGTCGTTTCGGCACAGCTTGCGCGGAGGGGCGTGAGCGGCTTCGAAGAGCCGTTCGAAGGTAAAGCAGGCTTCTTTGCCACGTACGCGCGCGGCAACTACGATCCCGCAGTCCTGCTCAGGGATCTGGGCCGCGACTTTCTGGGGGAACGCGTCAGCTTCAAACCATGGCCGGCCTGCCGCGGAACACATGCCTTCATTGAAAGCGCCCTCAAGATCGCCGCCAGCCACGCGCTCGATCCCTCCGCGATTGACGCAATTCATCTCGCCGGCGCCCCCATTCACAGAATGTTGAGCGAACCTGCTGAGCAAAAACGCCGGCCTGCCACCGCAATCGATGCGAAATTCAGTCTGCCCTTCACCGTCAGTACTGCGCTTGTCCACGGAGAGGTCAGGCTTGAGCACTTCTTTCCACATGCGCTCGCCGATCCCCGCGTGCTGGCGCTGACGCCGAAGGTTTCCATCGAGATCAATCCAGACGCAGACAACGAGAGCGGCGTGACAACTATTCGAACCCGTGCCGGCGCGGTTTTCAGCGCCAGCGTCAAGCACGCGCTCGGACATCCGGAGAACCCCATCGGACTGGAGTTTCTTATCCGCAAATTCATGGAGTGCGCCGGCCATGCTCACCACGCGCTCAAGGCCTCCTCGCTCGAAGGCATCGTCGACACCGTCGCGTCTCTCGAAATTGTGCAGGATGCCGGCCGGGACCTTATCGAAGCTCACTTCGGCTGATCGGATCCGCTCGCATGGTCTCATTAGAGATAAGAGACAGAACACATAACTCCAACAAGCTGCGGAAATTAGGCCCTGAGGGAAGCTCTTCGCCCCTTCGGCCGCAAACCATGCCTCTTTCCGCAGCCTCCCAACCTGTTTGGACAAAGCCAGAACCGATCTCCGAACCAGTATGATTAACCTGTGATGAAGGACAGTGAGAATTCGCGCGACCCGCGCCTAACGAACGATTTCGATCCGTTGGCGCCGGAAAGTTTCACAAGCGCCCACGAACTCTACAGCGAAATGCGGCAAACCTGCCCTGTGGCGCATTCGAATGAATGGGACGGATTCTGGGCGCTCCTCCGTCATGCGGATGTCGTGAGCGCTCTGAAGGACTGGGAAAACTTCACTACCACGGTGCAGAATGTAGTTCCCAGGGTGGCTTTCACCGGACGACGGCCTCCGCTGCACCTCGATCCGCCTGAGCACACAGCATATCGCCGCCCTCTCAATGCATTTTTCTCTCCGGAGAAGATGGCCCGTTTCGAGCCCACCGTCCGCCGCATTGCCGGGGACTTGCTCACTCCGATCGTCGAGGCCGGCGGCGGCGACGTCTGCGAGGAGTTCACGCGGAAGTTCCCAGGGTATGTTTTCGCCGAGTTCTTTAACGTACCCACCGATTTGTCCATGATCATCAAGGATGTCTCGGCGGCCTATTCGAAAGCGCTGCAGCATTTCGACAATGAGGCGGTGAAGGAGCAGAGCCTGGTGCTGTACGATCTGGCGCGTAACATCATCGAGAGCCGCAAGGCGCATCCGCTGGATCCGAATGAGGACATCGCGTCAGCTCTTCTCAAGGCCACGGACGACAACGGCCAACTGCTGCCCGAAAACCTGGTGTTGGGCACAATTCGCCAGATGATCGTGGTCGGCATGATTGCTCCTGGCGTGTTTATCGGCTGCATGATGGTGCACTTGGCCGCGCACCCTGAATTACAGGACCAGCTGCGCAGGGATTTCAGCCTGATCCCCGCGGCCATCGAAGAATACCTGCGTCTATTCACGCCCTATCGCGGCTTCGCCCGGACCTCGCGGACGGACGTTGAAATCGGCGGCCGCCTGATCAAGAAGGACGAACCCATCGCCCTCGTTTACGCTTCAGCCAACCGCGATGAATCGGTTTTTCCCAACCCGCATGAGTTCGTTCTCAACCGTCCTAATATCAAATCGCATGTGGCATTCGGGATGGGGCCGCACCAATGTGCTGGAATGCCGCTTGCGCGGCTCATGCTGCGTGTGACGCTGGAAGAGTTACTGCGGCGAACTCGCGTGACGGGGCTCGCCGGCGAGATTGTCATGACGCGCTGGCCGGAGTGGGGAACACTGATTGCGCCCGTGCAACTGGAGAAGCTGGCCTGAGCTTTCTTACGCTGTCGTGCCCGCCGGAACGACCTACTTCGCAGAGCGGCGGGGACGGCCGAGCAGACGCGCGCCCAGAGCGCCGCCGCCAACCGCAAAAAGAAGGAGTGTGACCATCAGAAAGGTAATGGCGCAAAGAACCCACCCGGCGCGTCCTTCCGGGGAAAGCATCCAGGCTTTGGCAAGGGCGATCGTCTGCGCATCGACCCCCATCGATGTCCATTGCTGGCCGATCTGCTGGTTCACCATGTGCTCCCAGAAATTGTCGAAGACATTGCCCTGGTGCAGCCAGTAGCGCATGGCATAAAGCGAGATGCCGGTCATGGCCGCGGCTGTCCATCCGCCCACCACTCCGGTGACAAGGCCGATGCGGGCGCCCGCCCCAATCGTGATCCACGCAGGCTGCTGGCTGCGCATGTAGAGCGCCACCACCCACACGCTGGAGGCGGCCATCAGCAATAGACCGATGATTCCCACTGGAGAGAGCATCGAGCAGAGAATTCCAGCCGGGATGGCGAGCAGGAGGGCCGACCGCAAAGCTGGTTTCCAGTCAACGCTGCCCGCATCCTGCCCGGCCTCGCCCCGGCGTTCGGGCTGGCCCGGTCCGGCGGAGTCATCCGCCGTGTAGACGAACTGGGGCAGACCGCAGACCGGGCAATAGCAATCCGCGGTCTCGACAGTCTGGTGGCAACGGCTGCAGGTCAACTCCATACACTTAAGAGCCTATAGCATTTGGCCGCGGGAAAGTTGGGTTCTGTCTCACCTTCGCTGCAATCGTCTCTCAGGGGCTTCAGAGACAGGACGCTAACTTTGCCTCTACGATGGCCTGGGCCGCGGCGGCCGCCTCTTCCAGCGTCATGAAGGTTGAATCCAGAATCACGGAGTCTGGCGCCGGTTTCAGCGGCGAATCGGCGCGGTTGCGGTCCCGTTCATCGCGCGCGCGCAGGGCGCGGACGATCTCTTCGGGTGGCGGAGGGGGCACGGATGCGCCTTGCTGGCCGAGCTCGTCAAGCTGACTATAGCGGCGCTGTCCGCGCACCTCAGGAGCAGCGTCGAGGAAGATCTTTACCTCGGCATGGGGAAAGACGACGGTGCCGATGTCGCGGCCCTCCATGACCACCCCACCCTGAGCGCCGAGTTGCTGCTGCAACCGGACCATCCACGCGCGAATTGCCGGAAAAACGCTTACACGCGAAGCAGCATCTGTGACGGTCGGGTTGCGAATGAGGCCGGTTACGTCCTCGTCATCGAGCAGAACGCGGTTTTCATCCTCGCCGGCATCGAGGCGGATGGAGGTTTCGGCGGCTAGCCTCTCCAATGCTGTGCCGTCGTCCAAGGGAATGGACGCGCGCAACGCCTTGAGGGCGAAGGCGCGGTACATGGCGCCGGTTTCAAGATTCAGCAGACCGAAATGCAGGGCGAGGCGGCGGGCGATGGTGCTTTTACCCGCACCCGCGGGACCATCGATGGCGACGATGATCTTGCGATCCGGCTCAGGAGAAGTTATGCGGCTTTCTTCCGCGTTCATCCGCGTTTCTTCGTTCTCTGTCTTGGCGGAGCGGTAAAGCCGTACTGCGTACTGTTGCCCGCCTTGGTGGCGGCTTCCAAAGCCGGCTTGCGGCTGCCGGCACGTACATCAGGGCGCGTGTCTTTGCTGGAGAGGCTCGGTCTGGAGAGGTCCGGCCGGGAGGTACCAGCGCGCCTTGACGCAGGCTTCGCCGCGGCTTTCCCGGCGGCAGCGTGGCCGCCGCTGTGCAGACTCCTCGCCGCGTTGGCCTTCGTGTTCCTCACGCTCGAAGCGCCGTTTGCCGGCCCTGCTGCACTACTGGCGTTTCCATTGAAGCGCCCTCCGCTGGTGGAAGCCTTCGCGGCGTGCGCGCCGTTGTGCTTCCCGCTGGCGTTGTGTGCCCAGCGTGCGCCCGGCGCATGCCGGGAACTGCCGTTCGAGCGCGCTCCGGCTGACCGCGTCGATGTGGTGCGGCCCTCGCGGCCGGTGGGCCGGGCCACGCGTCCGCTCGCGGAACTCTGCGACGGCTTGCGGTCACGGGAACGAGCAGGCTGGCGGCTGAAACGGGGACGCGCCGCGGGCGGCATTTCACCGGCTGGCGCAGGGCGCTCGTCCGAGATGCGGCGCGCCGGTTCCTCCGCGGCGGGAACCGGATTCCGCACACCAACCGGAGTTGGCGCAGTTGCCGGAGCTGACGCCGGAATCGCCGGCTCGTGCACCTCTTCCTCATGCTCGTACAAATGCAGGAAGTAAGTTGAAGCAGGCATGGCCGAGCTGGCATAGGCCGTGGGAGGCGCCGTGAAATCCGGCAGTGTTCCTGCCACGTAAAAGTGCGGGGCGTGGCCGAATGCGATGGTATGCACCTGGCGAGTAGCCACCAGTCCGCGAAGCACCTCGCGCACCTTGCTGCGCGCGGTTAGCGGGCCCAGGAACAGCTCCACTTCTTCCATAGTGGCGGCGATCACGGCCTGCAGGTAGATGGAGGCCAGCACTGAGATCGCGGTCACTTGCGAGGTTGACGCGCCTTCGGCAATGGCTTTTTGGAAACGCAGCCGCAGCAGTTGCCATTGGGCAGGCTTGCCGGGAGCGGAGACAACGGGAATGATGCGAAGCTGCTGCCAGAGTTCGGTGATGGCGCGCAGAACTGCGGATTCCGACACCTCGCGGCCCAGCGCATGCTTCAATTGCGGGATGGTGGCGTCGCCTGCTTCCAGCAGTTTGTAGGCCTGAATGGCCAGCGGGGACACCTGGCGCGATCCGGTCAATTGCGGGCTGCGCCGCCAGTCGCGATCACCGCGCAGAGCGTACACGTAAGGCAATACCCAGGCCGCCACGACGAAGTCGGGCTCCTCGCCGGCCTGACCGAGCAGGTTCAGCCGGACTGCCACACCATCCGCTTCCAGGCGAATAAGCAAGTCTTCGGCCAAAGCTACGGTCTTGGCGGCCGGGGTCTGATTTCGCTCGCCGGCTACGGCTTCGACAAAGGATGGAGCGATGAACGAGGTGAACTGCCGCTTGGGCTGGAAAAGACACAAACCCGTCTCCTCCAACCATATCCGGGCGTCCTCTAATGTGGTCGCCCCAACGCCGTTCTGGCGCAACCTTTCGGAGCGCGATGCTTCAAATTGTTCCGCTGTCAAAGAAAACCTCGCTTCCAGGTTAGTAATCACACCCTGCAACCCTCGCTCCTAAGAGCGGGGCGGCCCGCCTTCCATCTGTCACTAAATACGGTGGAAGGCCCGCTGGATCTCCTTCCAAGAAAACAACAAAGCTATTGGACGTCCATGCGGGCAACTCGTTGGGTGGCGGGTCTTCGCAAGCTCTACCAATAACCATTCTATACGTTTTGTATCTAAAACGGTATTCACTTTAATGGCGGAGTGGCACGCAATGGATGCGGCAATGCGTGTGCGGAGACGGTTAAGTTCTTCATTTTGCATCGGTTCGTCCGAGTCGGCGGAGGATTGCTCGATCACCTCTCCCAGTGTGCGCTCGAGGGCGGCTCCTTCGAGCCCCACCGGCGCGGCTTTTACCGCAAGTGTTTGTGGCCCAAAGGGTTCCACCTCGAAGCCGTTGTTTTCAAGCTCCTGGGCGATGCGCGCAAAAACCACCATCTGCTCAGGCTTCAATTCCACAAGCAAAGGCATCAACAGGCGCTGGCGCTGCACCCGCTCTACCTGGCGGTTGCGCAGGATCTTCTCAAAGAGCACCCGTTCGTGTGCAACATGCTGGTCGATGATCCACAATCCATCGTCGCCGACGGCCAGAATGAACGACTCGCGCAACTGCCCAAGCGGGTTGAGCGAGCCTAGGCGGCTCAGGCTGGCGGCGGCTTGCTCGGCTTCCACCAGGGCTGCTGCGGCAGCTGGGTCAGTCGCGAATGGCACAAGGCCGGATGCTGCTGAATCGCTGAGACTTGGGCTGCATTCTCCGGCGTTGGGAGCGGCTGCAGGCGTGAAGAGCGCCCTTGCGGCCTCACCCCAGGCTTCGCGGTCGAAGTTGCGGGGGTCAAAGTCTCGAAAGCCGGAGTGCTGGCCGTCCGCCAGACTCCCGCCTTCAAAGGGCAGTTTGCCGGGGACGGGCGATGGAGCTCGCGGAGTCAGCCTGAAAGGCTGGGGGTGGAACGATTCGGTGTCGGCTTGGGCGCCCACGAGCGCGCCCGGATCGGAGTCCGGAGGCAGAGCGCCGAGACTCGCCGCGCCGTCGGGCAGGCCCGGCAGCAGCGAGGCGGCAGGCGGCATCAGCGACGGGCTGGCCGTAGGCTGGGATTCGAGCGCGGCCAGAAAACCTGCGGCGGGCCGCGCCTTGACGAGCGCCGTGCGCAAACTGTCGCGCACAAAGTCGTGGACAAGGCTCTGCTGGCGAAACCGCACCTCGGTTTTGGCGGGGTGCACGTTCACGTCCACTTCCTCTGGCGGCATCTCAAGGAACAAAAGCACCACAGGGAAGCTCGCGGGTGGGATCACGTTGCGATAAGCCTCGGTGATGGCGTGCAACAGCAGCCGGTCGCGGATGAGGCGCTTGTTCACGAAGATGTAGATGGAGTTGCGATTCAGCTTTTGCAATTCCGGTTTGGAGTAGTAGCCGGCGAGCCGCAGAGAGCCGGGAATGCGCGGCGGCTGACCAGGATCTTTTCTCCATGGCGGCGGCTCGGGCAGGCCGGCGCGCGCAAGCGGCGCCTCGGCGGCAACAGGCAGCAACTGGCCGAGCGTCTCCTTGCCGAAGATCTGATAGATGCGCTCGGCCGTCCGGGTGACGGGCGGTGCTGTGACGATGGAGTGACTGGCCGAACTGAGCTCGAAGTGCTTCTCAGGATGGGCCAGCGCGTAATGCGTGACTAGCGCGGTCACGTGTGCAAGCTCCGTTGATTCGGCGCGGAGAAATTTGCGCCGCGCCGGCGTGTTGAAGAAGAGGTCGGCAACGGTGAGCGTGGTTCCGCGGGGCAGGGCAGCGTCGTCCACGCGATGAATCTTGCCGCCGGCAATTTCAATGCGCGTGCCAACTGCCGCGGGTTCGGAATCCGCGGAGGACCCGGTCGCGGTTTCAAGCGTCACGCGGGCAACCGAGGCGATCGACGGCAGCGCCTCGCCGCGAAAGCCCAAGGTGGCAATCGAAAGCAGATCGTCAACGGTGCGCAACTTTGAAGTAGCGTGGCGCTCAAAGGACAGCAGGGCGTCGTCGCGGCTCATGCCGTGGCCGTCGTCGGAGACGCGAATCAGGCGCCTTCCGCCGCCCTCGACTTCGACGCGGATGCGCATGGCTCCCGCGTCAAGAGCGTTCTCCAGCAGCTCTTTCACCACCGAAGCGGGCCGGTCCACCACCTCGCCGGCGGCGATCTGGTTGGCAACCTGATCGGGAAGGATGCGTATCTTTCCCATAAGCAATCAGGGTAACGCAAGAAGCAGTTCGCCGTGCAAAGTTCTCGGCAGGCAGTGATCAGAAAGCTGTGGACTTTCGCTCTCAATGGTCCGCGATCTGCTGCCTTCGCGGGTGCACCGTGTAACGGTCTGCTGAGAAATGAGGACTATGAACTGGGAAAAGTGACAATACGGCAATAAATAAGAGACGCTTGTCCGTGGTGTGACCCAAGGCACATGCGCATCCCCGCCTCCGCGTCACAATACGAGTGAGGCCGGACGCGCCCGTTCTTAGCCGGCCCCGGAGAATCGATTCATGAGCGATCTTGCCGCCCTGGCTGAAGCCGTCGCCGTCGATCCGCTTGTCAGCCATCCCCCCGACTACCATGTCTTCCACAAGTTCATTGCGCGCTGCAAGAATCTTCCGGCCATCACGACCGCCGTGGTATGGCCGCTCAGCGACGTAGCCCTCCGCGGCGCCGTTGAAGCTGCCGCCGCTGAGCTCATCGAGCCGATCCTGATCGGCCCGGAAGCGGCCATGAAGGCCTTGGCCGCAAAAGTCGGCGTCGACATCGGCAAGTTCCCGATTGTAGATGCGGAAACCGAGTCAAAGGCCGCCGAGGCGGCCGTCGCCATCTGCCGCTCCGGCAACGCCCAGGCCCTGATGAAGGGCAGCCTGCACACCGACGAGTTGTTGAAGCCCGCCATGGCCCGCGACACCGGCCTGCGCACCGCGCGCCGCATCTCGCACGTCTTCATCATGGATACACCGGCTTACGCTCGCACCCTGCTCATCACCGACGCGGCCATCAACATCACCCCCGATCTCGAGGACAAGGTCCACATCGTGCAGAACGCCATCGACCTGGCCCACGCGCTCGGCATTCCCGAGCCCAAGGTCGCGCTGCTCTCAGCGGTTGAAACCGTCAATCCCAAGATCCAATCCACGCTCGACGCCGCTGCGCTCTGCAAGATGGCTGGCCGCGGCCAGATCACTGGCGGAGTTCTCGACGGCCCGCTGGCCTTCGACACCGCTGTCAGCGTGAAAGCCGCCAAAATCAAAAAGCTGGTCTCGCCTGTCACCGGCCTGGCCGACATCCTCGTAGTTCCCGACCTCGAAAGCGGCAACATGCTTGCCAAGCAGCTCGAGTATCTGGGCGGCGCGCAACTGGCCGGCATCGTGCTTGGCGCCCGCGTGCCTGCCATCCTCACCAGCCGTGCGGACTCGGCTGCGACGCGCCTCACAAGCTGCGCTGTTGCCGCGCTGCTCCACTACGCTACACATCCTGCGGTGAGGGTCTAGTTCTCCCACCGGATCCTCACCGCCAAAACGGGCGCCGTCAACCTCCGACGGCGCCCGTTTCTTTCTTGTCGCTCCGCCTCAGCCCCGGGTAAATCCCTGCCGAAACGTACGCTGTCTGCGGCGCGGCGGGTGAGCGAACCTTTCGCGCCGGTCCGGCATCGTAAATATTTGCGTGACAACTAAGCGGACGGTCGATTTGTGCCGGCACGGTGTGCGCGCAAAGGAGAATCTATGTCGACCCATACCAGCCAGGAATCGAGAGCGGCCAAGGTGAGCAATCCGGATGGCTTTCAGCCGGAACAGGTTAAGAATCTTTCCAGCGTGCTGAACGCGCTGCTAGCCGATGTCTTCGCACTCTATATCAAAACCAAAAACTTCCACTGGCACATGAGCGGGCCGCATTTCCGCGACTATCATCTGCTGCTCGATCAGCAGGGCGAGCAGATATTCGCCATGACCGACGACGTAGCCGAGCGGGTGCGCAAGATCGGCGGGACTACTATCCGCTCGATTGGGCACGTTGCAAAATTGCAGCGCATTCATGACAACGACCAGGAGTTCGTTTCGGCTCGCGACATGCTGTTGGAGTTGCACGGCGACAATAAGTCGCTGATTGACAGCCTGCGCGCGGCCCACGAGGTGACCGAGCGCGCCAGCGATTACGCCACTTCGAGCACGATCGAGGTGTGGATCGACGAAGCCGAGCGGCGCGCATGGTTCCTGTTTGAAGCCACGCGCTAGCGGGCGGCCGGCTCTTGCGAGGGTTCAACGATATGTCGTAAGGTTGGCCCTGGCGCCATCTGGTGGGCGGGCGGCCGCCCACCTAAATCTTGTTCTTGAGCTTCCTCAAGGAGGGCAACGGCTAAACTGAATCCAGCGATGGATTTCCGCATCAACTGGTTAGGCTGAAAGTTGCGGTTTCGTTCGCCGCTATCATGAGGCTTGCCCATAGGGTCCCTTCCGTTGGGCTCGAATTGACAGGAGGGCGCAAGCCGATGTCCGTTATCGCCGCATCCCCCATTGCAGCAGCCGCCGGCGGCAGTTTTCTGCTCGAAACCCGCACGCCGGAAGAGATTTTTATCCCCGAAGATCTGAACGAGGAGCAGCGCCAAATCGCGGCGACCGCAGCCCGGTTTGCGCGCGAAGAGGTTCTACCCGGCGCGCCGGCGATCGAGGCCAAGGAGCCCGGCGCCATGCAGGCGATCCTGCGCAAGGCCGCGGAACTCGGATTCACTGCGGTCCACATTCCCGAGGAGTACGGCGGCATGGGGATGGACGAGGTCAGTTCCACTCTGATCGGCGATCAGCTCTCGATAGAGGCCAGCTTTTCCACGGCATTTAACGCGCACATCGGCATCGCCACGCTGCCGCTGGTTTGGTACGGGACCCACGAACAGAAGCAACGCTACCTGCCTAAGCTCGCGACGTGCGAGTGGATCGGGGCCTATGGATTGTCTGAGGCCAGTTCCGGCTCCGACGCCATGAACATCCGCACCCGCGCGACGCTTTCGGCCGACGGCTCGCACTACGTTCTCAACGGCGAAAAGCAGTGGCTCACGAACTGCGCGACTGCCGGCCTCTATACGATCTTCGCGAAAATTGACGGAGAAAAATTCAGCGCGTTCCTCATCGAGCGCGGCACACCGGGCCTTACGGTGGGCGCCGAAGAGCACAAGCTGGGAATTCGCGGTTCCTCAACCTGCCCTCTGGTCTTCGAGGATTGCAAAATCCCCAAAGAAAACCTGCTGGGCGAGGCCGGCAAGGGCCACCACATTGCGTTCAAAGTGCTTAACCTGGGCCGCTTGAAGCTGGGCGTGGCGTGCATCGGCGCTGCGCGGTACGCGCTGGCGCATATGATCCGCTACGCTAAAGAGCGCCGCGCCTTCGGCAAGGCGATCGCGGAGTTCGGCCTGATCCAGCGCAAGATCTCCTCGGCGGCCGCGCAGCTCTACGCCGCCGAGAGCATGGCCTACCGCACGGCAGGCCTGATTGACGCGAGGATCGAGGGAGGCGCCCAATCCGGCGCCGGCGAGCCGCGGCCGCCCGTCGATGTTCCACGCCACATTGAGGAGTACGCCGTCGAGTGTTCCATCCTGAAGGTCTACGGCTCGGAGATGCTCTCGCTCGTAGTCGACGAACTGGTCGCCACCATGGGCGGCTACGGCTATGTCGAGGAGTACCCGGCAGAGCGCTTCTACCGCGACGCGCGCATCAACCGCATTTTCGAAGGCACCAACGAAATCAACCGCCTGATCATTACCGGATGGCTGATGAAGCGGGCAATGAGCGGAAAGCTGCCGCTGCTCCCTGCCATCAAGCGCGTGATGGACGAAGTGATGCAGCCGCCCGCGTTTGGCGAGGACTCCGGCGCGGGCGAGCCGCTGGCGCGCGAGGCCGCAGTGCTGGCGGCGGTGAAAAAGATGGCGCTGTTTGCGGCGGGCGTAGCCAGCCAGCGCTTCATGACCGGGCTTGAGGAGCAACAGGAGATTATGGCCGACCTGGCGGACATGATCAGCCACGTCTATGCGCTGGAGTCGGCGCTGCTGCGTGCGCAGAAGCTGGCCCGCGCGGGACGCAGTTCGGCCGAAGTTGCCGCGGCGATGACGGGGCTATTGGCGGACGAGGCGATGGGATTGGCCGAGCAGGCGGCGCGGCGCGTGTTGGCGGCGTGCGGCGAAGGCGACGCGTTGCGCACGCAGTTGGCGATTCTGCGCCGGCTGGCGCGATTCACCCCGGCTGACGTTGTGGGCTTGAGCCGCACCGTGGCCAAACATGCCATTGCGCTGGAGCGCTATCCGGTTTAGGGCTACAGTTGAAATTTCGGAGGGAGCCTGGGGCTTCAGCCCCAGGAAAATGGTACAAAAAGCGCGGCTTTTAGGTCGGGGTTCTTGCAATTTGCCGGCCCCGCGAAGCAATTACAGTAGTACCAGGACAATCGTTCGAATCCTATGCAGCACACGCTAATCGATCCTGGCACAATTCGCTCGCTGCTCGGCGAGGCCGAGTCTTCGCTTGCCGAGGGCCCGCATCCCCAGCGAGCGCGGCGCGATGCGGAGGCGCTGCTGCTCCATGTGCTCAGACAAAATGCGCCGGACACAAATCCTGCATGGTTGATCGCGCACAGGGACGAGGCTCTTGCCGCCTGATACAGCTTGCGTTTTTCGCGCCTCTGATCATTCGCCGCCGCACAGGCCAGCCCATCCAACACATCACCGGCGAGACGGAATTCTACGGGCTCAGCCTTCCAGGTCAACCGCGATGTGCTCATCCCGCGGCCCGAGACGGAACACCTGGTGGAAAAAGCGATTGCGCTTGCCGCCGATTTCAAGCATCCGCGAATCCCCCGCGAATTGTGGATGTGGGCACGGGCTCGGGCGCAATCGCCGTGGCTTTGGCCTACAAGCTGCCCGCCGCGCAAATGACTGCGACAGAAATCTCGGCGCCCGCATTGGCCGTAGCGCGCCAGAACGCAGAGCGAAATGGCGTTGCGGACCGCATCCACTTTCTCGAAGGCGATCTTCTGGCCCCTGTCGCCGGCGAGCAGTTCGATATCGTCGTTTCCAATCCGCCTTACGTGCCGGAGGGCGACCGCGATGCGCTCTCCGTGGAGGTGCGCGACTACGAGCCCGCGCAGGCGTTCTTCGCCGGCTCGGATGGGCTGGAGTTTATCGCCGGCTAATTCCTGCCGCGTTCGGCGCGCTCGTCTCCGGCGGCTTTTTCGTGCTCGAGATCGGTTACGGCCAGCAGGAACCGGTCCGCGCACTGCTCGCGGGCGCCGGATTCAACGAGGTTGAATTCACGGCAGATCTCCAGGGCATTCCCCGCGTGGCTACGGCGCGCCGCCCGTGAAGCGGTTAGATAGCATCGTGGATTTGGCTCCGCGATTAGCCAAAGATGCCCTTGATCAGGTTCAGGCGTCCGCTAACGCGTAGATTTCTCTTCTCAAGCAGCCTGCCGCGCTCGAAGATAGCCATGCTGTTGTAAAAGTGCATCGAGAGTGTCGACCGCGTGAAATCTGTCGGCGGAAGTTCTCCCCGGTTCCAATCGGCGTTTAATTCGTCGATCAGTCCCTTGCAGAGCTCGATGAACGTTCCCTCCCGCCGCAATCCCCCTCCAAACTCGCTCCAGTAGGCCGTGTGGAGATCCTCCACCACATAAACGCCGTCGCAGGCAGTGCGAGGATAGAGGAACCTGAAAGTATCAACCACATCGCTCATTCGATGGCTTCCATCGTCCAACACGATATTCGGAGTCCCAAACTCTTGAAGAACCTCGGCGAGAAACGAGAGATCGGACTGGCTTCCGATACGGAAAACAATTTGATCCTCCTCGAACTTCTTGCACTCTGGATTAATGTCGATGCTTACAATTTGAGCGTGAGGGCCGAGGTAGCGCTTCCACATTTGCGCGGAGCCGCCTCTTCCGGAGCCGATTTCGAGAAAGAATATGGGCCGGTTCACGAAGCGGTTAAGATGCGCTTCGTAAGCCGGAAAATAGTGCGCCCATTTGTTAATCGTGCGGTGTTTGTTACTCAAGAACTCCGACCATAGAGTCAAGTTATCCTCCAATCTCGGAGACCGGAATGCGATCGCAAGCTGGAAATCTTTCTTGCGATCGCTTCTAGATCAGCTCGCAGCCCGCAAACCAGTAGCCGATCTCGAAGGCGGCTGTGTCTTCCGCATCGGAGCCGTGGATGGCGTTCTCCTGAATGGAGCTGGCGAACTTCTTGCGGATGGTCCCCTCCTCGGCGTTGGCGGGGTTGGTGGCGCCCATCAGCTTGCGCAGGTCGGCAATGGCGTTGTCCTTCTCCAGGACCATGAGAATGATCGGACCTGAGGACATGAAGGTTGTCAGATCGTCAAAGAACGGCCGCTCGCGGTGGACGGCGTAAAAGCCCTCGGCTGCGCGCTTTGAGACGAATTCTTTCTTGATGGCGACGATGCGGAAACCGGCCTTGTCAATCTCGGCCAGAATGGCGCCGGCCGAACCGTTACGGACTGCGTCCGGCTTAATGATGCTCAACGTGCGTTGCGGCACTCGACTGTTTTCTCCTTTGGGATGATTTAATCAGAATTTCATTGTATTCGAGGGCGCTCGACTCGGTCTGCATCGTCTGCAGAGAGCCAATTGTTGCGTTTTTTCCTAGTTGGTTACTTTAGTAAATTGTCCGACGGGGGAGTCCCATATACCCCAAAAGACGTATTTCACAGCCGTTTTTCCAGTACACAAGTGCCTTGTTTTCTGCTACAAGTAAAGAGTATCCAAATGGGTCTACGGTCCGGTCACCGGAATACCGGTTACCGAAAGTACGAATGCAAGGATCGCTCATGATGTTCTCCGTGCTCCAAATTGTTGCTGTGGTTGCGATCGCCCTGTATCTTGTGCGCTGGCGCAAGAGCGTGCGGCGCCGTAATTCGCAAACCTGGGAGACTTTGGTGGCGCGCCTCCGCTCCGAATGGAGTGCGCGCGAGTTGAGCGATCACTTCCTGTGGCAGGAAGGTTTGAGCGCCACGCCCGAAGACGCCTGGCAGCGCATGGATGGCCCGAAAGGCCTCTGGGTGATGTATCAGAACGCGCGAGTGATGCTGGAGATGGCGGATTTCGCCGCGAAGCATTGCGAAGGCGTTGATCGCTTGCTGATAGAAACGCTGCACAGCGACGCCATGCAGATTCGCGTCTGCGTCATCATGGCTCTGGCCCAATACGCTTTCACGCAGGCCAGCGAAGGAGTTCGAGTGAATGCCTTCCGCGCCGCGGCAATGTACACCGGCATGGCTGCGCGTACCACGCAGTTACTGCAGAGCTACAATCGCCGTCATGGTTCCCGACTTCGTGGCGGCGATGTAACCGGCTTCCTCCTTCATGCACAAGAACCCCGGCTCCGGCCGGGGTTCTTCATTTTGATGCTTGCGACGTCGGCTGTCTTACGCCTGAATCGACGCCAGAAATCTGCCGATCGTTCCATACTCTTCCTGGCTGAGCCGGAAACGGAGCGCGGGCGCCGTCTCTTCCACCTGGCTTTTGCTACGCCCGCCTACGATGGCGGCGGTGATTGCGGGATGATGCAGCGTCCAGGCCACGGCCACCACGCCGGGACTTACGCCATGCCCGTGGCCGATCTCGCGCAGCAGCTCCACCAGCCGCAGATTGCGGCTCAAATTCGGCTCGTTGAACTCCACGCTTCCGCGGCGCCAGTCGTCGGCTGGTAAAGCCGCCGCGCGCGCGGCCGTCATTTTGCCGGTGAGCAGGCCCGAGACCATCGGCGAGTAATTGATGACGCCGATGCCGTTGGCTTGCGCGAAGGGAAGAATCTCCGCCTCGACGGCTCGGCGCAGCATGGAATAGGGCGGCTGCAGGCTGGTGATGGGCGCGATCTTCAAGGCGCGCTTCATCTGATCGACGGAAAAGTTTGAGACGCCGATCCAGCGCAGCTTGCCCTGCCCGCGCAGCCGCTTGAGCGCCTCCCAACCCTCTTCGATTTCGTCCTCGGGGTTGGGCCAGTGCACCTGGTAGAGGTCGATCGTCTCCACTCCCAGACGCCGCAGCGAAGCTTCCACCTCTTCGGCCAATGAATCGGCCTTGAGCGAGAAATAGATGGAGCGGTCATCGCGCCAGCGCATGGAGCACTTGGTGAAGATGTAGGGCTTGTGAGGCGCAGACTTGAGCGCGCGCCCTACCACCTCTTCCGAGTGGCCCAGCCCATAGATGGCCGCCGTATCGATCCAGTTCACGCCCAGGTCGAGCGCGCGATGGATGGCGGCAATGGAATCGTTGTCGTCCTGGGGGCCCCAGGAGAATTGCCAGTCGCCTCCGCCCACGGCCCATGCGCCAAAGCCGATGGGCGTGATTCTCAGGTCGGAGTTGCCGAGCGTGCGCAGGGGAACAGATTGCGATGCGGTCGTTGTCATGTCACAAAAGTAGATGATTTGAGCGGACGAAATGGTGCGGAAATTGGTTTGCCTAGCCCCATGGACTCAGGCGGCCGTGCGGGTACGTGTGGCTTTTGCCCGCTTTGCGCGCCGTCTTCTTAATCGGCGTGACGGAAAGAGCGATCAGATTGTGTTCAGCACAGCGATCAATGTCTTGAGCGTTGGAGTGCCTATCCTATCCTGTTTCTGGACGCGCTGATGGTGAAGATGCGGCACGATGCCGGCGCGTAGCGTTTGTGGCCGCCGCACGACGGCAGTTATCATGATCCTTCATGGGAATTCCGCCGCCAATCGAGATGGCCAACCTCGGCATGGCCGACACGCTCATCCTCATGGTGTTGGCGCTGGTGGTCTTCGGCCCGCGCCGCCTGCCGCAGATCGGCCGCCAGATCGGCAAGCTCATGTACGAGTTTCGTAAGGCCTCCAACGACTTCAAATTCCAGATGGAAGAGGAGTTGCGCAACGCCGAGGAGGTCGACCGCCGTAAGAAGGAAGTGGAAGAGCGCCAGCGCGCCCTCGCCGCTGCCCCGCCGCAACCACAGTTAGAGAAAACGACTTCCCCGGCTCCGGAGTCCAACGCCGCCGCACCGGGATTGGAAGCATCCACTCCTGCCGCTCCCGAAGTCCCGTATGGAGACCCCTATCAAGGCCTGTATCAAGGCTTGAACAGGGCCTGCATCAAGGCGAATCGCCCCCGCTTCGCGACCCCAATCTCGCCGCCGAAACACCGCAGGCCGAAGCCGTTGCCCCGCCTGCCGCCGCGCCAACCGAGCAGCCTGCCGTCCCACGCGTCGTGCCGCGAATTCAGCCGCCCTCGACCGGCGAAACCGTCGCGGCCGAGCCTCCCGGCACGCAGTTCCAGCAACAGGAACCTTTGGCGGCAGACCCGGGCAAAGCCCCGGAAAGCGTCAACTCAGGAGCAGGTGCATCGGGGCCTGAAGCCGAAAGATCGGAGCCGGCAGCGCACCATGGTTGATACCCAGGAAGCCATCGAAAAGGCGCGCAAGGCCGTCGCCGATCGCTCGGATCTCCCCGGAATGAGCCTGATGGAGCACCTCGAGGAGTTGCGCAAGCGCATCGTCCACTCCGCAGTTTATCTCGCTGTCGGTTTCGTCGTGGCTTATGTCTTTCACGAGAAGTTGTACGGCCTTGTCCAGGCCCCGCTCGATCAACTGCATATCAAGCTCAACTACACCCACCCCATGGATCCCCTGAACCTCTACCTCCAGGTATCTCTCATCGGCGGAGCCATTTTGGCCTCGCCATTCATCCTGTATCAGGTGTGGCTCTTCATCGCGCCGGGCCTCTATCAAAAAGAGCGGCGCTTCGTCATCCCGTTCATGGCGGCCACGGTGGGCCTGTTCCTCACCGGCGCCGCCTTCGGTTACTTCTTTGTGCTCCCCGGCGCGCTGAAGATTTTGATTCTCGGCTTTGGCTCCAAGTTCAACCCCGTGGTTACCATCGAGGAGTACACCGGATTCTTCCTCTCCATTATTCTTGGCCTGGGCGTCAGCTTTGAGTTGCCCATTCTCATCTTCTTTCTGGCCATGTTCGGACTCGTAAGCCCGCGCTTCCTTTGGAAGAACATCCGCTACGCTGTCCTCGCCGTATTCATCGTGGCCGCCGTCATTTGCCCCAGCCCCGACCCTGGCACGATGTGCATTTACGCAGTTCCCATGCTGGCGCTCTACGTCCTCGGCATCGGTGTGGCCTGGTGGGTGCACCCCGCGCGCAGAAAGAAAAAGGAGGCCGCGGGATGACGTTTGGGGAAACCGCGAAGGCCCGCTGTAGACCGGGTGCCCTATTCTTGCCGCGCCTTTGACATTATTGACCTCGAACGAACAGGAGCAAGCACATGTCTCAAGCGGAAATCGGCATCATCGGCGGCAGTGGGCTCTATTCCATGCCCGGCTTCACCAACGTTCATGAGGAGCGCGTCGAAACGCCCTTCGGCTCACCCTCTGACGCCTTCGTTCTCGGCGAGCTGGAGGGACGCAAGGTCGCTTTCCTCGCCCGTCACGGCCGCGGCCATCGCATTCTGCCCTCCGAGCTCAACTTTCGCGCCAACATCTACGCCTTCAAGAAGCTCGGCGTCGAGCGGATCGTCTCACTCTCCGCTGTCGGCTCACTCAAGGAAGAGCACAAGCCCAGCGACTTCGTCATGCCCGACCAGTTCATCGACCGCACCTTCGATCGCACCGCGACCTTCTTCGGCGAAGGCATCGTGGGCCACGTGGCCTTTGGCGATCCGGTGTGCGCCACAGTGGCCAAGGCTGCTGCCGAGGCCTGCAACGCCGTGGGCGTCGCCGGCAAGCTGGGCGGCACTTACGTCTGCATGGAGGGCCCGCAATTCTCCACCAAGGCCGAGTCGAATCTCTACCGCAGTTGGGGCGCGGACGTGATCGGCATGACCAACCTGCAGGAGGCCAAGCTCGCCCGCGAAGCCGAGATCTGCTACGCCACCATCGCCATGGTCACCGACTACGACTGCTGGCGCGAGGGCCACGATGCCGTCACTGTAGAAGAGATTGTCGCCGTGCTGCACAAGAACGCCGACAACGCCTGCAAGGTTGTGAAAGCCGCCGTCGCCGCCCTGCCGCCCACATCGGAAGTCGCCCGCACCTGCGCCTGCGCTTCGGCCGCAAGGTTCGCCGTGCTCACGCAGCCCGACGCGATTCCGCAAGCCGCGAAAGAGAAGCTGAAGCTGCTCTTCGGCAAATATCACGACTGGTAGCCACCTGCGGTGGGGCCAACTGCCCGCCGCGGCGGGCCGCCCTGCGCCGCCAAGTTTTGTAGCAGGGCGCGGCTTCAGAGGTTGCGGCGGAAAAACGCGGAGATTTGGTTTTTGCGGTGGAAAAGTGGGACCGCAGGGGCTAAAGCCCTATTGATTTTATTGGCTTTATCGGCACGACTGAAGTCGTGCCCTGATACAAAGCCCGCTCCGAGAGAGTTTTTCCGCAGCATCTTCAGCCGTGCCGATAACAATGTTTTTTGAAGGGTACGGGCTTCAGCCCGTACATCAATCGCAGCAAATGATGTGGGCTTCAACCCCGGAAGGCGAATCGAGTGAGTATTGCGGATAAAGAGCACAGATCGGGAGCGAATTCGCTATCGTGCGCTAACTTGCCGACCCGCTGACTCGCTCCGCTTACACTTTTGAAAGAGGCAAGCATGTCTATCACTGTCGTCGGCAGCGTCGCTTACGATTCCATTGAAACTCCCGCCGGACGCCGCGAGCGCTGCCTGGGCGGCGCGGCCACTTACTTTTCTCTCGCTGCCAGTTTCTTCACCGATGTCCGCGTCATCGCCGTAGTCGGCGAGGACTTCGGCCCCGAGCAGGAAGCCGTCTTCGCGGCCCGCAGCATCGACACGCGCGGCATCGAGCGCGCCGCCGGCAAAAGCTTTTTTTGGGAAGGTTCCTACCTCGAAAATCTCAACGAAGCCAAAACGCATTGCACCGAACTGAACGTCTTTGCATCCTTCGAGCCGAAAATTCCCGACGCCTACTGCGACTCGGAGTTTCTCTTTCTCGCCAACATCGATCCCGTTCTTCAGCGCCGCGTGCGCGAGGCCATGCCGCAGGTCAAGCTCGTCGCGGGCGACACCATGAACTACTGGATCATGGATCATCGCCCCGCCCTGCTTGAAGTCCTCAAGGGCCTCGACGTGTTGCTCATCAACGACACCGAGGCTCGCATGCTGGCCGGCAACAGCAACCTCGTGCAGGCTGCGCGAGGCGTCATCGCACTTGGCCCTCACACTCTTGTCGTCAAGCACGGTGAGTACGGCGCAACATTATTCCACGAATCTAATCCAAAAGGTAAAGGAGCGGAGCTGCGCACATTCAGAGCTCCGGCCCTCCCGCTTAAAGAGGTCATCGACCCCACGGGCGCGGGCGACAGCTTCGCCGGAGGATTCTTCGGTTATCTCGCTTCCCAGGAGAAACTCACGCCTGCCTCCTGGCGGCACGCCATGTTTTACGGCGGCGTGATGGGCTCCTATGCCTGCGAGCGTTTTGGCACCGAGCGCCTCGAGCAGCTCTCGCGCGCCGAGATCGACGCACGCTTCAATATTCTTCGCGAGCTCACGCACCTTGACTGAGAAGAGCATCTCGCAGGCTGAAGGCTGGGCCGTTTTGGCTTGCTGCATGATAGCGTCGATGGCCGCCATCGTCTGGAGCTGGCGCAACGGAGCGATGCTCAATTTCGGCGACGCCGTCGCCCATCTGCACATCGCACGCCGGGTCTTCGACTCGCGCACGCCGCGTTTCTCGCAACTCGGCTCGGTGTGGCTCCCGCTGCCGCACATTCTGCTCATTCCCTTTGTGCAGAATTACGAGTGGTGGGCCACTGGACTCGCGGGTGTCATCCCTTCGTCGCTGGCTTACCTGGCCTCCTGCACCGGCCTCTATCGGCTGGCGCGCCACTGGCTCAGCTCCGCGCCAGCCGTGCTCGCGCTCGTCTTCTTCGCGCTCAATCCCAATCTCCTCTATTTGCAAACCACGGCCATGACCGAGCCGCTCTTCCTATGCGAGACGATCTGGATCGTGGTCTGGCTGGTCGAGTGGCGCACCTCATTGGACAGTGATCGCAAGCAGGCCATCCGCCTGCAAGGCTGCATCGCGGCGGCGCTGGTGGCGGCCATCCTCACCCGGTACGACGGCTGGATCATCGCCCTCATTGCATGGACCGGCATCAGCGTCACTCTGTTCAAGCGCGCCGCGGCTGGCGAGCGCGGCCCCCTCAGTTCACCCGCCTTCTGGCTGGCCAGCCTCGCCGTCGCCGCCGCGCCCATCCTCTGGTTCGTCTACAACTCCGTTGCCTTCGGCGACTGGCTCTACTTCGCGCGCGGGCCCTACTCCGCCGCAGCCTTTGACCTCCGCAACACCGTTCCAGGTTGGCCGCCTCATCCCGGTTGGCACAATCTCTGGGTCGCGCTGCTGTTCTTCCTCAAAACCTCTCAGCTCGACTCCATCGCCGCGGCAGCTCGCGGCAACGCTGTAGCCAACCTTGTGGTGGCGCTCGCCGTGCTGGGAACGGGCGCCGCGATCTTTGCCGAAAAGCCTGTCAACCGCCGCGCCCTCGCCTGGGTGCTGCTCCTCTGGCTGCCCGTCCCCTTCTACACGTACTCCGTTGCGTACGGGTCAGTGCCCATCTTTCTGCCTGTCTGGTGGCCGCACACTTGGTACAACACACGCTACGGCCTCGAGCTGCTGCCCGCGCTCGCCGTTGGGCTGGGTTTCGCGGCGCAATTCGCCGTCAGCTTTCTTCGCCGCCTTCAATTCGCGCGACCTCACCTCGCGCAAATTGCCCCGCGCCTTCCGATCCTCGCGTTCGCCATCCTCTTTGCGCTCGCCGGGCTCAATTTCTATAACATGCTGCGCCAGGACCCGGTCGTCTATGTCGAAAGCACCAAGAACCTCGACGCGCGCCTGCCCTATGACGAAGCCATTCCACCGCTCCTCGAAGATATGGTCACGACCTTCCCCGGAGCCCCCGTGCTGATGGATACATCCACCTATCCTGAGATCGTCTCGCTCACCGGAATCCCTCTCCGCCAAACCATCAACGAGGGTGACCTGCTCATCTGGCGCACTGCATTGGCCGCGCCCGCCGCCCACGCAGCCATCGTGGTGGCCTTCGATGGCGACGCGGTAGACCGGGCCGTCAAAGCGCATCCCGCCGACCTTTCCGTCGCCGGACGCTTTACCGCCAAAGGCCAGCCATCCGCCACCGTCTATCTCTCGGCATCCTGGGTCGATCGCATTCCGAATCTGTTTTGACCCCACGCCGGCCATTGGAGCCCCACTCCCATCGGAGCGCGCCTTTCGCCAACTTCCCGAGACCGCGAAGACAAACAAAATATTCCGCGCCCATCCGGGAGCCCCTAAGGCACGCCTTTGCCCAAATGGCCCGCACCGGCCCCCTCAACAACCCCGCATACACGGTGATAGCATCGGGCAAGGAACTGGCACGAGCAGCCGCGCGGAAAGCTGCTGGCCGGCACGGCAATCGATGCATTCTTTGCCGTCTGCAGATCGGAGGAAGATTGATTCCCTTTACCAAAGCCCACGCCTGCGGCAACGATTTTCTGATCGTTACCGAAGAAGCTGCGGGCAACCAGGATCGCGTGGACCTGACGCGGCGGCTCTGCTCGCGCAATACCGGCATTGGCGCCGACGGCATCGAGTTTTTTGCTTGGAATGAACTTGAATTGGCTAAACCCGATTCATCGGGCCCGAAATCCGGCCGCATTCGCCTCTATAATGCCGACGGCTCCATCGCCGAGATCAGCGGCAATGGCACACGCTGCGTGGCCGCCTGGATGGCCGAGACGCTCGGCTCGAAGCCGGGCGACGTGCTTGCGATCGCGACCGATGCCGGCCTGCGCCTCTGCCGCATCGACAAAGTGCGCAATCAATCCCGCATTCACGGTCGAAATGACCACCGGCATGGGCGTGCCCAAATTTACGCCGCACACCCTCAAGCTGACCGACGGCTCGGAGATTGTCGGGCGTCGAAGTCTCCACCGGCAATCCTCACTTTGTCATCCTGGCCGACAATCCGGAATTCGCCATTGCCGGTAAATTCTGGCAAACCATCGGCGCGGAGATTTGCGCGCATCGCGATTTTCCGCAGCACACCAACGTGGAGTTTGTGCGCATCGTGAGCGAGCGCGAGATCGAGATTCGCATCTTCGAGCGCGGCGTCGGCCCAACCAATTCATCGGGCACCGGCGCTTCGGCCGCCGCCACCGCGGTGCTTGCGCTGCGCCGCTGCGTTTCGCCGCTCACCGTCGTCGCTCCCGGTGGCGCGCAAACGGTGGTCATGGGAGCGGGCCCGGGACGGAGCTGCGGCTTACGGGTCCGGCCACACTCATCGCCCGCGGCGAGGCATGGTGAGATGGCGCGTTTGATGAAACCGCCGGCTGTTGCCTCGAACGCTGCATCGGCATCGTGGCGCCAGCCTCACCGGCGAAACCTGAGCGTGTCGAACTCGGCCTGGCAGCGCTGCGTTCGCTCGGGCTTTGCGCCCAAGCCAGGCCAAAACGCGCTCCAGAACGGGCCGCTCTACTTTGCCGGAACTCCCGCTGCAGCGCCTCGCCGATCTGCACGCTGCCTTTGCCGACCCGGACACCAGCGCCGTCATGGCCCTGCGCGGCGGCTACGGATCGAATTATTTGCTCGATGGCCTGAGCCTCGAAACCATCGCCGCGCACCCCAAGCCATTCTTCGCCTATAGCGATTTGACCGGCATCCAGTTGCACTTGCTCGACAAGTTGGGCCTGCCCGCATTTCACGGCCCCATGCTGGCCGCGGATTTTTATCTTCCGGATGGCGTTCATCTGGCCAGCTTTCGCGCCGCGCTCGCCGGCGAGCCCTACAGCGTAGGCGCCGCCGAAGGTTTGCGCGTATTGAAGCCCGGCTCCGCACGGAAAGCGGTAAAGGGAACTCTCTATGGCGGATGCCTGAGCATTTTAGTCTCGCTGCTGGGCACGCCATGGGAGCCGCGTACCGAAGGCACACTGCTCTTTCTTGAAGACATTGGCGTGAAGCCCTATCAAATCGACCGAATGTTGTGGCAACTGCGCGCTGCACGCAAGCTCTCGGGCGTTTGCGGCATCGTCTTCGGCGAGATGCTCAATTGCGCCTCAACCGGCGCCCCGCCCGATCTGCTCGAACAGGCGATCCTCAGCGCGCTCTCGGGCTTCGACGGGCCCATCGCCATCGGCCTGCGCAGCGGCCACGTCTCGCGCCAGAATGTCACGCTCACCTTCGGCGTCGAAGCCGAATTGACCGCCGGCGACACGGCGCGCCTCAATCTCCTGGAGCCGGCGGTGAAAAAATAGGGAATAGGGAATAGGGAATAGGGAACAGTCCCTCTCTGCGTGCAGTTGCGTGCGATGTATCTAGCGGCACGCGAGGGCTAGAGGCTAGCAGCTAGGAGCTGAAAAAGGAAATGCGCCACATCCATCTCAGCGGCATCTGCGGCACAGCCATGGCTTCGCTGGCCGGCCTGTTGCAGTTGCGCGGCCATCGCATCACCGGCTCCGACAAGGCTGCCTATCCGCCCATGAGCGACCTGCTGCGCTCGCTCGGCATTCCCGTCATGGAGCCCTACGCCGAATCGAATCTTTCGCCCGCGCCCGATCTCGTCGTCATCGGCAACGCGCTCTCCCGCGGCAATCCCGAGGTGGAGCGCGTGCTCGACGAGCGCATTCCCTTTACCTCCATGGCTGCGCTGCTGCGTGAGGAGTTTCTCAAGGGCCGCTCGTCCCTCGTCGTTGCCGGAACCCACGGCAAAACCACCACCACCAGCATGTTGGCCTGGATCTATCAGGTCGCTGCGCGCCGAATACCCTGCGCTCGAGCCCTCGTTCCTCATCGGCGGCGTGGCCGAAAACTTTGGCTCCAGCTTTCAGTTGCGCCCCACGCGCACCTTCATCGTCGAGGGCGACGAGTACGACACGGCCTTCTTCGATAAAGGCCCCAAGTTCCTCCACTACTTTCCCGACGCGCTCATTTTGACCCACGTCGAGTTCGACCACGCCGACATCTACGCCGATCTCGACCCGTCAAGACCGCCTTCAAGCGTCTCGTCAACCTGGTCCCGCGCCGCGGCCTCATCGTTGCCTACGACGGCAGCGAAAACGTCACCGAATGCGTCGCCCACGCTTTCTGCCGCGTGGAGCGTTACGGATTCAGCGACGCCGCCGATTGGCGCATCCGCAATCTGCGCTATGAAAACGGCCGCACGCGATGGGAAGTCCTTCACAATGGCGCCGCGTGGGCCGAGTTCGAGATGCACCTCGCCGGCGAGCACAACGCCCTCAACGCCACCGCCGCGGCCGCGCTCGCCGCCGGCCAGGGCATCGGCAAAGAAGCCATCGCCGAGGCTCTCGCCACTTTCAAAAGCGTCAAGCGCCGCCTTGAAGTCCGCGCCGAGATCGGCGGCATCACCCTCATCGAGGACTTCGCCCACCACCCCACGGCCATCCGCGAAACCCTGCGTGCGCTGCGCTCCGTCTATCCGTACTCGCGCCTCTGGGCAGTCCTCGAGCCGCGCTCCAACACGCTGCGCCGCAAGGTGCTCGCGGCAGATCTGGTCGAGAGCCTCCGCCTCGCCGATCGCGTCGCCCTCGCCGCCGTCTACCAGCAGCAGCGCATCCCTGAGGACGAGCGCCTGCATCCTGAAGAAGTCGTCCGCGCCCTCAATGCTGAGGGTGCGGGGGCCGAAGGTGCGGGGGCCGAGGGCGCCCAAGCCGAGCTGTTCCCCGATGCCGACGCCATCGTCAATGCCCTCGCGCCGCGTCTTGCTCCCGGCGACGTGGTGGCCATCCTCTCCAATGGCGGCTTCGACGGCATCTACGAGAAACTTCCCGCGCGCCTGCGCGAGCGATTTCCCGCCGCCACAAACGCGTAATCGCACGAGGCACGCATGATCTGGTCGCTCATCTTCATCGCCAACATGGTGCTGCTGGGCATTCCCTCGGCGCTCCTTTTCATTCCCTGGTGCTGGATGACGGGCAATGTGCTGCCGCTCTACAAGGCCACGCGCTTCATGCTCTCCTCGAGTTGCCGCCTGGCCGGAGTGCGCATCCGCGTCGAAGGTCTCGATCGCGTGCCCCGTGACCGCGCCTGCATCTTCATGTCGAACCACGTCTCCAACCTCGACCCGCCCGCGCTCATTTGCATCATTCCCGGCCGCACCTCGGCCTTCATGAAGCGCTCGCTTATGAAGTTGCCCATCCTCGGCGCCGGCTTTCGCCAGGGCGAATTCATCGCCGTCGACCGCACCGGCAGCCGCGCCGACGCGGAGCGCAGCGTGGCCCAAGCCCAATGCGTGCTCGCCAAAGGCGTCCACATTACTACGTTTGTTGAAGGCACCCGCTCGCCCGATGGCCGCATGTTGCCCTTCAAGAAAGGACCGTTCTTCCTCGCCATCGCCGCCCGCGCGCCGTGCGTCCCGGTTTCTATCCATGGCACTGAGACCATCCTGCGCAAAGGCAGCCTGCGCATCCATCCCGGAGTAGCGCACGTGGTTTTTCATGAGGCCCAAGACCCCGCCGGCTTTGCCACGCGCGAGGAGCTGATGCAGGCGGTTCGCGCGGCCGTCGCGTCCGGCCTGCCGGAATGGATGCGGCAATGACAGAGAAATGGTAAAGATTCTCGAATTTCTCCCCAGATTTTCACTAGAATAGAGAGCGGAGCCACGTCATGAACCGATTCGCCAGCAATCTTGCCGAGAAGCTCGAAGCTCTGAGCCCGGAACAGATCGCCGCAGTCGAGGATTTTGTCGAATTCCTGCGCTCCCGCGGCCAGGACCGCGCATTAACGCGGGCCGCGGCAGCAGCTACCGCTCCCGCATTCGAATCGATCTGGAACAATCCCGAAGACGATGTCTATGATGCCCTTTGAATTTGGAAATGTGGTGCTGGTTCCATTTCCTTTCACCAACCTCGCCGCCTTCAAGCAGCGCCCTGCGGTGGTCGTCAGCAGCCGCATTTACAACGACGCCAAGCCCGATATCGTCATCATGCCGGTCACCAGCCAGCTACGTTCGGTTTCCAGCCTCGGCGAAGTGTTGATTGGCGAGTGGAGACAGGCAAACTTGCTCAAGCCATCCATTGTCAAGCCGGTCTTTGCAACGCTCGAACAACGTCTTATCATCCGGCAGCCCGGCATCCTTCAAGCTCAGGATCAAGTGGCGCTCCGCACTGCAATTGCAGCCGTGCTTGGCTAGATGAATGTACGCGTTTCCCAGAGCCTCATGATCCTCTCGCTGATGGTCTTCGTCACCATCCTCGTTCTTGCCCTTCCCGCCGCGGTTGTCCTCATCCCGTTCGCGCTCGTCACCGGCCGCGCGGGCCCGCTCTACGGCGCCGGCTGCTTCATCGCCCGCACCACTCTCCGTGTGGCCGGCATCCGCGTGCGCATCGAGGGCCGCGAGCACGTCCCTGCCGGCCGCGCGTGCATCTTCATGGCCAACCATGTCTCCAACCTCGACCCGCCGGTGCTCTTCACAAACTTGCCCGGCCGCACCTCGGTCTTTTTAAAGCGCTCGCTGATGAAGATTCCTATCCTCGGCTATGCCTTCAAGCTCGGCGAATTCATTCCGGTAGACCGCGAGGGCAACGTCGAAGCCGCGCAGCAAAGCGTCGCCCAGGCCCGCCGCGTGCTCGCCAAGGGACTGCACATCACCGTATTTGTTGAGGGCCAGCGCTCCCTCGACGGACGCATGCTGCCCTTCAAGAAAGGTCCGTTCTTCCTGGCCATGGAATCCGGCGCGCCGTGCGTTCCCATATCGATCTACGGAACGGAAAAGATCATTCCCTGGGGCAGCCGGCGCATCCACCCCGGGACCGCGCACGCTATTTTCCACGAGCCCGTGAACCCCGCCGATTACGCCACCCGCGAGGACCTGATGCAAGCCGTCCGCGCAGCCATCGCGTCCAGCCTGCCCGAGTGGATGCGAGGCTGAGGTGAAGGAACCCTCCCACCGCTCGCCTTGCCGGCCCGCTCACTCAACCCCCTACGGTTGAACCTCCGCGTTGTACCCGTCGCCCAGCAGCTTATCGCGCCAACGGTTGGCCTCCTCGCGGCTGCTGAACGGCCCGATGCGCACGTGAATCAAGCGGTCCCTCGGCTCGCGGCGCGCCGTCACCGCATAGCCGCGCTTGCGCAACGCGCTTACCAGCACGTTGGCGTCCTCGGGATTGGCCACTGCGGCAATCTGCACCATCAGCTGCGCCTGCGCGGGCAAAGCCGCACGCACGTTGGGCGCCGCAGTTGTCTCTGCGACATGTGGCGCATTGGCTGCGGTAGGCACGGCGGGCCGCACCTGCGTCCGCGCTGACGCTGCCGGCGCTCGCGGCGGAGGGCTGCCATGCTCGGCTGGCGCCGGACTCGGCTGCGTAGGCGCCGGGTTCGCGCCTGTGTCCCCACCGGCCGCAGAAGGCTGCGCACCGTTATCCGCTTGAGCCGGTGGGGGCACGGCGGCTTGTGCATCTGCCGAAGGCTTGGGAATCGAGCCGCTCGCCTGCAACGGCTCCTGATCGGGAGCCGGGGTCTGCGGGGCGGGCGGCGTGGCGGCTGCCACAGCCGGCGCGGAACGGCGTTTGCCCAGCGTGTATCCAATTCCGAAACACACCCCGCAAATCAGCACCAGGCAGATAACAATCCCCACCAGCGCGCTCCAGGTGACTGTCAGCTCGCTGTCGCGCCTCGGTTCCTCAAGCTCCGATTCCTGCTCCTCGAAATATCCCCGCATCGAATCGCCTCTGAATGAATGGCCTCTGGCTTCTGCCTCCGGCCTCCAGGCTACCGGTTTCCAGCTTTTTCACGTCTTCTCGTCATCCACTCTGCCTGCTTTCCTCTCAGCTCTTCGTCCTGCACACAATAAGCTAAGAGCTGAAAGTTACAAGCTACCGGCTACGAGCTCCAGGCTCCGCGCTCTACGGCTGTTCCGATGCCGGCTTCGATGCCGAGCCGAGCTTGTTGAGCAGCGTCATCATCTCCAGAGGCAGCGGAAACACGATGGTCGTATTCTTTTCGACGCCAATGTCGGCCAGGGTTTGCAGGTAGCGCAACTGCAGCGTCATGGGCTGAGTCGACATCAGCGCGGCAGCGTCCACCAGCCTCTGCGCGGCGGCGAACTCGCCCTCGGCGTGAATGATCTTGGAGCGTTTTTCGCGCTCTGCTTCGGCCTGTTTGGCAATGGCGCGCAGCATCTGCTCGGGTAGGTCCACCTGCTTCACTTCCACCGAGATGACCTTGACGCCGAACGGCTCGGTGCGCTGGTCGATGATGGACTGAATCCTGAGGTTGAGCTTATCGCGATGGCTCAGCACCTCGTCCAGCTCCACCTCGCCCAGCACTGAGCGCAACGTGGTTTGGGCAAACTGCGAGGTCTGGTAGACGTAGTTGGAGACCTTAATGGCGGCGTCGTTGGGATTCACCACGTACAGCGTTACCACCGCGTTCACCTTCAAGGTGACGTTGTCGCGGGTGATGATGTCCTGGGGTGGAACCTCGAGCACCTCCTGGCGCAGCGAGAGGCGCACCATCTGGTCGATGGGCCGGAAAACCAGGATGATGCCCGGCCCCTTTGGCGTTCCCAGAACGCGGCCCAAACGGAAAATCACTCCACGCTCATACTCCTTCAGGATCTTGATGGAGTTGAGCAGGTAGAGGACAACGATGGCGATTACGATCAACACGGGAACCGACATATCACCTATGGACATTGGACTTTCCTTTCCTCACTCAGCACGGATTGTACTCCAGTCGCGTTATGCTTTGGGCTCCGCAGCCGGTTCCACCCGCAGCAGAAACTGGTCGTGGCCCACCACGCGCAACGCGGTTCCAGCGGGCACTGGCGCGCTGGACACGGCCCGCCAGATTTCGCCCTCCACCAGCACGTGGCCCTGCGGCCCCAGCGCCTCCATCGCGGTGGCCGGGCAGCCCACCATGGCGTCCGCGCCAATCCGCGCCTTCCTCCTCCGCGCGCGCACCACCAGGCGCATCAGGAATACCGTAATCACGCCAAAGGCCGCGCTCACGCTGATGGCGATCAACGGACTTACGCCCATCTCCGGAACCGGCGCGGCCACGAGCGTCAGCATGCCGAAGGTCAGGCACACGATGCCCGCAATGGCCAGTGCGCCGTGCGCGCCGAACTTCGCCTCCAGCACCAGCAGAACCATCGCCGCCACCAGCAGCATCACTGCGGTGTAGCGGATGGGCAGCAGATTGAGCGCGAAAATCGCCAGCAGCACCATCAGCGTGCCCAGAGCGCCGGGAACAATAGTGCCGGGCGAGTTGAATTCGAGATAGATCAGCAGCGCGCCGCCTACCAGAAACAGCAGCGCGATGTTAGGATCGACGAGCCAGCCCAGCAATTTATCCCGCAGAGTTGCCTGGATGGGCACGATCTTCGCTCCCGCCAGATGCAGCGTCACCTTCGATCCATCCATGCGTGTAATCTCGCGGCCGTCCAGCGCATTCAGCAACGCGCCATCGTCATTGGCGATCAGGTCGATCAGGCGCTGGTTCAGCGCCTCCTCTGCTGTGTAGGAGTGCGACGACTCCACCGCTGCCGCCGCGGCCTCGGCATTGCGGCCGCGCCGCGTCACGTAAGAGCGCAAAAACGCCTGGGCGTCGTTCTCCACCTTTTGTTCCTCGGTGGCGTCGGGCTTGCCCATCTCAAACACCACGTGAGCCGCGCCGGCCTCGGTGCCGGGGGCCATGGCGGCCACATCCGCCGATTCGAGAATGAAAAACCCTGCCGAGCCTGCACGCGCGCCCGAAGGAGACACATAAACGATTACCGGAACCCGCGAACCGAGAATTGCCCCAACCATGGCGCGCATCGAGTCCAGCAGACCGCCCGGCGTGTCCATCTGGATCAACAGCGCGCGCGACCCGTCGCTGTTGGCGCGTGCAAGAGCCCGCGTCAGTTCGTCCGCGCTCACCGGCTGAATGGTGTCATCGAGAACGAATTTGTCCACCAGAGGAGCCGTCTCGGCAGTCGCGTGCCGGCTAAAGGCGATGAGGCTCAGGCCAAGTCCGAAGACAATCCAGAAACTTGCCGCCATCCACCCCACGCACATCCGGCATTTCCTAACGTGCTGTCCCATGGCTCACCCTTTCCACTCTGAAATCAGCACAACCCCTGGGCGCCCCAGGTTCGGCGCGCCTTTGCTTTTGCGCCTAACCTGGGATAGTACGAACCTCAACTCGCCCGTTTTTCGCTGACTCGCTGACTTACTACCTCTGCACCATCTTGGCCAAAATCTGCCGCAACAACTCCTGCGCCGCCGGGCTCGCCGGCTCCAACTTCAGCGCATTTCCGGCTTCCGTGTCCGCTTCGCGCAATGAGCCGGCTGCAAAATCCAACTGCGCCAGGACCAGATACGCATCGGCCGAGGGGCCCAGCTCCAGGGCCGCATGCGCCTCCTTGCGGGCAGCATCGCCGTCGCCGCTGCGCTCGCGCACTTCGGCCAGTCCGGCATGCGCCGCTGCGCTGTTGCCATCGGCGCCCACGGCGGCCTGGTAGAGCCGCTCAGCCTCGAGCAGCAGGCCGCGGTCGAAATAGCTCTTCGCCTGCGCGCAAAGGGTTCGCGCCCGATCGCGCGGAGTCAGCGCGGCCAGCCGTCCTGCATTCATATCGTCCAGCATCGCCGCCGCCTGCCTGAAGGCAGCCGCGTCAAAGGTGCGCACAATCCGCTCCAGCGGGTCGGCGCCTGCGCCCGGGTCGGCGGGCGCGCCAGCGGCTGCTCCCGCCGCTGCTCCGGGCAGCTTCCATTCCGCGGCAAGCGATTGCGCTTCGCTGTCGTTCGACCGCAATTTCAGGCACTGCGCCAGCTCATTTGCGGCCCCTGATGAATTCCCGTGCCGCTTCAGGCTCACGGCCAAATTGAAGTGGTAATCGGCGGTGTTGGGGTCGGCGGCCGCAGCCTGAATGAACAGTGAAGTCCCGTCGTGGCCCTGGCGGCTCTGAGCCACTCCCTCGTTATTCAGCACCTCGGCTAGCGGCAACACGCGCGCCACTTCGGCAAACGCCTGTTCGGCATGGGCATAATCGCCCAGGAACAGCAGCGATAGTCCCCGGTAAAACTCCGCCTCCAGCCCCTCGGGGCCGTTGCGATCCACCTTGGCAAAGGCCGTGGCTGCATCCTGGTACTGCTGGCCGTTGTATTCCTCCCGGCCCAGCGCCATCCACGCGGGACCGAAACCCGGGCTCAACTTCACCGCATTTTCCAGATGGTGCAGTCGCTCCGCCTGATCCGGCTCGGTAATGCCACGAATGTACTGCTCGAAGGCATCCAGCCTCACATCGTTCCCTGCCGCCGCAAAGGTTTTCTCGGCCACGCTGAGCGAGGGATCGAGCTGCCGGGTGAGCTTCCACGCCAAGCTGCCGAACACGGCGATCAGGTCTTTCATCTCGCCGCGGGCGCTCACCTCCGGCGTCATCCGCAGTTGCGGCACATCCACCAGCCTTGCGACAGCTACAATTCCGGTCCCGTCGGTGGTGTAGCTGCCTACCACGATCGAATCGGCGTCCAGCGTCTGCGCCAGTTTCAGCGAGCTCGCGCGCGAAGGCTGAAAGCCCTGCGGCAGCCCCAGGTGATCCAGCGCATACATTCGGTCCTCGCGGCTCGTGGGCTCAAAGCCTGCCGAGACGAACCGCGTGCTCAGGATCTCGGCCGCCGCCTCGCGAATCCACTCCAGGCTCGGCTGGCCGGTGCGGTTGTCGAAGGGCAGCACCAGCAGCACGCGTCCGCGGCTGGCCGAGGAAACTCCCGGCCCGCCGTCGCCTGGGGCGCCATCTGGGCCCGATTGTCCACGCATGCTGACCCCCGCCAGCCCGCCAAGCACCACTGCAAGCACCGCGCCGGCAACAAGCCGCCCCGCCGAGCGTAATCGCAATCGAAATGCAGGAATCACGTCATGGAAATTATAGGCGTTGCGGCCCTGATCGAACCTGATCGGCACGCCGCGCGAACCCCCGCAATCGCCCGCCAATCCGAAAAGCCTTGGTTTTTTCAGTACTTCGCCGTTATCATCGCTGCATGGCGCCGCTTCCTGCGCGCCGCAATTCCAACCCAGTTTGGCCATCGTGTCATTCTCGGGGATAGCAAAAAGCCGCGTGACAATTCATATTCAAACCGTAACCATGCTGCTGCTTATCGCTGCTGTCGTAGCGATGCTGACCAGGCGGCTTCATCTTCCCTACAGCGTTGGTCTGGTTGTCGCGGGCATTATTCTCGCAGTTTCTCCGTTTGCGCCAAAGGTCCTCTTAACCAAAGACCTCATCTTCACGGCGCTTCTTCCCCCACTTCTTTTCGAGGCTGCGTTCTATCTCCATTGGGATGAACTGCGCCGCAACTTGCCGGTCGTTGTCATACTCGCAACACTGGGCGTATTGCTCTCAGCCGGGCTCACGGCCACCGGAATGCACTTCCTCATACACTGGCAATGGATCAGCGCCCTCGCATTCGGCTTCCTCATCGCCGCATCTGACCCGGTTTCCGTCATCGCAACCTTCAGGGAGGCCAAAGCCCACGGCCGTTTGCTGGTGCTCATCGAGGCAGAGAGCCTATTCAACGACGGTACAGCCGCAATTGGCTTTGGAGTTTTGATAGCCTTGGCTTCGGGCCAGCAGCTCACCCCCCCTGAAATCATCGCTAAACTCTTGGGGGCAATTGGAGGCGGCATTCTTTGCGGCGCCGGAGTCGCAATTGGGGCGCTTTTGCTCGCGGGGCGGACAACCGACCATCTGGTTGAAATCACATTCACAACCGTTGCCGCCTATGGCTCGTTCCTCCTAGCCGACCATTTCGGCTTCTCTGGCGTGCTGGCAACCATAACGGCAGGACTCGTTATGAGCAATTTCACTTGGATTGACGGGATCTCCCCACGCGGCAAAGAGGCTATCCAAACCTTCTGGGAGTACGCTGCCTTCGTTGCGAACTCCTTCGTATTTATTCTGATAGGAATGCACGAGGCCAGTCAGAACTTCATCGCCATCTGGCTTCCGGCATGTGTAGCCATTGTGCTCGTCGCGTTGGGGCGCGCGGCAGCAATCTATCCTTGCTGCTTCCTCTTCGCGCGCTCGTCTCTTCGCGTCGCCGCGAAGCACCAGCACATCCTGTTTTGGGGTGGATTGCGCGGAGCCTTGGCGCTCGCTCTCGCTCTCAGCCTCTCGCCCAACATTCCACTGCGCGAGAGCATCATTGCCATCAGTTTTGCTGTCGTAGCCTTTTCCGTCTTCGTGCAGGGGCTCACCATAACCCCCTTACTTCGCCGATTGGGAGAAATACCCTGATGACAACCTGAAAGCCGTTAGCTGATCACTGACAACTGACCACTGCTCTCTCTCAGTCCGCGTACTCCACTTCCTCCACCTTCGCCGTCTCGGTCAGCTTCACCGGATAGTAGGAGTTGCGCGTGTACTGCTTGACCATGCGGTTGGTGTTGAAGTAGGAGCCGTTGAAGGCCAGCGTCGTCCGCATCACCCGCGCCCACTGCTCCGGCGCCGCAAGGTACAGCGGCACCACCGCCGTTTCCAGCTTCCGGTAAAGCGACTGCGCCTCTTCTGCATCGTTGGCGCCGTCCTCGATCGCCCATCCCGTCACGCCCTCGATCCAGCCTTCGATCCACCACCCGTCCAGAATCGACAGGCTGGGCACGCCGTTCAGCGCCGCCTTCATCCCGCTCGTGCCTGAAGCCTCATACGGCCGCCGCGGCGTATTCACCCACACGTCCACGCCCGCAGTCAGCAGCGCGCCCAGCCTCCAGTCGTAATTCTCCAGGTAAACAATCCGTAAATTCGTGTTTGAGTACTTGCCCGCCTCTGCCACAACCTGCTGGATCAGCGCCTTGCCGGGATCATCCTGCGGGTGCGCCTTGCCGGCGTAGAGAATCTGCAATCCTCCTGCCCTGGCCGCAATCTCCGCCAGCCGCTCCGGATCGGTGAACAGCAAGGTGGCGCGCTTGTAGGTAGCGACGCGGCGCGCGAACCCCAGCGTCAGCACCTTGGGATCGAGCACCAGCCCCGTCCGCGAGCCCACTTCGGCCAGCAAATTCTCTTTCGCCCGCGCGTGCGCAGCCAGAATCTTCTCCTCGGGCAGGTCGATGGCGTTGCGCAGGTAAAGATTGTCGCGCCGCCACGCCGGAATCTGCTCGTCCAGCATCTTTTGCACGGGCTCCGAAATCCATGTCGGCGCGTGCACTCCGTTGGTGATGGTGTCGATCGTGAACTCCGGAAACATGGCGCGCGATACCTTGCCGTGCTGCATGGCCACGCCGTTCGTATAACGCGAAAAGCGCAGCGCCAGCAGCGTCATGTTCAGCAATCCGTCGCGGAAACACCCCAGCCTTTCCAGGCGCGCCGTCCGGTCGCCGCCCAGGATGCGAATTGTCTGCTCGGTCGAAAAACGGTCGTGACCCGCCGGCACCGGCGTGTGCGTCGTAAACACACATTTGCGGCGCACCAGTTCGATGTCCGCTTCCGTGGCCGCGTCCGGCGGCCCGCCGCCCATCTGGCTTTCCAGCAGCGCCAGCGTCAGCAGCGCCGCGTGTCCCTCGTTCATGTGGTAGACGTTCACATGCAGCCCCAGCGCATTCACCATGCGCATGCCGCCCATCCCCAGCACAATCTCCTGCTGCAAGCGGTAGTTGGTATCGCCGCCGTACAGGTGATCGGTCAGGCCCCGGTCCCACCCCGAGTTTTCGTCCAGGTCCGTGTCCAGCATGTAAATCGGCACCACGTGCCCAAAGCACCCCTCCATGTCGTAGCGCCACGCCCGCACGGCCACAGTCCGGCCTTCAATCGCCACCGTCACCCGCGCCGCTTCCTCGGTGCAAAAATCCGCCGGGTTCCATGGCTGCACGCTTTCGGTCTGCATGCCGGTAGCGTCCAGATGCTGCTGGAAGTATCCCTTGCGATGCACAAGCGTAAAGGCAACCAGCGGAACGCCCAGGTCGGCCGCCGAACGCAGCGTGTCGCCGGCCAGCACGCCCAACCCGCCCGAGTACGTCGGCATCGACGGATTCATCGCAATCTCCATCGAGAAGTAGGCAACCTTGCCGGCGTTCGGGAATGTCTCGTGGAAAAATGGTTTGGACTGTGTCGATTGCATATTTTCTTTTCTAATTCTCTCGACTCTCTTGAGCGCCCCTCACTGGCAAAACAGCTCTAACAAAACGCCCGGCAACAAAGCCGGACTGAAGCGCGCGCCCCCCGCTCTCTTCATCGGGACAAACAACTCTCAAGTTTAACAAGGAAGCCAGACCAGACAATGTCTCCGGCTGGTTGCGAAGATGGCTCTTTTGGGTGAGGTGTGGAATAAGCGGCCCTCGAATCGGGGAAGGAGCATCCGTCCTACCCCAGCCGGTGCGCCCCTCCGGATGCATGGCAGATGTGAATCTGCGGCGCGATCCCCGTCCGCGCCGCGTAGCGCTCGCCCAGCACTTTGGCAAACCTGGCCGCTTCGCTCTGTTCCACAAGATTGATGGTGCAGCCGCCAAAGCCGCCGCCCGTCAGCCGCGCCCCAATCAGCCCCGGCAAATCCTGCGCCAGCTCCACCATGGCGTCGGCCTCCACGCAACTTCCCTCAAAATCCTTGCTGTAGCTCGCAGTGCGCCTCGCC
This sequence comes from uncultured Acidobacteriota bacterium, assembly GCA_963832535.1. Lineage (GTDB taxonomy): Bacteria > Acidobacteriota > Terriglobia > Terriglobales > Acidobacteriaceae > Telmatobacter. Next base: position 103,690 of record CAWHUK010000017.1, read on the forward strand.
CATCAGCCGTCCCAGCTCCTTCATGTCGCCCTTCAGCAGCGCCTCGCACGCGGCCGCTGTGCGCAGGTTCTCGCCGATCACGTGCCGCGCCCGCATCAGGCTCTTGGGCTCCATCTCGTGGCCCCACTTTGCCAGATCTTCCAGCGTCGCATCGCGCAGGAACGGCACGCCCGGCCGGTGGCTGGCAATCACCGCGCACGCCGCCTCCGATTCGCGCCGCCGCGTCGGGTAATCGCCGCCCGCCACCGAGTGCTTCACCATGGTGTTGGCAATGACCAGCGCCACGTGGTCCGGAATCGGCGCCAGCTTGAAGCTCAAATCGCGGCAATCCAGCAGCAGCGCGTGGTTCTCCTTGCCGTTCACGCTGATGAACTGATCCATGATGCCGCAGTTGGCGCCGACAAACTCGTTTTCTGCCCGCTGGCACAGCCGCGCCAGCACGGGACCCGGATAACTCGCGCCCACCAGCGACAGAATCGCCAGCGCCGTCGCCACTTCCAGCGCCGCCGAGCTTGACAGTCCCGAAGCCAGCGGCACATCGCTCCAGATGCTCAGGCTGAAGCCGGGAATCTTGTGCCCCTCGCCGGCCAGAATGGCCACCACCCCCATCGGGTAGTCGCTCCAGTGCTTGAGGTCCCTTTGCCGGCAGCGCGTCGAAGATCTTCTCTTCGCCGTAGTTTTCCGAGTAGACCACCATCTTGCCGTCTGCGCGCGGCGAGATCCCCGCCAGCGTGCCAAAGTTGATCGCCGCAGGCATCACAAAGCCCTCGGCGTAATCGGTGTGCTCGCCGATCAGGTTTACGCGGCCCGGCGCCGCAAAGATGGCCGGCTCCGCATGGAAGCGCTCCCGGTGCATGGAATGCAAAACCTTCGGATCGTGCACGGTTCTTTACCTCGCCCTGAACTGCAAACTGTGAACTGAGAACCGTCTTTTGACAACGTTTTCTTTTCCGCTTCGAATTGTACATGGGCCTATGCAGGCCGTGCGCAAAAACGAACGCACAATGAACTCTGACGTATTCAGTTCTATTTGGGTCTAATATTTCAGGTGATGAAAGCAGCGCCACTTCTCTTCGGATTTGTATTTCTTGCCTCAATGGGAATACCGCAGGAGGGATATCAGGACGCTCCTGGTTTGATCTTTGGCCATGTGGTCGACCGGAATGGTCAACCAGCGAAGGGGATCGGGCTGGAGGCCTTGCCATTGGGAGTCGCACTGGGGACAGTGCTTCCGCGTTCGAAAACTGACGAAAACGGGAACTACAGGATGGGCGTCCCCTGGTGGGGCCGATACACTGTCTTCGCCGAGGACCCCGATGCAGGCTATTCCATCTTCGCTACGGGCACGTCGGACCCAGGCCATCCCGCGGAAGTCACCATTTCTCCCGACCACCCGCGAGGGGAATTCAATTTCCGCTTACCGCCGAAGGCCGGTTTTCTGCATTTCCATCTGACGGACCGGAGGACCGGTGCTCCAATTGATGGAATTCTGGTGTCCATGTTTCTTAAGGAGCAGCCAACCAAGCCGGTCTACTCGGGAAGCTCCTACGCGAACAAGCCGATCCTAGTGCCTTCCGAGGAGGACCTACTGATTCACGTCACTTCCCAGGGGTATAAAGAG
>CAWHUK010000018.1:0-107951 GCA_963832535.1 uncultured Acidobacteriota bacterium
GGGCCGCTGGGCATCGGCTCGTTGAGCAGCTTGAGCGCGTGCTGGTCAGGGTAGAGCGAGAAGTGCCGCGGACCATGGCCCAGAAGCCCTTGAGCGAGCCGAAGCCATCAATCACCGCGGTGGGCTCGTAGCCGCAACTGACCATGCAGTTGGCGCACTTGGGGTTGCCGCGAGGCCGACGCCGTACTCTTCCCACTTGGTGGTTTCGAGCAGTTCCTTGAAGGTCTCTGCGTAGCCGTCCTGCAGCAGGTAGCAGGGGCGCTGCCAGCCGAAGATGTTGTAGGCGGGCGAGCCCCAGGGCGTGCACTCGTAGTTGCGGTCGCCCATGAGGAACTCGAGAAACAGGGGCGACATGTTGAACTTCCAGGTCGGCTTGCGGTTGGAGAGAATGGCGCGGAAGAGGCGGCGCACGCGGGCGCGGCCCAGGAAGCGATTCTGGTCGGGCGCCTTGTCGTAGCTGTAGCCGGGCGAGAGCACGATGCCCTCGACGCCCATGGCCATGACTTCGTCAAAGAAGGCGCGGACGTGGTTGGGATCGGTGCCGTCGAAGAAGGTGGCGTTGGTGGTGACGCGGAAGCCGCGCTTGACGGCCTCCTTGATGCCTTCGACGGCGATGTCGTAGCCGCCCTCGCGGCAGACGGAGAAGTCGTGGTGCTCGCGCTGGCCGTCGAGATGGACGGAGAAGGTGAGGTACTTGGACGGCGTGAACTCCGGCAGGCGGCTGCTTGAGCTCGAGCGCGTTGGTGCAGAGGTAGATGTACTTTTTGCGCGCGATGAGGCCGTTGACGATCTCGACGATCTGCGGATGCAGCAGCGGCTCGCCGCCGGGGATGGAGACCATGGGCGCGCCGCACTCTTCGACCGCGGCAAAGCACTCCTCGGGCGTGAGCTGCTTTTTGAGGATGTGCGGCGGATACTGCACCTTGCCGCAGCCGGCGCAGGCCAGGTTGCAGCGGAAGAGCGGCTCCAGCATGAGCACCAGCGGATAGCGCTTGTTGCCCTTGAGCCGCTTCTTCAGGACATAGGTCGCAACCGTCCACATCTGTGAGATTGGAACTGCCATTGATTTAGTCCCTCAGGGGCAGAAGCCCCGGATGGTCGCTTAGCTCGTAGCCGGTAGCTCGTAGCCGCAGCTTGAAACTCTCTCGCTTTCTTCGATGCTCAAAGCGGCACGAGTGCTAAAGGCTACCGGCTACACGGCTCCAGGCTACAAGCTGTTGTTGCGTTCCATGGCCCGCTTGTAGGTCGTCAAAGCGAGCAGCGGGAAGTAATGGCGATACATCGTGTAGGCCAGATAAAAAACCTTGGGGAAGCCGGTTCCGGTGATGATGGCCTGACGGGTCGGCCCTTCGCCCATCGACTCGTCCCAGCTTCCGTCGGTGCGTTGCCGCTCGAGCAGCCAGCGCACGCCCTTGGCGATGGAGTCGGAGCGGTCGTCGCCGGCGGCGAGCAGGCCGAGCAGCGCCCAGGCCGTTTGCGACGGCGTGCTGGGACCGACGCCGCGCGTATCGGGATCGTCGTAGCTGCCGCAGGTTTCGCCCCAGCCGCCGTCGGGATTCTGCACCATGCGAATCCATTCGGCCGCCTGCTGAATTTGCGGCTCGAGATGATCGATGCCGATGGCATCGAGACCGCGCAGCACCAGGAACGTGCCGTAGATGTAGTTGACGCCCCAGCGGCCAAACCAGCTTCCATCCGGCTCCTGCTCGCTTGAAGATGAACTTGATGGCCTTCTCCACGCGCTTGTCGTCGCGGGTGTAGCCGTAGGCGGCCAGCATCTCCAGCATTCGTCCCGTGATGTCCACGGTGGGCGGATCGAGCATCGCGTTGTGATCCGCGAAGGGAATGTACTGGAAGATCATCTTGGTGTTGTCTTTGTCGAAGCTGCCCCAGCCGCCGTTTTTGCACTGCATGGCGAACTCCCAGCCGATGGCGCGCTCGGCTACCGAGATCTGATAGCGCTCGCGGGGATTGTCGACCTTGCTGAGCGCGAGCAGAACCTGCGCCGTGTCATCGGTATCCGGGTAAAACTCGTTGTTGAACTCGAAGTACCAGCCGCCGGGCTCGGTGTTGCGGACTTTGACGGCCCAATCGCCCTTGTGGCGAACTTCTTTGGCGAGCATCCAGTCGACGGCCTTGATCATGCGCGGATCGTTGCGCGGCACGCCGGCCTCGCCCAGCGCAAAGACAGCCTGCGCCGTATCCCACACCGGGCTCATGCAGGGCTGCATGCGGAAGGTTGGCTCGGGCATCTCGGGGGTGGGCGGCTGCTCGATGCCGAGCTTTTCAAATTCGTCGCGGGCGCGGATGACCTGCGGATCGTCTTCGGAGTAGCCCAGGCAGCGCAGCGCGATGATGGCGTTGAGCATGGCGGGATAGATGGCGCCGAGGCCGTCGGTCATTTCCAGCCGTTCGAGCATCCATTTTTCCGCGCGTTTGAGCGCCAGGCTGCGCAGCGGGCGAATGTGAACCGCCTCAAACCAGTGCATCAGGCGGTCAAGAACGAGGAAGAAGTTGCGCCAGGAGAAGAGATGCTTGCGATCGATGCGCAGCCGAAGAATGGAGTTGGCGCGGCCGCCGACAAAAAGCTCGTCGATTCCCTGCTCCGGCGGAATCTTCTTGAACGGCTTTTTGGCGTAGATGATGGCCAGCGGCACCAGGATCGAGCGCGACCACGCCGAGATTTCGTAGATATTGAAGTAGAACCAGTTGGGAAAGAGAACAATCTCCGGCGGGATGGCGGGCACGGCGTCGTAGTCGTACTGGCCGAGCGCGCAGAGATACATTTTGGTGAAGGTGTTGCACGCGGTCACGCCGCCATGCGCCAGAACCCACTCGCGGCACTTGGCCAGGCGCGGATCGTCCGCGCCCGACGCCCATCAGCTTGGCGGAGAAATAGCACTTGACCGAGAGCGAGATGTTGCCCGGGCCGCCGGGATAGATGCTCCAGCTGCCATCTTCGTTCTGGTAGCGCATCATCTCGGTGAAGGCGCGCTTGAGCCGGCCGGGATCGCCGCTTTCGAGCAGGGTGTGCAGAAAGATGTAGTCGGCTTCGAGCATGGAGTCGGCTTCGAGCTCGCCGCACCAGTAGCCATCGGGATGCTGCAAGGAGAGAAGAAACTCGCGCGCGCCGACGATCGCCGACTCAACATCGGCCAGGTCTGCATCGATGCGGCCAAACCTTGGACGGCCAAATTTAGGCCGCGTAAAGCTAGGCGCCGCGGTTTGTGTCTTCTGCTGCTCTGGAATCATGCGGTCTGAAGCGTCTCAACTCATCTCCGGCACATTCGGATGTTCCTCCGAAGCACCGGTTGTTTTCGGCACGCCTAAGCACCACGTGCCTGGTTCTTTCACGATCGCTCCGTTCAGCGTGCGGAGACAGGCTCGCCTCCATTGGCGCTGCCAATGGCCTGCACGATCTCAGGAGGCAGGCCGAAGCGCACATTCTCCGGCATGACTTCAACCTCTTCGACGTAATCAAAGCCGTTTTGTCGCAGATAATTGACGACGTCCTCGACCAGAATTTCAGGGGCCGAAGCGCCGGCGGTGACGGCAACGTTTTCAACCCCCACAAGCCATTTAGGGTCTATGGCCTGCGAGTTATCGATGAGATACCCGATGGTGCCGAGGTTGCGCGAAACTTCAACAAGGCGGTTGGAGTTGGAGCTGTTGGTGGAACCCACCACAAGCACCAACCCGGCTTTGTGGGCCACGTTGCGCACGGCAACCTGGCGATTCTCGGTGGCGTAGCAGATGTCCTGCGAGTGCGGCCCTACGATGTTGGGAAACTTCAGCTTCAGGGCATGGATGATGTCGCGTGCCTCGTCGAGGCTGAGGGTGGTCTGGGTGAGATAGGCCACGCGGTCGGGATCGGGAATCTCAAGCGCCTCAACTTCGGCGACATTTGAAACCACATGGGTCACCTCCGGGGCTTCGCCGAGGGTGCCTTCGATCTCGTCGTGGTCGCGGTGGCCGATGAGCACCAGCGAGTATCCCTGCTTGGCGAATTTTACCGCCTCAAAGTGCACCTTGGTCACCAGCGGGCAGGTCGCATCGATCACCTTCAGATTGCGCCCCTTGCTGCACTCGCGGACTGCCGGGGACACACCGTGGGCACTGTAAATGACGCGCTGGCCGTCGGGCACATCGTCGATTTCTTGGACGAAGATGGCGCCTTTGGCGGCTAATTCATTCACAACATAGCGGTTATGGACGATCTCGCGGCGTACGTAGATGGGAGCGCCGAAGGTTTCGAGAGCGATCTTCACAATATCGATCGCGCGCACAACGCCGGCGCAAAAACCGCGCGGTTTGAGCAACAACACCCTCTTCTGAGTGGGGGAGGACCCGCCTGAACTGTGATGGGGGGCGGATTCGAGGACACTCATAGTCACGTCTTTGAGTATACCAACGGGCGGGATTTAACGACAGGAGAGGACTGGGAAGAGGGCGGGGAGCTAAGGCCGGCGGCAGGCGGGTGCAAAAGGAGTGCCGACGATGCCGTTTCCGTGCTATGCTTTGGCCGCGATGGGGTCTTGCAGGAGCAGACCAACCACTGCGCCCGGCGATGCCGGCTGATCGGAAGGGAGAGATATGGATAAGCCCAAGAAATGCGCCAATCCCACTTGCACGTGCATTCCAACCGACAAATCCAAATTCTGCAGCGCGCACTGCGAAGGGCAGGAAGGGCGGACAGAGCTCATGTGTCGGTGCGGCCATGCCGAATGCGGCGGGAACCCGACGAACGCCTGAAGCCGGCGGCAATTGAACTTTTCTTGCGCTCATCGCAAGCTGAGCGGCGTGGTGTCTATGCCGCTTCTCTCAACAAACCGGCTACAGCCTCGGGATTGCGGGCGATTACGGTGAGATAGGCGCGCGCCGGCGCGTCAGGACGCTTGCGGCCCTGCTCCCAGTCGCGGAGGGTTCCGATGGGGATGCGGTAGGCCGCAGCGAAAGCTTCTTGCGTCATGCCGAGGCTTTCGCGAAGCTTCTTCACGTTGGGGATGCGCTGCAGGCCGAGCTTGGCCATCTCCTCGTCTGTGCCCAGAGGCAGCGGCCGCGCATCCGGATCGGCGAGCGCCGCGGCGTGAATCTCCTCATCGGTAAGCGCGTCAACCGCAGCCCAATCCGTATTCGTCTTGATGGGCGGATCGCCGGGATTATGAACGACCGAAACCATATTTTTCAACTTCATGAGGCTCCGCTCTCCTGACCGAGATAATCCGTGTCGTCTCTTCATCCAGTTCGGTAGTCGCTACGTACAACAGGCTCGTTCGGCCCATGCCAAGCGTCGCAATTCTCTCTTCGCCGTAGTCGAAACGATTGTCGATCCAGCTCACCCGTTCCGGATCCTCAAGGGCGTGAATTCCGTCAGCGAGCGACAATCCGTGTTTGCGCTGGTTCTGGGCATCTTTCGCCGGGTCCCAACCGTAGCGCATAGCAGGATAGTACGGCTAAGCCGTAGTCGCTGTCAAATGCCAAGAGTCCGCCAATGATAGCCTTGATTCAGGCAAAAAGGGTGCTCTTCTATGAGCGAGATCATCTTCGAAGTACGCGAGGACGAGGCGGACGGCGGCTACACGGCCAGCGCCCTTGGCTACGGCATCCACACACAGGCCGATACGCTGGAAGAGTTGCGCGCGATGGTCAAGGACGCGGTCAACTGCTACTTCGACGAATCGATGCAGCGCCCGAAGGTCATTCGTCTGCATTTCGTGCGGGAAGAAGTCATCGCTGCATGAAGCTGCCACGCGATGTGGACGGACCGCGGTTGGTGAAGGCGCTGGGCGTTTTGGGTTATACAGCAACCCGGCAGACAGGTTCCCACATTCGTGTGACATCCCAACGTGACGGCGAGAACCACGAAGTCATCCCCTATCATCATCCGATCAAAACAGGAACGCTCTCCAGCATCCTCAAGCGAATCGCCAATCACCACGGGATGAGCGTGGACGACCTGCTGAAAATGCTTGAACTGTAAGAAGCGATGCTCACAAGGCAAAAATTCCCTATCGGTCGATTTATGCAACCGCAACCCGCTTGGGTTCGACTACATGGACACTGATTTTTACCTCTACATGCGATCCGAGCCGATTGAGGATCGAGAAGAGGCGGTCGAGGGTGAAGCGGCGAAGGTCGGCATTGCGGATGCGCGAGAAATCGGCCGCGGCGATGCCGGTCAGCGCATGGGCGGCACGGACGGTCAGTTTCCTCCGATCCAACATCTTGGCGATTTCAGTGGCGAGGGTAGCCTTCAACTGCTCAACGTCAGCGTTTGCATATCCGAAATCGCGAAAGACATTGCCGCTGCCGTGAACGAGTCTCGATTTTTTCGTGTTTCATCTCAGCATCTCCTTCAATTGCTTCAACCGGCTCTCGATCAGTTCGATTTCGTGTTGCGGAGTTTTAATGCCCTGCGTCGATTTTTTCTGGAGCGCATGAACTACTCGGATATCTCCGCTAATCTGCGCGGCATACACAACCCGAAAAGCATTCCCCCGAAAGGGATGCTCGCCCTCACGCCGGTCGAGGTTGCAGCCAGTTAACGGGTCGCATATGAAGGCCCACTCACGGCACATTCCCACTGAATCATTGGTTGACCTTGGGCCAGCCGACCAACACCTGCACTTTTTCCTCAGTCGGACCGGATTTCAACCGGCTTTGGGATAAGCAGTCAAGGCTCGAAGGCCACTAGAATCACCTTAGCCATGTCCGAATTCACCCACCTCCATCTGCACACCGACTACTCGCTGCTCGACGGCGCCTGCGATCTGACCAAGCTGATGGACCGCGTGGCTGCGCTGGGGCAAAAGTCTGTCGCCATGACCGACCACGGGAACATTTACGGCGCGGTACACTTTTTCGATGCGGCCAAGCAAAAGGGGATCAAGCCGATCCTGGGATGCGAGCTGTACGTGTGCAAGGCGGAGGACCATCGCGCGGATGCCTCAAATCGCACAGGTGCTGCAAATCGGACAGATGCCTCAAATCGGACGGGCGAACTGGAGCCGTCAATAGGGAATTCAAGGGGCGGGAATTCGCGGGCCAGCGAATACAACCATTTGCTGGTGCTCGCCGAGAATGAGGAGGGCTACCGCAACCTGATCCGCCTGACCTCGGAGGCAAGCCTGCACGGGTTCTACCGGCGTCCGAGGGTGAGCAAGAAATACTTGGCTGAGAATGCGAAAGGCCTGATCTGTCTTTCCGGCTGCCTGAGCGGCGAGTTGTGCGAGGAACTGCTGGCCGGACGCTACGAGACAGCGCGCGGTGTAGCGCAGCAGTACCAGGACATCTTTGGCAAAGGGAATTTCTTTCTTGAGGTCCAGGATCAGGGGCTGGAGGACGAGAAGAAGATTCACGAGGCGCTGTTCCGGCTGGAGCGGGAGCTGGAGATTCCGCTGGTGGCGACCAACGACTCGCACTACCTGTGCGGCGAGGACTCGCACGCGCACGAGGTGATGTTGTGCGTGCAGACCGGCGCGAAGATTCACGATGCGGACCGGTTCAAATTCGACGGCGACCAGTTTTTTGTAAAGAGCGCGGACGAGATGGCGCGGCTGTTCAAGGATTCGCCGGCGGTGCTGACGCGGACCATGGAGATTGCCGAGCGCTGCAACCTGAAGCTGCACAGAGTTAAAAATCCCTTCCCCGAGTTTGCGGTGCCGCAGGGGCATACCATCAACAGCTACTTTGAGGAGGTGTGCCGCGCGGGTTTGAAGAAGCGGCTGGAGACAGCAGTGCGGCAATTGGAGTTGCGCGGCGAGTTGCGGACGCCAGCACACGAGTACCAAGCGCGGCTCGAGTACGAAATCGGAATCATCAAGCAGATGAAGTACTCGGGATACTTCCTGATTGTGTGGGATTTCATCAAGTTCGCGCGCGATCATGGAATTCCGGTGGGGCCGGGGCGCGGCTCGGCGACGGGATCGCTGGTGGCCTACGCGATGGAGATCACCAATATCGATCCCATGCAGAATGTTCTGCTGTTCGAGCGCTTTCTGAATCCGGAGCGGGTGACGATGCCGGATATCGACGTGGACTTTTGCATGAACCGGCGCGGCGAGGTGATCGACTACGTGACGCGCAAGTACGGCCGCGAACAGGTGGCGCAGATTATCACATTCAATACGATGGCGGCGAAGGCGTCAATCAAGGATTGCGGGCGCGCGCTCGATATGCCCTACGGCGACGTGGACAGGATTGCCAAACTCGTGCCGCCGACAATCGGCATGACCCTGGACAAGGCGCTGGAGGAGTCGCCCGACTTGCGCAAGGCCTATGACAATGATAAGCAGATTCGCGAGCTGATCGACACGGCGAAAAAGCTGGAGGGACTGGTGCGCGGCTCGGGCGTGCACGCTTCGGCGGTGGTGATTGCGCCGCGGCCCTTAACCGAATTGGTGCCCCTGAACAAAACCAAGAACGACGAAATTGTGACCGCGTACGACATGAAGGCCGTGGAGAAGATGGGCCTGCTCAAGATGGACTTTCTGGGCCTGACCACGCTGACCATCATTGACGACAGTATCAAGCTGATCGAGCAACATAAGGGCGTCAAGCTGGACCTGGAAGCGCTTCCCCCCAACGATTCGGAGACGTTTCAAAAGATCTTTCACCCGGCGCTCACGTCGGGGGTGTTCCAGTTTGAGTCGAGCGGGATGCGGGACATTTTGCGGCGGTACAAGCCGGACACGGTGGAGGATTTGACGGCATTGAACGCACTCTACCGGCCGGGGCCGATGGATATGATCGACGACTTCGTCGAGCGCAAGTGGGGACGGCGCAAAGTGGAGTTTATGCTGCCGGAGCTTGAGGAGATCCTGAAGGATTCGTTTGGGGTGATTGTTTATCAAGAGCAGGTGATGCGGATCGCCAACGTGCTGGCGAGCTACTCTCTTGGCGAGGCCGACATCCTGCGGCGGGCGATGGGAAAGAAGAGCGCCACGGAGATGGCCAAGCAGCGCGACCGTTTTGTGAGCGGCGCAGCGGCGCTGGGGCACCCAGAGGCCGAGGTCGACGAGATCTTCGAGCAGATGGCGAAGTTCTCCGGCTACGGATTCAACAAATCGCACTCGGCGGCCTATGCGCAGGTGGCGTACCAGACCGCGTATCTCAAGACGCATTATCCTGTGGAGTTTATGGCGGCGCTGCTGACGTCGGAGACATCGAAGCCGGAAAGCGTAGTGAAGTATATCGGTGAGTGCCGCGAGATGGGGATTCCTGTAGAGCCGCCGGATGTGCAAGTGTCAGGCGCACAGTTTACACCGCATGGCGAGGCGATCCGCTTTGGGCTGACGGCGGTGAAGAACGTGGGCGGCAACGCGATCGAGTCGATTTTGAAGGCGCGGACGGAAGCGGGCGGGCGATTCAAGAGCTTTTGGGAGTTCTGCGAGAAGGTGGACCTGCGCGTGATGAACAAGCGCGTGATCGAGTCGCTGATCAAGGCCGGCGCGCTGGACTCGCTGGGAACGCGCGGCCAACTGGCGGCGGCGGTAGACAAGGCCATGGAGCGCGCGCAAAAGACGCAGCGCGACGCAGCGCAGGGACAGAGCGGCCTATTTGGACTGTTCGACGAAACACCGGCGCGCGGGCGTAGTGCCGACGAACTGCCGCACGTTGCCGATTGGGAAGAGAGCGAGCGGCTGGCGAATGAGAAAGAGGTATTGGGATTTTTTGTGTCGGGGCATCCGCTGGACAAGTATGCGGAGAAGTTGCGGAATTTGACCGGCGCAATTTCGGTGGCCGAGGCGCTGGAACGCAAGCCGCCGGAGCGGCGCTGGGGCGGGCAGCAGGACATGGCCGACGAGATTCAGGTGGCAGGCATGATTCACGGGCTGCGCGTGCAGAAGAGCAGGCGCGATCAGAAGCTTTACGCACAGGCGGCGCTCGAAGACGCGACGGGCAAGATCGAACTGATCTGTTTTGCACGCGATTACGAGCGGCTATCGGCGCAGTTGAAGATTGAAGCGCCGGTGCTGGTGCGCGGAACGCTGATGGGCGAAGAAGATGCTGCGCCAAAGATTGCCGTGAGCCAGGTGCAGGCGCTCGAAGATGTGCAGGTGAAACTACCGATCGGCGTGCGCATCAGAATCAATCTCGAGCGGGCCAGCGAAGAGATGTTTGCCGGACTGAAGAGCGCCGTGGATGCCGCGCCGGGACCGGGACGGGTGATGTTGCATCTCGAAAAGAAGGGCGAGTACGCAGTGATTCTGGAGCCCGAAGGAATGAGCGTGGCGGCGGACCGCGGCTGGGTGGAACGCGTGGAAGACCTGGTGGGCAAGGGTGCGGTGCAGGCCGTCGGGTAGAGTTTCTGAACGTACGCTCGATTTTTAGACCTGGGAAAGCAGAATTTCAATGTGCAAACTCATGTCAACTTTCATCAAGATTTCTCGCTCTCTGCGTTGGCAGCCTTGTGTCAGTTCTGCGCGGTGTCAATTTTGCGCGCCGCCGCAATGGTTTCAGGCCGCGGGTGATTCCCCGTTTTTATACAGCCGATCCCGAAATGGCTCCCCAAAAATGGTCATTACTAAATCGCAAAAAGTTAGCGTATTTGCCGCAAATCTTTTGGCGTGATCATGTAGACTATCCGCAGCCTGTAAACACGACGTTTTTGGGATATGCGCAACTTTTCAGCGCGCATGGTGTAGAAACTTGAGATCGGTTTTGAAGGCGCGACTGTCTATTTGCCCTACGCTGAAAACGCGAGTTCGCTCTACAGTTCTTTTCAATGACGGCGGTCCCCACGATTGGTGCCCTGCTTTTGCCTTGTAACCCAGAAGTGCAGTTCTACACTCGCTCCGCGGAGATTTCCCGGGCAGGTAGCAGCATGCGGCTGTGAAGGAGATGCAGAATGCGTTTGAAGCTGTTAGTTGTTCCCATTTTAGCGGTGAGCTTGTTCGCTCCGCTGTTCCCCGCGTTTTCACAAGCTGTTCCGGCATATGAAGGGCGAGGGCCAAGCCTGCCCCTGAGCATCGGCTTCGGGCCCTCAAGCTACGATGTCGATTGGGGCCATGGCCGCATGTATGGCGGTACAGTTTGGGCCGACTGGTATCCGACACAACTCCCACGAATTCTTCACGGCCTTGGTGTGGAAGTCGAGGCCCGCGACATCAGCCTCCACCAGAATTGCAACCCACCGGGCTTCTGCCCGCAAAAGAACATGCGCCAGGACACGGCGGGAGGCGGAGTGATCTACAACTGGCGCCTCTTTCGCAGGTTCCATCCCTATGCCAAGTTTTTGGTTGAGGATGGCAGCGTGGATTTCTACCCGCTCCCTGGGTACTCGCATGATACCTTCATGCTCCTCACTTCAGGTGGCGGGTTCGAATACCGGATCTTCCGCCCGTTCTGGGCGCGCGCCGACTATGAGTATCAGGACTGGGGAAGACTGTTAGGAAATACCCTTAATCCACAAGGTTTCACGGTGGGCGTCGCCTACAACTTTTCGCATGCTTACTCGCGTTAGCGGCACGAGCGGCACGGTTTCGGGCCGCACATTCTTTCGGCTCCGAATTCGGCGCAGGGTCAGGCGTGCGTCTCACGATTGGCTCGTCAGAGATGGTAGTCTAGCGATTGTATGAAGTGCTTCAGGATGTTGACGGCCGCCTCTGCTCTGCTGGCCACTCTTCTGTTTTCTGCGCTTTGCGGAGCTCAATCGAACGCGGATTCTTCACCCGCATCCTACAAGGTAGAGCCGGTCCCGGCAGATTCTTCCGGCGCTTCCTACAAAACAAGGCCGGTGCCGGCGACTGAGGTTGTCGCACCGTTCTCTCTCGACGTCTCAACGCCCACAAGTGCGAACCCCATCGAATACCGCTCCGCGGATCAGATGAACGCGGCTGATCGCGATCTGGCTGCAAATGCGGAACCTTCGATCCGGGAGGGCGCTAAGATGGCGGGGATCGAGTTCGATAAAGAAAAGTGGACCGATCAACAGCTTGTGTGCGAGGCATTGCCGGGTCACGTTTTTCTGCTTTTCAATGAGAATAAGGGCGCAGGCGATCGAAGTCTTTTCTCGGCCGCGATTCCGCGCAGTAGCGTGGGCCGTGTCCGCATCATTCCCATCCAGCGGCGGAGCTATTCGCTGTTTTCACCCGCTCCGCTCAATGCAGTGGCCATCGCGGAATTCAACCGCATTCGCGCCGGCGAGCCTGCAACTAAGCCTGCCGATTGGCTCTCAACCGCCTTGTGCTATGCTGCGCTGACTGGCGGCCATCCCGATACGTCTCCGTTGGCGAAGAAATCCGCGGACGCGAACCTTGGCTTGTCGTTCCCGCCCACAATTGAGGTCCAAAGCGACGGCGGCGCGATTGTCCGCTTTGTCGATGTCCCAACGGCGCACCAACCCATGCAGTGGGCCTTGGCCTTCAACTCCAAGGGGCGCTTGCTCAAGGTTGCGCGTACTGCCACGCCGCTTTATGCTGTGAAACTCGTCCTTCCGATACCAGATCGGCAGCCGGCCACACAGAGTTCCAAGTAAGCAGACCACTAGCAACGCACGAGCGCAGATGGCTTGCCGTGCGACGGTTGCAACCCTAATCCAACCTACGAAGGAAATCCCGGACGCAACGTGCGTGCAGGCTCCGGCCTGCACGGTCTTCGGCAGCCGACTTAGCCTTGGGCTAGTCTGGTCGCCTAACGCACTGATTTGACACATTTGGGCACGCACGGCATGGCACAGTCTACGGCACAGCTGATTTAAAGCTATGTTGGCTGCTTTTTTCGAATGAGGTGCCGCTGGCGCTGAGCTTTGCCGGCCTACAACATGGGCAACCTGCGGCGGCGGCTGGGGCTGCCGAAGGGTCGTTCGAAATGGGCCAAATAACGTCTTCTGGGTCTCGGTAACGGACCTGCCGGGCACGCTTCAGCTCTGGCCTTGGACGAAATGCAAGAAAGATGGCGAGCCGGGCACTGGGGACTATATTCTGTTGTGGCCGGGAAAGCAAAATGGAAATCCCGGTTGATGTATCCACCAAGAGAGGACCGCAATCATGATTAAAACTTCAGCATCCGCGCCGCTCACCACCGAGCAGGTTTCCACCATCACGCGCCAGACCAACTACGGCACCTGGCGCTTCCAGAAGAGTTGGAAGCCGTTGCCGATCGCCGATGCCGAAGGCTGCTGGTTTACCGACGGCGCCGGCAAACGCTATCTCGACTTCAGTTCGCAGTTGATGTGCGTCAACCTGGGCCACAAAAACCCACGCGTCGTCGAGGCCATCGCAGAGCAGGCCCGCGAGCTTTGCTATGTCGCGCCAGGCTACACCACCAGGTCGCGCGCGCTCCTCAGCGCCAAGCTTCTTGAGGTGCTGCCCGAGGGCCTGAATAAGTTTTTCTTCGCCACCAGCGGCACCGAGGCCAACGAGGCAGCGTTCAAAATCGCGCGGATGTACACGGGCAAAACCAAGATCATCTCGCGCTACCGCTCCTATCACGGATCCACCATGGGTTCCATCGCGGCTACCGGCGATCCGCGCCGCTGGGCCATGGAACCGGCCGGCAAAGGCGCCGGAGTCGTCTTCGCCCCCGAGACCAACTGTTACGACTGCCCCATCAAGCACACCTATCCAGGCTGCAACATCGCCTGCGCCGACTACATCGAGCACATGATCCGCAACGAAAGCGATGTGGCCGCCATCATCGTCGAGCCGGTCGTGGGCACCAACGGCGTCCTCGTCCCCCCACCCGAGTACTTTCCGCGCCTGCGCGAAATCTGCGATCGTCACGGCGTGCTGCTCATCGACGACGAAGTAATGGCCGGCTGGGGCCGCACGGGCAAGTGGTTCGCCATGGAGCACTGGAACGTGAAGCCCGACATTCTTGTCACCGCCAAGGGAATCACCTCGGCCTATGTGCCCCTTGGCGTGTGCACCACCACAACCAAAATTGCCGATTACTTCGAGGACCACTACTTTTCGCATGGGCATACGTACGAAGCGCACCCTCTCACCCTCGGCCCCGCCGTCGCCACCATCGAGGAGATGCAGCGGCTTAAGCTCGTTGAGCGCGCCGCGGAGCTCGAGCCTTACGTCCGCGAAAAGCTGGAAGCCCTCAAAGCTAAGCACCCCTCGGTCGGTGATGTCCGCGGCCTCGGCCTCTTCTTCGCCGTCGAGATTGTGAAGAACCGCAAGACGAAGCAGCTCTTCAACACCATGCGCGACAAGGTGGAAGGCAAGTCATTAATCGTCGACCAGATCGCTGCAAAGATGATGGCGCAGGGCGTATCGATTCAGGCCTGGGTCAGCCACTTCGTCATTGCCCCGCCGCTCATCGTGACGAAGGAAGAACTCGACCTCGGCATCGCCGCTCTCGATGAACACCTCGCCATCGCCGACGCCCTCGTCGAAGCCTGATCCAGTTGGGGGCGTTTCAATCTGTTCGGAGAGAGCAGTTGTTTGGAAGGAGCAGGGGTCTTTCGAAGGGAGCAAGGGCCTTCACAGGCTGCGGAAAAAGTCTCTTTGTTGGTACTTTTTTCCACAGGGATTTGGATTGGTTAAGAGACATGCGTGGAGACGACGAGAAGCAGTCGGCGATGTATAGCTATGTGACGATGGCGCAGCGGCTCCCTTCCGATCATCCGGCGCGGCAGATTGGACAACTTTTCTTTACGCAGATGACCCTTGAAGCAGGAGAACTATGCTGAAGCACGACTTCGAATACATATTCCGCGGGCCGCTTTCTGCTCCAGAGGAACTGGGAGGCCGCGCGCCGCAGTATCGGCGCGCCATCGAAGACGGCATCCTTATCGAACGCGACGTTCCTATACCCATGCGCGACGGTGTGCGTATCTACATCGACGTCTTCCGCCCCGCTGACGAAGCAATCCCCGTGCCGCCGCTGATTGCCTGGGGGCCGTACGGAAAGCACGGACCCACCCGAATGGAAAAACAATTCCCGAGGGCTGGCATCACGGCCTCCCTGTCGGCCTATACTGCGTTCGAGGCCCCTGATCCGCTTCATTGGGCATCGGAGGGCTATGCTGTGATCAACGTTGATCCGCGCGGGACATGGTTTTCCGAAGGCACCGCCACCTATGTTTCGCCCGAGGAGGCGCAGGACGAATACGATCTGATCGAATGGGCCGGCACCCAGCCCTGGAGCAATGGCAAGGTCGGCTTGGTCGGCGTTTCCTATCTCGCCTCATCGCAATGGAACGTGGCGCGCCGCGAATCCGCCCCACTTGGCCGCGATCAATCCATGGGAGGGTTTTAGCGACTCCTATCGCGAGGTCGTTCGCCACGGCGGCATTCCTGAGACCTCCTTCTGGCCATATCTGCCGGGCCGCTGGGGCCGCAGCAAGACGCGCATCGAGGACCTGGAACGGGAGACCCGGGAGCATCCGCTCTTCGATTCGTTCTGGGCGTCCAAGGTCGCCGATCTGTCGAAGATCACGGTTCCGGCTTACGTGGTGGCGAGCTGGACGGACCAGGGCCTGCACACGCGGGGCACCCTGGAAGGGTTTAAAAAGATTTCCTCTCCCCAAAAATGGCTCGAGGTGCATGGCCGGAAGAAATGGGCTTATTTTTACGAGGCCGAAAGCGTCAAACGCCAACAAGCCTTTTTCGATCATTTTCTGAAGGGGCTGGCCACCGAAGTTACCGAGTGGCCGAAGGTGCGCTTGGAAGCTCCGGCAGAAGTATTACGTCGGCGCCATACGGTGCGAACGCGAATGGCCGATCGCGCGCACGCGAGTACACGAAACTATACCTGGATGCGCGCAACGGTTCGCTGCAGCGCGAGCCGGTCGACGCGCAATCGTCCTACCGCTATGAGGCGAGCTATGACAGCGACGGCCGCGCGCGGTTCGATTTCAAGTTCGACCGGCAAACGGATCTCATCGGCCACATGAAACTCAAACTATGGGTGGCCCCCGTGGGCGCAGACGACATGGACATTTTCGTTGTCGTTCAAAAACTGGATGCCAGTGGCGAAGTCGTGCCGTTCGCCTTCTACGCACAATTCGAAGATGGTCCCGTTGCTCTAGGCTGGCTCCGCGCCTCTCACCGCGAACTCGACCCGGCTCAATCCACCGAGTATCAGCCCGTCCTGCAGCACCGTCGCGAGCGAAAGCTTCACGACGGCGAGGTGGTGCCCCTGGAAATTGAGGTTTGGCCCTCAGGTACCCGCTTCGAGGCAGGTGAAGGCCTCCGGCTCACAGTTCAGGGTTCTGATTTTAAGAAACCGGATCAGGAGGCGCCAAAGGACGGCGCGATTTCAGCTCTTCCCACAACCGTCCGGCGCAGCCCCCTGGCGCTTCATGAGGACAGCGTGAATCGCAGGTATCATGTCATCTACACGGGCGGGGATTATGACTCGCATCTGCTGGTTCCCGCTATTTACGATTGATTCGACCACGATGGAACCACGGCGCGCCTGATCAAGCGCGCCCTCACTCCGCGGCAGTAACCAAAACGGAGACCCTCAATACGAACCGGGCCGGGTTTGAGATTCGGGCGAAGAAGGCGTGGAACACATCGTAAGCGAGAAAGGCCAACAGAAACCGAGGATGTGCTAAGTTACCAAGAAAGGAAAAGCCATGGTTAATCGAAGGTCTATGCCTCAAAAGTTTGAAATGGTTTTCCGCGACGCCGTGCCGCCGACTGAAGGCGGATGCCCCAAATTGAATCCGCGCCGGGAAAAAACTCAAGGTATGATCATCGACTACGATGTCGCCGTGCATATGCGTGACGGCATCAAGATTTACGCCGACGTATATCGGCCGGAAACCGAAGAGCCATGTCCTGTTCTCGTTGCCTGGGGCCCTTATGGTAAGCACGGCCGCGTCAAGTTATGGACGATGGGGAACAGCGAAGTAGATGATGACAAGTTTAATGAATACACCAAATTTGAAGCCGCTGACCCCATTTATTGGTGCCACAATGGTTACGCCATCATCAACGCAGATATGCGTGGAAGCTGGCATTCGGAGGGCGATCTGACCTACATGAGTCCGCAAGAGGTTGAGGACTGCTACGACCTGATCGAGTGGGCCGGCACGCAAAGCTGGAGTAACGGCAAGGTTGGCATGCAAGGGGTCTCGTACCTGGCTTGGAGCCAGTGGAAAGTGGCGGCGGCGAATCCGCCCCATCTGGCCGCCATTAATCCGTGGGAAGGAGTAAGCGATTTCTATCGGGAATTTAGCGGCCACGGAGGCATCCCGGAAACGAAGTTTGGTCCCATGTGGCAGAGCAGCGTGAGCTTCTCGACAACACGAGTAGAAAACTATGTGGAAATGGCCAAGCGGCATCCGCTGTTTGATGACTACTGGGCCAGCAAGAACGCCGACCTGTCACGGATAACGGTGCCGGCCCTTGTCGTCGCGAGTTGGACCGATCAGGGTCTGCACAATCGGGGCACCCTCGAAGGGTTCAAGCAAATCGCTTCGAAGGACAAATGGCTGCTCGTCCACGGTCGAAAGAAGTGGTGGCATTTTTACCAAAAGGAAAGCGTGGAGAAACAGCGGCAGTTTTTCAACCGCTTCTTGAAAGGCATCGACAACCATGTAAAGGACTGGCCCAAGGTAACGATCGAGGTCAGAGAAAAATATTATGTTGGAAATACGAGAACCGAAAATGAGTGGCCGCTGGCCCGCACAAAATATACGAAACTGTTCTTGAATGCGAGCGATGGAAAGACGAGCAAGTCCCCATTTAAGAAAACGGCTCGAGTCCGCTACAACGTGAATGACATAAGGGACAAGACTCAGAACGCCAGCTTCGAATTCAAATTCGACGAGAAGACCGAGCTGACCGGATATATGAAATTGAAGTTGTGGGTGCAGGCCGAGGGCAGTGACGATATGGACTTGTTTGTCGCCATCGAGAAAATCGACCGTGCAGGGTATCTGGTTCCGTTCCCGTATTTCGGCAACCATAATGATGGCCCCGTCGCGCTGGGCTGGCTGCGAGTTTCCCATCGTGAACTCGATGAGGAGAAATCTACGCCATACCAGCCGTACCACAAGCACCAGCGAGAGATAAAGCTCAAACCGGGCGAGGTGGTTCCGGTGGAAATAGAAATCTGGGCTTCCAGCACGCTTTTCGAACGAGGCGAAAAGCTGCGGGTCGTGGTGCAAGGCAGTGATATCTATAATTACCCGGAAGAAGGCCACTCGAACGCGCATACGGCAACGGTCAACCGGGGCGCCCATGTAATTCATACCGGCGGCAGATTCGATTCTCACCTCCTGGTACCAATCATCCCTGCTGTGTGAAACCTAACTCGGATTAGTGAATACGCTGCGTTGATGATATGATCTGCCGAATTCGCGGTCGAGGAGAGCGTCATGCGGGATAGCACTACAACATCCAGAGGCTTTGAATATCGGTTTCGGGCGCCCTATGGCACACCGGAAGAACGAGGCGCTCCGCCGCCGGTATACAGCCGCAGCATTGAAAACGGCATGCTCGTCGAGCGCAACCTGAAGGTGCGGATGCGCGATGGGGTCGAGATCTATGTTGACGTTTTTCGTCCTCCTGAAGAGAAGCCGGCGCCGCCGATCATTGCCTGGACGCCTTACGGCAAGCATCAGCATGGAAGTGGAATCTACGATGCCAACCCGTCGTGCGAAGTCAAGCCCGGAATGGTCTCGCGCTATGCGACCTTCGAGGGACCCGATCCTATCTATTGGGTGCCGCGCGGCTATGCCATCGTGAACGCGGACATCCGTGGGACGTGGTATTCGCAGGGAATAGCTACTTTGCTTTCGCCGGAAGAGGCGCAGGATTTCTATGACCTGATTGAGTGGGCCGGCACACAATCCTGGAGCAACGGCAGGGTAGGTCTCTCCGGCGTCTCGTACCTTTCGCAAACGCAGTGGCGTGTCGCGGAACTCCACCCGCCCCATTTGGCGGCGATGAACATCTGGGAGGGATTTAATGACACTTATCGCGAAGTAGCCCGCCACGGAGGCATTCCGGACACTGGGTTCTGGCCCAGACTTGCCGATAGCTGGGGCTGCAGCGCCGGCGCGAACATCGAGGACTTAGTTAAAGAAACCCAGGAGCACCCTTGGTTTGACGCATTCTGGGCCTCGAAGGCAGCGGACTTGCCCAAAATCAACGCTCCTGCCTTTGTCGTTGCGTGCTGGGCAGATCAGGGTTTGCACCTGCGCGGCACGGTAAGGGGGTTCGAGAAGATTGCCTCTCCGCAAAAATGGCTGCTCGTCCATGGGCGGAAGAAATGGGCCCATTACTACCAACCGGAAAATGTAAAGCTCTTGCAGGAGTTCTTCGACTACTTCCTCAAGGGTATTCCGTCGCCGGTGACGGAGTGGCCGAAAGTGCGCCTGGAGGCACGCGAGAAATACTTCGTCGGTAGCCTGCGAGCCGAAGACGAATGGCCCATAGCGAGGACCGAATACCGGAAACTCTACCTGGATGCGAAGCACGGCGCCATGCAGTCGAGCCCGGTGGGGGAAGCCTCATCCTGTAGCTACAGCGCGATGGGCTGCGGTCCGGAGGCGCATCGTGCGGAGTTCGAGATCGCCTTTGCGGAGCCGACCGAACTCATTGGACACATGAAGCTGAAGGTATTTATGGCGGCCGACGGCGCCGATGACATGGATATCTTCGTCGGACTCTTCAAGTTCGACGCCAACGATAATTTCGTGCCGTTTGCGTATTATGCCTTCTTCGACGACGGGCCTGTTGCTCTAGGTTGGTTGCGGGCATCGCATCGCGAGCTCGACCGCGAAAAATCCACCGAGCATCAGCCCGTGCTGGCCCATCAGCGGGAGCTGAAGCTCAAGCCTGGTGAGATTGTGCCTCTGGAAATCGAGATATGGCCTTCGGGCACGCGCTTTGAAGCGGGCGAAAAGTTAAAGCTTATTGTGCAGGGCACGGATCTACAGAAGTATTCCAAAATCGTAGCTCCAATCTATTACCGCCATGAGGACACGGTGAACCGTGGGCATCACCTGATCTATACCGGCAGGCAATATGACTCGCACCTTTTGGTTCCGGTGATTCCACCGAAACCAAGGTGAATTCGGATTGGGGAAACGGCCGAATGACGCAAGGCTTCGAGTACAGGTTTTGCGGGCCGCTCCATCCGCCCGAGAAATTGGGCGGACACCCGCCGGTTTATCAGCGCTCGGTCGAGATGGGGGTAATCATCGAGCACGAAGTGCCGGTGAAGATGCGTGATGGTGTGCGGATCGATGTCGATGTGTTTCGTCCTGCCGACGAGAAATCGACCGTACTTTTCGAGGCGGCCCGGAGCCGCCCAGTCGAAAGTGACCAGAAGCCTTTGCAGGCCGTGTCCATGGTCGGGCGTGGCCTCGGTCTTCACTTTTGCGGATGGTAATCGCTGTCAACTTCCGTTCTCGCGATTTGCCGGCTGTGCCCCGAGACTGGTCGCGATTCTTGCGGCTCGACAAAGCCTCGTTTGCCGGGAGGACCTTACCCGGCAACAGCCTCTGTCGCAACCTTGCGAGCGCTCACCTTATTCAGCTTCTGAATCGACGCCGCATCCAGCTTCAGCTTCGTGGCTTCCGCCAGATCGGCAAGCTGCTTTTCATTGGTCGCACTGGCAATCGGAGCCGTAATTCCGGGCTGCGCCAGCAGCCAAGCCAGCGCCACACGCGCCGGAGTCGATGCGTGCGCATTGGCTACTTCATTGAGCGCCGCGACCACCCCGAATCCCCAGGCGTTCAGGTATTTTTGCACCATCGCCCCGCGCGCGGTCTTCCCTGCGTCCTGTGGGCTGCGGTACTTGCCAGTCAGAAAGCCCGCTGCCAGCGAGAAATATGGGGTCACGCCCAGATGGTACTTCTCCACCACCGGCAGCAGGTCCGTTTCGTACGCTGGCCGCTCCACAAGGTTGTAGTGCGGTTGAAGCGAAATATAGCTTGCCAACCCATGCTTCCGGCTTGTCTCCAGCGCTTCCGCCAGGCGTGCTCCGCTGTAATTGGACGCCCCGATATACCGAACCTTCCCCTGCTTCACCAGTTGGTCGAAGGCACCCAGTGTTTCTTCCAGAGGGGTCTCCGGATCGTCCTTGTGGGCCAGATAAACGTCGATATAATCTGTCTGCAACCGCTGCAACGAACTCTCAACCGCCTGCTGGATGTACGCCGCCTTCAGTCCCTTTTTGCCTGCGTCCATCTCAATGCCGACCTTGGTCGCCAGAATCACGTCCTTGCGCTTCCCGGTCCTCGCAAACCACTTGCCAAGAATCGTCTCCGACTCACCGCCATGGTTTCCCGGAACCCACCGTGAATACACATCCGCCGTATCCACGAAGTTCAGTCCGGCAGCGAGCGCCGCATCAAGTTGCCTGAATGATTCTGCCTCGGGCAGCGTCCACCCATAGACGTTTCCGCCCAGACAAATCACCGGCACTTCGGGCCCGTCAGATCCTAGCTTCCGTTTTTCCATTTATGATTCTCCTCTACTACGCTGATGCGGTGCAGCCGCTGGAGGTCTCACTGGAACCACAGGAAATGAGTCCGCCGGCCCTCACTTGCAGCAGCTTGCGTCTTCGCCTCGCCGTGGCGATACAACCCCATCGGGAGGCGCATTTTCCCAGTTCCGGCTCAGTGGCGACCAGGCTGGAGTTTCCATTTTGCTTTCCCGGCCACAACAGAATATAGTCCCGAGTGCCCGGCTTGCCATCTTTCTTGCATTCGTTCCAACGCCAAAGCCCCGAGCGTGCCTGGCTGGGCCGTTGCCGGGACGCCGCCCGTAAGTTGTTGATTTTGGTGGGCGCTGCAGGATTTGAACCTGCGACTTCCACCGTGTGAAGATGGCACTCTACCGCTGAGTTAAGCGCCCAGGAAGGGTTTCGGAAGGATTGTGGTCATCGCCTTGGTCGAGGGGTAGATCTCGAACCGTAGGCGGAATTGGATTTGCCACATCGCGCCCAGCCTATGCGAAAAGTCCCGCGTACACTAGCGCCAGAAACGGCATCCTGTAGGGTAGAGTAACACCAGCAGGGCTTTACGGCCAACCCTGCCGTCTTAATCGCAGGACGGCGGCCGGATGGCTTCGAGGAACGCACCAAAACGGTCATGCTCAGGAGTGCGTGTCTAATCCGCTATCGCAGTGAGCTCCCTTTGGATTGGGAGACGGCGCTGCCGCCTGTTTCCTGCCTGGGCGGCGCCAGGTTGCCCGCCCGAGCCCCTCGACAAAGCGACCCTCGGCAAAGCGGAGTTGGAGGCTGCCTTGGCAAGAGCCAGTGAGCCAGCCCCCGGCGAAGATGAGCCCGGAGATGTAAATTCCGGTGAAGAAACCGGTTACGGGGCGCAACCTTCCGGCCAGGATGGGGTTCCAGAAGATATGGCAACCATGGTCCTGAACAGTCCGGCCTTGGGAGCGGGTTCGGGCCTTCCGCCGGACGCAACTGTGGACCCAGGCTTGGGACTGCCGAAGGGACTGGATCCGGCAAGCGACGCAGCGTTGATGCTGCGCGTGGCCGCGGGCGACGAAGCCAGCTTCAATTACCTGGCGCAAAAGTACCACCGGCCGATCATTCATTTCCTCTTTCGGATGGTCGGCAACCAGGCAATTGCCGAGGAGCTGGCGCAGGAAGTGTTTTTGCGCGTGTATCGTGCCAGGAGCAGCTACCGGGCCGAGGCAAGATTTACCACCTGGCTTTACCGGATCGCGACCAACCTGGCGGTGAACCACGCGCGCGATACCCGCCACGAGCGGGCGGCGCAAACCGTGTATTTGGACTCGCCGGACGCGGAGACCGGTATGACGCCCGATGTGGCCGACGACGAACCTTCAGTGGAGCAGCGGCTGATGCGCGATGAGCGGATGGCTGCCATTCGCCGGCATGTGATGGCGCTGCCCGAAAGGCAGCGCACGGCTGTGCTGATGCACAAGTACCACGGGATGGATTACCGGCAGATCGGGCAGGTGCTCAAGTTGAGCGAGTCGGCGACTAAGTCGCTGCTCTTCCGCGCCTACCAGACGCTCAGGGAAAAGCTGAAGGACTTTGTTTAGTGGAAAGAAGCCGGAACCAGCCAGCCGGCAGATTGCGGGGTGGCAACTATGAAACGGATGAAGACAAATTGCACGGGGCCAAATAGCACGGGGATCGGTGACAAGCTGGCTGACCTCTTGCTCGATCCCCATGCTGCGCCTGCCAAGGTTCAAACGCACGTTGCGGAGTGCAGCCGCTGCCAGGGCGAGCTTGAGGAGTTGAAGACCACCATGCATTTGCTCGACACGTGGGAGACTCCGGAGCCGAGCCCTTACTTTATGACGCGGCTTGGCGCGAGAATGCGGGAGGAGCGCGAGGCTGCGCCGGCGGGTTGGCTGAGCGGCACGATCGCGCGCCTGCGCGCAAGCTTGGCCTACGGACCGGGATTGCATGCGCGGCCGTTGGCGGCGATGGCGCTCACTGTGTTGTTGCTCGTGGGCGGCGGAACGTATCTGGTTCTGACTGACTGGATGCAGCCCGCTCAGCCGTCTCCTCAGGCCGCCGTGGTGCACGATCTGCAAACGCTGGATAACAATGCTCAGGTGCTGGATCAGATGGAAGCTCTCTCCAGCAATCAAGACGGAGATTAAGGTCTGCAGACATTTCGGCCGGCTGCCGGGGACAAGACTCGTGAACTGGATCTCAAACGCGGAA
Source organism: uncultured Acidobacteriota bacterium (assembly GCA_963832535.1). GTDB lineage: Bacteria > Acidobacteriota > Terriglobia > Terriglobales > Acidobacteriaceae > Telmatobacter. The sequence continues at coordinate 23,584 of CAWHUK010000018.1, forward strand.
AGAATGCGTCCGGCGGCAATCGCTGTGGTCGTCCTGTCTCTCTCTCTTTCCATTGCCTGGGCGCGCGGCCAGCGTGGCGCCGATGCCCGTCCGGCGCAACAGCCAAGATCGCGCTTTGTCCAGAACCAGCGCCAGGCGGCCCGGCAGCAAAACCGGCAACGGCAAAATCAAGACCAGCAGCGCCAGTACCAGAGGGAGCAAAGGCAGTACCAGAACCAGCAGCCGCCGTATCGGCAAAATCAGCCGTATAATGGCGGGCAGCGCCCTGCGCCCGGCTACCCGGCAGCGGGCGCGCAGCCCGGTTATCCTGGTTCACCCTACGCCCGCCCGGCGAATCCAGGCGCCGCCCGTCCCGGATACGCCTATCCCGGCGCTTCCCGCCCGGGACACTTAGGCGACTGGCTCAGTCAGCACCGCAATCTTCCCGTGCAAGACCAGGAGCGGCTGCTGCGCAACGACCCCAGCTTTAACCGGCTGCCCCCGGCCACCCAGCAACGCCTCATCCAGCAGTTGCGCCAGGTGAACCAGTTGCCCGAGGAGCAGAGGGAGCGCCGCCTGGCGCGCAGCGAAATGCTGGAGCGCATGTCGCCGCAGGAGCAGATGCAGGTCCGCCAGGCCGGGCGCCAATACCTGGCCTTGCCGCCCGATCGCCAGTTCATGGTTAAGCGCGCCTTCCAGGATCTGAGTGCGGTGCCGCTCGACCAGCGCGGGACCGTGCTCAACTCCGCGCGCTACCAGAGCCAGTTCTCTCCCAATGAGCGCGAAATCCTCACCCATCTGCTGCGCGCCGAGCCCTACGAGCCGCCGCGCTAGTGCAGTCCGCCAGCAAAGTCTTTTGGCCGGTCATCTATCCCGCTCGTAGGCGAGGATTAGTTCTGTGAAGCCGGCCAGTGTTGAAGAATCCGCCTGTTTTGACCAAGATGCTCGGGCAACAGACTCTTTAAGGGGTTCGGCGCGGATCGCCGGCAAGCGGGATTTTTGAGGAATTCTCGCCCAGAGACCTCGCACCGCTCCGTTAGACTGAAAGCGCCATGCACTCTCGAAGAATCCTGAGGTTTGCGGCGCGAGCGGTGGCGATGGCTGTCGCGTTTGGCGCCGCGTTGGGCGTGGCCGGGTGCGGCATGCCGGGCGCGCCGCTGCCGCCGTCGCTCAACCTTCCCGATCGCGTGGGCGATCTCAATGCCGTGCGCGCCGGCGGCCAGGTGGCGCTTAGCTGGACGATGCCCACCAAGAACACCGACAAGCTGCTGCTGAAGGGCAGCATCGCCGTGCGCGTGTGCCGCAATGAGCAGGGCGCTGCCGGTTGCTCCGCGGCCGCAACGTTGCAACTGGCCCCCGGCGCGAACGGCGCGTTCACCGACACGTTGCCGGCCGCGCTGGCCGTGGGCTCGCCGCGTGTGCTCACATATTTTGTGGAGCTCGACAATCGCAAGGGCCGGTCGGCGGGGTTGTCGAACGGCGCACAGATTTTGACGGGCGAAGCCCCTGCCGCAATCGCCGGCCTGGGAGCGGAGATGCGCCGCGACGGCGTACTGCTGCGCTGGACTCCCGCGCCGCCCGGGGCGATGCCCGCGATGGTCCGGCTCGAACGCACGCTCTTGACGCTGCCCGCCCAAAAGCCAAAACAGGGACTGCTCGCACCACCCCCCGAACCCGCGGAGCAAAAGCTGCTGGTGAAAGCCAAACCCGGTGAACAGCGCGGCAGCGCTCTCGACCAAGACATTCGCTTCGGCGAAAGCTACGAGTATCGCGCGCAGCGCGTGGTGCGCGCCACCGTGAACGGGCAAACGCTGGAGCTGGCCGGACCGCTCTCAGAGCCTGTGCGCATCGACGCTGTGAACGTCTTTCCTCCCGCCGTACCCAAAGGGCTGGCCGCTGTGGCCACGCCCGCCGAGAACGGTGTGGGGCCGTCGATCGACCTGAGCTGGCAGCCGGATACCGAAGCCGATCTCGCGGGCTACATCGTCTACCGGCGTGAGGGCAACGCGGGCTGGCAGCGGATTTCTCCCGCGCAACCGGTGGTGGGACCCGGCTATCACGATGCCAACGTCCGGCCCGGCCACACCTATGAGTATGCCGTGAGCGCCGTCGATCAGGCGGGCCACGAAAGCGCGCGCTCCGTTGGAGCTGAGGAGACGGTTCCGGAACCATAGCGATTGTAAATCCACAGCCCGCCACATCTTATCCATCGATAGAAGCAGTGTCCTGCCGCATGGGGCCTCGGGAAGCGCCGTCTTAGCCGCCAAGAAGATCGTATTCGCGCAACTTGCGATAGAGATTCCGCTCGCTGATTCCCAGCACTTTCGCGGTATTCCCACGATGTGCATTGCAGGCCTCGAGCGCGGCAAGGATATGAGCCTTTTCAGCTTCCTGGAGCGATCTCGGCTGTTGGGCGGCGATCGCGCTTTTGGCTGGCGCATTCGGCTTTGCATTACGCAGAGCCGCAGGCAGATGTTCTGGTAGCGCGGTGGAGCCGTCACATAACACCAGCGCCGCTTCCACCACATGCAGCAGCTCGCGAATGTTACCCGGCCAGGTGTGACGGCGCAGCAGTTCCAGGGCCTCTTCACTGAATTGCTTGTTGGAGCCGAATTGCAGATTGAGTTTCGCGGCAAATTGCCGCACAAGAAGATCAATGTCGCCTTCGCGCGTCCGCAACGGCGGAACCTCCACGGTGATTGTGCTCAGGCGGTAATACAGATCCTCGCGAAAGAGGCCCTGCCGCACCATACCCGGGATATCGCGGTTGGTGGCGGTGATGACCCGAACGTCTATGTGAATTTCCTTTGTCCCACCAAGATGGCGGAACGTGGAGGTATCGAGCACGCGCAATAAGGTGGTCTGTGTGGCCGGGCTGATCTCGCCAATCTCGTCAAGAAAAATGGTGCCACCATCAGCAACTTCAAACAGGCCGGCCTTGGCGCGATCGGCGCCAGTAAACGCTCCGCGCTCATGCCCAAAGAGCTCGCTCTGGAGAAGGCTTTCCTGCAGCGCGGCGCACTCCACAACGACAAATGGCTTCGTGCTCCTGTTGCTGCGCGCATGAATCAGCTTGGCGACGCGCTCCTTGCCCGAGCCGGTTTCGCCCATGATCAGGACCGCAGTATCGCTTGGTGCTACCTTATGGATCACGTCGAGCAGATGGCAAAACTCTGGACTCTCGCCAATGAAGGAGCTTTCTAAGTTTGGAGGAGTCAGCCCTCGTTCAAGCAGATTTGTACGCCGCCTCAGCGTCCGCCGCTCCAGTGCTCTTTGGATGCGCACATCAAGCTCGTCCAGGGGGCAGGGTTTGACCACGTAATCGAATGCGCCGATGCGGATCGCTTCGATTGCAGTGTCGATAGAGCCGTGGCCGGTGAGCATGATGACTTCGGTAGCCGGCGCATTGGCGTTAATTGCCTTCAGCGCGTCCAAGCCGCTCATGCCCGGCAGGCGCAGGTCGAGCATAACCACTTCCGGTTCACTTGCCACAACCTGTCGAATTGCATCTTCGCCCGAAGATGCAGTCGTGACTTGGTAGCCTAGCCGGCTCAATTCACTCGACATCACATGCCTGAATGCCGCGTCGTCGTCGACGAGAAGAACGGAAGGTGGCTTCACGGTCCAACCTCCATCTCCGTGGCGGCATGGATTTTGGGTATCACCACCTCAAACATCGATCCTTTCCCCGGCGTACTCTCGACCAGAATATCTCCTCCCCAGCTTCGCACAGCATTTAACGACAGGAACAAGCCGAGGCCTGTTCCGCCCTGGCGCATGCTGAAGAACGGCTCAAAGATCTTCTTGAGGGACTCGGTAGCAATGCCGCAGCCCTCATCGATCACGCGAATGCGAACATTGGCGCCGCGCTGGGCCTCAACGACAACTTTGCCGCCGGGCTTGGAGGCCTGCACCGCGTTGAGCAAAAGATTGATCAACAGATCTTGCAACTCCGCCTCACCGGCCCGCACATGCATCCCCTCGGGGAGCGGGCGCGCCACAATCTGTACGGAGTGCGCCCGCGCGGTAGGGTCGACGAGCCGACAGGCCGCCTCGATCGCCTGGCGCACATCGACAGCTGCTTTGCCATGATGCTGTCCTCGCGACAGGCGCAGGAAGTGCTGGGTGATCCCGCGACAACGCAGAAGCTGCTCGCGCGCAATTGAGGCATTCTCGCGAATCCTGGCCTGATCCACCTGCCAATCTTTGGGAGGTTCGCGGAGGATGCCTTCGATACAGGCAAGCACAGTACCCAGCGGAGTGTTCAACTCGTGCGAGAAGCCGGAAGCCAACACGCCTAACGACGCCAGGCGATGGGACTCAGCGAGATTGGCCTCCGCAGCCCGCCGCTCAGAGATGTCGCGCCACACCTCCACCACATGCGTCAGGCGGCCGTTGGCATCCACGATAGGCGATACGTGTATCTCCTCCCAGGCAACCGCTCGATTGCCGGACCGATGTTCGCAGATCCTGACCTGCTGAGATCCAGACTGCAGATACTCGAGCGTGGGGCAGTCGGCCATGTTGCATGCGCCGTTTTCCAATTGATAGCAACAATGCCCCAGAACCTGATCGCGGGCACCGCCGATGCGCGACAGAAATGCATCGTTGGCCGCGATAATCTTCCGTTCCGGATCCAGGACGATGATGCCGTCGTCAATGCTATTGATTACGGTCTCAAGCCGTTCCCGCTGGGCACTGACTTCGCCCACGAGTCCAGCTACCGAGTCAGCCATGATGTTGAACTCGCGGCCCAACCACGCCAGCGTATCCGATCCGTCCACGGGTGCGCGCTGCTGCAGGTCGCCCTGTGAAACCTTGCGCGCGGTCATCTCCAGACGCTGCAATCGACGCAACACCGAAACTCGGATCACGAGGAAGATGGCGCCCACGATGACGAAGGTCAGCGCGCCTGTGCCGACAACCATCCAGCGCAGGTCGCGGGTCATTCCGGCTCGGACTTCGCCTGCGTCGTAATCGAGAATCAGAACTCCGTTAATCTTCTGCGCCGCGCTGTGGCACCCGTAGCACTCCTGGCGGTTGCGAATCGGGACCACGGTTCTTAGCACGGCACCACCTTGAGTGTCGATCACGCGGCTCGATCCCCTTCGCTCCGGCGGGTCACGATGACAGGCCTGACAGGTGGGAGACTTTATCTGGAAATCCTCTCCTTTGTTCAGGGGTGAACTGGAGTAGCGCGGCACGCCGTTGTGGTCGAGCAGCACCAGTTGTTCCACGCGCACCTGTTTGCCGAATCCCTCAATCATCTGCGCAATCTGGGGCCGATCGTTGTTCAGCATGGCGTGCTCCAGGGCAGTGTGGATCAACTCGCCTTCGGCCAGCGCGTTGGTGCGCGCCATGTCGAGAGTGCTATTGAAGTGATGGACGGAAAAGACGTAGGCAGCAATAGTGCAAGCCACCACCACGGCTGCGGTAACACCCAGCGTGAGGCCAACCGTCATGCTGGCAAAACGCAGCTTCATGAGGATGAGGAGGACTCCTGGCTGCGGAATTGTTACATACGGAAAAGGCGCAGTCAACCACTGACGAATTGTCAGGGAGTGCATGACAAATTGGCATTTCAGCTCTGGCATTGGTCATCTCATCATTGAAACAAAAGGATTTACAGAAAAGCTCCTTTGGCATGCGAAGTGCCTCAGAAAATGGACAGAGAGGAGAATGACCCATGGACATGCTCATAATGGGGCTTTGCTTCACCTTCGTAGGCCTGGCGGTAACCGCCATGGCGTTTGCCGCCTCAACCCGTCCGAACGCTACATCACCCAAAGTGCAGCCCGAACTACCGGCAACCGAGGCAATCCCGGCCCGCTTCTTCTCAGAGCGTGTAACGCCCTCGATTCCAGCGCATATTCAGGTTCCCATCGAAGTTCTCCTGCAGCAAATTGAGAATCACATCCGCCTGGAGCAGGCCGCAGCGGAATCGTTTGTCGCCTATCCCAACCACACCCTGCTGCATAGCAAGACGACATCGCCGTTCTTGAACTAAGGAGCCCACCATGGCGCATGAACTGCTGAGTGGCCTTTCTCCCGCTGAAGTGAATCAGGTGCTGGCGCTGGGCTCGCGCCTGACCGTACCCAGCGGAGGTTCGCTTTTCCGCCTGGGAGATCGTGCAGACAGTCTCTTCCTCATAGAGCGCGGACGCATCCACCTTACCTTTCCCATGGTGGTTCGAGGCAAGGAAGAGGATGTCTTTTTTGAAGAAAAATCGGCCGGAGAGACGGTGGGCTGGTCGGCTATGGTTTCTCCTTACCACTTCACCCTTTCTGCCTCAGCGCCGCTGGAGACAGAGGTGATTGGGTTGCCGCGTGAGGCGCTTGGCGCTTTCTGCGAACACTCGCCGGAGGCGGGGCGCAAGATCTGCTTGAATCTGGCCGTCCTGGTGGGACAACGGCTGCAACTGGTTCAGGCAATGTGGATGCGCGAGATGCAGCGCGTGGTCGAACTGAAATCGGCGAATGCAGCCACAAAAGGGTGAGCGTGGAACCCTTCCGGCCGGGGCTCAGATAAAAACAGCAGAATGGAGACTCAGAATACGGGAGCCAGCAGGATATTTTGTGCCCCTAAAACGCGAAGACCCGACCTCCGTGAGGTCGGGTCTCGTATTCCCGTGCTTACCGCTAATCTTTCTGCTTCGTATCACTCTAAGTGAGACCTCAGATCCACCCAATCCCAAAAACAAACCCAAGCCAATTACGACGGCGAATACGTCAGAACGATGAAGCCTTGACAGCCTGGAGTTCCATTGCCCGTGTAGTCGTCGCCGGCCCCACCGCCGCCACCGCCATACAGGCCGCACGCTCCACCTGCTCCCTTACTGGAACCGCCCGCCCCGCCTCCACCGCCTCCACCAGAGCCGTAGGTGGCGCCCCACTCCGTTCCTGTGCTCCCACTTCCACCATTGCCTCCATAGGGCGATACACCCCCAGCGCCACCCCCGCCGCCGCCCGAGGTCCCGTTCCCTCCACTCCCGGAACCAGTGCCGGATGCCCCCGAGCCCGATCCTAAGTTGTTCGTCCCTCCGGCGCCTCCTGCGTTCGTGCTCACAGTGGGCGATCCACCAGTCCCTCCATTGCCGTTTCCTCCACCCCCTGCTCCCGCGTGAGTTCCGCTTACAACCGATCCGCCCGCCCCGCCAGGCCCGTTCGGCCCTCCTGCTCCTCCGCCACCCGGTCCCCCGTCCGGATTAGGCCCGACATCGCCTGCTCCACTTGCACCTCCCGAATACCTGATTCCCGTCGACGGGTATCCGCTGGATGCGGCGCCGCCTGCTGCCGACCCGCCGCTGGTCGGCCCTCCCGACCCGCCCTTAGCACCCGTAACAACCGCCGTTCCCGTGATGGCCGTGCAATTCGTGGTGGAATTGCAAAAATAGGTGTCGCCACCCGCCCCGCCGGCGCCCGTCCCGCTTGTTCCTCCCGTGCCTCCGGTGCCCACTTGGTAACTGACGGTAGCTCCGGGAGTGAGCGTGACGTTGACTGCCTTTGAATAAGCACCGCCGCCCCCAGCACTCCCGCTAACCGACGTATAAGGCGCGTACGACCCGCCGCCACCTCCTCCTATGACCTCAATCGTGTTGTTCGAGTTGTTCCAGCCCGACGGCACCACAAAGCTCGTGCCGGAAGTCAGATAAACAACCACTGGACTTCCTGTCTGAATTCCTTGTGTCACTTGGAAGCTTTGGTTGACCGCTGTGGCCGCGGCATACGTGGAATTACCTGCCTGGGTGGCTTGGATGGTACAGGCGCCCACGGCCACCAAGGTCACCGTCGACCCGGAAACGGTGCAAACGGACTGGGTCGTTGAAGCAAAGGTCACGGAAAGACCGGACGATGCCGTGGCGCTCACCGTAAACGGCGCCGTACCCAGCGCTTTATTTGAGAGCGCGCCAAAGGTGATCGTCTGGCTCGCTTGTGTCACTTGGAAGCTTTGGTTGACCGGTGTGGCCGCGGCATACGTGGAATTACCTGCCTGGGTGGCTTGAATGGTACAGGCGCCAACGGCCACCAAGGTCACCGTCGACCCGGAAACGGTGCAAACGGATTGGGTCGTTGAGGCAAAGGTCACGGAAAGACCGGACGATGCCGTGGCGCTCACCGTGAACGGCGCCGTACCGAACGCTTTATTTGAGAGCGCGCCAAAAGTGATCGTTTGACTTTGTGTGCCTTGCGTCACCTGGAAGCTTTGGTTGACCGCTGTGGCTGCGGCGTAATCGGAGTTGCCTGCCTGGGTGGCTTGGATGGTACAGGTGCCAACAGCTACCAAAGTCGCTGTTGACCCGGAAACGGTACAAACGGACTGGGTCGTTGAAGCAAAACTCACGGAAAGACCGGACGAGGCCGTGGCGCTCACCGTAAACGGCGCCGTACCCAGCGCTTTATTTGAAAGAGCGCCAAAGGTGATCGTCTGGCTCGCTTGTGTCACTTGGAAGCTTCGGTTGACCGGTCTGGCCGCGGCATACGTGGAATTACCTGCCTGGGTGGCTTGGATGGTACAGGCGCCAACGGCCACCAGGGTCACCGTTGACCCGGAAACGGTGCAAACGGATTGGGTCGTTGAGGCAAAGGTCACGGAAAGACCGGACGATGCCGTGGCGCTCACCGTGAACGGCGCCGTACCGAACGCTTTATTCGAAAGTGCGCCAAAAGTGATCGTTTGACGTTGTGTGCCTTGCGTCACCTGGAAGCTTTGGTTGACCGCTGTGGCTGCGGCGTAATCGGAGTTGCCTGCCTGCGTGGCTTGGATGGTACAAGTGCCAACAGCTACCAAAGTCACCGTTGACCCGGAAACGGTGCAAACGGACTGGGTCGTTGAGGCAAAACTCACGGAAAGACCGGACGATGCCGTGGCGCCCACCGTAAACGGCGCCGTACCCAACGCTTTATTTGAGAGCGCGCCAAAGGTGATCGTCTGGCTCGCTTGGGTCACTTGGAAGCTTCGGTTGACCGGTGCTGGCCGCGGCATACGTGGAATTACCTGCCTGGGTGGCTTGGATGGTACAGGCGCCAACGGCCACCAAGGTCACCGTCGACCCGGAAACGGTGCAAACGGATTGGGTCGTTGAGGCAAAGGTCACGGAAAGACCGGACGATGCCGTGGCGCTCACCTTAAATGGCGCCGTACCGAACGCTTTATTCGAAAGTGCGCCAAAAGTGATCGTCTGACTTTGCGTCCCTTGCGTCGGCTGCAGCGTGACGGTCGCAGTAGCGGATTCCGCATCATCCGCTTGGCTAGTCGCCGTCACGTCGACGGTTTCCGCGGTCGAGATGCTACTAGGTGCCTTATAAAGGCCGGAACTGCTGATCGTCCCAGTCGCCGGCGAGATCGTCCAGTTCACGGCCGTATTCGAGGTTCCCGTGACTGTCGCTGTGAATTGCTGCTGTTGGCTCGCTGTTAGCGTGGCCGTGGTCGGACTAACAGTGACGACAATGCCTGATAAAGGGGAAATGACTCCGGGCTGAAACAGGTCCGATAGATCAGTAGCATTACAGGCATCGGCCAGGCATGGCCCGACACCGAAAATTTCCTGGAAGGTGAGCAGGGTGGAACTATGACTATATTGAATGGAGTTCGAATAACCGGCGCTCTTCACAAGCGGCGAGAGCACAAAAAAGGGTAGCGTCCCGGCATCGTTAGCCGATTCATCCCACGCGATGAAGATCGCCCCGTTGTTCTGATAGGCGGTAGAATTCAGGATCATCGGAATGTTCTGCGACAGCCACGTATCGCCTGTTGTAATGTCGGTGTCGTGCATGTCGTCAGTGCCGTTGGGTGTAATAAAATTGTAACTTGCAACCGTACCGTTGGCGAGGTCGGTCGCAAGCTCGCTATAGGGCCGTAAGTGATTAATGCAAGTCGTGCTTGTCGAGCTCAGGTTGTTGGTGAGGTCGTCGAAAAAGACAAACGGGACGTGTTTAGCGTAGTAATTCGCGGAGCCGCCGCCAACTGTGGTCGCACTGCTAAAGGAATTTAGATTGCTGACGAGAGGGCATTCTAGCCCGTCGATGCTTTCGTCGTATGCCTTCCAGGATATGCCAGCATTGGTTAAATAGTCCACCAAGTGCTGAGTTGTTGAGATGCTGTTCGATGAGGAAGGATCGTCGTTGCTGAATTGGTTAAAGTCACTGCCTGCTTCAAGCCATTTATAATTCGGCTCGGAGGGCCCATCGTTTCCGCTTACCATAATATAGTTATTTGCTGTAGCCCCGGCAGGGACAATCGTGTTCATGATGTAGGGGGCAGTGGAGGAAGTGAAGGTACCGGCGACGCTGCTATTCCAGTTCTGATTCTCCATCAGGATGATGAAGACGGTCTGTATTTTTGGCGCTGACGACTGCGCGGCGGCCTTGGCTGGCGTGAAGAAAAACCCGATCATGAGAACTGGGATACAACTCCTCCGCAGTACGCCGAGTAATGCGGTGATCACACATTGCTTCAAAAGTTTCATGACTTCCTCCTGGGTGCGGGACACGGCCTTTGCCGGGACTATAGCACTAGCTCCGGCCCCTGGCCGGTGCCGTAGATATACGCGGTTGCGATCACTCCACTGACATCGGAAAGCTGCACAGCTCCATAGCGTGTACCGGCGTACTTCGGAGAGAACGTCACATTCATCGTGCAGGTATCGCCTGTGCTATACGCAAAACTGGTCCCGTTGGTATCGCAGCTCCCGCCCCCGGCATCGGCAAAGTCCAACCCTTGGGGGCTCTTAGTCAGGGCGGACGCAGTAATGCCGGTGTCGGCTGCGTTGAAGGCGAAATAAAGCGTGAGCGTGGTGCTGGTGTTGCCCACAGCAACTCTGCCCAAGTTCACCCCGTGCGGCAGGATCTCTTTCACCGCGCTGTTGCTGGAATCTCCGAGGTAGACGTCGCCGCTTCTATCAACAGCCACGCCCCGGGGATCGCTGATGCCGCCGCCCAGCGTCGTCACTGCACCGGCGAAATATGCGCTCTGGGCCTGAAGCAGGGACCGAGCCAAGCTGCCAAGCAACAGTATGGTCAACAAACACAGGACCGCCCTCGTCGACACCGCCGCCCACCGTTGCCCATGTTCATGTTCCGTGTTGTTCGTGCTGGTGGATACCCCTGAAGAGACTGCCGGGTTCAGGCACGATTCCGAGGAACCAGGGATTCGGGAAGTGGCCATGGGAGATTCTCCTTGGGAGAGACTCACCACTCAATTAGGGGATGGGCATCCAGTCGCAAAAACGTACGGAGACACACTTTACAGCACATCTTTCTCAGTTTTCGGGGCCCCAGACCGGCAGAACGAAACTGTCGACTAGGTTGTTGAATGGGGACTTGCCGACGACTTCGACCTTTGAAATTACAAGTGCCTATGTAGCAGATTGGATGCGTAAATGTCAAGATTGTTTCAGGCAAGTAAAAGGGAGGTGACAATTGGCTCCGACATCTCGATCAAGGTGTTGACGTAGAGATGCGTCTCGGATGCGCTCAGTCGAGAGGCAAGCCGGTGTTCCGCGAGCGTGCGGTCCCACCCTCGTTCCCTTCTTCCCTTGTTCCCGGTTTCTAATTTCGCCTAGTTTTTCCTCTGCTTAGTGAGGTTCCGGGGATGATTTGCTTCACTTTTGGCGCGCGATGTGCCCTATACTGCGTGTAATGCGAGAGATTCTCCCCGATTGATACGGTTTCCTCGCCGGCTACTATGGCAACGCAACCCAACCGCAAACGCGCTTACGAACCGCCTGCGATTCCGGATCGCCTCTACTTCAAGATTGGAGATGTGGCGCGCCTGTGCGGCGTGGAATCGTATGTTCTGCGATTTTGGGAGTCGCAGTTTCCGCAACTGAAACCCAACAAGAGCGGCACCGGGCAGCGGCTCTATCGCCGGCGCGACGTGGAGATGGCGCTGGAAATCAAGCGCCTGGTTCATGCCGAGGGGTATACGCTTGCGGGCGCGCGAGTGGTTCTTGAGCAAGCGCAGCGAAGACAGAGTCCACGCCCAGATTCACGCCCAGACTCGCGACCTGATTCGCGCCCCGATCTTCGTGACAGTCCGCAGGCCGGTTTGCCGCTCGCGGCCGGGCAGAGCAAGCGGTTTGATGCGGCAGCCGCGGCCATCGGCCGCGCCCGTGTGGAGTTGCGTGAGATTGCCGCGCTGCTCGGAGCTCCCGTGCAGCCGCCGCCGGCGCGCCGCCGCAACCGCCTCGCTTCTATTCGAGCTGCTTCCGGCGAGCTGTTTCCCTCGTAGAGAATCGCGTGTTTGACTGGTTGCCGGAAAGGTAAAAGCAGTCATGGGCTACATTCTTGCGCTGGACCAGGGGACGACGAGTTCGCGGGCAATTCTGTTTGACGCCGGCGGCGCGATTGCCTCCGTGTCGCAGCATGAGTTCCAGCAGTTCTATCCGCAGGCGGGATGGGTGGAGCACGATCCCACGGAGATACTGACCAGCCAGATGAGTTGCGCGGTGGAGGCGCTGGCGAAGGTGGGCGCGCGGCCGCGCGATGTTGCGGCCATCGGCATCACCAACCAGCGCGAGACCGTGATTGTGTGGGATCGGGCAACGGGCAAGGCGATTCATCCGGCCATCGTGTGGCAGGACCGGCGGACAGCGGCGCAGTGCAAGCAGTTGGAGGAGAGCGGTGCCGGAGAAAGTGTGTCGGCAAAGACCGGGCTGGTGCTGGACCCATATTTTTCGGCGACGAAGGTGAAGTGGATTCTGGATCACGTGGAGGGCGCGCGGGCACGTGCGGAGCGCGGCGAGTTGGCCTTCGGAACCGTGGATAGCTGGCTCGTCTGGCACCTGACTGGTGGCCGTAAGCACGTGACCGATGTGACCAATGCCTCGCGAACGTTGCTCTTCAACATCGTCAAGGGCGAGTGGGACGCGGAATTGCTGAAGCTCTTCGGAATTCCCGAGAGCATGTTGCCGGAGGTGGTGTGGTCGAGCGAGCGCGTGGGCGAGGTGACGACGACGCTGGGCCCCGTTTCGAGTCTCGCCGGCGTGGCGATTGCGGGCATTGCCGGCGACCAGCAGGCCGCGCTCTTTGGGCAGTTGTGCTGGAGCGCGGGCGAGGCCAAGAACACTTACGGGACAGGATGCTTTCTGCTCGAGAATATTGGCGCGGAGTTTATGCGGTCGAAGCACAAGCTGATTACGACTGTGGCTGCAAGCGCGCAGAAGCGCCTGGAATATGCGCTCGAAGGGAGCGTCTTTATCGGCGGCGCGGTGGTGCAGTGGCTGCGCGATAATTTGAAGCTGATTGGCGCGTCGGGCGAGGTGGAGGCGCTCGCCGGCAGCGTGCCGGATACGGGTGGAGTGGTGTTTGTGCCCGCGTTTGTGGGCCTGGGCGCGCCGCACTGGGATGCGCATGCGGCGGGAATGCTGATCGGGCTCAGGCGCGACACCGGGCCGGGACAGATTGCGCGGGCGGCACTCGAAGCCATCGCGTTCCAGGTGGCCGACGTGCTGGAGGCAGTGGGCAGCGACACGGGCGAACCGCTGCGCGAGCTGCGCGTGGATGGCGGCGCAGCGGTAAACGATCTGCTGATGCAGTTCCAGGCCGATGTGCTCGGCGTTCCCGTGGTGCGGCCGCGCGTGACGGAGACGACGGCGCTGGGCGCGGCGTATCTTGCGGGGCTCGCCGTCGGATTCTGGCCGAGCGCTGAGGCGTTGCGCGCAGAGCGAAAGGGCGATGTCCGCTTCGAGCCGAAGATGGCGGCAGGAGAGCGGGCCGAGCGGCGCGGGCGCTGGCAGAGGGCCGTGGAGCGGGCGAAGGCGTGGGCGTAACGGCAGTGATCAGTGGGCAGTGATCAGTGGTCAGTTCATAGTTCACAGTTCTCAGTTCTTAGCGTTCAGCTTTCAACTGTCTGCTTTCATTGGGTCGGATGGCGGCAAGGATGCTGTTTACTGTTGTGATACCCCCTACCCCCCTCCCCTTTTTGGGTTAAAGGGCTTGCTTTCATGTACTTGTTCCGTGATCATTTTCTCCATCCCGTTGATAACAAAGGGGGTATTTCGCAGGGTAGTCAAAACAAAGGAGTTAGGCTGCACATGCGGGCCAAAGATTTCTCTTTCGTCAACATTTGAGCCGTCGCTCAAGTCCCTGCGGGGACTGCCGGCGGGCACATTCCTTTGCGTGGAGAGAGATCATGGAACGATTGTGCAGGAAACGGGGGTAATTCTCTGCAAATCGGGGACTGGCGTTAAGAGCTATCGATTGTTTGAGCTATCGCGGGCGCAGGGGGCAGGGTCGCTTGACTTGGCGAGTGGCGCAAGAACAGCGAGTCACCGAGTTGGCGAGTCAGCGGGTCAGCGAGTTAAGTTAGCGAGTCAGCGGGTTGGCAGGCGAATTGAGGATTCGTGGTTTCCCACCCTAAACGCTCAACCACCCCAGGAAACACAAATCGTTTCCTGTGGACCCCCGGTGCACTCCCGGCGGGCCGCCGCGTCAGCGTTGGCTGTGACTCGCCTGCGAAACCGTCCTATCAGGCGCCCGAAGATGTCTCGATGAGTGGGTGGTGATTGACCGCTCGCCGTGACCGAGGCTGCGGGCCGCGTGGGTTGAATAAAGAGTGCGGCGTTTGCCGGGGCCTAGTTAGTCCGCGAACCTAAAGTGGCAATCGAGCTCGACTACACAGCCTTTAGTGCCCGGTCGGAATGCATCGGTCTGGCGCTTCTTGATTTCGGTCACCCGACTGCTGACAAGCTTCACCTTCCGTCTGGAGAATCCGGCGCATCCCGCAAGGCTACGTTTCAGCAGATCGGGCGATATTTTCCTACTTCCGAGTCGGATCACCACATGAGCCCCATCGTCCATGACCGCGCCTAGCGACCGCCACATATCGCCGATGAAAGACCAGTAATTGTCGGCCGTCCCATGCCGATCATCTCGTGATACGGAGCCCTTCTTCGGGTAGCCAGGGCCACCAAGGAACCATAGACGGAGCCACTGGTCTTCCTCAAAGCTGGTGACGTTGAGGTAGGGCGGAGAAGTGATCGCACAGCGGATTGGTCGCTCTGGGGAAGACTCGACTACCCGCGGAAGGTTCCGCATGTCGGTGTGAAGGACGAGGGACTCCCCTTGGGGTATTGGTGATGCATATCGGTAAGCGGCCATTTCGGCCAGCACGTCAAACGCGTTCCGCTCCGGAGCTACGAGCTTGCGCTCCTTCCAGAAATTCACCGAGTATCGCGGCTTTGTGCTAATCGTTCTCGGCATTTGATTGCTTAGATACCGAGGGGAGGATGATTCCCCATGGAGGGAACCGAGCGCCAAGGCGGCCAGCATATTATCCGTTCGCGATCTTTTCCAGTTGAGTGCTTCCCGAAGGTAAAGCAGCTGTCTAAGGGTTCCTGGCGCGTAGGCGTGCTGAAAGAACTCCTCGGCGTTATGCGCCGGTTCTTCCCATGGACGGCATCGAACTCCTTTCTTAGTTTGGAGAGCCGGGCCTTCAACCAAAGCAGCGAGGGAGGACTTGTCTTCGCCCTTGTCAGGCATATCGCCACGCCATTGACGTCGCTTGAGATGGCATTGCGCCCACATAGGAGCGCGGTGAGGGCTGTTGTGCCCCGGCCGCTGAACGGGTCGAGAATAGTGTCATTCGGCTTGGTCAACCGCTTTACCCAGTACTCCGCAAAGCTCTCAGGGAACATCGCAAAATACGGGCATATGGCGTAAAAACGGTGCCTCATATGGCAAACTTTCTATCTCGTTGGCGTAAGAGGGCTGCACTCAGCCACGCGCGGCAGTCGTCGAAGACATCACGTGAAATGTCGTACCCGTATTGGACAAGCCTGCACCGATCAAATAGTAGGCCACCATCGCCCGTATGGTTGTCCCATTCGGAGCCGTTAACCCTGTGTGGCACCATATAGACACGCACAGGCTCAATGATTGGGGGCTGCTGGAAATATCGCCGGCAGAACTCCGCAGGCTTGAGCTTGGTCAAATGGTCTTTCCAGTGAACGCCAGTCTTGCACTGGCCGAAACCGATAAGGCCGCCGTTCCTTTCGTCCGAGAATACTCTCCAAACTGACAACGTCGAGCTTCCCGTCGCCTGCGCCGGGTAGTTTGGCTTTTGCTTTCAGCCCGGCCCCGTGATGCAACATGAGGCATAAATGCTCGATATTGGATTCAAACCTGTGGTTGTGGCCTGATTTCTTCCGGGCGGTACCGAAGACAAGAGATCCCGAATATTCCGTCTCGCCACCCCAAAAGTTGAGGAGGATATCTGCGCAGAGTCTTTCAAAGACCTGCGTCGGATCGAGACCCTCAAGCTTGCGCTGTTGTGAATCCATATCCGCACGGCTCGCCACCAGCAGAAAGATATAGACCACTCCAGTCCGCGAACGAGGGGTTAGTTTGGCCCGGAATGATAGGAGATTACCCGAGTTAGTTAAGCTCAAATGGGTAATCCCACGCACCGCCCTTTCCGGACAGTGGAACGCAAGAACGCCTACGGTCGGCCAATTCCTTAAACACGTCGCCCGCAAGAGATCTGGCGATAGTCTCGTCAATTGAGTAGTCGCGTAGTATCGCGCGGACAAGATCCTCAAGCGACGCATTGCCGTCCCTTTCAAGTAGCGCCCTGATTTCCACCCAATCTGCGAGATTCACGAACTTGTCGTCTGCCTCGGGTGACGGAACCTTCAGCAGGTTGGTGATCTCACCTCTGTCTTGTCCTGGCTTCGCGGCGATCCTTGGTCTTCTTGGCTTCCATCGCATCTACCAGATCATGGGCCAGGCTCTCGACGTCCTCCGCAAGTTTAATGACGTCGAGTTCGCCCACCCGAAATCCAGTCGTCAGCGTTCCATGGGCTTTCTGAAGCGCCTGCTTAGCCTGCTGTAGCGACTGGCTGAAAATCCGCTCATCCCCTAAGCTGATATCGTGCGCGACGCTCAAAGGCAATCCATCGCGCAATGCCTTGACCCCGTGTCGGTCAGAAGAACTGTGTCGAGCGTCTTGAGGTCAGGATTTTGTGACCGGATTAGAGACGGGGTGTCCGAACTGTCACACCGTAAAGCCAGACCATGAGCTCGCCGAGGTTTTTGAGCTTGGCCGGTGGCACAGGCTTTTGCGCGGTGTCCCCTTGTTGCGGAGTCCGAGGAAATTGACTATGCCGGGGTAATCCATCCCAGTGTAGATATAGTTGAAGTGGAACTTATTCTTGGCGATATCGGCGCGCTTGAAGACCTTTGCGTCTTCGGCCTGTTCAACGATCATCAGCCCGCGATACATGCGGAGGACGGTGGAATTGTAGTCGCCGATCTGCAACGCGATTTCGTCCAGTGGCACGCCATAATCGTTATGCACATGCGCGATGTATTGGGCTTTGGCGTAAGAGCCCCAGGTGGCGGGGCCGTTGACGTGTTTGAAGCCGAGATAGCGCCAAGATTCCTTGCGCGTCGTCACGATGACCGGCAACTCGGCGAGCTCTGCCGCCCTTTCCTTGGTGATGGCGGGCAGCTTTGTGGCTTTGATCCTTTGCCGTAGGTCTAGCATCGACCAATAGCTTCACGCGGCGAGCCGTCTGTTTCCCTCGATGACGAGATATTGCCGTCCGTTCCGGCTTCGACAAAAAGCGGCTCGTGCTCGAAGTAGCCGCTGTAGGCGATGGACATGGCAACTTCCTCGACCGCCATCTCTTCCCAGAGGGCTTTCAGCAGGTCGAATGAGAAGCGGTGCCGGGGACGCCAAGCTCAGCTAGTCGCGGGTTGTGGAAATCGAGCATGAGTAAATCGAGTTTGATCGGCTTGTTGACCGCTTTGGCCGGGATGTCGGGCATTGGTGCTTCCGCATTCTTGTTCATAGTGACCTCGGCTTTCCAAATCCCGTCCGCGCCTGCATTTCTGCAGGTTCACCTTATGCCTTGAACGGGTCGTTCTCCTTTAGCCAATTGGAGAGAAGCTCTTCGACCAGATCGCTAAGTTCCTTTTCCTTGCTCACCAAACGGGTCTTCACACCCAAATGAGTCGACTTCCGAACATAGGTAGTGAACTTGACGTAGGCAGGGTCGGCGCTTTTGGCTAACGGCCGAAAGCCGCCAGCGTTCACTTCTTTGGGAGGCTCTCCGCTCCTGCCCGTGATCCCTTCTTGCGAGGATACTCCAGCTCTGGCGGCTCGTTGATTGCGGTTTGCTATCGTTCTGCCTCGCTTGGCGCCGCTGAGCAGGGACCAGACTCGCGCCGATTGAACACCGATAGCGTATCATAAACATCCAGACGGTTAAAGGGCTGGACCGCCCGACGGGCAGATGTTGAGACATCTGCCTCTGAGGAGCGGTAACAGGCCAATGCGCTCATCCGCCCGCCGACGCACGGCAGGTGGCCTGGCTAAAGCCGTGCCCTTGTTTACAAAGCCCCTTCGGCTGAGTTTTTTGAGCAAGCTCGAAAGGCGTGCCTTGCGAGGAAGCCCATTGATGAAGCACGCTCAAGGAGAAATTCGCTCAAGCTGCGGCGTCAGGCGATTTGCTGGTTCCAGGTCTCCAGCACGCGCTTGAGTTCAACCATGAATTTGCAGGCGTCGGCGCCGTCGACGAGGCGGTGGTCGAAGCCGAGCGTGAAGTGCTGCATGGAGCGGATGGCGATAGTGTCGTTGCCATCGGCGTCGGTGAGCACGACGGGCTCTTTTTTGAGGCCGCTGATGCAGAGAATGGCCGATTCGGGCTGGTTGATGATGGGCGTGGAGAACTCGTCGCCGAAGATGCCGGAGTTGGTGAGCGTGAAGGTGGACCCGCCGACCTCGTCGGGCGAGAGTTTCTTGGCGCGGGCGCGCTCGGCGAGATCGGCGATGGTGCGGGCGAGACTGGTGAAGCTGCGCTCGTCGGCCTGGCGGACGACGGGCACGATCAGGCCCCAATCGAGCGCCACGGCGATGCCCAGATTGACGTTCTGGTGGTAGCGGATGGCCAGGCCCTGCGCGGTGTTTTCGAGCGACGCATTGACGACGGGGAAACGCTTGAGCGCCTCGATGGCGGCGGCGGCGATGAAGGGCATCCAGGTGAGCTTGACGCCGTTGCGCTGCTCGAATGCGGCCTTCTGGCGGTCGCGCAGGCGCGCGATGCGCGTCATGTCGATTTTGTAGGCGGTGTGCACGTGCGGGCTGATGCGCATGCTCTCAACCATGCGCTCGGCAATGATGGAGCGCATGCGGGTGAGCGGGACGAGTTCGCCTGGGATCTGGGGGAGCGGCGCCTGCGGTGGGGCAGGGCGCGCCTGCGGCGTGACGGACTCGGATGCCACTGCGGGCTGGCTGAGAGCGCGGAGGACATCTTCTTTGCCGACGCGGGCCTCAGCGCCGGAGCCGGCGATTTGGCTCAGGTCGAGGCCGTGCTCTTTGGCCATGCGGCGCGCCAGCGGCGAGGAGCGGATGCGGCCACCTGCGCGGAATTGCAGCGGCGCCTGCTTCGGCGCGTTGTCGGCACTTGCGATGGGGCGGACTTTTGGACGGGAGCAGCGGCAGCAATGGCTGTGCCCGTTTCGCCGATCACCGCGACCACGGTATTGACCTCGACCGTCGCGCCTTCGAGGGTCCTGATCTCGGCCAGCACGCCGGCCACCGGCGCGGGAATCTCCGCGTCCACCTTATCGGTGGAGATTTCAAAGAGCGGCTCGTCTTTTTCGACCGCGTCGCCGATCTTCTTGAGCCATTTGGTGATGGTGCCCTCAAAGATCGACTCGCCCATCTGGGGCATGATGACGTCAGTTGGCATGCGTCTCTCTTTCGCGGTTCCGGGTAGCGGGTCAGTATGATGTTCCCCCAGGGGCTAAAGCCCGCATTCATTTTGCGGTCTTTACGGCACGAGTAAACTCGTGCCCTTTCAAAAGCAGCTTCAAACTGACCCACTACCCAGTTCCGGGTTGCGCCGCGCCGCGTGGGATATTGACGGATTATAAATCGCGGGCTCGATGCCGATGGAACGCAAACGTCAGGCCGGAATGGGGCGGTCTTTCGAATGGCGCAGGCGCTCGATCTCGGGAGGAACCTGGAGCGGCGTGTCTTGAGCCGGAAATTCCGGCGCGTTCTCGGGATCTGCCTGCGCCTGCGCGCGCAGAGCGTCGAGGCTGGCGAGGGCCAGCACCTGCTGGTTGAAGACCTGGCCGAACTGCCGGGCCGCGCTGTGCGCGATGGATTCGAGGCTGGGCAGGGACTTCGCGTCCGCGACTTCCCTTTCGAGACTCGTCACGGGGCAATCGGTGATGCCGCAGGGATTGATGAGAGCGAAATCGCGCAGGTCCGTGGTGACGTTGAAGGCGAAGCCGTGCGAGGTGACGCCGCGCGCCACATGAATGCCGATGGCGGCGATCTTGCGCTCGCGCCCTCCGGGCTGCGGACTTTTCGACGAGCTTTGCGCCGCCGGTTCGCACTTCGATGCGCCGCGAACAGGGAGAACGCCGCACCACACTCCTGTCAAGCCGCGGATGCGGCCGGCTTGCACGCCAAACTCGCCGCACAGCCGGATCAGGGACTCTTCGATGAGGCGGACGAAGTCCACTGGGCCGAGACGGCCACCGTTGGG
This sequence comes from uncultured Acidobacteriota bacterium, assembly GCA_963832535.1. GTDB lineage: Bacteria > Acidobacteriota > Terriglobia > Terriglobales > Acidobacteriaceae > Telmatobacter. The sequence goes on from CAWHUK010000018.1 coordinate 44,064, forward strand.
CGAGCGCAGGCTGCGCAGATCGAAGATGGGGTAGCCGATGAGCTGGCCGGGACCGTGATAGGTGACGTCTCCTCCGCGGTTGATCTCGTGGAGGGTGACGCCGCGCGCGGCAAGCATCTCATCGGAGGCGAGAATGTTTGACCGGTTGGCGTTGCGGCCCAGCGTGAGCACGGGCGGATGCTCGAGGAGGAGAAGCGTGTTGGCGATGCGGCCTTGGGTGCGCAGTGCGACCAACTCCTCCTGCAGGCGAAGCGCTTCGCCGTAGGGGACGCGGCCGAGATAGAGGTAGTGAATCATCTGCTACCGCGATTGTAGCGAGGCCGGCCTGCGTTTTCACGGGGGACGCCGCTGGCTCGCTGGCAGTTTTCGGCTGCGTAGAGCCTGTTCAAACACAGTCCGCACGTTCCCAGGTGACAGAGAAGCCAAAGAAGCGTTGACAGAACGCACCCGGAAGGTAGCGCCGCGGGGTTCATCAGGAGATGCCGACGAGAAGAATGTTAACGATGCACAGGACGCCAGCAGCGTCAAAGCCCCAGTCGGCTACAAAGCGGTTCACCAGAAACAGGATTCCCGCCACAGCCTCGAAGCGGCCGACGGCACATCAGGTAGTGGAGTCGTAAAGAGGGCGCCCATAAACTGCCCGGCCGGCCCGGCCGGCATCGGCCCCAAGGGGAAGAAGTTGAGGAACTTGTTGAGTCCAAAGACCAGAAAAACCAGACCTAGCAGGACGCGGGCGATCATCGTGACATACTTCATGGTTTTGCCCCTCCATTGAATGGGATGCGGGGATTTGTTGCGCCAGCCATCCGGCCTCCGGCCTTGAGAAGAGGGGAAGCGCCCCGCAGGCAATGGATGGCTTCCGGCCGCCTGAGGATGCAAAGGATTTGTTTTCCTGTTCATAACATTGGCGTTAAACTTACAGATGAAAAGAGGCGCCATGCGGCCATCGGAGATACTTCCGCAGCATCGGGAAACCATTCGCCAGCTTGTGCTCGAAGCGGGGATGGCGAATCCGCGTGTCTTCGGAAGCGTGCTGCGCGGCGAAGATACCGAAGAGAGGGACCTGGACATTCTGGTCGATCCCGCGCCGAGGACCAGCCTGCTGGATTTGGCGGGCTTGCAGATTGAGATTGAAGAGAGGACCGGAGCGAAAGTTGACCTGCTGACTCCAAATTCCCCTTCGGCGAAATTTCGGCAGAGGGTTCTGGAAGAGTCGGCTCCGCTATGAATCCAACCCTTAAATGAGGAGGCGTCGGTAGAGTCGATTTTCATGACCAATCGAATAGAGAATTTTGTATGCAAGGTCGCCAAAATCAGACTGCTCATTTTGCAGCTTGTGCTTCTCGGCGTCGTCAGAGAAGAGTGTAATGAGATCTCCCTTTGAGGCGGCTGTCACCTCCAAGAGCGCTCGTACTTTCCAAGAAAGTCATTGATGAATTCAGCTGGCTCGGCACCGTTCAACTCGCCTGCCACAAATTCCACCCGCTCTGTTGGAGTCAAAGAAACCATTCTTTGTGCGTCCTGCACCGTCACGGTTCCATTGCGAGCGTAAATAAAGAGAAGAAATAAAATGCCTGAGTAGCATGTAAGCATCCTACTGTGTTTGAGCTTATAGTTCTTGATTTTGTGTTCTGCGTGATCGATTTGTGTTTGTGGCAATCTCTCAGAGGTACTGGCCTCGTAGTTCAGGCAGAGCGTCCGCCAGTACCGAAGAATGTCGTTGGCTAGGTAAGCTGGCATAAAACGGTCATAATGATCCGGAAACTCGCGCCAATATCTCTCTATAGCATCATCGATAATTCTGGCGTGTACTTCACTTCCTACAACCGGCTTACTTTCAAGCAGGAGAAGTAGCCGGGCAGTGAATGTATTTTCGGCGTCATCATACTGATTTCCAGTAGACTGAATGAGTTTCCTCGCAGTGTGATTGTTGAGAAATCGACCGTCTTGGGAAAATTCCGGAAACGCCAGGCTACGAGAGACCCGTATCAACTCAGCTTTCAATAGTATTTCGTCGAGTTTCGATAAACGGCTTCGGTCAACTCTTTCTTCCTTGTCGCTTAACGAAACAATAAATAGGTCTACGTCGCTATGTGGGCTAGCCTCTCGCCGGCCGAACGATCCAGTCGCGTAAACACAGGCTTTATCGGCGCAAATCCCCGGTGCCTCAGTCAGCGCCGCCCTCAACCTACCAAAACGTTCGTCCGAAAACTTCCGTCGTTCCTCAATGATCTTTCCCATGATTGCCGTCCCATTCGAACAGGTTTGCAAAGACCTGGGCCTGCTCTATTGCATCATCGAGGGCGTTATGCGTGTGAACACCATTCGAGCGAAGCCCCGTAGCTAGCTTGCGGCGGCCAGCTGACGCGATGGGGACGCGCGCCTTAACCGCGAAGGCCGTCTTTACATCGAAACATTGCGAGTGGTTAAATGGTGACCCCGCATTGCTAAACCTGATGAAGTACCAATAAAGAAAGCTCCAGTCGAAGCTGAGCGGATATGCTACCAATATTGGGCGGCCAGCGCCTGCGAGCGATCTCACCCATTCGGCTGCGTCAGTCATAGCGATGACGGGTCGAGTGCCCTCTCTGAGAAGGCGCTCGCGGTCAAGCCCGTTTACACGTAGAGCTTCGGGCTGAAAGTCGTCTGATATAGGTTGGAGTTCCCGGTAAAAGCTATCGTTGTATTGGCCGGGTCGTGAGAAGGTCTTACCATCGAAGGTTCCGGCGAGAACAAGCCCAAACGACAGCATTGAAAATGGCCCCGGGATCGGTCCGTCGGTCTCCACATCGGCAGAAAAATAGACATCAAAAACATCAGAGCCCGTGCTTGCGGGTTTGATGGGAGCAGATTCCATGTCGCTACTGTTGCGGTACTCCAACGTCGTACCCATGCTGTCAGATCATAGCAACAAAGGGCTGGGCTTGGATTTTGAATCATGCCGAACGCGTAATCACTTGGTAATGAGGGAGATGAAGAGATTTTCATTCAAGGACCGAAGCCAGCGGTAAGAATTGCGACACTCGATTTCCACAAATTGGCTTCGGGAGATGGTCGGCAGGTTACAGAATCTGGGCTGCGGTACACTAGTGTCTGGCAGGAGGACCGGGCGGTCGCTGCCGGGGTTCGCGCGCAAGTGCGGATCGCCGGGAGAGGAAAGTCCGAACTCCGCAGGGCAGTGTGCCGGATAACGTCCGGGACGTGAGCGTGAAGGCTCACGGACGGCCAGTGCCACAGAAAAGATACCGCCCCGGCTACCCCTCTTCGGAGGGCATCCGGAGAACCGACGGAAGGGTTCGCCCGTCCGGCCAGGACTCCCGCCGGGGTAAGGGTGAAAAGGTGCGGTAAGAGCGCACCGCTCCGGCAGTAATGCTGGAGGCAGGGTAAACCCCACACGGAGCAAGACCAAATAGGGAGGGAAGCAGGAGCCAAGAGCCAGGCTCCGGCTGCGCATCGGCCCGATGCGGCAAGGCGGCTCGAGCTGTTGCCGAAACCTCCGGGTAGGTCGCTGATGAGCGCCCGCGGCAACGCGGCGCCTAGAGGAATGACCGCATAAACAGAATTCGGCTTACGAGTCCTTTTGCCGAATGACGAGAGCCCCGATTGGGATAATTCCCGGTCGGGGCCAGTTAGGCGAGTCGCGAGTTAGCGAGTTAGCGAGGAGTCAGCGGCCCAGTTTTTAGGCGAGTCAGCGAGTTAGCGTCAGCAGGTCAGCACGGCCGTCCCAGCACTGGCGATCATGGCTAAGACGGGTAATTTCTTTCCTGGGGAGAAACCGCAATGATTCCTAAACACGAGTTTTCGCTGACTTGCTCGCTTGCTGCCTCGCCGACCTGCTGACTTGCTTTACCATCAGACACATGTTGCGAGTAAAGAAGCTGGAGGCGGGAGCGCGGCTTCCGGAGGTGGCGCATCCGGGCGAGGATCTGGGATACGACTTGTTTGCGCTGGAGGGCGTGCGGCTGAGCGCACGGCAAACCCTGAAGGTGCGGACGGGGATTGCCGTGGAGGCCCGGGACCCAAAGACTGGCGCACCATTGGGATTGCTTGTGCGCGACCGATCGTCGATGGCGGCGCGGGGGATTGCCACCACCGGCGGCGTGATCGACGCCGGTTACCGGGGCGAGATTCTGGTGGTGATGACCAACCTGGGCGATGCGGCCGTGGAGCTGAAGGCGGGAGAGAAGATCGCGCAGATGGTTCCGGTGCCCGTGTTGACAGGACCGGTGGAGGAAGTCGAAAGCCTGGAAGATTCGATGAGGGCGGCAAAGGGATTTGGGAGCTCGGGAAAATAGAGCAGGGAGCAAGGGAACGAGGGAGACAAGGGACTAGGGACGAGGGACTGACTAGCCTGGTCGGCGGGCGGAAACCGGAACCGAGCCGGGGGCGCTTGCGTATCATGAAAGCAAGACCATGCCACTCCGAGAGGCCTTCAAACTCGCGCTGCAATCGCTGTGGGCGAACAAGCTGCGCACGGTTCTGACGCTGATCAGCGTGATCGTCGGGATTGCTACGGTCATCATGGTGGTGATGCTGACCGAGGGCGCCAAGCAATTTGTCACCGCGAAGATCAACACATACGGCGCGGCCACGATTAGCGTGAGCAAGATGCCGCAGACACTTCATGACGATCGAGGAGTACGTCGAGTTTCAGAAGCGCAAGGATGTGACGTACGACGACTACCGGGCGGTTCTGTCGGAATGCAAGTCGTGCGTCTCGGTAGGGGCGCAGCGCACCAATACATCGGGCAAGGTGGTGCGTGGAACCCGGTCCGCAACGGACACGGAGGTTCGCGGCTGGACGTGGACCATGCCGGCGATCTCCAATCTCAATATTGCAGTTGGCCGCTCGTTTACCGAGATGGAGGACACGCACTCGACGCATGTAGCCATCGTCGGTTCCGATATTGCCGACAATGTGCTGGGCCCCGGCGACCCGATCGGCAAGGAGATCCGCGTGGACGGCGCGCCGTATACGGTGATCGGCGTGGGCGAAAGCCAGGGCAAAATGTTCGGCAGAAGCATGGACAACTGGGTGGGGATCCCGCTCACTACCTTTCTTGAGGCATACGGCGCCAATTCCACACTGACAATTTTTGTGGATGCGGGCGGCGGGGGAGCGGTGATGGAATCGGTGACGGAGGAATTGCGCACCATCATGCGGACGCGGCGCCACCTGGCCCCGGACGTTCCGGATGCCTTTTCCATTGAGTCGAGTGCGACCTTTCAGAACCTTCTGGGAAATATTTTGAACGACTTTGGCGCCGTGGTGGCGGCCATCGCGGCAGTTTCGCTGGTGATCGGCGGCATCGTGATCATGAACATTATGCTGGTTTCGGTGACTGAAAGGACGCGGGAGATCGGGGTGCGCAAGGCGCTGGGCGCAAGGCGGCGCGACATTCTGTTGCAGTTCCTCATTGAGTCGGCACTGATCGCATTGCTTGGCGGGGTGATTGGGGTGGTCGCGGGCATCTCGGCAGCCAAGCTCATTACGCTGGCGATTGCTTTCCCGTCCGTACTGGCGTTGTGGTCGGTCGTCGTGGCGCTGTTTGCGGCCACCGCGGTCGGCCTCTTCTTCGGCATCTATCCGGCGCATAAGGCCAGCGAGCTGGACCCGATTGTGGCACTGCGCGCGGAACTGTGAATACAGTTCGTAGTTCGTAGTTCTCAGTTCGTAGTTCTTAATTCGCGGTTCGTAGTTCAACCGGATTTTCTTGATGGGGAGATTGAATTCATGGCGCAATCTTTTCGAGAATTGGTTGTTTGGCAGCGTGCGATGCAATTGACTGTAGCGGTCTATCGCTTGACGCAGAACTTTCCTCGTGAGGAGCAGTTTGGTCTCACCAGCCAAATTCGGCGCTCTGTCGTTTCTATTCCGAGCAACATCGCAGAAGGACAAGGCAGATTGAATGTCGGGGAATTTCGTCAATTCCTCGGTATCGCCCGCGGGTCGAATTGCGAAGTCCAAACGCAGCTCGAAATCGCACGGGCGCTGAAGTTGGGGGAACCCCGACTCATCGAAGAGGCGGAATCATTATCGAACGAGGTCAGGAAGATGCTCTTTGGCATGCTGGATTCCCTCAAGGCCCAGAACAGCCATGAAACAGCTTCTGTGAACTGCGAACTGTGAACCGTGAACTGACCAAACAGTGAACTGTGAACTAACTATGCTCAATATTGGCGACCCTAAGGAAGCGGTAAAGCTGGCGCTGGACACCCTGCGCAAGAACAAGCTGCGCTCCGGCCTGACCATCCTCGGCATCTCCATCGGAATTTCGACAGTGATTCTGATCTCCTCGGCGATCAACGGCCTCAACTCGAATATCGGCAACTTCATCAGCACTCTGGGCACCAACGATCTGTGGATTTATCACTACACGCCGTTTGGCAATCGCCCCACCACGGAAGAGCTGAATCGCAAGAAACTAACCTATGAGGATGCCCAGGCGCTGCGCGCATTGCCGCACGTCGTCACGGTCGATCCCGAGCTCGTAGACCAGGATTTCCGGACCGGCCTGGGCAGTGTCTCGTTGAAGCACGGCACGCACAAGATTGAGAACACGATCCTCCAGGGGAATACGACGGAAGTGACCAAGGTGCAGGACGTCGATCTCGAGGAAGGCCGCATGTGGACGGAAGCGGAGGAACAGCGCCACGCCAATGTGGTGATCCTCGGCCACGACTCCGCGGCAGATCTTTTTCCTGGGGAGTCGCCAATCGGCAAGGAGGTGGAATGCGAAGGCGACGTCTTCACCGTGATTGGCGTGCTCGATCCGGTGCCCCAGCCCTTCGGCAGCGGGCGCAACACGGCGGACAATCAGGCCTACTTTCCGCTGGAGACTTTTCACAAAATTCATCCCGAGATCACCGATTTCTGGATTGTGGTCCGATACGACGACCCGGCCAATAAGTCGATCGTCACGGACGAAGTTCGCGATTTGCTGCGCGTGCGGCGAAAGCTTCACGCCGATCAGGACGATAACTTCGACATCTTCAGCCCCGAATCGCTTACACGTCTATGGAATCAGCTCACTGGCGGTCTTTTTCTGTTCATGGTTGCGGTTTCGTCCGTGGGCCTGATGGCCGGCGGTGTGGGCGTGATGAATATCATGCTGGTAAGCGTAACGGAGCGCACACGCGAAATCGGCATCCGCAAGGCGATCGGCGCTACCAAAAAGAACATCCTGCTGCAATTTACTCTGGAAGCGGTAACTCTCTGCATGGTCGGCGGAGTTGTGGGCATTGCGGCGGGGGCGCTGCTTACCTTGATCTTGCACTTTGTCGTGTCCTTCCTGCACGCGGCGCTGTCGCTCACGTGGGTTTCAATCGCGTTTGGGGTATCCTGCCTGATCGGTCTGGTGTTCGGAATCTATCCGGCATGGAAGGCGGCGAATCTGGACCCGATTGAGGCGCTGAGGTACGAGTGATTCACGACGGCCACATCCGCAAGCTTCCCTTCGATCCCGCCCAGGCCATCGCGCATCTATGCGCCCGCGACGCCAAGCTGGCCGCGCTGATTGATCGCGCCGGTCCTTTCACCCTCCGCCTCGATCCTTCGCCGTCGCCGTTCGAGTCACTGCTTGAGTCGATCCTTTACCAGCAGTTGCACGGCAAAGCCGCAGCCTCAATTCACCGCCGCGTGCGCGAGTATTTTGGCGGCGATCCCACACCACAGCTTTTGCTGGACACACCTGATGAGCCCCTGCGCGCCGCCGGCGTCTCCGGCAACAAGATCAAGGCCCTTCGCGATCTGGCTGCCCGAACCCTGGACGGCACCGTCCCGTCGCACGCGGCCATTCGCAAAATGTCCGATGCCGACATCGTGGAACGCCTCACTGAAGTGCGCGGTATCGGTTCCTGGACTGTCGAAATGCTGCTCATCTTCCGCATGGGCCGTCCCGATGTGCTGCCCGTAACCGACTACGGGGTGCGCAAGGGTTACGCGCTCACCTTCCAGCGGCTACCAAAGTCGAGACCGCTCGCATCTAACGATTTGCCAAAGCCGGACGTGGTCTTCCGGCGCGGCCTACGCTGGGCGCCTTACCGCTCCGTCGCGAGCTGGTACCTCTGGCGCGCCTGCGATCTGGCCAAAAACACTGCACCCGCAGGGCGTTCGTGCCGATAATTCCTCCGCCCGACCTTAAAATAGGGTTGGCGATTGAATGCTTGTGCGACGCCCGCGATTGGAATCCTAATGCCTCTTGGGAAGCGCTTTGTTTGCATTCACGGTCACTTTTACCAGCCGCCACGCGAAAATCCCTGGCTGGAGACGGTAGAGATCCAGGACACCGCTGCGCCCTACCACGACTGGAACGAGCGCATCTGCGCAGAGTGCTACGCTCCCAACGGCGCGGCGCGCGTGGTGAACGCCAAAAACCAGATCACGCGCATCATCAACAACTATGCGCGCATGAGCTTCAACTTTGGCCCTACGCTGCTCAGTTGGCTCAAAGAGAACGCGCAGCGCACTAATCGCATGATTCTCGATGGTGAAAGCCGAAGCCGCGGGCGCTACAACGGGCACAGCTCGGCCATGGCGCAGGTTTACAACCACATGATCCTGCCGCTGGCCAGCACGCGTGATCGCGTTACGCAAATTCGCTGGGGCATGGCCGACTACGAGAGCAGCTTTGGCGCGCCGCCTGAAGGCATGTGGCTGCCTGAGACCGCTGCCGACACCGCGACGCTAGAACTGCTGTCTGGAAACGGCATCAAATTCACCGTCCTGGCGCCTCACCAATGCAAACGCATCCGCCCGCTGAAGGGTGAAGCCAAAAAAGGCGACGCCGACCAGACCAAGGCGGTAGAAAAGAAAGAAGCCGAGTGGACCGGCACGCCGAATGCTACGGTCGACACCACGCACCCCTATCTCGTTCGCTTCGCCTCCGGCGCCTCTCTCGCTGTCTTTTTTTACAACGGGCCCGCCTCGCGCGCCATCGCCTTTGAAGGGCTGCTGGACTCCGGCGACAACCTCGTCGCGCGCCTCAAAGCCGGCTTCAAAGAAGGAGCGCAACCGCAGCTTGTGCACGTGGCCACCGACGGCGAGTCGTACGGTCATCATCACAAGTACGGCGAAATGGCGCTGGCCTACGCGTTGCGCCTGCTGGAGCAGGACAAGACCACGAAGCTGACGAATTACGGCAGCTTCTTGGAGCAGTTTCCGCCCGAGTTCGAGTGCGAGATCGCCGACAACACCTCCTGGAGCTGCCCGCACGGCATCGAGCGCTGGCGCTCGAACTGCGGCTGCAACGGCGGCAAACCTGGCTGGAATCAAGAGTGGCGCGCGCCTTTGCGCCAGGCGCTCGACGAGTTGCGCGACGCGCTGGTCCCGCTCACCGAACAGGAAACCGGCAACCTCTTCAACGATGTTTGGGCCGCCCGTGACGCCTACATCCAAGTGGTTCTCGATCGTAGCCCGGAGTCCATTGACCGCTTCTTTGCCGCGCATCAGGCACATGCGCTTTCTGAGGCCGAACGCACTCGCGCCCGCGAACTGATGGAGATGCAGCGCCACGCCCAGCTCATGTACACCAGTTGCGGCTGGTTCTTCGACGACATCTCCGGCATCGAAACCGTGCAGGTCATCGCCTATGCCGCGCGTGCGCTGCAACTGGCCGAACAGGTCTTCGGCGATCAGGCTGCGCCGCTGGAGTCCGCGTTCCTCGCGCGTCTGGCCAAAGCCAAATCGAACGATCCCAAGGCCGGCGACGGCGCGCAAATCTACAAAAAATGCGTCGATACCATGGAGCTGCACCTCGAACAGGTGGCCGCCCACTACGCCATCAGCTCAGTCTTCTCTTCGTTTGCCGACGAAACCGACCTCTTCTGCTTCCATGTCCGCCGCATCTCTTACGACATTTACACCTCAGGCCGCGGACGCCTGGCGCTGGGCCGCGCGCACGTCGCCAGCGCTATCACCGGCAACGCGCGAAGCTTCTCGTTTGCGGTGCTCCACTTCGGCGATCAGAACATTACCGCCGCGGTTAAAGCGTACGACGGAGCCGATGCGGCCGCTTTTAAAGCCTTTGCCGCCGAGGCTGCGGAGCACGTGCAGCGCGCCGACTTTCCTGAGGTGATTCGCCAGATCGACCGCTATTACGGCCACGCCGACTACTCGCTCACCTCGCTCTTCTCCGACGAGCAGCGCCGCATCGTCGAACTCATCCTCAACTCCACGCTCTGGGACATCGAGAACTCGCTCACCACCATCTACCAGGACCACGCCAGCCTGCTCCACTATCTCTCCCAGGCCGGCCTGCCCAAGCCGCCCGCGCTCACGCTGGCCGCGGGCTTCGCCATCAACGCCGGCCTCCGGCGCGTCATCGAGACCGATCCCATCGACCAGGCGCAGGTGCGTTCTTTCCTCTCTCTCGCCAAGGCCGATCTGGTTCCCCTTGAAACTGCCGAGCTCTCCTATATCGCCGATAGGCGCATGAAGCGCGCCATGGTTGAGCTGCAAATGTCCTCGGGCTCGCTGGAGATGCTCGACCGCGCGCTGCACCTCGCCCGCACCCTCGCCGAATTGCCGTTTGAACTGACCCTCTGGCAGGCGCAGAACATCTGGTACGAGATTCTGCGCGCATCAGGCAACGCGCTCACCGCACTGGCTGCGGAAGAACGCCCGCGCTGGGATAGGGATTTCAACGAACTGGGCGCATGCCTCACCTTCGACACAAAAGCCATCCACGCCAAGGATGAAGTGCCCTCGCTCGCGGCCGACTAGCGAATGCGTCTGCTTAAGGAAGGCCGCGCCGCATCTCGGCTGCTGCGAATCCTGCGGACTTACTAAAAAGAAACACAGCGCGAACCCGCCAACTTGCGAAGTCGCGAAGCGACGCCAACCGGCAAAGAATCCAGACCGTATTGTCCCTCCGCGGGTCCGCAACGCCGGTGGCCGACTGACTAGCTAACTAACTTGCTGACTCGCCTTTTCCAGCTTTCCGCCCTTCAGTGCAAATCGCTCTCCGCGCCACACGATCGTGTTGCCTGCAAACCCTGCCACCCACAGTCCCATCGCAATCGCGTCGCGAACAGGCAACAGCCACAGATTCGGCAGCACCTGGTGATCGCCCAGCACCCCGGCTCCCACGGTCATAGCCTGCGCAAGCCGCAGGAAAAGGCTCAACCCCAGCAGCCATAGGCTAACGGGGCTCAGGCCGCTGGCCAGCACATTGAGCAGCGCCCAACCAATGCCATGCGTGAAGATTAAGCCAACGTAGCCCCAAGGCCGCGCACCTCGGATGGTGCGCGCCCAGCGCAATTGGTGGTCGAAGAAGCCGCGCCAGCCGTAGGCCGGAACGCTGGTTTCCACCACCTCGGCGCTCAGTTCCACGCGATAGCCGGCCTGCGCCACGCGCGCACCCAGCTCGTAATCGTCGGCCAGATAGTTCGCAATGGGTTCAAGGCCGCCGATGCTGTCGAGCGCATCGCGGCTCACCGCCAGCGTAGCGCCGAAGCCATAGTGCAAGCCGCCCTCAAGCACTTTGGCGAGCAGTACACTGGCCTGAAAGTCGGTGGCGATCCATAGCTCCTCCAGCCGCGACGGCAAGCCGCCACGAAAAAGCGAGCCGTGCGCGCGCCCGCGGAAGAGAGCGGTCACAAGGCCCACCGGCGCCCGCTCAAGCCCTCGTTGAAGGGTACGGGCTTCGGCCCGTACATCGATGCCCGCAGAAATGAATGGGGCTTTAGCCCCTGAGGGATCCGTCTCCGGCGCGAAGCAACACATCACCCGCTCCAGATAATGCGGGCTCACCGTAATGTCGGAGTCGTTGATGAGCAGAAAGTCGTGCTGCGCGTGCGCGGCCAGTTGCGCCAGCGTGCTCACCTTGCCGTTCGCTCCCAGCCGCTGCGGGCACTCGATCAGCCGGATGGATCGCCCCGGAAACTCGGCCTGCAACTGCTCGACAGCCGCCACGGCCGGATCGTCGAGCGACGCCACACCGAAAAGCAGTTCGTACTCGCCCGCGTAGCTCTGCCGGCAATGGCTGCGGAAGGCGTCCATCATACCGGGGTCGAGTCCCTTGAGCGATTTGAGAATGCTGACGCCCGGCGCGAACTGCGCCCGCGGTGCTCGCCTGCGATCGAGATAAACCCGTGCCGCCACCAGCGCCGCAAGGAAGTATCCCAAACCGGCCACCGCCAGCGCGGTCGTCGCGATCTCCACGGCCTGCGCCAGTGCGTGCGGCATCACAACGGCAAGGATACAGCCTCTAGCTCCCAGCTTCTAGCCTCTAACTTTCATCATGAACAACGGAGAATTGGTTCCCTGCGAGGGAATTCGAGCTAACATTGGCATTTCTTGCGAGATGCTGAGTGCCGGCGGCGCAAGGTTGCGCTGTCTTACGGCTGCGGCAGTACCTCCACTTCGACGCCGGACGCCGCGGCTTTCTCGTGAAAGATCTGCTCGGTCGCTTTTCTAAAATCCTTGGCGTAAGGAATGTCGGTAAAAATCTGCGGATTGCGGTCGGTGAGCGGGAACCATGAGCTTTGCACGTGCTTGAGCAGGAACTCGACAGTGTCATAGGTGTCGGAAGCCGAGGTGCGGGGGATAGCGGTCCTCGCCGTAAGGATCGATGCTGTAGGGAGTCCGGTTCATGAGGAAAGGATTCAGTCTGTGAATTACACGCGGCCTTTAGATTGCGAAGGGCGCCTCGCCCCGGCTCGAAACATCTTGCGATTCTCTCGGCGGAAGCAGACGGGTCGAATTCAGAATGAAAGTCAACTCAGATGCAACGTGGATGAACGCTGCCAGCAGCGGGTTGAGATAACCTGCCGCGGCCAAGCCAATCCCAATGGTGTCGACGATCAGAGTGCCGTAGAAATTCTGCAGGATGATGCTGCGGCAGATTTCTGGCAACGCGAACGGTTTCAACGAATTTCATGAGGTCATTGCCGATCAGCACCACGTCCGCACTCTCGCGGGCGACATCGGTTCCCGCACCCATGGCTACACCAACGGTGGCTTCGCTCAGCGCGGGCGCGTCGTTGATGCCGTCGCCGAGCATGGCCACCACTCGCCCTTCCCGCACCTGTTCTGCGATGTGACGGGTTTTCTGCTCAGGAAGAAGCTCGGCGTGAACATTGCGGATGCCGAGATGGCCGGCTACCGCTTGCGCGGTTTGTCTGGTATCTCCTGTCAGTAAGACGACATCGATCTTCATCTCCTGGAGGGCCTTGACGGCTGAAGCGGAGCCGGGCCGCAACTGATCCGCCACAACCACCGATCCAACGTACTTTCCGTTGCGCGCAACAAAGATCTCCGTACCCTCGGCGGCGGCGCGCTCGGGCAGCATCAGTCCCAATTCAGTGAAAAGCGGCCGATTGCCGGCAACAATTTCTTCGCCCTCCACTTCGGCCCGCACTCCCCGTCCAATCCGGTATTCGAAATGAGTTGGTTGGGAGACAGGAATGCTTCGCTGCTCCGCGAGGCGAACGATCGCACGGCCCAGCGGATGCTCCGAACTGCTTTCGGCACTGGCGGCCGCTTCAATGAGCGAACTCTCGGTCACGCCCGGCGCAGGGTTGACTTCTGTGACTAACGGAGTGCCGAAGGTGAGGGTTCCCGTCTTGTCGAGGAAGACGGTATTGAGTTGCCCAAGCGCCTCAAGGTAGATTCCGCCCTTGATGATGGAGCCATGCCGAGCAGCGCGTCCGATGGCGCCCAGGATGGCCAGCGGAGTGCCGGCGGCAATGCCGCAGGCTCCGGCAACAATGATGACCGAAATCGTGGAGCGGATATTGTGCGTGATCAGAAACGTGAGCACCGCAGCGCCGAGCGCAAAGTAGACCAGGTATCCGGCCAAGCGGTCCGCCATCTTCTGAATGGGCGCGCGCGAATGCTCCGCCTTCTCCACCGCTTCAATGATCTTGCCGAATGTGGTTTCTTTTCCGAGCCGGTCAGCGCGCACCTGAAGGCTGCCTGCCTGGTTGATGGTGCCCGCATATACCTTCTTGCCCGCGGTCTTCTCGCTCGGCATCGGCTCGCCGGTAATCGCAGCCTCTTCAACAAATGAGTGGCCCTGTACAACCTGGCCGTCGACGGGAATCCGACTGCCGGGTCGAATGACAACGATCTCGCCGGGACGGATGGTCAGCGTGGGCACCTCGACAGTCTGGCCGTTTCGCAGCACACTGGCCACCTGGGGCAGGAAATCCAGCATGTCCTGAATGGCGCGCCGCCCTCGGCCGACCGTCAGCCCCTCCAGAATCTCGGCTGCCAGAACAAATGCGGTTATGACTAAAGCTGTAAAGAACTCGCAGATGGCCAGAGCGGAGACGAGCGCTATCGTCATCGACAGTTCCATCGTCATGCGGCGCTCGACGATGTTCTCAACCGCCTCCTTGAAGATTGGGTAGCCGCCAATCAGAGTGGCTGCCAATCCTATGACACTGACGCGATGGAATGGCTCCCATAGATGAAACCAGACCGCCGCCGCCGCCAATGCCACGAACAGAACACGGAGCACCTCGACCAGCTCGAATGCATGCTCATGTTCGTGCTCCCCACCGTGACCTTCCTCTTGATGCTGGTGGGTGCGCGAATGCAGCTCCTGCTCGTGAAGATGGGTTGCGGTTTCGTGGGTGACGGCCATGACCACTCCTGACTTTTCAGTTGAAGTAGCGCTTCACCACGGCGATCAGGTCGTCGGCCGCCGCTTGCTGCGCTGGGCGTGTTTTCTGCGCCGTGTCGAGCACATGGAAACGCAGGTGGCCTTCGATCAACTCCGCCATCAGTCCATTAAGGGCGCCGCGGCAGGAAGCAACCAGTTGCAGAATCTCCTCGCATTCGCCTTCCCCTTCAAGAGCCCGTTCGATAGCCTCCACCTGGCCTTTGATGCGCCGGACACGAGACAGCGTCTTCGTCTTGTTTTTCGAAATATGCGACAATTCGTTCTCCCTGGTAGGTAATATACTCCCCTATACTATATGAGATGCAAGTGAGAAGCGGAACCATGGCGGACGGCGCGGATGCAGGGGAAACGCCGGCGCCGGTCTATTTGGCTGATGAAGATTCGTCCGCTCCCATCGCCTTGAGCCGCGTTTGCGCGAGGCGCCAGGTTGAGGTGGGAATGGCGAGAATCTTCTCGGGCTTCTTGAGCTTGCGGTAGTCGGCAATGGCGATGTCGCGCTCGCCGTACTGTTCGGCGATGCGGCCCAGAACGTACCAGACCTCGTCGTTCGGCTCATCGAGATTCCACTGGTCCATGGCGCGCAAGAGCACATCGTGTGCTTCTTTGGTTCGGCCGGTTTCGGCATAAAGGCAGGCAAGGGTGTGCAGGATGCCCGGTGCGTCCTTTTCCATTTCCGTCGCGCGGATCGCTTTGGCGACGTCGTCCTCGCCGGCCTTGCCGGTGAAGAGCGAGTACCAGGCAACGTTGTTGAGCATCATGGCGTCGTCCTTGCCCAGGTCGGACAGCTTCTGCGCCCAAACGCGTGCTGCCGCATAATTGCCGCGATCGACTTCGATCTCCATCTTCATTTGCAATGCGTCGGCATCGTTGTCGAGCAGCTTGAGCCTGTCATCGGCCAGCGCGAGGGCTTCGTCGTAGCGATTGAGCCCCTCGAGCGCCACGACTTTGTAAATGAAGATCTGCTTTGACTCCGGAACCTGCTTGAGCAGCGCCGAGGAGACATCGAGCAACTTGGGAAAGTCGTCCTGAAGCATGTAGCCGTCAGCGAGTGCAAGTTGAATATTGGTGCGTTCGCGATCGCCGGCGGCGTCATTGAGGCCCTCCTCGAGAATGGTAACGCCCTGAGCGACGGTGGGCTTGCTGGCTACCATGATGGCCGCGGCCGCGAGCTTCATTTTGCGAGCGTCGGCTGCTTCTCCCTTGCTCCAGAAGCGCGGAAAGACGGGTCCGCCGAACTCGTCGTCGCCGCCCGCGAGGTGCTGGTCCTCGCGCATCCAATCGAGCAGCACCTTGGCGCCTTTCAGATCGCCGGCCTGGATGCGGTCGAGCATTTCAAGCGCGATGGCATTGGGGTCGTCGAGCGTGTCGAGCATTTTGTATTGCCCATTTTCCTTTACCACAAAAATGGTGGTGGTGGCGCCGTTCAGGTTTTCCACCTTCTCGCGGTACCCGGTAGTGTCGTCGCCCTCGCCCTTGGGATCGAGCATTTGCAACAGAATGTCTTCAGTCACGTCGAGCGAACTGCCTTCGCGGGCAAGCTCGCTGTTCATCTTCCTGGGGGATTCAAGAATGTCGTTGCGCTCGTCGGCGTCCTCGGCGTTCATCGCCTTGAGCGCATTGCGGCTGAGCAACGCATCGAAGCTCGCCTCGGTCAGATTGAGATCGAAGGGAACCAGGGTGAATCGCCGCGCGACATCGGCGGGCGTATTGGCGAAGCGCACGTCCTCGTGGTGAGGCGCGCCACGCAGCATGTTGGCCAATCCAAGAGTGCGCGCAGCATTGTCGCCGGCCGCGCCTGCCTCAAGAAAATCGGCGGCTTGAGAATATTGCCTCATGTTCATCAGCATTTCGCCGGCGGTGCGCGCGGTATCTTTGAACGAATCGCCGCCGGTGGATCGCTTGTTGGCCTCGGCGATGCCGGCCTTGCTGTCCTGCATCATGGCCATGCAGGCGGCGAGCAGCGCCTTGGGCTCAGGATTGAGCGTTTGCGCGGCCTTGTACGCGCCAGCGTAGTCTCCGCCGTAGAAGAGAGCGAAGGCCAGATTGTCAGCGAGGCCGAGATCCTCAAGCTTGTCCTGGCCCAGCGCCCGATACTCCGCGATGGCCTCTTTCATTTTGGATTGGCCGCTGAACCGGCGCCCGGCAGGGTCGTATTCCAGCAGGATGGCCAGGTCAGCCTGGGCGCTGTGGTCGTCGGGATCGAGCTTGATGGCCCTGCGGTACGCATCGGCGGCTCCGTTCAGGTCGCTGCCCGCGCGCAACTCGCGGCCCACCAAATCGTGTTTCAGGATGTCAGCCAGCACGCGCTCCGCCAGCGCCGAGCTGGGATCGAGCTTGACCGCCAGGCGCGCTTCATCGCGCGCGGCCTCGCCCATTCCCGCATCGAGCAGCACGTTTGCCACTTGCAGATGATGCACGGCTGCATTGGGGTTGAGAGCGATCAGCGCGCGATAGCTGGCCAGCGCTTCACCCACCTTGCCTTCGCGCAGCAGGACCGCGCCCTCGGGCTCAAAGTCGATCGAAATCGCGGGGCCATCGATGAGCTCGGCCACTTGATTGCGCAGCGCGGTTGCCTCGGCGACGGTGTAGCGGCGCTTGACGGAATCGAAGACCAGCTTTGCCGTGACTACGCCATTCTTTTCGGCGGAGAATTTCTCGGTGAGCAGCGCGGGGCCGAGCTGGATGGCCGTGTCCTTAGGCAGTTCCTTGGGGACAAACCCAGCAGGCGGCGCGATGCGGTAATTCCACGCGGTGCTGAAGGCGGCATTCATCTCCCAGTCCTCGGTGCGCGGCTTTTTCGGCTTGCCGGGTCCGCTGGGCTTGTTTTCGTCCGTATCGTCCTTGCGCTTCAGGTCGTCGGGCAGCAACTGAAAGATTTTGTCGAGGCGGATGGCGGCCTGCGCGTCCTCCAGTCCGGTGTAGCCGCGCTTGGCCTTCTCACAGGCGATGGTAAGTTGGAACGGCAGCGAGAGGTCGGCGGGATCGGTGCGGTCGACCTTGGTCAGATCGTCGGAAAAATACTCCGACCTAACGTACGCGCGCAGGCCGTCGCGGGTGTCATTGTCGGGCTTGTCGGCGTAGTAGGCGCGAAAAACCGACTCCAGTACGCCCCTCGGCTCGGTGATCTCGACTACATTGGCGGGCCCATTTTCGGTCAACGTAAACTCGCGGGTCTCCACTATTCCGTTGTCTTCGGAAGCCGACTCGGGCGTTTTGATGAGGGCGGTGGTTTCGGCGCGGGCAATCAGCGCCCGGCGTCCCTGGTCGGCCATCGGCAACTGGCCCAGATGGGCATAGCGATCGGTGGCGTCGATCCACAACGCCGGGTCGCCGGGAACATAAACGATGGCATGGTCGAACATTCCCATGCCCGGCAGCTCGGCGGGAACATCCATGCGCGATCCGGCATTGAGCAGCGCCACATAAGCGGGGATCCCTGCGGAGCGAAGCATGGCCACCAGCAGCGTGGCCTTGTCTTTGCAGTCGCCGTATTTCTTGGCCAGAGTTTCCGCGGGGTCGTGGGGCACAATGGCCGCTTCGCCAAATTCGATGCCGGTGTAACGCACCTCGCGGTCAAGATAGTCGAGGATGGCCGCTTCCTTCTCCGCAGCCGTCTTTTTTCCTGCGATGAGCGGCTCGACGACGGCCCTGACAGCGGCGGAATCGGCGAGGCCGTCGACGATCTTCGCGTACTCGGCCGCGATCTGCTGCCACGATGCTCCGGTGGAGAATTCGATCGCCGGATAAAGGACAGTGTTGTGCGGAAGAAAGGGTTCGCGCGATTCGATGCCTTCAAGCGGGCCGATGTCGAAGACAACGGTCACGCGTCCATTGGCCTCGGTACGCACCGGCTTCACGCCTGGCAGAAGCAGCAGGTTGGTGCGCAACGGCAAAGCTGTGGGAGCATCGAACATCGCGCGGCTATGCGCCACCGGAACGTCTTCCGACCCGAAGACGACGCGGCCCACGTGGCCGGGAACGAAGAGCGGCGCGGTTTCAGTCTCTGTGTACTCTTCTTCGACCACCACGCCGGGAGCGATGGCGGGCAGAGGCGCGCGCAGCCTCTTGCCGTCGCTGTAGATTTTGTAATCGCCTCCGCGGGCCGGGGCTTCGGTAACCGTGTTGAGGTCGAGCGTATGCACGCTGAAGTCCGGCGCGATCACGCGCGCGCGGATGATGGGCCGGGCATCGTGCCACGGCTCCCATCCCACCGAGAGAGAGTCCCACCCTTCGGCGCCTTTTTGCGTGAGCACCTTGAAGATCAAATGGCCCATATGCACCGTGCGTCCCGACGCGTCGAAGGTGAAGCTCTCGTCGTCGGCGAACTCAGTCACATTGGCGCCGTCGGGCGCTGCTACCGCGGATGCAGCCTCATATAAAGTCTTCGGATCGACGGAGAAGTGCGGCGCGGTCCACAGGCCGGCAGTCGATTGCACGGGCGCCGAAGACGGAGCCTCGGGCAGTTGCGCGCGCAAAAAAGGGATTGCCAGAAGCGGCACAGCAAGAACAGCAAAGGCAAAGCGCTGGGAAACAGACATCCTAGGCCAAAATTCTCCTCACCATCCAGAGTAACCTAGGTCTTTGACAATTTAATTTTGCACCATCCCGGGGTGCCCCAGGTCTCGATTTTGAGACCTGGGATACCGAGATGCCAATGTACGAATTCATGTTGTCAGGGAATTAGCGGAGGCTGCCACAAGCGTCTCCGCTGATGAGTATCAGGGAAAGCGCATAAACATTTTTTGTTGATAGAACAGGTGCGATTTGGGGCAGCTCGGCGAGACTCGGCTCTTCGTCCCGTAGGGACGAAACGAAAATAGCCCAGGAGAACCCTGACCCTGAGCGTAGCCGAAGGGGAAGGGGCACTCCTGGGAAAGCGGCACACAAAAGGAGAACCAGCCCCGTAGGGGCGGCGCGAATCGAATCGCGGCCAATAGCTGCTCCTCACGTGATTGCCCGGTGGTGGGCAGTTTACGGGTTACCGGTCGACCGTTCGGAACCGTGAAATTCCGGGATTCTAGTCGCAAAGCCGACTTTTGAGGAGTAATCAATACCCGATTAGCACTCTGGCGATTGGGTGCCAAACCGGGAATTCAAATGGTTAAACGGACTGAAGCGCCGCGCCGGGGACGGATTCACCTGATACCCTCATTCTTTAGACAAGGTGGAACGGCAGTATGGGGCTGATAACGTCAATCGCCGAACTTCCTCCAAGGCACCTGGACTTTCTGGCGGAAATCGAAAAGGCGGACCAAACCCTGACCGAACGGTTCGCCTCGAAGATCAAGGTAAATCGCGACCTTGACCGCACTTTGGTTAGCTTCCAGGCAAATCGGGAAGAGATCGGTCACCGTTGGTGCAAGTACCGTGAGGGTTTTTCTGCTTCTCTAATTCGCTACATTATAGATAGAACAGGGCTTACCAAAGGGCGGATTCTGGACCCGTTTGCGGGTAGCGGCACGACCCTTTTGATCGCGGCAGAACTGGGCCTCGACGCCGTGGGAATCGAATTGCTGCCAAGTAGCGCAGAAATAGTTGAGGTGCGCAAGGCGGTCCTAAGCGCGGACAAAATCAAGCTCGCGAAGCAACTCCGTAAAAGGATTGCAGAATGCAAATGGGAAAAGCCGGGGAGGAGGCAGCCATTTGTGCACCTGCACATTACCGCTGGTGCATTTCCGGAGGAGAATGAACGGCACCTTGAACGGTTTCTTTTCGATTCCTCGCGGGAACGAGACCCGCTACTCTCCAGAGTGCTCCGCTTCGCAGCTATGTGCGTGCTTGAAGAGATCAGCTTCACACGCAAGGACGGTCAGTACCTGCGCTGGGACCAGCGGTCTGGGCGATGCCTGGGCAAGACGGCATTTGACAAGGGGCCGATTCAGAAATTCAGTGAAGCTATCGCTGACAAACTTTCTCAGATAGCGGAGGATATCGAGAGACGGGAGATCGGGCAGCTTGCGCTGTTCCCGGAAGAGCCGGCGATTGTCTCGAAGCCTGGGGAAATCGAGCTAAAGTCCGGCTCCTGCTTGGATATACTCCCGACGATGGAGCCCAACTCAATTTCCGGTCTCATTACCTCGCCACCTTATTGCAACAGATACGATTACACGAGGACCTATGCGCTGGAGCTGGCCATGCTTGGAGCGGGCGAAGACGGAGTACGAGCGCTGCGGCAGACCATGCTGTCCTGCACAGTGGAAAACAAGGAGAAGACGGACTTACAGGAGAAATTTGGGGAGGACGTCTATCGCGCCGCCACCAGAGCCTTCGATTCGCAACGGATGCTTGGGCTCATCCTCCGATACCTAGACACCTGCAAGCAGGATAAGACGATCAACAACCCCGGCATTGTTCGGATGGTTAAGAACTACTTCTTTGAACTTTCTCTTTTGATCTTTGCGAGCGCGAGGGTGCTGAGATCAGGGGCGCCGTTCGTGATGGTCAACGACAATGTACGATATCAGGGTGCACACGTGCCTGTTGATCTGATCCTGTCCGATTTCGCTGAGCAGGCCGGCTTTGACGTTGAGGCCATCTGGGCGCTCCCAATAGGAAAGGGCAACAGCAGCCAGCAAATGGGTCTGCACGGGCGACGTGAAATCAGGAAATGCGTATTCGTGTGGCGGAAGAGGTAAGAGAACGATGAGCGATCCCCGCTCCGAGTACTTGAGCCTGAGCGTAGACACAGGGAATAGCCAAGGCGGCTCAAAGGAAGAGCCAGCTCAGCAAAATTGGAAAGACGGTCGGCCAGAACTGCGAAAGAGCGCTTAGGTATGGGAGAAAAAGTGACCAGGTCAACCGACGAGGCAGCGCTACTGGCTGAAACCCACCGTATCAACTACCGCCTACGTTCGACGTTTTTCTATCGCAAGCTGAAGGAATACAACACCATTGCCTTTCCAGGCCTCGTGGCGGAGCTATTCCCTATCGAACAGCTGTACTCGTGGGACGAGCGTAACAAGTGGGGAATCGGCGAGGATTCGTTTGCCTACATCAACGGCAATGGAGACTTTCGCCTGATTGAGGTGTTCTGTCACCCCAAGCTGCTGCGGGAACATCCCCGGCTTCTAGCGTATTACCGCAACGTCGCGGCACTCTCGCAGAAGTCCGTGGGGTATTTGGCACAAGCTGGCGTAGATCTTAAGAAATTCGAAACCGACAAAGAAAATCGCCTTTCACTCAGCGAGGCCCAAGCGCTGACACTTGCCCGCCTTTTCAATGAGCACATTACCCTAATCGTGGACTCCTCGATTCAGAGCATCACCAAGCAGGAGCTCTACGGCATTCTGCTTACCTCCACCGGGGCACAGATCGACGGCTCCTGGCGCAATGCTATCGGTGAGGAGGCCGAGAAGGTGGTCCAGCGGCTCCTAGTTAAGGCAGTAAAGGAGCGCAATCTGCTAGCGGCCCTAATACCGAGAACCGGGCCGGCCGTCGAGCTCTACGATCCCGCCAGGTTGGAGGAACAGGTCGGCCAGATCGAGCGCTATCGCGGCATCCTGCTAACGAACCGCGCCTCAATTCTTTTCTCCAGTGACCCGGATGTTTCGCTCTTAGACCCGAGCGGCGCGACCACCTGCGCCCTAGAAGTGAAGGGGGGCTCGGACACCGCCGGGGCGCTAGAGCGTTACGGGGCGGCAAAGAAATCTTTCGAAGAAGTTCGCCGATCTACCCCCCAGGTATGGACGATCCTAGTTGCAAGCTGCATTACTCCCGAAGTCCATAGACGGATAAAACGGGACCCGCTCATATCCTCCTACTACAATCTAACCGGCCTCCTGGGTGAAGATTCCGCCACCTTCGAGCCGTTTATGAAGGAGGTTTTTACTCATTTAAACGTCGCTTGATCACAGGCGGGTGGCCCTGATCCCTCGTTCCTTTTCCCGAACCACAACGAGGGTGGCCCCGGTCCCTCGCTTTCGGGGACCGGGGACGGAAGCGCAGACCACAGCAGGCAGCCCCGGCAATCGGCTTGTATCGCCCACTGCCTCACAGTTTCTGAAGTCAAGCGCTCATTTCTCACGCCAACTGAATCCAAAGGACTTAATTAAGTTGTTTCACTGCAGATTAGTTCCGCAAATTCCCTAAGCTTGTCTTAGGCTCCAGGAAGAGCTCGGGAACGGACCGAAAATCCTTGAGCCTTCCAGCCCCGTAGTCCCCGGTATATATCCGCCCCGTAACTCCTTTGTTTTCAAATATAGAGGTATGCCATATAGGGGAGGGGGGTAGTCGGTGCGCAGGGGTACGGACCGGTCACATCCCTGACAGATTGAACCGGGCGCATCTGCGACATTTCGACGTACACCGTACTATGCCCTCCCGGCCGATCACTGACCACTGATCACTGACCACTGACCACTGATCACTGTCCACTGTTCACTGCTTCGCAGCCGGCGCGCTGCCCACCACACTTGCGTGGGCGAACTGCGGCGGCGACGCGCCATCCTGATTCTTCACCAAGATCGTGATGCGGCGGTTGGAGGGGTCGTAGGGATTGTTCTTCACGCGCAGGAATTGGTCGGCGTAGCCGCGCACCTGAGTAACCTGATCGGCGCGCACGCCGTGCTGCTGCAGCAGGCGGCGCGCGGAGTTGGCGCGGTCGGCCGAGAGCTCCCAGTTGCTGTAATTGGCGTCGGTGGAGTATTGCGCCGCGTCGGTGTGACCCTCGATCAGGAGTTGGTTGGGCAGGGTTTTGAGTTCGGCGGCGAGCAGCGCGAGCAGTTCCTGCCCGTTTTGGCTGAGCTGCGCGCTGCCGCTCTGGTAGAACGTCCCGTCCTTGTCTTCGATCAGCTCGATGCGCAGGCCCTCGGAGGTGATGGTCATCTCAATCTGCTTGTTGAGCTTTTCGAGAGCCTTGCTGGCCTGTATTTCCCGCTCAAGTTTCTCCTTGAGCTCCTGCAACTGCCGCAGATTCTGCTCGGGCGCCGATGTGATGCCGTCGCCTGTTCCTGACATTGTGGTGCCGAGCAGGCTGGCGGTTCCCTCGGGGTCGTTGAAGTAGCCGGACACCGCTTTCTTCACTTTTTCGCTCGATCCCATCAACCAGAGCACAATGAACAATGCCATCATCGCCGTGACGAAATCGGCGTAGGCCACTTTCCATGAGCCGCCGTGATGGCCGCCGTGGCCGCCCTTCTTCTTGATCACGATGATGGGTTGCGCTTTTGCCGCCATGCTTATTCCCCGGTTCCTGCTTTCTTGTTCCCTCGTTCCCTTGTTCCCTGCTCTTAGGCCGCGGCCGCTTCGGCCGGCTCGGTCCTGTTCTTGCAGGTCTTCTCCATCTCGTCGAAGCTGGGCCGGACGTAAGCAGGGATTGCGCGCCGGCCCATCTCGATAGCGATCATGGGCGCCGAGCCTTTAAGAAACGCCAGCAGCAGGACGCGCAGCACATTGAGATATTCGTTGTGCTCATCGGCAGTCTTGCGCAGGTTGGCGCTCAACGGCCCAACAACGCCGTAGCAGAGCAGAATTCCGAGGAAGGTGCCGACAAGGGCCGCGGCGACATGCTGCCCGATCTCCTCGGGCGGGCCGCCGAGAGACCCCATCGTGATCACCACCCCGAGCACGGCGGCCACAATGCCCAGGCCCGGCAGCGAGTCGGCCACCGTCGCGAGCGCATCCACGGGCTCAATCGCTTCGTGATGATGCACCTCCATGTCCAGCTCCATCATCTGATCCATGTCGAACGGCTCCACCCCTCCCGTGATGACTGTGCGCAGCGTGTCGCAGACAAAGTCCCGGGCATGATGGTCGTTGAGGAACGAGGGATAGTTTTTGAAGAGGTCGCTCTCCGCCGGCTTTTCCACGTCCATCTCGACGGACAGCAGACCTTCCTTGCGCACCTTGTTGAGGAACTGGTACATCATTTTGAGCGTGCTCAGGTAACGGTCCTTTGTGAAGGGCGAGCCTTTGAGCGTCGCGGCGAGTCCGTCGACTATGGCCTTCAGAGTGCGGATGGGGTTCGCTACCAACAGGGTTCCCGATGCTGCGCCCGCAATGATCAGCAGTTCGGCGGGCTGAAGAAGGACGGTCATGTGGCCCTTCTCCATCAGGAAGCCGGCGATGATGGCCGCAAAGACCAGGAAAATGCCTACGACGGCGAGCATGTGGAATCCTCCATTGCAGGCGTTGGCTGGTTGCTGCCGGGCGCGGCAGTGGCCCGGTTACCGCCTGCCCGGCTGCTGGATAACATGGCCTCGCGCGCGCGTTCGAGCAGTTGCGCCAGCGTTTCGGCGTCACTGCCGACAGCCTGCGCCGCGCCGATACTCACCGTGAGCGAGACGCGATCGCCCCACCAGCGGAAGTCCGCGGTCCTCGCTAGCCCGGCCAGAGTTCGCGCATGCGCCGCGAGCACCTCCGCGCTGCGATCGTGGGCCACAACGAGGAACTCGTCGTCGCCCCAGCGGCTCATCTCCTCGGCCGGTCGAAGGCCCTGCGCCAGGGCGTGCCGCACCTTGTCAAGCATCGTCCGGTGGGCGCCCGCGCCATGCGTCTTGCCTAACTCTTCTGCCTGATCGATGGCGATCCACAGAACGCCAAAGGGTGGACCGCCGCGCACAAAGTCGTCCAATGCTGTTTGCAGGCGTGCTTCGAATTCTGCACGACTCTCCTCTACATCCGAGTTTTCGGCAGTTTCGCGGTGCGGCAATGCATCCAGACTCAGCGTGGGATGAAAGACCGCTGCGGCGCCGATGCGCTCGCCGAAACCGTCGCGCAGAACCAGAGTCCGCGAGATAACAGGCACGGCGTGGCCCAGCTTGTGACGCGCGTGGACCAACGCCCGGCGGCGTGCGGGCTGCTCTCGGTCCGCTCGCGGCTCCTCATTCCGGTTTAGCTGCAACAGGAGCGGCTCCAGGCTTTCGGGAATCGGCTGCGCCAGCAACTCCATTGCTGCGTAGCCGGTAATGCCTTGCGCGGCCTGGTTCCAAAAGATCACCTCGCCTTCTGTGCCGAAGACGGCAATGCCATCCGGGAGGCTGTCCAGCGCGGCTTCAAGCAGTTCGGTGCGATTCGTCATCGAAGCCACCCCCGCGGCGATCGCCACTGCGGATGCGCTGAAGACAGACGGACGAGCGCACCGCGTAGAACGCCTACACTCTTGAATCGGCGCGATGCGGCAATAGCTTCATCGGCTTTGCCGCAATGAGGGAATTCCAATGTGGAAATTGCGTCTTGAGGCGCCGATTCCCCGTTGTGGGCGGCATGGCGATTGTCGAGGTGCAAGCGCCCGATCAAATTCAGGCGACGTTGTCCAGCGCATAGTCCAGAAGGCCGCAATCGCCGGCCCACCCCTCTGAATGCGTCGAAGAAATGGGCGCGCTGCAGGGTGAGGCGCTAGCATTGATTCAGGATCAAAAAAACGGGATCGGAAACTGGGATCAGAGACTTGGATTGGAGACTGCGATGGAACCGTTCCGCTTTCATATTTTGGTTTGCACGCAGCAAAAACCGGAGGGCGTTGCCTGTTGCCCGGCCAGCGGGTCATTTGCAGTGCTTAAGGAGCTGGATCGCGAGATCGAGGTGCGCGGTTTGGGCAACGATGTGCAACTGACGACGTGCGGTTGCCTTGGACTGTGCGATGAAGGGCCGTTAATGGTCGTTTATCCGGAGGGAGTGTGGTACCGGCGCGTTCAGCCGTCCGATGTACCCGAGATCGTGAGCAAGCATCTGGCCGATGGCAGGCAGGTGGGCAAACCCGTGGACCGGCTGGTGTGGAACGATGCCGCGGCGATGAAGGCCATGGCCGTGGAGCATGGAGATAAGTTTCGCGCGGCCATGGCGGCCCGCGATAGAGCAGGAGTGCTGCCCGATCGCCTGCATGAGATGATCGGCAGCAACATGCCGAGCCGATGCCTTCTTACAGCGCTTGAACTCGACATTTTTACTGCCGTTGGGGAGGGCGCGAGCGCCGCAGAGGTGGGGATAAAGATCAACGCAAATGCTCGCGGCGCAGGCATTCTGCTGAACGCGCTGGTTGCTCTCGGACTGCTCACGAAGAGCGGCAACGAGTACAGGAACACTGCCGAGACGGCGCGCTTTTTTTGGCGGGGCTCCAAAGATAACCAACGTGACGGCCTGCTGCACATGGCCGACATGTGGCATTACTGGAGCACACTGACCGATGCCGTGCGATCCGGAACCTCGGTCGAGATTGGCCGCGAACAGAATCCCCAGTGGACGGCCAACTTCATTGCCGCCATGCAGAATATCGCCAAGGACCGCGCGCCGCTGGTGGTGAAAGCTCTGGGCACAGAGGGTGTTCGCCGCATCCTCGATCTGGGCGGCGGTTCCGGCGTCTACTCCATCGCGTTCGCAAAGGCCAGCCGCGATGTGAAGTGCGAGATCCTGGATCTGGCCGAGGTGACGCCGCTGACAACGGAGTATGTGAGCAAGGCTGGAGTGGCCGCACAGGTGAGCATTCGCATCGGCGACATGCTGCATGACGATTTTGGCTCGGGCTACGACATCATCATCTTGAACGCGATTTGCCACATGTTTACCGAGGAGCAGAACCGGAACATCTTTCGCCGCGCCCGCCAGGCACTGGCGCCGCATGGGCGGCTGGTGGTGCAGGACTTCATCCTCAATCCCGACAAGACCGGGCCTCTGCAGGCGGCGCTGTTCTCAGTGAATATGCTTGTGGCCACCGAAGCGGGAGCCGATTACAACGAGTCGGAATATACAACCTGGATGAAGGGTGCAGGGTTCGGCGAGGTTCGCCGGATCGGCCTGCCGGGGCCTAGCGATTTGATTGTGGGGTCGGTGAAGTAGGGGTTGCGCATGCATTTGCGCGGTGTACTCCGACCGCGTGATTTCGTGGTTTCCCAGGTCTCAAAATCGAGACCTGGGGCACCGTGGGGTGAACCCCTTGGGTGAGACATTTTTCCGAAGACACAGTTGCCGTTTAGTGTGATTGTCTTCTCAAGGCGTTGCTTCTCCTTGAGCATAGTCGATAACCGGTGAAGCGGAGTCGGGCTCTGCTGGAGAGCAACCCGCCAAGGAATAGCCGGTTGGAGACTCATCCGTACGGATGAGCGCCGGGAGCGGAGCACCAGAACCGCTCCCGGTTTTTCTGGCCATCGGGTGGATAAATTTCCCCATGCCTGAAAAAACTCATGCTGGCTGCGCCTGAACCATTCGCCTGTCCTGACGCAGCTTGTTCGAACTCCTCCGGCGGCAGGTAGCCAAGCGCCGAGTGAAGCCGGATGCGATTGTAATAACGCTCGATGAACTCCTCGATGTGAGCGCGAAGGTCTTCCAGATCGCGGTAACTGTTGGCGTAGATCTCTTCCCGCTTGAGAGTGCGCATGAAGCTCTCGCAGCTGGCGTTGTCGTAAGGGTTGGCGGGCCGGCTCATGCTGGGCAGCATGCCGTGGCTCTCAAGCAGGTTCACATACTCCCGGCAAGCATACTGGCTGCCGCGATCAGAGTGGTGTACCAGGCCGGGCAGCGGCTGCCGTTGCGCGATGGCCTGCGCAGCGCGGACACCGTCAGTTGCGCTGCCAGGCTGAGCCCAGCGCCCAGCCCACCACCTTGCGCGAGAACGCATCCAGCACCACAGCCAGATAGACGAACTCGGCCGGCAGCCGGATATAAGTGATGTCGGCTACCATAGCTGGTTGATCCCGGTTAATTGCATGCGCGCAGCCAGGTTCAGATAGACCTTCAGTTGATGATTGGAGTCAGTGGTCGAACCCAGGCCGCGGCTGCACGGCAAGCAGGTTGTCTTCGCGCATCAGCCGCGCCACCGCTTGTGGTTCACACCAAGCCACGGCGGCGCAACTCGCGGCTCACCCGCCGATAGCCGTACCGACGGCGATGTTCCAGCACTACTTCGTGAATCGCTGCGCGCACTTCCATCTCTTCTTCCTTGGCGCTCGACGGTAAGCCAGCGGTAAAAGCCGCCCGGCTTACCCGCGCCAGCAGCACATCCGCTCGATAGTCAAACGCCTTGCAGCGACATCATCGACCGCACTTGGTCGTAGATGCCGTCTCGCCAGTGCCGTCGTTCTGCTGGCGTCGAGCCGCTATCTTTTGCAAGGCACCTTTGAAAAAATCCACTCCAGCGTCGCTCCGCCAGAAGTTGCTTCAGAAACCGGTTCTCGTCTCAAGCCCGCAGAGAGAGGCGCGATAGCCGCAACTGGGCCCTGCAGCCGCATCTGCCACCGATACAGCAAGCGCCGAGGCAATCAAGTTTGGACAAGCTCGTGGGCACAATTACGAAATCACCACTTCACGGAACTAGCTTTTCAAGACCTGGTCGATGGTTTGGATGTCGACTAATCCGTTGCAGCCATAGATAGCGGGGAGGACGCGGGCGGGAGGGTAAGTGCGGCGCAGTTCCGCGACTTTTTCGGTGCCCGAGCGGTAGGCCGGGAGATACATGCGGCCTAAGAGCGGATGGCGTCCCCAGGCGCCGGACAATTTATCAGCGCGCTCTGCCGTGACGAGAAAATCATGGCGCAGCGTGGCAGCGACTTCGGGCTGCGGGCGCTGCTCGCCCCAAGTTAGATACGAAGACTGATTCTTGGCATCGTCCTGCAAGAGGGCGAGGAGCACGCCGATTTGCAGGTCTTCGTCGGGCAACTCTTCCACTTCAGTAACAGCGTGCGCAATGAGAATGGCGTTGTTGGCCAGGCCCTCAAATAGGGTGGCGGCGCGCGTGTTCATGGTGAGGACGGTGGCTTCAAAGCCGGCCTTGCCGCGCACGTAGAGGTCCTGCAGGTAGGCGAAGGTGGTGACGTGGCCGGGAACCACTTCGTGGCTGACGAGCTGCTCAAATTCGGGATAGGACATTTGCAGCGATGCGTTGATCTCGTAGCTGGCTTCGTATTGCGGAGAGCCGTCGGGATTGCGCGCGCGCCCGAGGTAGTTCATGGAGCCGGAGAACCAGGCGTCCTTGATGGGCAGGAAGTCGATGTTGGCGCGGGGCACGCGCGAAAGGACGTTAGGAAGATAGGGGAGCAGATTTTTTGCGCTGAGGTTGTCGAAGTAGGCGATGACGGCCGCGCCCAGTGCGCGCACCGAGGCCATGGGAACCGTGTGGATGCGGCGCCAGGCATCGACGGCGTCGAGCAGCTCGCCTGCATTCGAGGATGGGAAACCGGCGCGGCCCAGCAACTGGGCCACGCGCTCGCGCTTGGCGCCTGGTTTGGAGGGCTCGGGCGGCTTTCCTGTTGACGCCTCAACAGCGCGGGTATAGGGCACCGGATCGCCCTTGCCGATGACTTCCATGGCGAGCGAGAACATTGTCTCAAGACAAACAGCGAGGCCGGTGAGGTAGGGTTGGCGCAGGCCGCCGAGCTTTGGCGCTTCGGCGCGGAGACCGGCGATAGCTTTGGGCAGATCGACGGCGCGAAGGTACTCGTCCACTGCCTCGCGATCGACGGTCTTGCCGGTGACGCCGCCGGATTGCCGCAGGCGCTCGGCTGCCGGATGGGTGTAGGCCGCGGGCAGCGGCTCATCGGAGAACCAGGAGTCGGCGATAAAGCGCCCCGTGCCGGAGGGACACATGACGTCACCACCCCAAAGAGTGTCAATGCCGAGCACAGCGTCGGCGATGTATTTTCCTGCCTGATCCATCAGAACTCCTTCTCCCCCTTGAGGGAACCGAGCCAAACATAGACACAAAGGCCAAGAAACAGCAGCGCGGAGACCGGCTGCGAGACGAGATCGTTCGCGTAGAACGGAGTGGCGATGAGGTCCTCGCGGAATGCCGGGAAGAGGCGCATGGACGCTCCGAGGACGCCGCCGAGCGCGCCGCCCGCCATGAGTCCCGAGGCGAGGATGACGCCGCGCTCGCGAATTCCGCGGCCGCGCTCGCCGCCAGTTTTTTCTGCGCGCTTGTTGACAAGATGCGAGAGGACTCCGCCCGCGAGAATTGGCGAAGTGAGGCCGAGTGGCAGGTAAATTCCCAAGGCGAAGACCATGGAAGATTTGCCGAGCATTTCCAATATCAGGGTAATGAGGGCGCCGATACCGAAGAGCAGATAGGCGACCGGCTGACGGCTCATGAATCCCACGACAAGGGCTTTCATGATGGAGGCCTGCGGCGCGGCAAGGACCTGACGCGCGTCGCCGGGCGCGGCTTCGCCGAACTGGAAGGTGTGGGCGAGCAGGACGATTGTGAGTCCGGCGGTGATGGCTGCCGCGGCGACGCCGAGGAACTTGACCTTTTGCTGCGCGGCGGGCGTGGAGCCGAGCCAGTAACCGATTTTGAGGTCGGTGATGAACTGGCCCGATGCGCAGAGAGCGGTGCAGACCATGCCCGCAATCGCCATGATGAAGAACATGCCGGTTGTGCCGGAGAGGCCGAAGTTGAGCAGAACCACCGAGGAGACAATGACGGTGAGCATGGTCATACCGGACGCCGGATTGTTGGCTGTGGTGGCGATGGCGTTGGCGGCAACCGAGGTGAAGAAAAAAGAGAAGACGAGCGTGAGGATCAGGCCGAGGATCAAGACCGTCCAGGAGACGTGCAGGCGGCCGAAGAAGACTGCCACGCAGAGCGCGCCGGCAACGACGCCGAGAAGGATTGAGAGGATGGGGACGTCGCGGTCGGTGCGCTCGGTGTGAGCGGATTCGCCGTAGCGAAAGGCGTGCAGCGCGATGCCGAAGGAGCCGGCAACGATGCGCAGCGATTTGAGGATTCCGACGATTCCTGCCGTGGCGATGGCGCCTACGCCGATGAAGCGCACGTAGTTGCGATAGATTTCGGCCGCGGTCATTTTGGAAATGGGAATGACGGCGGGATAGACGGCCACGTCAATGTGGCTGCCGATGAACCAGATGAGCGGGACCAGAACGAAGCTGGTCATGATGCTGCCGGCGCAGAAAATCATTGCGCTGCGCAGGCCCATGACGTAGCCAAGGCCAAGGATGAAGCCGATGGCGTCGAAGCTGAAAGACCATGCGGCCGCGCTCGGCCAGGTTGCGCATGAGGGGAATAAATTGAAAGTCGAGATACTCGCGCCAAACATGAAACGTGGTGACAAAGAAGTCGTATATGGCAGCGATGGCGGTGGCCTGCGAGGAGCAGTTTGGCCTGCGAGCCGCCCTTTTCTCCGGTGACCAGGACTTCGGTGATGGCTGTCGCCTCGGGGAAGGGAAACTGGCCGTGCATCTCGCGCACGAAGTAGCGGCGCAGTGGAATGAGGAAGAGAACGCCGAGACAACCGCCGGCAAGGCAGATGAAGATGGTCTGCACCGGGCGAGGATCGAGGCGCAGGATGTACAGCGCAGGAAGTGTAAAGACCGCGCCAGCCACCACAGCGGCTGAAGCTCCGCCGATTCCGATGATGATGACATTCTCAAGCAGGCTGGAGCGGCGCTTGAAGATGCGCGACAGGCCGATGGCCAGGATGGAGATGGGAATTGCCGCTTCCATTCCTTGCCCCACCTTGAGCGTGGAGTAGGCCGAGGCGACGCTGAAGACGATGCAGAACAAGATGCCCCAGAAGATCGCGCGCCAAGTAAGCTTCCGGCGGCCTGGATTGCGCGGAGACGATGGGGTGGTAGGACTCGCCGGGCTTCAACGGAAGGTAGGCGTTTTCAGGAAGAGAGTTGGTTTCAGTTTCGAGCAAAGACGAACCCCTTTTTTGCTGCTTCCGAATCCCGCGATTCCAGGCATTCGGGCTACCGCCAAACCCCACGGGTCCAGGTTGATGAGCGGCTGATGCGCGGCTGATGCGCGGCTCGGAAGGAACCACGCAGGTTACCACCCCGAGGAGGTCAAAGCAAGTGCGAAGAACAGGCTGTGCGAAGAACAGGCAGGCGGGTGAGGGTGACAGCGGTCACGGGAGGATCGCCGGGCGCAAACATACACTGCGCGCAAGATGTGGCTTTCTCCTTTTCGGCGAGCGCCGGAGAGGCGCTTGTGCTTGGACTGGCTACGGGGCCGGTATGCCTGGCATCGTGCGGGCCGGTGGTGCTGCCGTGGATGCTGGTTCAACCCGAGGGAGTGCGTGCGCACGGCCGGCAGTTATCTGTTTTTCTTGCCGCGCGCCTGGCCGGTTATCTCGTCTTTCGCCACGGTGGCGTGGTATCTGGGGGCGACAATTCCGCGCAGCGTGGTCAAGCCGCTCGTGGATCTTTGGCGGCATTGAGCTGCTGCTGGCCGTGGCGCTGGTGGTCTATGCGGTGGGATGGCCGCGGCGGCGATGCGCTGCAAGAGCAAGCTCCGGCGAACTGGTGCAGATTGGCGAGCGACGGCGCGAGCGGCATTGGGGAGCTGTGACGCTGGGCTTTTTGACGGGAATCAACCTTTGCCCGCCTTTTCTGGTAGCGGGGGTGCGCGCGGCGCAACAGGCGAGCCTGCTCGCGGCGCTGGTGTTCTTTGTGGTTTTCTTTGTGGGAACGGCGGTGTGGTTTCTTCCGTTCCTTTCTCTTGGATTGGTGCGGCGCGCGCCGGCGGTGGTGACGGTGGCGCGCATGGTTGCGGTTCTGCTGGCGTGCTGGTACTTGCTCTCCGGGGCCTCGATTTTGATTGGAAGGGCTTTCCATGGATAGCCGCTCATCTACGCTTGCGCGTCCGCCTGCCTTTCGCAGCGTGGGGCGGTCGCTGCTGCTTACGCTGCCAATAGCGTTGTGGACGCTGCTGATGTTTACGCCGTCTTTCGGACAGTCAGGCCGCGACAACCGCATTGGCGCGGTAGCGGTAATGGTGTTCATGATCGGGCTGTTTTACCTGATGATGCGGACCGGCGACGACTTACCGCTGGCGGCGGATTTTTTTTGTTGCTCTGGGATTTTTGTTTCCCGTGGGATTTATTGCCGCACTGATCGCGGAGCGCGGCACCATGAGCATTCCCATTGAGCGCATGGTTTCGGGCGATACGCCCTACTGTTTCATGGTGACTCCGACGATCCTGTTGCCCGCGGCGTTTGCGCGCACGGTGATCTTTCCGGGATCGATTCTGCCCACGGCCAGCAATCCGCAGCTCGATAGCCGCGATGATCGGGATCTGGCTGGCCATGACGCTGGTGCTGGGCAAGGGCTGGTGCAGCTACGCATGCTTCTTCGGCGGCATTGAAGAGGGCTTTGCCGCGGCGGCCAAGCGGATCAGGCTGCGCAAACCGCTGCTTCGCTTTGGCCCGAAGCTGCGCCTGGCGCCGTGGGCGATTTTGATCTTCGTGGTGGTGGTTTCGGCGGCGATTCTCGAGCCCGTTTATTGCATGTGGATGTGCCCGTTCAAGACGGTGACCGAATATCCCGCCGTGCACTCGGTCGAAACCGCCAGTCCAGATGGTCATCTTTATCAGCCTCTTCGCGGGACTGGTGGTGGTGCTGCCGTTTCTGACGAAGAAACGCACGCAGTGCGCATTTTTCTGCCCCTTTGGCGCGTTTCAATCGCTGTTTAACAAGATCAACCTCTTCGAGATTCGCTTCAACCGCGAGAAATGCGTGGACTGCACCCTTTGCCAGACCGCGTGCCCCACACTGGCGCTCTCGGCGGAGTCGATTCGCGAAGGAAAGACGCTGCTGAACTGCATGAAGTGCGGGGCGTGCGTGGACAGTTGCAAGAAAGACGCCGCCGTGTGGCACCTGAAGGGAACCGATGTGGCGGTGCGGCCCGAGCGCGCGCGGCTGCTGTTTCTTTACAGCGCCTGGGCCATGGCCACGATGTTCGGCGGCAGCATTCTGGCCAACTCGCTCGCCACCATGCTCCACTGGCTGCCGTGGAAGTGAAAGGAGACGCCATGCGCAAACGCATCGTTGCCGTTCTGGCTTATGTGGGCGCCGCGCTCACGCTCGTCATCGCCATCTGCGTGCCGTTTTTTTTATTTGGTGCGTTCACGAAAGCCGTTGCCCATGCCGGGCTGCACGTAGATGCGACTTACAGCGGCGGCACAGTGGCGCGGACCATCGAGCGCAATGGCTACCAGATCGCCGTTTATCAGCCGGTGTGGCCGCGGGCGATGCAGCGGATCGAGCCGTTCGTACAGATCGTGTTCAAGCCAGCTGACGCTCTGCCGGCGCGCGTGAGCGAGGAGATCGACCTGGACGGCGACGGCCAGCCGGATGTGAGAGTCAGCTTTGTTGTGCCCGCCGATCCGCACGCGCCGCTGCGCGGCGACGTGACGGCCCTCAACAGCAAGTACCAGTCTCTGGCCAACGTTGGCGGCGACTCCTTCTCGCGGCTTGTGGTGCGCGTGGACAATCAGGTTATGGTGCGCGTGCCGCTGAACGAAACGGCGGGCGGACGGTGATGCGCTACGCATGCATCGGTGCAGGCTGATATTCGGGCACGCCTAATTGCCAGACCAAGAAGGCCAATTCGTCAGCGAGCAACTCATCGTTTTGCGTTTTGGTCGAGCCAAGCCCGTGCCCCGCATCGGAATCGACGCGCAGCAGCACAGGCTTGCCGCTATCTGTGGAGGCCTGCAAACGGGCAGTCATCTTGGCCGCCTCCCAAGGCGCCACCCGAGGATCGTTGGCTCCTGTAGTGAGCAGCACTGCGGGATATGCTGTGTTCGGTTTCACGTGTTGATAGGCATCCATCGCATACAGAGCCTTGAAGCCGTCTGGATCCTTGACGGTGCCAAACTCAGGAATGTTTGCCGGTCCGCTGGGCATGAGCTCGGAACGCAATGTGTCGGAATCGCCCACACGAATCAGTGCCGCGCCAAAGAGGTCGGGGCGCTGCGTAATGGCGCCGCCGATCGTGATTCCGCCCGCGCTGGTGCCTTCGCCCGCCAGGTGAGCCGGTGAAGTGTATTTGTGCTCGATCAGGTAGTTGGCCCCGGCCAGCATATCGTCAATCGTGTGTTGCTTGGTCAGCTTCTGCCCGGCCAGGTGCCAATCCTCGCCATACTCCCCACCGCCGCGCACATGAGCCACAGCAAAGACTCCGCCGCGCTCGAAGAACGCCAGCAGCGTCGGCCTGAATGTCGGATCGAGCGTGATTCCGTATGCTCCGTAGCCTTCGAGCCACGTGGGATGCGATCCATCCATTGCTATCCCCCGCTTGTGAATGATCGAGAGCGGCACCATTGTCCCGTCCGCGCTCTTTGCTTTGACCTCTTCCGATTCGATCTCGGAATAGTCCACGGGAGATGGCGCCACCAGGCCGGTGTCAGTCACTTTTCCGGAAGTGGCATCGAGCGCGTACCACAGCGGTGACTTTGTCCAGGACGTAAGCTCCAGCCAGGCTCCGGCTTCGGTTGGATTCGTGGCCAGCGACTGGATCGCTCCGTCAAACGGCAGCTTCACCGCTTGAATCTTGCCGCCGTACGGCAGCCGCCGCAATCGCCCGATGCCTCCGTCGAGATCCTGCACGTAGAGCGCGTCGCCCGCAGCGGAGATGCCGACAACCACCACCTCACTCGCCGGAACGATGGTTGTTGCACGGGCCAGGTCAGGATTTTCAAGGCTGGTGCGCAGAACCTTGAATCGGGACGCATCTTTGTGCGAGAGGAGGAAGAGACTGTCCCCATGCAGGTCGAAGCCAGTCACATCGTCGGCTGCATCCACAGCCTTCTTCCACTCCGGCTTCCAGCTTGCGGAACCTTCAAATGCTGCTACGTACACATCTATTTCGCGCTGAACCCCATGAACGACCAGTCCCAGAAGATAATTCGGAGCGCCGGGCGAATAGGACAGGAACGAAAAATCATCTTCCGTCACCTTCACATTGGGCAATACATCGTATCCAAAGACGGCAGCTTCGTTGTCTGGATTGGAGCCGAGCACATGGTGATAGCTGCGGAGCTTTTGATACTGCGCCGTTGGCGGCGAGTCCGGCCCCAGCTTTTGCTCTCGCGTGTAGAAGAACGAGTCGTCGGGCAGCCAATTGGGCTGTCCAAACTGAGCACGATCGATGGTGTCGCTCAACGCTTTTCCCGTCGCGCTCTCGAGGACGTGCAGAACACTATTTTCCGACCCGCCGGGAGAAATCCCATAGGCGACATACTTTCCGTCAAGCGACGGTTGAAAGTAATCGATTGAAAAATGCCTTCCATCTGCCGTGGTCAGCTTCTCGGGATCGATGAGGAGCCGCTCCGCTGCACCCAGTTTGTCCCGCACATAGAGCTTGCGATTGTCCGAGCCCGGCTCGGTTTTGAAGTAAAAGTAGCGGCCACCCCAAACCTGGAGCTCTGAGACGACGCTGCCCGAGTTATCAAGCGCCTTGATCCGGGTCAGCAATTGGTCGCGGCCGGGAATGCTTGCCAATACGGCGCGCGTATAGTCGTTCTGCGCCTTCATCCAGGCAACAACCTCGGGATCCTTTGTATTCTCGAGCCAGCGGTAGGGGTCCGTGACCTTTGTGCCGAAGTATTCGTCTGTAACTTCACGCACCGGCGTTTTAGGTGGCGCGGATTGGGCAAAAGCAAGATTCGAAGCGAAGACGGCGAAAACCAGCAGGAACTTGATCAGTCTGCGCATGACAGCTCCTTTCCATTTTGAAAAACTTAAGCAGGATTCCCTGGGGAAACTTAAAGAGGTGATGATTCTACACCCGGTTTATTCCTCTGCGTTGTTGCGGTGAGTTCAAGAATTGGGTCAATTTGAAAGAGTCCGTCCCTCGGGGGCTTAAAAAGCCCCAATCATATTGCAGCGTTTACGGCACGCGACCCAGAGAGTGCCCCGCTCGTGCCCGTTCGCGACAGCTTTCAAATTGGCCCACTACCCAAGTTTTGCCGCGCTACTCCTCAATGCGGTATGTGTACTCTTCGATGACGGGGTTGGTGAGGACCTCGCGGGCAATGCGCTCGACCATGGGTTTGGCGGCTTCGGCGGTGAGGCCATCGGCGAGCGAAAGCGCGAAGTATTTGCCCTGGCGCACGGCGGTTACGTCGGCAAAACCGATTTTGCGGAGAGCGTTGTGGATGGTCTGGCCCTGCGGATCGAGGACCGATGTCTTCAACGTGACATAGACATGCGCCTTCATGATTCCCGATTATAGAAGAGCAGGGAGTAGGGACTAGACTTTCATCTGCATTTCTCCCCGTGAAGAGGTCGAACGCAATGACCAATTATTTGGAACTGCCCGTTGGTGACCACGCCCCGGAGGTCTTTCGGGCGGTTATCGAGATTCCGCTGGATGGAACGCAGAAATTTGAATATGACAAGCAGTTGCATGTGTTTAAGCTGGACCGCACCCTGCACTCCCCGGTGCACTACCCCGGCGACTACGGCTTTATTCCTTCTACACTGAGCGACGATGGCGACCCGCTGGACGTGTTGGTGCTGGTGCAGGGCCCCAGCTTTCCGGGATGCGTGCAGGAGGTGCGTCCGATCGGTCTGCTGGAGATGCTGGACCAGGGGACGCTGGACGAAAAGGTGCTGGCCGTGGGCAAGAACAACCCGCGGTTTGACAATATCTGGAACTACACCGACATCTATCCGCACATGCTGAAGGAGATTACGCACTTCTTTTCGATCTACAAGGACCTGGAGGGCAAGCGGGTGGAGATGAAGGGCTGGCGCGATGCGGCGTACGCGCGGGTTCGCGTAATGCGGGCCATCAAGATGTTTGAAAAGGGCAAAGGAAGCGAAACAGGGACCAAAAGAACAAGCCACCCCAGCGGGCACAGATCGCCCGCCGGGGGCCCCGGCAGGGAACGAGGAACCAGCGGGTTAGCGGGTTAGCGAGTTGGCAAGTCAGCCAGAGTGCGGCGGCGGGCAAGCAGCGCCGCGGTAATCCAGTAGAGCGGCGGACCGAAAAGGGCAATGATAAACGCAAAGAGCAGAGACGAGACGTTGGCGAGAGCGGTATTGGGATCGCCGAGCTTTTCAGCGCGCGAGGCGTAGAGGGCGTAGGCGATGAGGACGGTTGGGCCCACCGCGAGCAGACAGGCAACTGCCAGGTTGCCGGCTCTGAAGGGCCGCTCAAGATGCGGCTCGCGAAGGCGCAGCACAATCAGCGCAATGAATTCGAGCAGCAGGCTCGATCCGTAGAGAACCAGGTCAATGGAGATGAGGCGCTCAAAGGGCAGATTGAGGGCGAGCGCCCAGGCAAAACCGCACACGACGAGGCTGACCCAGGGAACACCATGGCGGTTGCGCCGGGCCAGGACACGCGGCAACATGCCATCCTCAGCCATGGCGATGGGCAGGCGCGTATAGCTCATCATGAGCGCATTGAACATGCCGACGCCGCAGATGACGCCTCCGGCGACGATGGCCGCAGCCAGGATAGGACCGCCGATGGCGCGGCCGGCGATGGTCCACGACCCCGTAGAGAAGCCCTCTGGCGAGAGACCGGCTACCGCCATGGCAGCGAGCGGAAGAATGTAGGTGACGGCGGTCAGGATGGCGGCGGAGATCATGGCGCGCGGGTAGTTGCGCTGGGGATTTTCGACATCGCGGGCGATGGTGGAGGCGTTATCCCAGCCCATGTAATTCCACAGAGCGACCAGGATTGCGGTCGAGAGGCCGGCCTGTGCGCCGGGTCCATTGGCAAAGCGGCCCCAGTGCATGGCGGGGTGCAGGGTGAGGCCGTGCCACAGGCCGAGGACGACAAAGACGGCGAAGGGAGCAACAAGCAGAACAAAGAGCCAGACAGAGTGTTCGCCGACGCGCGGCGCGCCGAGCAGGTTCCACGCGCAGCAGATGACCACGATAGCCAGGGACCAGAGGTAACCGCGCCAGTCCGCAGTGAGCGAGGGGAAGAATTTGCCCAGGTAGAGAACGAAGATGGAAGGATAGAGCGCCATGTCGAAGATGCTGGCGGTGAGCGAAAGCCAGCTCTCCTGATAGCCCCAGAAGGGCCCGAGGGCGCGGCGGACCCAGATGTAGAAACCGCCCTCGGCGGGGATGGCCGCGGCCAGCTCGCCGATCATGAATGCAGTGGGCAGGCTCCAGACCAGGGGCAGGACGAGCAGGATGAGGATGGCCCAGCCGAAGCCCGCGCCGCCAAGGATGTCCTCAATGCCGTAAGGACCGCCGGAGACCATGAAGTAGGTGGCGGCGATCAGCGGAAGCAGGCGCATCTTCCGCCGCGGCGGCTTAAGAATAAAGCGCATACTTGTGAATCTACATGGGCGAGCCGGGTGCGGGAAGCGAAAGCGCGGCCGCAAGGTGCAGGTTCCGGTATAATGCAGTCTGAGACCGGAGAGATGGCCGAGTGGCTGAAGGCGGCGGTTTGCTAAACCGTTATAGGGTCAAAAGCTCTATCGGGGGTTCGAATCCCCCTCTCTCCGCCAGACCTTCCTTGTGACCCCTTGAATCCAGCACAATTCATCCTATAAATTGTCTGTTTGTAATAGCTTGCAGCCGTTTACCCGTGTGTCCTCCGATGGCCTGCCGTACCCTGCAATTCCCTCGTCTACCCTCGTTTTGTATGAACATAGCCGCTGCGTATGAACATGGCTCTCAATTGTGACCAGGACTCCCGATATGGAACACGGGAAACACGAACAGTCCCGCTATCGCTTTGGGGCTGGTCAGTCTTGAGCTATGATGAATTTGTAGGCTACGGTTCCCCAGCCTGATTCACTGAATGTGGGGAGCCCAGGGTCGCCCGATCCTGAATGCGACGGCCAGCAGGCCGCGTGGCTAGCGCCGTTAGAAGCCCGGTGCAATCCCTAAAGAGAGCAGAAGAGGATGAAGCATCAGGGTATTCACGCGATCACGCCAGCGAGCGCTGACGGCGATCTGGCGCGTCTTGTGGAATCAAGGGGCAAAGCATGGACAGTGGAAGCATTGGCCGAACTGCTTGAGGTCTCGGCGAAGTTTCTGTATGCACAGATCAAGCAAGGGTCTCTGCCGGCCTACCGCATCGGACCGATGCTGAGGCTCGACCCGAAGACGACGGCAGCCTGGCTCCGGTCACATCAGACAGTGCCGGCGATAGCACAGCTTGTGAGGGCGGCGTGAAGGGAGAAGTTATCAAAATGACAATCGACCTTGATTCGAGAGTACCCGGCAACCGCACGTCCGTTGCTCCCCTTCGTGGAGCATGGAAAGAGATTCAGCATGGCCGAGTTTGAACGCTATGACTGCAGTGTGCCTCCGGGAGCGGGGCGATCCGAATCGGCCCGGACGACTAGCGCAGTATCTCCGTGACCATGATACAGGCGCCGATCAATCGACGGCGGCCACGCGCAAGGCCATCTGACGCAACAACAATCGAGGCCACGGCCGGCGACGGTTGGCGTCCAGAACTTCAGAGGGGTGGAAGCATGAACAGTAAAACGGAGATGCAACCCAAGCCGCATCTCTTGTCTTTCGAACGGCGGCCACAGACAGACCAACAGCGGGTCGCCGGCGAGTTCCTAGCTAGGGTAGGTGAAATTGAGAACTTTGTGATCCTGGCGCAGACCAAGGACGGAGAGATCGCGCTCTTCCCCTGTGTGGGCGCTGATCCAGGCGTCGCGCTGTTCATTGACGTGTGTAAGGCGAAGCTAGTGGAGCACGCCGCGGGGCGGATTACCGAGCGAACCGGCGAGCCTCGCCTCGCCGGGTGAGTCCGCTTTGGCTGCAAAAGCTGATAGCGACAGAATGGAGCCAGCTAAGTGATCGGCCTGAGCTGCAGTTATCTCGCCAGTGTAAGGGTATTTACGTCATGTGTTTATATACATTGGCGTAATCCTGGTGATTCATTACTTGTAACGAACAAACACTGGGGCAGATCGGCTTCAGGTCGCCAGCAGGACGACCTGAGCGAGGTCTGGGTCAGTCGTGGAGATGAATTCAACACGCAGTGGTTCTTAACACGGAGCCTTCGGCATGTAGCCGCTGCGCTGTTAGCGCAGCCGGATCCACCGGTACGAACAGGAAGTGGAACAGAAATGTAGATTCCGTACTCTACGCGGATGATCCCCTGCGGGGTCATCAGGCGAATTCAGGCCTGTATTGGCAAATGCCTGGCGTACAACACCAGAACAACAAGCACGTTGCAGGGCTGGCGCGTGACGCGCAGCCCGCTGAGGAAGCATTGATGGCAAGACCGAAGAAGGACATCTCGCAATACCTTGGGAAGAGGATCGAAGGAACAATGGTAACCGTAATCCGCGAGGCGGGACGAGACCCGCGGGGATGTATCCGTGTAATAGGGCTGTGCGGCGACTGTGGCAAGAAACGACGAATGGTTCTAACGGATTTGCTTTCCGGGCATACCGTAAGCTGCGGCTGCACGAAGCACGAGAACCACGTCCAGTTCATCCAGCGAGAGGTCGACAAGCTGACCCTCCAAGAGCTGCACGACTGCTTCTTGAGCACAGTCGATAGTAGTGCAACTAAGCCAGACCTCCCACGGAGAGTGATCACCAGTGCGTTTATCCGCTGTTGCGAATCGCTTAAGGCGCGGCTGGATAATGATCTGGCTGGTGTGCGCAAAAGGGTACTGGACAATCGGCCGTACGCGGATATTGCGAACAAATTTCACCTACACCCTGCCGAGATTGCCTGGCTGGCGAAGCATGTGATCAGGCCAGAGGCGCAGGGACGGCGCGAGAGAAAGGAAAATGCGCTGCTCGCGATCAGGCAGACCAAGAGCCGGCGCGATCACGAGAGAGAAGACATCCTGGCAGACCAACGCTGGCGGCAGAAACAGCGCGTTCGTGTACCGAAGCTGGATTACGAGGAGTGGTTGCGAGCAGAACAGCTGAAAGTGGACATCTTCTCGAAGAATGAGTTGCATGATCCGCGGACGAAAGCAAGTCAGAAAGCCCGGCAAGATCCGTCGAGTCTTGATGCGGCCTGGAGATGGATGCGCGAAGAAGCTCCGCACCAGAAGCTGAACTCCGACGAGCAAGGCTTGCTGAAATGGTTCCGCGAGGCCGGCGACCGCACGTTCCGGTGGAGACGCGAGCAACGTCGTGCCCGCGTAAGGGTGAAGTCCGCCAAACCAACCAGGATGTCTGATGCTGAGTCAGTGCTCGTGGAATACGACGCAGCGGCCTAGCTCGGGAAGCTTGAAGTACAAGCCACAGCTCTCGTAGGCGCCAGGGCATGCGATACCGCTTGCCAGGGACTGACTCGCAGTGAGCTACAGCTCGTCGCCGGCAGGAACCGACGCAGAGGTTCGACGGGCGCGCAGCTTGAGTCTACCTATCTGCCACGAAAGGAAGAGTAACATGACTCCGAAAGAGAAAGAGCGACGTTTGCGGAAACTCCATGAGCAAGAGACGACTGCTT
Organism: uncultured Acidobacteriota bacterium; assembly: GCA_963832535.1. Lineage (GTDB taxonomy): Bacteria > Acidobacteriota > Terriglobia > Terriglobales > Acidobacteriaceae > Telmatobacter. Next base: position 86,775 of record CAWHUK010000018.1, read on the forward strand.
CTCCTCATGACGCCGGAGGCCCGGGCCGCTCATGACAAGCAGCAAATCAAGAAGTCTCTCGCCTGGCACGAGTACCTAAGGCGAGTTCGTGGACCAGGCAAGCCTCAACGTGGTGACGACGTCTACCCGCCGTGGAGTTTCTCAGACGATCCTAGTTTGGCATTGCTGCCTGGTGAGGAATTCCCCCGCAATCCCTGGAGCATCGCGCCTCGACCTTTCAGCAGCGAACAACAGCCGGGGGCTGCAAAGGCAACGGAATCCTAACTTTCGAGGGGCCCAACGCGCGAGACGAAAATGGTTTGGCACCAGAGACACCAGGTAATCATAGAGAGCTGATCGGGTGGCCCGTTGTTTCGAGGCCACCCCTAGTTAATTCAGATCTCTATGGTCAACCAATCCCAATTCAAGGAGAATCTCATGGCTACAACGATCAATGGTGCTTTCCAGGCTGTTCCCGTCGAGCATATCTCGTTTGCACGTCGGTTTCATCGCATCCGTCGTCAGGTAATCCACACCGCATCAGATACGTTCACGGCTGCCAAGCGTGGCACCACAGAGCATGTCATCCCGGCAATTGCGAAGGGTGCTGATGTCACCCTTCGCGCGGTGGATGGCGCGTGCAGCAAAGCGAACAAGGCAGCCGTGGACTTCCTGGTGAAGTATCCGGGGATCGCCATGACACTGAGTCCTCAAACCATCGTGAGAATGGCGGTGGCTGAGCACTACAAAGAGATGGCTGGTCAGCCGGCGGCTGGCAGCCATGTCGGCGATGCCGTTGATAACATCGAGCACATCGCAGTCAACATCATGCAGTAGCCAACTTGGTCACAAATCATGCCCTCGGTGCGCCGAGGGTGTTTTTGTGCCCTTCATTCAGTAGCCCTTCGTGGCCCAGTTGGGTGACCGCCCAGCTGGGCCTTGTTGTCTTCCAACGCTGTTCAACCATAGGGGCTCCGCCCCAAAGGAGAATTGACCGTGAACACCCTTTCAAAGAAGATGTTTCATGTGGTTTCTGAGGACGGCGCTCGCCGTCTCCGTGTTGCCTTCAACCCAGCCGTGCACAAAACGTACAACCCCGACAGGATGTTCCATCCGGTATGGGAGACGTCCAACTTCCTGGATATGTTCCTGCCGGCGAACGCAACGTATGGTGAGATCAGCATCTTCGGCGGTGGCTCCCAGACCTTGCTGGACGCTGTGCAGGAGTTTCGAGCAGATTGGTAAGCGCGGCTTTCTATTCTCCGAAACTGCCAGTCGATCAAGCGCACCGCGTCATCTATGGCGACTGGGATGACCATGGCTCCATCGTGATGGTGCCTGTGAACTGCGGTGTCAGTAGACTTGAAGATCTCGGAGTGAATCTGCGTGATGAACTCCGAGGCCGACAGGCTGAAGAGTCAGGAAGTACTTGTCGTCGCATACGTGCTCATCACGAGTGGGCCGTCGGCGGCACCGTCATTCCGGGGTATGCCACCGAACTAGGCGAGGTCATCCGTGGGCATGTCGGCGGCCAGACGTTCGACATTCTCCACGTTGACCTTGAGCAGTTTGATGAACGCAATCGTGCGTTGGTCGATGGCATCCATCTCGTGGACGTTCATCTCCTGCACCGGCTTGGCGATCTTATCGATAATGCCAAGCTGAAGAATACGCAGGTGGGTGACGCCTTCAAGGGAACCATGTTCTCGCGTCTCGGCATGGGGAAGGGATTCTTCCATGTCGTGGAACTGCCCCGCTTCGGCATGATCATTTACGGCCCGAAGAAGCAGATGCGTTTCGACAAGCTCTTCTTTGGCAGTCTTGGTGATGTAAAGGGCGGGCCTGCCCGCACTTGCATTCAGTCCATGAGCGCATTCATCACAGACAGAATCCAAGCGCCTTTGGGTCGACCAGGCTCGTCTGTTCATCACGAGGTTATGGAAGCGCTGAAGAGCGAGGAAGGTCTGCGCCGTATGGTCCTGACCAACCTCGATTCTGTTAAGGTGCGTGGCGAGGGCGACGATACGGAAGCCTGGGTTCTGGTTGAAGCGCTCAGGCATGGTGTGCCGATCCTGAAAAATCCAGGGCTGTTCCGGCGCGCTACGCAACTCTTGTTGACGCAGGTGCTCGACTGCGAGCGCGGCCGGATTCCATTTGGTCCCGATGCGTACCGGCACAACCTCCAGCCCGACTTCAGCGCATTCGATCTGGAGACTGGCGACGTCAACTACCACAACTCGGTCATCCCAGAGAACGCTGTCGTTTGCATGGATGCGGATATCGGTCCATTCGCGATTTACCGGCAGCCGCTTGGCAACGCCAAGGAGGCTGTCGTAACCACCAATATCCACGATCGTCGGTTCCGTCGCTACTGTGGACGGGATCGCGTTATCCTTGGCGTCTCCGCCCTCGAACAGCTGAAGACCATGGGCGGCGGCGATTTCGACGATGCCGTGATTGGCACCAGCAACCTCAACTGGGTCGAGGTGATCGCCAGAGCGGAATATCCTGTAACACCGCTGCCCGTAATCGATCAGGCCAAGCTCGTCGAGGAACCAGAGAGCGAAAATCTCTATCGCACGGGCGGTACAACAGTCCTCAACGGCCGAACCGTCCACTTCGAGGGCACAACCAGGAAGCGCAGATACCCCTGCGCGTGGTCCATGGAGGATTACTTCGAGGCGGCTGCCAAGGCGACCGAAGAGCAGTTTTCCATCGGTCCAATTGATAACATGTGCCGCCTGCTGTTCCTGCTGTCCGGCGCTCACAAACAGAACATGCTGCGCAACCTGGCTGCCAGAATAGGGCAGGCTGCCGATCCGTCTGAGAAAGCCAAGCTTCAGCGGGCATTCAATGCCTTGGCGGTGTTCCCGGAGCATCCTGAGCGCGTCCTGCTGTCCAACGAAGAAGCGCTTGTCGATGCCATCAAGATGGGCAAGGGCGACGCGGCTGCGTTGCAGGTTCTGGTGGCGGAGCTTTCCGATCTGGCCTCGACCGTGCCCGTTTATCCCGAGTGCTGGACGTGGCTCGGCCGGCTCAACGATGCCAACGGCGATCCCGTCGGCCGCATTCCCGCAGCCCGGAGGGACGCTCAGGATTATGTACTGGCGCCCAGTCTGATCTGCGAAACGCTGAACGAGATCCGCGGCGAGCGCGATCTGCTTCTCGATGCACTCAAGGAGTTTGAGTGGACCATGGTGGATCGTGTTCCGACGACGCTGAACCGTGCATTTCCGCGGGACCGAGGAATCAGCGACGAAGCGTTCGGGCTTAGGTCCCAGTGGCGTCAATGGTGGGAGCCGATCCTGACCGGTGAGTGCCAGATACAGCCTGATGAAACCAGAAAGATCCTCATTGACGGCGGTGAGCTTATCCTTACCTCCGGCAAACGGGTCAAGATCGACGGCGTCCGCAAGCTGTTCTACCAGTCGGAGGATGCCGACATCCGGCTGCACGAGGCAGTCGAGATTGCCACGGCAGACCTATCGGACCCGCTACCCCACAGCTCTGAAGGATGCGCGCGGTAACCGCCGCGGGTTTCCCGATGGGCTGCTGTGGACCAACACCGTCGGCCTGTATTACATCCAGGCTCTGCAAGAAGCCGGTCTGACCGGACTGTATGTTCCAGTTCGCTTCGACCGTCATGCACGTCACCTCCACAAGGGGACGGTCGAAGTCGTCGTCAAGTGCGGGATAGCCGTCCGTGCGAGCGATGGCTTCGTCATCGGCGAGATCATCGGTGAAGAGCCGCCCGACGGTGAGTACCTGATGACGGATGGCATGATCTGCATCCAGCAACCATCACAGGAACTTCTGCAAGGTGTCGATGTTACCGATCAGGAGTTTCTCAACCCAGTGTCGGACACTTTCGACGCGCTGGTTTAACTTGTGAGCGCCTGGCAGTGTGCGATGTTCGCAAGCTGCACTCAACGGCCGCGGAGCTTATGAGAATAAGCCCCGCAAACCCGGCATAAAGCAAATCTTTGGCGCCATAGGCCCTCGTGACTTCGCCCTGGGTGTATGAATGCCGAGAACTGCTTGCCTGACTACAGTACGCCGCGACAGCTCCGTCGTGGCACACGGTGGGAGAGATTGGCTCCGCAAAGCCTTCGGCTTTGCTGCGCCCTTGTGAAGCGGGGCGTCATGAGAGCCTTTGCTCGTGCAGCCGCTCGCCTGATGGGATCAACACGCAGCCCAATAGGATGGCATGAAGTCAGGGGCTCAGGGAGTTAGTACCGGGGACGGTCAACTCCGGGCCTGGGCCCCTCGCGCGCACGGGAGATGCGTTTTTTGCGCGTGGAACGAAGAGACCGGGTCTTTTCAGCAGCTCAGACCGCTAAAGCCCGCACCCAGCGCCTTTCCGACTCAAGTAGCGCTGGAAGCGCAAATCGAGCAACACCCACCGAAGCAGCATTCAAACCCACAACACAAGGAGAAACGCCATGCCAAATCTTGGTGAAGGGAGAACCCTTGCCCAAAGGTCCCGTCTGCCACGCGATCTGTCCCGCCGTGGCTCCGACCTCGACCGGCTCATTACCATCGCCGGTGACGCCGCAACTGAAGGCACATTCGGTGCCGCAAACACCGTGGCAGTGACTCGCAGCATGATTCACAAGCTCTGCCCGGATTATCGGCCTAGCAAAGCGTGTCAGATTGATGTGCTGTGCGGCAGTGGCGAAGACAACGGCCAGCCGTTTCGTTCTGGCTGCGGTATGTGTCTGGTCGGTCAGTTCACCGCCGCAGGCAAGTTCCTCGGTGACGTCATTCCAGCGTCAGCACTCGTTAGCGCGCAGCAATGAACTGTGTCGTATCCAGCCCGCTTCTCTTCAATGTGTCGAAAGCTCGCCAGCACTTCTGCGCCATCGCCGCCCTGCCATGCGGCCAGCCATAGCGGATCCGATTAGGCGGTCGTCGCTGGCATCCTAACTTGGTAACCGGGATAGGTTACTTCGGTTTGTTGGCTGCTAGGCCGTGCTGTAAAAGTACGGTTGGGAAAATGTAGTCTCCGAGGCGGAATGAGCATCTCCCGCACGAAGCACAACGAGTTATTGAACACTTTTCGACCTGAAAGTGTGCCTGAGCCCTTGTGCTACCCCCTCTAGTATAAGTGAATTTCCCGACGATTCCGATGAGCAGGTTAGTCATGACCCACATTTCCGAGAGTCGCTTCGTGCCTTTCCGATGCCGAAGTCGAAGGCGACTTAACCGCCTGTTAAGCAACAGTTGCTCGCTAAGAAACCGGAAACGATTCGAGTATCCGCGAAATCGTCCGGCCGCGGGCACTGCTCGCCGAAGCTGCCTGGCTCATTTTGTACCACCTCGAAGCAAGACCGTACGGCTCTGGGATTCATACCCTCAGGGCCTTTTGTATCTACCGCATTTACAAGGAGAGCGTCATGGCAACAGCAACCGAGTGCTGGGGTGGATTGCAGAACAGATTCGCAGGCCTCCGTCAGCATATTGCCAAGCGCCAGCTTGAAAATGAGCTGGCTTCAATCGTCCGAACTGTAGCCGGCCACAAACGAAACAAAGTTCCAACTGGAGCGCCGCAGTACCGTTCACTCTGGAAGATCGCTGATCAGAAGGTTGACCGCTTCTGTGCGGCATACCGGGCCGACCGTGCCGAAATTGAAGCACAGATCCCAGCTCTGAAAGAACTGTACGATCTGGCACAAGCGCCCCATGCGCCTGAAAAGGGCAATCAAGGTTGCCGGGGGCCTTGCCACCGGCGTCGTTGTATTCACCCTGTCTGGCTTTGCCGCCGGCATCATCCAGTGGCTTTTCCACCTGGGAATGAACTTCGCCCACTCTCTGACGGGGTTGCTATGATCTGGCCCATTGTTTTGCCCAGCATTGAGTTTGGAATGTGGATTGGTTGGCTGACGGGTCGAATGGGTTCGAGAGGCCGCGCCCGCGGATATCTGATCGACGGGACCAAGGCGGCCAGGCCCATCACTTTCCTCGACAACAAAATGGAGTGGCAGACGCGGAATGCGTCCAAGCATGGACCGCCGGCTTGCCGCTGGAGTAGCCAGAGGCGCGCGCTTCCTGGCAGGAACCAGGGCATTCGAGCTTGCGACCCTGAAGATGATTTCTGATCGGCCGCAAGCAATTGTTTGACCGGCCGCAGGAGGTGAAATTGCACCTATGACACTGACGCCCACGTCGCAATCCAGTCTATTTGCAGGCGCCGTTTTATGGCTCGTAGGATGGCTCACCTTGTTCAAGGCCGACAAGATCCCGTTCATCGGCAGGTTCATCGACCGGGAACGGATCCTCGACTGGATGTTGAAGAACAAAGTTCTGACATTACTATGCACCGAGTTCGTCAACTTTGGAGTCCACAATCCAACCAACCCCGCGACCACTTTATTCGCCATCGGCGGCACCGCGTTCAATGCGGTGATGATCTTCGTCTTCCTGCCAGTTCTTAAGTGGCGCGGGAGGAAGTCCAACAAGCGAATTCTTCGAGAGGCGATTTAACCCATGAAAATGCTTGCGTGCCTGCTCCTCGCCGTTCAATTCGTCTACACCCTCGTACTCAAACTAGCCGCATTCATGGCCTCCGCTCTGGTCATTCTCTTCGCATCTCTGTTCGCACGGGAATTGATACGGAACAGTAACAGGGTGCTTCCCCACGGTGAATGAATTCCTTCCCGTCGGGTCTAAACATCAACCAACGCTTCGATGACAGCGCATCACGCTGGCGGCGTGCGCAGCAGTCCACAAAGATTACCGCCAGCAGACAAAAGAGGGCTATCGTGAAATTCCTCGGTGCAATGTGTTTCGGTTTCCTCACCATGTCTCGCCGCCGCTTACTGGACGGCCAGAACGGCGAACCAGCGGAGCGAGGACTTCGCTACTGTGAGGAGTCTGTCGTCCCGTATCTTCAGGGTCAATCAAGGCCTACTACCGCGATCTTCTGAAACCAGATTCTGAAGCGGAGACAGCCACATAGCAGAGTTGAGGAGGTGCTAAAGACATGAAGCTGCGCCTGATCTTCTGGATTGTTCTCAGCAGTCTGATTTCCGGCCTGCTTCTCTGGCGAAACGCAAAGATCTATCCGCTCAAGATCTGTTGCCTGGCGCACCGTCAAGTCCGCCAGCGAGATTGTCGTGTTGCTTCTGTCGGCGCTGTGCCTGCCGGTCGTTCTGATTACATGGTGCTGCATCTGGCTGACAAGACCGATAAGGACGCCTTGGATCAAAGCTACTGCTGGCGCCGTCGTCGGCGTGATTCTCAGCGCGACGGCGCTCTATTCCATGGAGCTGCTGCTCATCCTCGGCGCTCTAAGCATCGACGACATAACCGGCGAGCGGGAAGGTTTCCTGAAGAACTTCCGTCGCGCCAAGCAAGCCGCTGCCAGAGCGTAAGGCTTGACTGATAAAAGATTGCTTTCCGGGGCCAACGTGGAGGCAGCCATGAACTATGCGAAGGTTATCGCCCATGCGTATAGCTCTCACCGCTGTGGACCGCCTCGGCGATATCCTTTCCCTCGCCGTGAAGTTGCCAATCACGACTCGCATTGGGCGAAATCCAAAGCTGGCTTCTCCCTGGCTCGGTCACACTCTGTTTGTGAAGAGGTCTGTCGATGGAGGGATTCGTGACGGCGTTAGTCGCCGAGCCGGTGCCAAGTATGCCATCCCGAAGGGTCTGCCAGCAACCGGCAAGAAGTCGCTCGCAATCGAAAACGAGCCGCATGAAGCGGACGGCTTCGACGGTGAGATCACGGAAGGCTATGGCAAGGGCCTGAAGGAGCTGCTTGCGGACGAAACCGTCGTTGTGAAGATCGAAGGCAAGACATTCTTCTCCCGAATGAACTATCACCGGCACGATGCGGATCGTGCTGGGGTTCATTTTGACCTTGTCGTCCGCGATGTGCCGCCAGGTACGCCGAAGATGGGAACTGAATATCCCGCGAGGCCCGTTCAAGGGCCGATTCGCGTTCGTGACGACCGACAAGGGAATGATCGTGACGCCGATGAAAGATCAGGGCATCGTCCTTCCCAAACCAGACTACAACCTGAAGACATTGGATTGGCTGAAGGCGCTTGCGCCCGAGCAACGCGCAGGATATGTCGTCGAAAGGAAATACGATGGCAGTCTAGCAAATGCCGCCATCAATGAGAATGGGGCAAATACCCGAGCCGCTTTCAGGAGCCATCGTCCCGGTGGCGAGACCTATTTCGACAAGCTCCCAGGGCTCGAATTCGTCCGAAACCAATCTCCCTTCTTCACTCTGCGCAAGCTTGATCCTGGGCCGCGTCTCGCAGGAACTATCGTCAGAGGAGAACTTGTCCATGCTGACGGAGTGTCACGCGCCAGCGGCATTCTGAATTCTCATCCCGAGAAGGCTGTGCAAGTTCAGGCGAAAACTGGAAACATGGAGTTCTTTGCCTGGGACATCGTGATGTGGAAAGGCAGAGACGTATCTCAATGGCCAGAGATGCGCAGGCGCGAGCTGCTTGAGCATGTTGTCAAAGAGATTCGCTTGTACAACAAGAATTGGCATATCGCCGAGAAGTGCTCTGGCGACCCGGTGGAGTTCTACGAACGTATCATCTCGGATCCACGGGGACTTCCCTATTCCGAGGGGATCGTTCTTAAACCGATCGGTGAGTCGGCCGGCGGCAAATGGCTCAAGGTGAAGCACCGCGACTGTGAAGACCTGATTGTTGTCTCTGTCTCCGATTCTCTTCCTGGTACAAAGTATCACGGCTCTGCTGCGGTCATGGTGGTTGAGGATCCGCGTACTGGTGGCCGAGGAGAAGTTGGCTCGTTTGCTGTATCAAACGCGGAGCGACAGTGGATCTGGGACCATCGTGAAGAACTGATCGGCGCCGTCGCGAAAGTTCAGGTCATGGCCATGACCGATTCTGGCAAACCTCGCGCTGGCACTTTTGTTGGTTGGCATCCTGATCCCCGGTATGGAGGCATTGGCTCAGAAATGGCTTTGCAAATGTACTCGGAGGCACTTGCCGGTATGGATAAAGAGGAGTCTCAGCGAATGCTGTATCGACTTAAGTCCTCTGCCGGCTGGCGGCGAGCCTGAAGATTGCAAGCCTGTCCAACCCTCGCTGGAACTCCCACTCAGCCCATAAAGGAGGCGGAATGCCATGTACGCCAGGTTCGATGTGAGCCGGGAAACAGCAAGCGAACTTCATGCGCCTTTTCGTCAACCGGCGCGCCTATGGAATGCAGGCTGTCCGTTCGTTGCCCAACGGTTCGGTTCCCTATTATCTGGTGCGGGACTGGCAGACAAAAGAGCCGAAGCCACTCGACGCCGACGTGGTGCGCATGCACCTGAACGGCGACATCACCATCAATCTCTTTGCCATCAACCCGGAGACGCAACGCTCGAAGTGGGTGGCGATCGACGCCGACTTCGACGGCGCCATCGAGGCGCTCTTTCAGTTGCAGGCGGAACTGAAGCAGGATGGAGTCGAGGCCGCGCTTGAGCAATCGCGCCGCGGCGGCCACCTGTGGGTCTTTGCTGCGACGCCGCTCTTGGCGTCCGAGTGCCGGATATATGTCTACAACCTCGCACTCCAGCCTCGGAGTCCCGGTCAAAGGTGGCCCTGTCAAGGAAGGCATCGAGGTCTTCCCGCGTCAGGACCGGATCGAGGACGGCGAGTACGGCAACGCAATTCGCGCCCCGCTTGGCGTGCATCGCAGGACCAATCAGCGGTATTGGTTCTACGACGCCGCCTTCACGCCTGAGGCGCAACTCGCTTATCTCAACGGGCTGAAGAAGCTGACTGAGACAGAACTCAGAGCCCTTAATCCAGGGATTGACGCTTCCGGCGGCTTATCGGCCGGTTTTGGCTCCTCCTTATATACCGCCGGAATCTTCGACCCTGCGAGCGGAATTCCGGATCCTCGACTATGTTCGCGCGACGCGCAAGGATGGCCGCAACTGGACGGCACGGTGCCCATCCTGCGCGCAGATCGGGCGGGACCTCTCTGGTGACAACCTTGCCATTCAGATCAAGAATCCTCGCCTCTACAGATGCTGGGCCGGCTGCACGAAGGAAGAAATCCGTGCGGCGCTGGGCCAGCCGATCCGCTGCAAGGTTGCGGCATGAGGAGGCGATTCCGAAGGCAGGCGCTCGAATCTGTCTGCGGACCGCTCGACAATGAAAGGAGAGAAGTAAATGGGAAAGTGCGTCAACAAGGTCATTCTTCTTGGCCGAGCTGGAAAGGACCCGACGGTCCACATTCTGCGCACGGGCACAATCGTCAATCTGTCGCTTGCTACCAGCGAACGCTACAAGGACATACACGGCGAATGGCAGGAACACACGGAGTGGCACAACCTGGTCGGCTACCAGCGGGTCGGCGAGATCCTGCGCGACTACGTTCGCAAGGGCTCGCGTCTGTATATCGAGGGCGCGCTGCGGACGCGCTCCTGGGACGACCGGCAGACCGGCCAGCGCCGGTATCGCTCCGAGATCGTCGTCACCGAGGTCAGCCTCCTGTCGCCTCCGCCCGATGGCGGCAGTGACGATGTGGAGCACTACGTCAGCGGGCAGGGCTTCGCGCCGGCAGAGTTTAGCGGGGAACCGGAGATCACGCAGGAGGAAGTGCCGTATTGATTAACCCTTAAAGAACTCTGCCGTTGTCTTCGCGATAATCTCGATGATGCTTTCTCTTACGACTTCTCCTGCCTTGGCAAGATTGATTTGAATCAACTTTCTCTTCGCTGGTACAAGGTCAGCTTTCGGGTCCGACATGACGTACTGCAGGTCATCCCAGAGTTCCTTTCGCTCGTCGTACGAAAGTTGGTCATCGTGGTCGAGCAAGCGCCGGGCAGCTTGCAGGCGGTCCTCCATCCATGGATAAGGCTTTCCGCACCCATGACAGAACAGAGGAAGAATATAGCTTCTCGTGTCCTGAAATTGCTGGGAACCTCGGATAGGCTCGGCACAGGCTGGGCACGCATGAATGCACGAAGCGCCGCACTTAGTGCAATGCGCGTCCGATTCGAAGGGCATTCCATCACAGTGCTGGATATGGCCCTTTCGACATATCTGAGCGCTGCAGTGTATTCCGTCGGGATGCGTACCCTCTGCCAAGCTCTTATCGCGAGCTTCATTCTCTAGCGCCTCTTTAACTAGCCGAAGAGCCCAGGCCTTGTATTCGTCCTGTTGTTCTTCCTCAGCAAAATAACCGCCTTGCCGTCTCACAGAAAAATGCGGAACCCACTCGACCGCTTTTCCTGTCGCTGTCGGTGGGGCGTAGACGCGGAACGCTCTATCGTTGATGTGAACCGTAGCAATTTCCTGCAAGAGCGTCGAAATATTGGAGCCGCGAAGAACGCTTTGAATGAGCACAACCTTTGTATTAGGGCCGGCGGGCATTTTGGGGACCTCTACCAACAATTCTAGCTACCCAGTAAAGCAAAAGTGTCCTAGCCGCGTATCGGTGCTCAGACTGCGAGCGTATGAGTCTTAGTATTTCAATTGTTCTGCCAGCCCGACACTTTCCAGAGAGGTTGAGTTCAGACAAGTTGCTCAGATTCAATTCAATTTGCCGTTGTCGTGAGCGCCCTTCGGGGTGCTCTCAGTCTTTATGGGGCGGGAAGTGTAAACGCCCAGCCCAAGGAGGTGAAGTATGGCCGCAACAAAGTTCACGGAAGCCGAGCGCGAGAAGCTCTTCGCGCAGCTCGAAGCGCCGTTCGATCCGGCGCTCGTCAAGTGGCGAGTGATGCGCACCTTCGACTATGGCCGGAGCGGCGTCATTCTCCCCTTCGCCGATCCCCGCGCGTACAGTGACAGGCTCAACGAGCTCTTCACGCCGTCGGGCTGGACGCGCGAGTACACGATCTCGACCGTGCCGTCGCTTTGCCGCATGGAGCGGGGAAAGTCGATTGTCACCAGCAAAGTGCTGGTCGCCACCGCCGTGACGATCACGCGGCTGGGCAGCCACACCGGCACGGGCGAAGAGTGGGCAGACCGGGAAAACGCCGTCACGGCGGCGGATGCCCAAGCCTTCAAGCGGGCCTGTAGCTGTTTCGGGCTGGGCCGCTACCTCTACCGCTTCGGGGAGACCCGAGTGCGACTGAATTCACGCGGAGAGCCAGTTGCGATTCCCAGCCTGCCTGAATGGGCGCTGCCGCCGGGCATGACCGTGGCTCAGGCAAACGGACTTGCCGGCGATATGCGCGGTCCGGTCGATCAGCGGCTGACGGCCGAGATCGAGGGCTTTCGCGGGAAGCTGGGCGAGCCGATCTACGCGGAGATTCTGCGCCGCGCCGGCCACAGCGCCGACGCGCGGACCATCCCGAACGCGGAGCGGCAGAAACAGACCATCGAGAAGATGCAGGCTACGGCGCGCGGCTTCGAGCGGCTGCGCCAACTGGCCGAGATGGCCGGCGAGGCGCGGTTCTTCGCCGTGGCAGAGCGCTTCAGGATCGCATCGATCACCGAACTGCCGAGCCTGGCGGCGCTGAAGCAATTGGTCGAGGAACTTGAGTCCCTGACCAACCAGCAGGTCGCCTAGCGAGTGGTTTCGCAACGGGAGGAAATCATGGGAGAACTCAGCATTCTGCGTCCGCGGCGCAGCCTCGTCAGCATTCCGGCCGTCGAAGCCGTTTACTGTGAGAGTTGCGCTTCGGTCTCGAACTCCAGTGGAGGATGTTGCGGCGTGTGCGGCAACATCTCCGTTTGGCCGTTGGCCGAGTTGGTACCACAGCCGCCGATCGGTCCGCATTCTGGCTCGGCATCGGCGCGGCACTCTGCGCCAACTATGCAAATCGAATTGGTCAGAGCGGCGTAGCAGGCCGGATCGGTCCGCAACCCATCGCCCCGGTAACCAGATCATTTGCTTGCACTATACGGTTAACATTTTGATCGTTATCTCGTATAATTGAGACTAAGAGGCAATGAGTTGTCTATTCCTCTCAGAACCGTGAAGGAAGTCCAGGCAGGAGTTGCTGGGCGGTTCAAGGCTCGGCGTCTTGCCATGAACCTGACGCAGAGAGAACTGGCACAGCGCTCGGGCGTAACTCTCGGTTCATTGAAGCGGTTTGAACGCGAAGGGTTGATTGCGCTCGATTCACTTTTGAATCTCGCTTTGGTGCTCAATTGCCTTGATGATTTCGAGAAGTTGGCCGTGGAAGGCCAACCCATCGCAGCCGCTCCATCGCTCGACGCCCTACTGGCAACGCCCGCGCGGCGGCAGAGAGCGACGGGGAGAAAAGGACGCGAGCATGGCGTATAAACCGGCAGAGCTGCTGACCGTCTATCTCGATGCGCGAAGCCAACGCCGCAAGGTGGGGCGCCTCGCGTTCAAGGACCGGCAGATTCTCTTTGAATACGATGCCTCATTCCTCAATTCCGGCATCGAAATCTCGCCAATCAAACTTCCTCTCAGGCCAGGCGTATCGATTGCCGACACTGCGATCTTCGATGGCATCTTCGGCGTATTCAATGACAGCCTGCCGGATGGATGGGGCCGCCTCTTGCTGGACCGCACGGTAGAGAAGCATGGAATCCAGCGCGGCCAACTGAGCCCGCTCGACCGGCTGGCCTATGTGGGGCGGCATGGCATGGGCGCTCTCAGCTACGAGCCGGAATTGGGGCAACAAAACGGAGACGATTCCAGACTGTCGCTTGACACGCTCGCAGAGGAATCGGCCGCGGTGCTGGCCGGCGAGAACGAAGAGGTGATTGAAGAATTGCTGCGGCTCAATGGCTCCTCTTCGGGCGCCCGACCCAAGATTGTGGCGCAGGTGAGCGCCGACAAGAAGCGGATCATTCACGGACGGCAGGAGTTGCAGCCCGGCTACACGCATTGGATGATCAAGTTTCCGTCTTCTCAGGATGCGCGGGATGCAGGGGCGATTGAGTACGCCTATAGTCTGATGGCGAAGGCCGCAGGTGTGGAGATGCCTGAAACCTATCTTTTCCGCACGAGAAAGAACAAGTATTTCGGCACGAAGCGCTTCGACCGGGATGGCGATGCGCGCATCCACATGCACAGTCTAGCCGGCCTGATTCACGCCGATCATCGCACTCCCACTCTCGACTACGATATGGTTCTGCGCGTAACCCAGGCCTTGACCAGAAATATCCAGGAAGCCGAAAAAGTCTACGCGCTCGCCTGCTTCAATGTCCTGGCTCATAACCGCGACGATCACGTGAAGAATTTCTCGTTCCTGCTGAACGCGGGAAACGAGTGGATTTTCGCGCCCGCCTACGACCTTACCTTTTCCTATGGCCCGGGCGGCGAGCAAAGCATGCTTGTGATGGGAGAGGGACGGAATCCCGGCGCAACCCAGCTTCAGGCGTTGGGCAAACAGCATGGCCTTAAGAACGCGCCGGAGATCCTGGGCAGGGTCAGCGCGGCCGTGGCCAACTGGTCCCGCTATGCCGAACAGGCTGGCGTCTCGCGAAAATCCACCAAAGAGATCGCAGGCAAGATCAAGTTGCGTTGAGCGAGCACGATTGACCCGCCGTCGTACAGGCCTGGCGGACGGGCGTGAATCCTGAACTAGGAGACAGAGTGCCGCTGTGATTGATTCGGAGAATGAAATTGACGCGGTAGCGCCAGCCCTTCTGAATGCCGCCCGTGCGTTTCTTGCCGGAGGAAAGGTCAGTGGAGCTTGAAACGCACCATAAGGCTGTCGCCCGACTGGTTTCAGCGTAGAAAGGCGCCGAAGGCGGCCCGTTTGTTAACCAGGTAGTAGGTCCACATAGCCCACAAAGCCAGCTCTCCGCCCAGAACTCAGGGGTGGCCCTTAACAGATGACAATCGCGTGCTCAGGGAAAGCATACTAAACACATGAAAAGCAGAGTGTTTCTGAGTTGCGGTCAGAGGGATGACGAAGAAAGGCGGGTCGCAAGTGCCGTGGCCCGACTACTCAGGGCCCGCGGTTTTGATGTATACGTTGCGGTCAACGTCCAAACAATCCTCGAAATAAACCACGGCATTATCGAAGAGCTAAAGAATTCCGATTGCTACCTTTTCGTTAATTTTCGACGGGATCGAGTTCGCGGTGGATATCGGGGTTCGCTCTTCTCTAATCAGGAATTTGCCATTGCTTATGCTATGGGATTCGAAAGGATTCTCGTAGTGAATCAAAAGCGAATCGCCAGAGAAGGAATGCTTGGGTACATCGCGAGTAATACGGAGGAGTTCGAGGAGTTGAGCGAGTGCTGTGCAGCAGTCGAGCGGGCTGTGGATCGCGCAGGCTGGAAACCTGAGTACTCGAGACGGTTGACGGCCGGCCCTTTGCGGTTCTCGTCTAAGGACACCCTGATCGCGACACCGAGGTTCTTTGGCCGATTCCTTTACCTTGACATCCAAAATAACCGCCCGGATATTGCGGCTCTGGAAACTACGGCCCGGCTTTCGGAATACGGTCGTCCAGGACATGGGATGGTGCCTTGCGCAATTCGCAGCCCTCTCAAGGCAACCGGCAGAAACGGGTTCTCACACACAATCTTCCCGAACTCACACGAAGCATTCGACATTCTTTGTGTGGGCTGGCATTCGAACCCGACTGCGGTTACCTTTGCACCCCCTGTCAGTGGCGCGTTCGTGGGACCATATCCAATCGATTCGAAGCCCCAAGTCTTCCTGAATTCAGCACTCGATCTTGCAACAATACCACCCCTGGAGATCGATGAAGGCATCTGGCGCCTTAGATATGAGATTTTTGCGATTGGATTCCCAGTCTTAACTGCCGAAATCGAGCTTGACGTTACGGATTTCAGCGATCCGCAGGCGAAGGTATTCTCACAGCACACGATCTGACATTTGAGTCACGCGACTGCTGGATAATCCGCATTCGCGGGTTACCCCCGTATGATCGCCCACTATGACGTCACTGATTGGCAACCGCTGCCCCGGTTCGCTCAATGAAGCTTTGACCAGTTCAAGTCGAGCGATTTCTGCGTCGATCTTGGCAAGAATGTCTTTCAGTATGGTGCGCAAAGCACCTCCCACCGCTGCATACACGACCCGATTCACACCCAGAGTTTATCGCCAAAGGAGGGACCATGGCGCGCAACGCGGCACGGTTGAAGATGGGTTTTTACCCGCTTCCTGAAAGCGAGGCCGTACGGCTTCGCGCACTGCTTGAGTTTACTGGTTCGGCATCGGTTGTCGATCCCTGTGCCGGGCAAGGAACAGCGCTCGAACTTATCACAGTAGGCGCGGAT
Source organism: uncultured Acidobacteriota bacterium (assembly GCA_963832535.1). Taxonomy (GTDB): domain Bacteria; phylum Acidobacteriota; class Terriglobia; order Terriglobales; family Acidobacteriaceae; genus Telmatobacter. The sequence goes on from CAWHUK010000018.1 coordinate 102,920, forward strand.
GTGCGCCGTTACGGCGTCGAACTTGATGCCGAGCGCGCATTGATCGCTCAATCGAAAGGCATCGAGACCATCCAAGGCAATGCCTTCGACGCCGTCGCCAAGCCGGAGTCCTTTTCGCTGCTGTATCTGAATCCGCCCTATGACTCCGAGATTGGCCTGGTAGCGAACAACCGCATGGAGCGGCTGTTTCTCGATCACATCTATCGCTGGCTCGCAATGAATGGCGTGCTAGCGATGGTCATTCCCTTCGAGCGGTTGATGGACTGCGCAGGCCTGCTGGGTTCGCACTTCACCGCGCTCAATGTCTTCCGCATGACCGACGAGGAGTCGGTGCGCTTCCGGCAGATCGCCGTGCTCGGCATCCGCAGTAATGTGCGCGGAGCGGCGGTGGATGCGAACAAGCGACTGTTGCAGCGCATCGGCCTCTACGGCAGCTTTCAGGAGTTGCCGGAACTGGCGCCCGATGCCTGTGACCCATATCGGGTGCCACCCACAGGCGAAACGGCTCTCAGCTATCGCGGCCTCCCCTACGACCTGCTCGAAGACCTGCTGCCGCACTCCGGCGCGTGGAAGCAGGTGATGCCGTTTCTCGCTCCACACGAAGACGTGGCCACCGGGCGGCCGATCACGCCTCTGCATGGAGGCCATGTCGGACTGCTCTGCACGGCTGGCCTGCTGAATGGCGTCTTCGGCCAGGGCGACGACCGGCACATTGCGCGCTGGCGGTCGGTCAAGCATGTCACCACCTTCGTCGAGCAGGACGAGGAAAGCGAGGTTGTCCATCACCGCGAGCGATGGGCCAACGAGCTGAGGCTGGTCTACGCCGATGGGAGAACGCTGAAGTTGACCGAAACGCCGATCCGGCAGGAGGAAGATGCCGATGCAGAATGCACACCTGCGGCTCGGGCTGCTTGAGTATCACCGCATCACAGAGAAGACATCAACCAGAATTCGTGTGAGGGTTTCCTCCTATATAGGAGAGGATGAGCAGGCGCATCTGATCGGCGTATTCGGAAGCGACTCCGACATCGGCGCCATCACTGCGGCGGTTCACGAGAAAGCCAACTTCACGCTGACCTTTCCCGATGGCGCGATCAAGGAGATCACGCTCGGCGAGCATGCTTCCTGCTATCGAGCTTCGGTGAGTTTGCCGGGCCGGAAACATCCCGTGCGCCATCTGGTGGCCATCTCCGAGCAGTTGCACGCAAATGGCAGCGCGGGCCGGACAATCCTTTCGCCGTAAAAGTCCCGACGAAGCCTGGGCGTGGCTATCGACCTTTCTTGGCCTTCCCGCAGTGCCCGAGTGGGCAGAGCACATCTGCGGGATTCTTGAAGCCGAAGGCCGCTTCCAGGCACTTGATGGCATCGGTTGTGAGCCTGTGCTAGTTACGGCCACAACCGATGAGATGCTCGCCTGGATCTCGGCAGCGCTGAAATCCAACGCGATAGCTTTCCCAGAAGAAAATGGCCCGGTCATGTGGCCGAAGCACTCGCTATTCGGGACACTGCGCCGGCCTCGTGAGCAGTACGAAGAATAGCTCTCCCGCCAGATCGTGTTCAAGGTGTACTCCAACGCCACAGTCCCGCCGTGAGGTTCCATGCATGAGCCAAGAGAAAGAGAGCATAGTCGATATTGCATCGTACCTGCGCGCAAACGCCAACGAATTGGGATCGCGTATCCTCAGTACGTTCCCGCCTTTGCAGAGCACAAAAGACCCCGTTGCGCCGCGCATTGCAACGCTGCTGCGCAAGGCGCTTCCGGCGCAGGCGCTGGCAATTACCGGGACGGCAAAGTATCTGCGCAAAGCCAAGGCGGCGCGGATCGTGGCCGAGTGCGGCGCGGGCAAGACCTATATGGCGCTGGGCGCGATTCACGTGCTCGCCGATGGACGGCCCTCGACGACGCTGGTGATGTGCCCCTCGCACATCACGCACAAGTGGGCGCGGGAGGTGCTGGTGACCATACCGCGCGCCCGCACATTTCTGATCGAGGATCTGCGCAACGGAGGCGACCCAAGAAAGGCGCACGGCATCTGCGAGGTCAAGCTGCGCAAGGGTCGGATTGTCTATGAAGGGATGCGACTGTCGCTCTCCGATCTGCGGCGGATGAGCCGCCAGGAGTGGCGCAAGAAGTGCCCGGCGCCGGCCTTCTTCATCACCGGCAAGGACAAGGGCAAGCTCGGCTACTTCTGGGAGCACGTCTTTCTCAAAGCGAAGTCGGGACCGAACCTGGGCGGCGTCGTCAATCCCGACACAGGCCATGCGATTCTCGATTCCGAGCGGCAGAAGCTGACCTATCTCGATTTCGGAGACAAGGTGAAGCTTTCGGAGACTGCTGACTCGGCCGCAGGACGGAACGACGCGGTACTCGGCTTTGTGGCAGGCCGACCGCAGCCGAATTCAGCGTATGGCGCCGATCGAGTTCGCGGGCCGCTATATGCGGCGCTGGTTCGATTTCGCCATCGCCGACGAGTTGCACCAGTTGGCCGGCGACACCGCGCAGGGCAACGGCTTGGGCGTGCTGGAACGCGCGGCCCGCAAACTGATCGCGCTGACCGGCACGCTGATGGGCGGCTACGCCGACGATCTCTTCAACATCTTCTACCGCATGGAACCGCACGCGATGGCGAGCGAGGGCTTTGCCTACGGCGGACAGGGGCGGCGTGACTTCCAGGAGCAGTACGGCGTGCTCGAAACCATCGAGAAGGTGCGCAAGGAGGACAACGCCTGCTCGCGGTCCACGAAGAAGACAATTCAGGTGGTACGGAAGCCGGGAGCATCGCCACTTCTGTTCGGCAAGTTCCTGATGAATACGACGGCCTTTCTCTCGCTCGAAGACATCGCGGACAACCTGCCGCGCTACGACGAGAGCGTCGTCTCGGTCGAGATGGACTCCGATCTTGCCAAAGCGTACGAGGAGTTGGAGGACGATATTCGCTCGGCGATGCGCCAGCACCGCGGCAACAAGAGCCTGATGAGCATTCTGCTCAACACGCTGCTGCTTGTACCCGGATCACCCTTATGGATTCGATGCGATCTGGGCGCGGGCCTTTGATCCGCAGACACGCGAATATGTACGGTTTCTCGCTGCCACGCCTGTAAATCTTTCCGAGGACCGACTCTTTGCCAAAGAGCGTGCGCTCATTGCCGACGTAAGTGAGGAGTTGCGCCAGGGCCGGCGTTGCCAGATCTATGCCACCTACACCGGAGAGAAGGACGTCACTCTGCGCCTGGAGACGATTCTGCGCCAGGCCGGTTTCCGGGTTGTCGTGCTGCGCTCTTCCGTGCCAACGGAGAAACGCGAGGACTGGTACGAGCGGCAGTTGCAGGCGGGAGTCGAGGTCGTTGTCTGCCATCCGAAGCTGGTGGAAACTGGCCTCGATCTATGGGCCTTTCCGACGCTCTACTTCTACGAGACCGGCTACTCGCTGCACACGCTGCGGCAGGCCAGCCGGCGCTCGTGGCGAATCGGCCAGCGGCAGCCGGTGCGGGTGAAGTTCGTCACCTACGCCGGGACAATGCAGGAGACCTGCCTGCGGCTGATGGGCAAGAAGATGCTCGTCGCGCTGATGCTGGAGGGCAAGTTCTCGGGCGAAGGCCTGATGGCGCTCGATGCCGACGAAGACCTGATGAGCGCGATGGCGCGCGAGCTGGTCGAAAAGGCCGGAGTCGGGGAATCGGCGGATCTGGTCTGGCGACAACTTGAGAAGGAGCGGGGCCAACTCGTGCCTCAGCCTCCTCCGCCAATCCAGCAGGAAAGCGATTCGCTGCTCGACCTGCCGGACTTCGTGGTTGCCAATCCGTCATCGAATCATGACGGCATCCATCTGCTCGAACCTGTCAGGACCGAAATCAAGAGCACACCCTGGCCGGCGGCGGCGGTTCCCGTGCAACTCAGCCTCTTCGGCTGAGATTGCGCGGAACTTCGAATCTTCCTTCTGTTTCACAACAAAGACGATCGAGGTGATCCTGTGACCAAAGAGAATCGCCCACCGCGGACCTTCGTCGAGTTGGTACTCCAGTTGCTCGAAGACCGATTCCCGTGGCTCGGGAAAACGACCGACGAACAGATCAGCGGCGCCGATACCGTCGATCAGTTGACCGACCTTCACCGGGAACTCAAGAGCAGGACGCAGAACCAATCGAACGGAATGGCAGGAAGAGCAGGAACTAGCTTCCGCTCCACAGACGGATCGATGCCTGCATTTCGAAATCTCTCTTTCCACGAGAAATAAGCAGTGATACTCTCCCACCAGGGAGAAGTAGTTCCGAGCGACGCCGGTCAATGCCGGTTCGCAATCAAGGCAACGCCAATGGCCAGCTGATGCTGGCCATTGGCGTCTTCGGAGGCATCTTATGCCGAAGGGACCCTTTCTTCCCAGACGAATTTACGCCGACCAAGTTCTCGACCGCGGCCGACAAAGCCGAGTTCGGCAATCACTTCCTGCGCTTCATCGAGTCCGAATGGGCGCAGGCGCTCTTCACCAAGGACTTCTATCACCGCCTGTCGATGTGCTTCGGGCACATTGCACACTGCGATCGCGCAACTTTCTACGAGACCTGGTTCACAACGGACCATGACCGGTTGCGCTTCCTTGAGAAGACGCTCAAATGGCCGTGCTGGGGCGATCCCGAGTACACCTTTTCTGATGTCGAGCGCGCAATCCAGCAGGAAGTGCGCAAGCGCAACTATCTGGCCCGCTATCAACTGCGTGTGGCCGAAGCGGAGCGCGCGAGCGAGATGGAGACGCTCAGGCGTTTGGAGGCCAAATATCGTGTTCCCGCCAATCGAACGGACGATGCCGGCGCGACAACCGCTGATTTAGCTATAGCTGAACCGTCGTCGCCTGTGATCGAAAGAACCCCAGTTCAAGCCAGCCTGTTCTGAAATCCGCAAACAATCCGTATCAACCATTTCTGCCCATCAGGGGCAGACGAGGAGACGACCGATATGGCCACTCTGAAAGTGGAAGCCTTGCCGCGCGAGTTCTATTTCAACGGCACGCGCATTCCCGATCCCGCGCCGCAGATG
>CAWHUK010000019.1:0-188344 GCA_963832535.1 uncultured Acidobacteriota bacterium
GAGGAGAAGCTCGCCGCGGGTGCAGACGTAATTCAGGTGAATCAGGCGCTGGCGTTTCGCGTCGCCACTGCGTACTACCAACTGGTGACCGCTCAGGAAAGATTGCAGGCCGCTCAGGACACGTTGCGAACTGCGCAAACCACGCAGGATGCGGCTGAAAACAGACTGAACAACGGACTTGCAACTCTTCCGGATGTTCTCGATGCCCGGGCCGAAACGGCACAGGCGGCGTTCGACGAGGAATCCGCTGATGGGGATGAAAAAATAGCGCGCGTGACGCTGACTGAAGCGGTGGGAGCCGATCCGTCTCCCAACATAGTGATTGACAGCCAGAGGAGCGCGCCGTTGCCGGAGAGACTCTCAATGTCCATCGACGCGCTGATCGATCGCGCGATGGAGAATCGTCCCGACCTCATGGCGCAGACTCTGCGAATCCGCTCCGCCGAGGCTCGCATCCGTGCCGCCAAGGCAGAGTACAAACCGCAGATTGTTCTCTCGGGATCGGGTGCGCAGACCTCCGTGTGGCCCACGGCGGATTACGGCCAGCTCGGTAATGCGAGCGAGCCCACCTGGTCCGCCGAACTGGGGATCCAGTGGCGCATCTTTGACGGAGGAGCACGCAAGAACGAACTGTCGATCGCCGAATCGAAACGCCGGGAGGCGGAGGATGAACTTACGGCGAAAGACGATGAGACGACGCGCGAGGTCTGGACTGCTTACATAGGATTCCGGACGGCCTTGCGAAAACACGACGCTGCTGTGGCGCTTCTCGAATCCGCCAACTCCTCTTACTCGGCTTCGCTCGATGCATACAAATATGGCGTCAAGAATCTGGTCGATGTTGTTACCGCAGAGAAGCAACTGGCCCTGGCCCGGCTATCTAGTGTCGCCGCACGATCGGAACTATTTATAGAGGCAGTGAACCTCGAATTCGCCACGGGAAATCTGCTGAGGAATCAACCGCCTGCGACAAAACTTCAATCTCCTGACGGACACCAATGATTTCACTCCGATCGCAATTGTTTTCATCCGTTACGAAGGTATCGTCGATGCGGCCGAGATGGCACGCGTACGGAAAGTGGGTCATGGACAAGATGAAAGCCGAGTCCCTTCCGGATTTGGTGAAAATGGGCGCTTATACCAAAGTGTCAACGATACGTTCGTCTAATTGCTTTGCTCCCTCACTTGGGGCTAAATTGCTATGTCAAGCGCGTGCGAACTGCTCGGACGCGGCCACTGAGGGGAAGAAGTTGACCGGTCAGCAGCAAGCACCTTTATGGGGGAGATATGCAGGACATACGGAATGTTTTAGAGCTTGCGCGAAAGCATGGCGTCGCAATCGGTCATTTCAATGTCGCAGATTTGGTCCTGTTGAAGGCAGTCTTCTCTTCCGCACGGGAACTGCAGGTCCCGGTTCTCGTCGGTGCGTCCGAGGGCGAACGCGAGTTCATGGGAGTCCGTCAAATTGCGGCTCTGGTGCAAAGTTTGCGGGAAGAATTCGATTTCCCCGTTTTTCTTAACGCAGATCATACGCACACGCTGGAGAAGGCCATAGAAGCTGCCAAAGCCGGGTTTGACACCGTCGTCTTCGACGCTTCCGCGCTGCCGTATGAGCAAAACGCGCGGCAGACCAAGGAAGCGGTTGAGGCCCTCAAAACAATCAATCCTGCCATCCTCGTTGAAGGCGAGATCGGCAATATCGGTACGGGGTCTGAGATACATGAACTCGCTCCCGACCTGTCGAAGTACCTGACTACTCCTACAGAGGCAAAACAGTTTGTTGAGTTCACGGGAATTGACGTGCTGGCTCCCGCCGTGGGCAACGTGCACGGTATGTCCCGGAAGATGGTTCAGGGAGAAAAGAAGAAGCGCCTGGACATCGAGAGAATCGCTCAGATCAAGGCAGCGGCGCAGGTTCCGCTTACTCTGCACGGCGGATCGGGAACCGATGATGAAGATTTACGGCAAGCCATCGCTGCCGGAATCAGCATTATTCACATCAATACCGAACTGCGAGTCGCATGGAGAAGCGGCCTGGAGGCCGGGTTGGCCGCGCAGCCCGATCAGGTCGTCCCATACAAGATTCTGCCATTCGCAGTGGAATCGGTGAAGCAGGTAACTCTCGCGCGCTTGAGGCTGTTCAATCAAGCCGGGCAACTCGCTATCGACAGGAAAAACAGAGTCACTTCGACTGTGCGAGAACGACAGGCGGTGTCTTAGGAGAATCCGAACTCAGCAAGCTGCGGAAAAAACCAAACCCGCGGCGAACTGCCACGTGCCGGGAAGCGCCTCAAGGCAACGGTTTTGTTCGGGCGTTGCCAAGTAGCCATTGACGGCGCCAATTTGCGTTGCGATAGCCACTTCAGCGAAAGGAAGATTCTAGAGGTACCCATGACTACCAGTATCGCTTCAATTTCGCTCGATCAGCTTTCAATCGACACTTTGCGCCTTCTCGCCGTGGATAGCGTGGAAAAGGCCAGGAGCGGCCACCCCGGGGCGCCGCTGGGCTGCGCACCGATTGCGTACCTGCTGTTTCACAAGCTGATGAAGCACAATCCCGCGCACTCGAAGTGGGCCGATCGCGACCGTTTTGTGCTGTCGAACGGGCACGCGTCGATGCTACTCTACGCGACGCTGTTTTTGGCGGGCTACAAAGTCACGCTCGACGACCTGAAGGGCTTCCGCCAGTGGGGATCGAAGACGCCGGGACATCCCGAATATGGATTGACGGACGGCGTGGAGGTGACGACGGGTCCGCTGGGGCAGGGCTTCGGCATGGCGGTGGGAATGGCTATCGCGGAGAAGCATTTGGCGGCGACGTATAACAGGCCAGGCTTGAACGTGGTGGATCACTATACCTACATGCTTTGCGGCGATGGCGATTTGATGGAAGGCCTGTCGCACGAGGCAGCGTCACTGGCCGGAACATTGAAGCTGGGCAAGCTGATCGCGCTTTACGACGACAATCTGGTCTCCCTGGACGGGCCCACAGAGTGGAGCTTCACCGAGGACAGGTACAAGCGGTTCGAGGCCTACAACTGGCACGTGCAGCGCGTGAAAGACGGGAATGACCTGGACGCAATTGAAGCGGCGATTGCATCGGCGAAGGCCGTGAAAGATAAGCCGTCGTTCATTGCGGTACGCACGGTGATTGGGTACGGAAGCCCGAAAGCAGGTACGAATAAGGTGCACGGCGAGGCGATGGGGCCGGCGGACGCGGCCGCGACGAAGAAGTTCTTCGGATTTCCAGAAAATCAGAGCTTTTATGTGCCCGACGATGCGCTCGCCAACTGGCGCAAGGCGGTAAAGCGCGGCGCGGCGCAGGAGGCGGAGTGGAACAGGCTATTCGCGAGCTATGCGAATGCATTCCCCGAGCTAGCTGGGGAGTTCGAGCGGACGCAGGCAGGTAAGTTGCGCGCCGGATGGGAGAAGGCGATTCCGAGCTTCACGACTGAGAAGCCGGTGGCCACGCGCAACGCGGGCCAGCAGGTGATGGCCGCGATCTTTAGTGACGTGCCGGAGCTGTTTGGCGGCGCGGCGGATTTGACGGCTTCGACGAAGACGATCTTCAAAAATTCACCGCATTTTGCCGACGATCCAGCCGGGCGCAATGTGTTTTTCGGAGTGCGCGAGCTGGGAATGTGCGCGGCGGTGAACGGGATGGCGGTGCATGGAGGGCTGCGGCCGTTCGGGTCGACGTTCTTCGTGTTTTCTGACTACGCAAAGCCGGCGCTGCGCATCGCGTCGCTTATGAAATCGAACTCGCTGTTTGTGTTCACGCATGATTCGATCGGCCTGGGCGAGGACGGGCCGACGCACGAGCCGATTGAACACCTGATGGCGCTGCGCGCAGTGCCGCGCATGACGGATTTTCGTCCAGCGGACGCAAATGAGACGGCGGCGGCGTGGCGGCTGGCGCTGGAGCGCGGCGGGCCGACGTTCTTTGCTCTGACACGGCAGGAGCTGCCGGTGATCGACGCATCGAAGCACGACATTTATGGCGGCGTGAGCAAGGGAGCATACATTCTGGAGGACGCAGCGCATTCGCACGTAATTCTAATCGCCACAGGGTCAGAGGTTTCAGTGGCTCTGGGTGCGGTCAAACTGCTTGCCGCTGACGGAATCGCAGCGCGTGTGGTCAGCATGCCAAGCTGGAGGGTCTTCGAGGAGCAATCGGCAGAATACAGGGCGAGCGTGCTGCCGGCGGATGTGCCCAAGCTGGCCGTGGAAGCGGGCGCGACCCAGGGCTGGTGGAAGTATGTGGGCAGCGGTGGTGACGTTGTCGGGCTCGATCGGTTTGGTGCGTCGGCGCCGGGCAAGATCGTGCTGGCCGAGCTTGGATTCACGCCGGAGAATGTAGCGGCGAGGGCGAAGAAGATCGTAAAGCAGTGAACAGTGGACAGGGATCAGTGGTCAGTATTCCCGGTAGGAGCTTTGATAGTACACGCGAAACTTTGATTAGCCTGGAATCTGTTCACTGACGACTGATGGCTAATCACTGTTCCGAAAGGAATACATCGTGAAGCTGGTCATCAGTTCCGATCATGCGGGATTTCCTCTGAAGGAGGACGTGCGTGCAGGCCTTGCTGCGGCAGGCCACGAAGTGGTCGACCTGGGTGCATACAAGGTTGAGCCCGAGGACGACTATCCCGATTTTGCAGAGAAGCTGGGCGAAGCGATTAAGGCCGGCGCGGCGCGGCGCGGGATTCTCATCTGCGGATCAGGAGTGGGCGTGTGCGTGGCGGCCAACAAGATTCCCGGGATCCGGGCCGGGATTTGCCACGACACGTATTCGGCGCACCAGGGCGTGGAGCACGACGACATGAATGTGCTTGTGCTTGGGTCGCGAATTATCGGCGCGTCGCTGGCGTACGAGCTGGCGCACGCGTTCATTGCAGCCACGTTCCAGGGCAGGGAAGCGCGATTTCAGCGGCGGTTCAAGAAAGTGTTGGCGATCGAAGCCAAGTATTTGTGCGGAGATGGTTCGGCGAAGCCGGCATAAATGCGCGTGGATTCTTTCAGCCCCGTTTGTAGCATCGCAGTTTCTGGGATCGATCCGTCGTATCTCCGCCGCTTGTTGCTCCTCCGGTTGGGTGCGATCCGTTCGATGCCTCGCCGTTTCCGTCGCTGCCGCAGGGGATCGTAGTCGTAACCGGGGTTCCTTCCGGCGAAGATCGATGTTCATGAGTGCCCCATCCCGGCGTTTGATACCAAAGCGTCAAATACCAAAGCGTCAAATACCAAAGCGTCAATCGATACCTTCGTCCAATAGACTCGTCCTCAATCTTCTGGCGTAATCGAACTTTGATCATGCTTTGATGCTGAGAGCTTTTGGAAATCTTGACCGGAACATGGAGAAGTATGCAGCCAAGGCGCAGTCTTCCCCTAACTCGCCCCCAGGTCTTTCCCCTGGTCATGGCCTGCATGCGCGCCATGCCCTCCGTCGCACAGGGCCCGCAGACGACGCCCAGCATTCTGGCGCCGGTTTCCACGCCGGCGCATGAGATCTACGGGCTCTCGCTCTTCGTGCTGTTGATTACCGGCGCCATTTTCGCGGTGGTTGCGGGGCTGCTGGTGTTTGTCATCTTCAAGTTCCGCGCGCGCGAGTCTGACGCCGAGCACGAGCCGGCGCAAATCTACGGAAGCGTGCAGGTGGAGCTGGCGTGGACCGTGATTCCGGTGCTCATTGTGGTGGTTCTCTTTCTCACCACGGCGCGCATCATTTTCGCCATTCAGGATGCGCCCGAGCCCAAATCCGCGCTCGACGTCACTGTGATCGGGCATCAGTTCTGGTGGGAGTTTCGCTACCCCAAGCTGAACATCGTCACTGCAAACGAGCTGCACATCCCCGTGAGCACGCCGCAACAGCCGGAGCCTACCTATTTGCGATTGCTTTCAGCCGACGTGGATCATAGCTTCTGGGTGCCCCAGCTCGCCGGCAAGACAGATCTGATTCCCAACCACCCCAACGAAATGTGGATGGATCCGCAAGCGACGGGCCTTTATCTGGGCCAGTGTGCGCAGTTCTGCGGCGTTGAGCACGCCAAAATGCTGATCCGGGTTTATGTCGATACACCGCATCAGTTCGACGCATGGGTGAAAAACCAGCAGCGGCTGGCCGTCGAGGATCCCGCCGTGGCCGCCGGACGCCACATCTTCGATACCGAGGCCTGCGTGAACTGCCACACCATCGAAGGGACCGCTGCTCACGGAACCTTCGGCCCCGATCTGACGCACCTGATGAGCCGCGCAACCATTGCCGCGGGCGCAGCGGCCAACACGCCGGAGAACCTGCGCGCGTGGATTCACGACCCGAACACATTCAAGCCCGGCGCGCTCATGCCCGCCATGCAGTTCAACGACCAGCAAATCGATGAAGTTGTGGCGTATCTCTCGACTCTGCATTGAAGGACAAGCAATGGCCGACCAGACTTTTCCGATTCCCGGAACCATTGAAGGAACGCCCTCACGCGGCGCGGCGATGCTGGAGTGGTTGCATAGTTGGGTGGTGACTGTCGATCACAAGAAGCTCGGCATTCTCTACGTCGTGTATGCTCTCTTCTTCCTTCTGGTGGCGGGCACTGAAGCGATGTGCATCCGCATTCAGCTTGCCGTCCCGAACAACCACTTCCTCTCGCCGGAACTCTTCAACGAGTTCTTCACCATGCACGGCACCACCATGGTGTTCCTGGTGGGCATGACGATTATATTTGGCATCGGCAATTACCTGGTTCCGCTCATGATCGGCGCGCGCGACATGGCCTTCCCGCGGCTCAACGCCTTCAGCTTCTGGCTCTCTGCGTTCGGCGGGTTGTTCCTCTATTTCAGTTTCATCGGCGGCTTCGGGCTCTATGGCATGGGCAATGCGCCCGATGTCACCTGGTGGGCCTATGCGCCGCTGACAGCCAAGGCGTTTACCCCCGGCCACAATACCGACTATTGGGCATTGGCGCTCATCGTCATGGGATTCGGCACTCTGGGCGCGGCCATCAATATTCTGGCTACCGCGTTCTCGATGCGCTGCCGCGGCATGACGCTCTTCCGCATGCCGCTCTTTGTGTGGCTGATGGTTGTGACCAGCGGGCTCACGCTCATCACCATCACGCCGCTCACCGCCGCGCAGGTGATGCTGATCATCGATCGCTATCTCGGCGGCCACTTCTTCGATGCGCAGGCCGGCGGTGCGCCTATCGTGTGGATGCACTTCTTCTGGATCTTCGGCCACCCCGAGGTGTACGTCTTGATACTGCCCGCATTCGGCATTGCCAGCGAAGTCATCCCCGTCTTCTCGCGCAAGGCCATCTTCGGCTATCCGGCCATGGTCGCGGCCTCGGTCGGCTATCGCCTTTGTGAGCACTACCGTATGGGCGCACCACATGTTCACCGTCGGCATGACGTCGGTGGGCAACACCTTCTTTGTCCTGTCCACCATGATGGTCGGCATTCCCACGGGCATCAAGATCTTCAACTGGATTGCCACCATGTGGGGCGGCAAAATCCGCTTCGCCACACCCATGCTCTTCTGCACGGCCTTTCTCTTCCAGTTCCTTTGCGCCGGACTCACCGGCATCATGCTTTCGGTCGCGCCCTGGGACTGGCAATTGCACAACTCCTACTTCGTGATCGCGCATTTTCACTACATGCTCACCGGCTCCTTTGTCTTCTGCATCTTTGCGGCGATTCTATTACTGGTACCCCAAGGTGACCGGGCGCATGTTGAGCGAGAAGCTGGGCAGGTGGCACTTCTGGCTCTTCTTCATCGGCTTCCATCTCACGTTCGACACCATGCACTTCGTGGGTATGCTCGGCATGCCGCGCTCCATCTACACCTACGAGGCCGACCGGGGATGGAGCACGCTCAACTTCTGGATTTCGATGGGCGGCTTTATCCAGGCAATCGCCGTGCTGATCTTCGCGTGGAACCTGATCCACTCCTACCTGCACGGCAAAGAGGCCGGCAACGATCCGTGGGACGCGTGGACGCTGGAGTGGTCCACGCCGTCGCCTCCGCCTGCATACAACTTTGCCACCGACCCGGTGGTGCGCAGCCGGCGGCCGCTCTGGGACCTGAAGCACCCCGACGATCCGGACTGGAAGTACGAGCGATGAGCACGATTCCCATCTTCGCGGACGAAAACTGGCGCCTGCCGTCGCGCGGCCGCGTGGGCATGTTCTCGCTGATCATCGGCGAGTCGGCCATCTTCACCATCTTTGTGGTCGCGTACGTGTACTACATCGGCCGCAGCACCTATGGGCCCACGCCGCAGATTCTCGAGTGTTCCGATCTTCAACACCGTCTGCCTGCTTTCGAGCAGCCTGACCATCTGGCTGGCGGAGCGCGCCATCGAGCGCGGGCGGATTCGCGTCTTCGGCGCGTGGTGGGGGCTGACCATGATGCTCGGGATTATTTTTCTCGCCGGCACGGCGCAGGGAGTGGACGAGGCTGATCGTTCATGACGGCCTGACCATCCAGCACGAATCTATTTGGCACGACTTTTTACTCGCTGGTCGGCCTGCACGCCACGCACGTTGTCGTGGGCCTCATCATGCTTTCGCTGGTCATGATCTTCACGCTGCTCGGCCGCGTGGAGCAGCGCCACGCCGAGCGCATCCAGGTGCTCTCGCTCTACTGGCATTTTGTCGATGCGGTGTGGGTGGTGGTCTTCACGGTGGTCTACATCGTGGGAAGGTGAAGCGAATGACGGAACTGCCCAACACGGAAAGGAACACGCCGCGGGCTCAACCATCCATCTGCCCGCGCCCACGGCGTGGCCCATCGTGCTGGCCTTGGGATGCACACTGGCTGCCGCTGGTCTGGTGACCAAGCATGCGATCGGCATTCTGGGCGGCGTGCTCATGCTTGCCGGATGCATCGGATGGTTTCGCCAGGTGCTGCCGCACGAGCAGCACGAAGAAGTGCCGATTGCCGATCAGCCGGTGACCATCGCATCCCCGCGCACGCTGGTGGAGCGCATCCGGCTCAGTCCCGAGCACCGCGCGCACCTGCCCATCGAAACTTATCCGGTCATCAGCGGCATCAAGGGCGGAATCGCCGGCGGTATTGCCATGATTCTGCCGGCGCTGCTTTACGGACTGATCGCGCAGCACAGCATCTGGTATCCGGTGAACCTGCTTGGGCGGCGCGGGCGTGGCGCACTGGCGCAACTCCACCACCGCCCAGATAGCCGCCTTTCATTGGCAGTGGCTGCTGATCGCCATCGTCATCCACTCCGTCACCTGCCTGCTGGTTGGGCTGCTCTATGGCGCCATGCTGCCCATGCTGCCGCGCCATCCCGTTCTGCTCGGCGGCATTCTTGCGCCGGTGCTGTGGACGGGCATTCTGCATTCCTTCATGGGCATCATCAATCCCGCGCTCGCCGACCACATCGCCTGGGGATGGTTTCTGGTTTCGCAGGTGACTTACGGCGTGGCTGCGGGGATTGTGGTTGCGCGCCAGGAGCGTGTTCCCACCCGGCCAATCGCTGCCGTTTGCCGCGCGGCTGGGCATTGAGGCGCCGGGCCTGATGGAATCCCGGCCCGATGCCGGACCGCCGCAAGATGCCTCACGTAATCGGAACAAGGAGAAGCAGTGATGCGCTCTCCTCGCTTCGGCGCTTCTGGCTTGCGGGGCCGTGCTATGCGGCGGCTGCGCGCATGCGCCGGGCTATCCGCCCGAATCCGATTCCGCGGCCCACCGCAGTCACCGATTTCGCCACGCTTTACAGCCAGAATTGCGCCGCCTGCCACGGAGCGAACGGGCAGAACGGTCCCGCGATCGATCTGGCCAATCCCGAATACCAGGCGCTGGTGGACGACGCCACGTTGCGCAAATGGATCTCCGGCGGCATGCCGGGCACGGAGATGCCGGCCTTTGCGCAATCAGCCGGCGGCATGTTGACCGATGCGCAGGTGAATGCGCTGATTGCAGGCATGCGCAAGCAGTGGTCGCGGCCGAATGCCTTTGCCGGCGCAACGCCTCCGCCCTACGCGCAGGCGCAGGCGGGCGATGCGCATCGCGGCGAGCACGCCTACCAGGCGCGTTGCGCCGTCGTGCCACGGCCGCTCGCGCGCAGCAGATCACCAGCCCGGCTCTATCTGGCGCTGGTCGCGACCAGGCGCTGCGCAGCATCATCATCGCCGGGCCGCCCGGACATCGGGCAGCCCGACTGGCGCCACGACGGCCCGGGCGGCAATGCGGCCGCGCCGCTCTCCGCGCAGGAAGTGGACGACATCGTGGCGTATCTTGCGAAGCCTGCGCAGCATGCGGCGCAACAGGCTGCACGAGGGGCACCGCGTGCAGGCCGCAATCGGCAAGCCGGCTCGGCGCCGAAAGGAAGGTGAGAGACATGAGTGACGAAGAGCACAACTCGGGAGGCACCCGCAGCCAAAGCCCCGAGCCGCCGCCCATCGCCGCGCTGCGCGTCGAGCGCCACGGCGATCCGCCGCATCGTTTCGCGCCGCTGGCTGCTGTTCAAAGCGGCGATCGGGCTCAACGGCCTGGTCGGGCTGGTGCTGGCTGTTCCCGTGCTCCGCTATCTGTTTGCGCCATGGAGAAAAGATGCGAGCTACAACTCGTGGGTTTCGCTTGGGCCCGTCGACGCGTTTCCCGCCGGAGAGACGCGTCTCGCGTACTACAAAAATCCCTGCGATGATTCCTGGGACGGCCAAACCGATAACGTCGCCTGCTACGTGCGCAACCAGGGCGGCAATCAGTTCCAGGTCTTCGCCATCAACTGCGCGCACCTCGGCTGCCCGGTGCGCTGGTTTCCGCAGTCGCAGCTCTTCATGTGTCCGTGCCATGGCGGCGTCTACTATGCCGACGGCTCGCGCGCTGCCGGTCCGCCCGAGCGCGGCCTCTTCACTTACAACTGGAAGATCGTTTCCGGCGAGTTGCAGATCGACGCCGGCCAGATGCCGACGCTTTCGAACACCGCGAAGCTGGTCAACATTTCCACTGCGCCCGGGAGATTGCTCATGCCAGCGGATGAAGCAGACCGCGAAGCGCGTCTACGCCTGGTTCGAGCGGCGCTTGCAGCTCGAAGGGCCGGTGAAGGACGCGGCCCTGCATCAGGTTCCGCGCAGCACCGCCAGCTGGTGGTACGTCTTCGGCAGCGCGGCTTTCACGCTGCTGTTTCTGCAGATCGTCACCGGCATTCTGCTGGCGCTGGTCTATGTTCCTTCGGCCGGGCGAGGCATGGAACAGCCTGAACGTTCTCAATCACCAGATTCCGCTGGGATGGTTTCTGCGCGCGCTGCACGGCTGGGGATCGAACTTCATGGTCGCCATCGTGCTCATTCACATGGCGCAGGTGTTTCTCTTCGGCGCCTACAAATTTCCGCGCGAGCTCACCTGGATCGTCGGCGTTTTTCTGCTGCTGATGACGCTGGGCATGGCCTTCACCGGCCAGGTTCTGCGCTTCGATCAGGACGCCTACTGGGGCCTGGGCATCGGCGCTTCCATCGTCAGCCGCGTGCCGTTCATCGGCGGCGGGCTGGTGCATCTGCTGCTCGGCGGGCCCATCATCGCCGGCGCCACGCTTTCGCGCTTTTTTGCGCTGCACGTCTTCATCATTCCCGGCGCGTTGCTGCTGTTCGTGTTGCTGCACGTGTGGATGGTGCTCAAGCTGGGCATCAACGAGTGGCCCATGCCGGGCCGGCTGGTTCGCCGCGCCACCTACATCGAGGAATACAACCGGCTGGCGCACGAGGACGGCATCCCCTTTGTGCCCGGCGCGTTCTGGAAGGATCTGGTCTTTTCCGGCGCAATTATCGCCGCCGTCGCCGTGTGCGCCTTGGTCTTCGGGCCGTATCGGGCCGAGCGGCCAGCCCGATCCCGCCATCATCCAGACCGTCCCCAAGCCCGATTTCTTCTTCCTGTGGATCTACGCGATCCTTGCCTATCTTCCGCCGGAGATGGAGACGCCGTTGATGCTGATCGCGCCGATCGTTGCCATCGCCATTCTGCTGGCGGTGCCGTTCTGGGCTGGCGAAGGCGAGAAGAGCTGGCATCGCCGGCCCGTGGCCGTACTTACCGTCTCATTGATTGCTGTTTGCGTGGGGCGTGCTCACGCAACTGGGAACCACCACGCCGTGGAGTCCGCACATGAACGCGTGGAGCGGCGATCCCCTGCCCGTGCACTACCTGCAGACTGCGACTCCGCTGGTGCGGCAGGGCGCGGCTGTCTTCCAGGCCCGACAGTGCCGCAACTGCCACTCTATTGGTGGAACCGGGGGCGAGCGCGGTCCCGCTCTCGACGAAGTGGCCACGCGTATGACCATCGACCAGATGCGCTTCAAGGTGGTGAGCGGCGGCGGCAACATGCCGGCCTACGGCAAGAACCTTTCTCCGGCGGAGATCGAGGCTCTGGTCAGCTTCCTTGAAACGCTGCATCCGGCCAATGAGCCGCCGGCTTACGACGCTGCGCGGCGCGCCGTCGACGACACTCAGCCGCCGGCGAGCTCCGTTGCACCTTTGGGCGCTCCTGCCAAAGGGAAGTCCGGCCCATGATCGAGACAATGATTGACACCACGACAGTCGCGGACCTCTTCACCAATTGGGACATTCCCTGGATTGTGACCTCGGAGCTCGCGCTCGCTGCGCTGATCTACACGCGCGGCTGGGCGCGCATTCGCCGCACGCGGCCTGCGCAGTTTCCGGCCTGGCGCCTGGGAGCGTTTCTCGGCGGCATTTTTGCTGTCTTCGTGGCCGTCGCCTCGCCGCTCGATACCTTCAGTGAATCACTGCTGTTCATGCACATGGCGCAGCACTTCGTGCTGATGTCGATCGCGCCGCCGCTGATCGTCTTCGGTGCGCCTGTGGCGCCCATGCTGCGGGGCTTGCCCCGATGGTTCATCCGGCTGCTTCGCCCGCTTTTCACAACCGGCATGCTTCACGCTGCGGGCCGGTTTCTCACCCGTCCGCGCGTTGCTTGGCTGGCCATGAACGCCGCTTACATCGTCTGGCACATTCCCCGTGCCTACGAGTTTGCGCTGGCTTCGGAAAACTGGCACAACTTCGAGCACGCCTGCTTCTTCTTTACCAACCTGATGTTCTGGTGGCCAATTATCCGGCCGCGGCCGAACGCGTCGGCGCAGTCGCCCTGGATGCTGATTCCTTATCTCTTGCTCGCCGACGTAGTCAACACGGGGATTTCGGCCTTCCTTTGCTTCTCAGGCCGGCTGCTCTATCCGAGCTACGGTGAAATCGCGCGGCCTTTCGGCTTAAGCGCGCTCAACGATCAGGTTGCCGCGGGAGCTTTTATGTGGGTCTGTGGCTCGATGGTCTACCTGATCCCTGCGGTGGCGATTGTGGCCCAACTCTTAGCTGTGCCTCGCCGAGACGCCATCCGAGCGCAAAGCGCATCGGAGTCATATAACGTTGGAGTTCGTCCCCCTCGCTTTTTGATAGGCAATGATTATCATCTTCGATAACAACAAGGCATCGATCGATAACAAAAAAGCATTGGACAGATGACGGCCTCTAGGTTGATGATTTTGAACAACTTGAATGGCCTGTAGTAGCACGCTGTGAGCGTGCCAATTTTTGCAGGCGAACCATCGCGGGGCGTTGCGGTTGATGACGGTCCGGCCAAGCGCGGAGCACGGCTCCATGGCAGGCCGATGACCCCGCACAAGTAGAGCAGCTTGTTGGAAGTCCTATTTCCCCAATGGCTTCGGGAAGACTGACCGGGCCCTTGCTGTGGGCGGTCGGAGAACCTGCCACGTGGGAATGCTATTTCACCCTGTAGCAAACCGAAAAGGAGGCGTTATGTTGAAGTATTCTTTGGGCAAAGTGAAAATAGTCTGTTGGGCGCTGGCGGCTTTGCTCGGCGTCGGAATCTTTGTTCCTCATCTGATGGCGCAAGCTAATAAGGGCATCATTTCCGGTACCGTGACAGATACTTCGGGAGCCGTGGTAGTGGGAGCGAACATCGAGGTAAAGGACGTCGGTACCGCCGTCACTTATACCGCGGTGACCGATTCCCAAGGCAGTTACCTCGTTCCGGAGCTGATCGTAGGCACCTACCAGGTTCAGGCCACCAAGGTCGGCTTCCAGACAATCGTTCACTCGGGCATCACGCTGACCGTCGGCGCGCACTTGCTGGTTGATTTCAAGCTTCCCGTAGGACAAGCCACCGAAGTGATCCAAGTGACGGGCGAGGTGTCGCAGGTGGATTCGACGACCGCGACCGTTTCCAGCCTGGTCGCCCCCAAACAGATGCAGGACCTGCCGCTCAACGGCCGCAATTTCGAGCAGTTGTTGTCCCTGGCGGCCGGCGTGCAATATATCTCCCAGAACGGGGGAGGAGGCGGGGTGTCGAGCACCTTTTACGGATCGGAGAGCAACTACTCGGTCTCCGGATCCAGACCCGTGGGACAGGCGTTCTTGCTCGACAACACCGATATCACCAACTTCTGGCAGCATGGCACCGGCTCCTCGGTCACCGGCAACTCTCTGGGCATGGACGCCATCCAGGAATTCAGTGTCCTGACCAACACTTACAGCGCGGAGTATGGCGGCACGGGAGCGGCGGTGAATGCCGTCACCAAATCGGGCACGAACACACTGCATGGGACGGCCTTCGACTATCTCCGCAACAGCAAGTTGGACGCTAAGAACTACTTCGACGTGCCAGCCTTGCCCATTCCTCCGTTCCGCCGCAATCAGTTCGGCGGCGCATTAGGCGGGCCGATCAAGAAGGACAAAGCGTTCTTTTTCTTCAATTACGAGGGCTTGCGGTCCTCGCAGGGCATCACTGGCAGGGCATTAGTGCCGTTAACAAGCATCACCTCGTCCCTTATTGGTCCCGACGCCCCCGCCTGCACCGACACTCAGACGGCCGCGGCGGGGACGCTTGCCTGCGTCATGAAGCCCGTTCTGGCCCTCTATCCCGCACCGACCCCGGGCGCGACTGCTGTAGGCACCCTGCCGGGCTTCAACGCCTGGCATTACTCACAAGCGCCGCTGGTCGTGAACGAAGACTATATCCTCGGCCGCCTTGACTACACCATCGGCCCCAAGGACACCATCTTCGCGCGCTACGTCCACGATGGCGCCAACCAGCATCAGCCCTACCCACAATCCACCCTGCCCTATTGGCCGGAAACCGACAAATCGGGAGACCACTATTTCACGATGGAAGAGCGGCGAACGATTTCGAGCAACATGGTCAACGCGGCGCGGTTCAGTATCGTGCGAACCAACGAAAACGCGGTGAATGTCTCCACGCTACCGGCGGCGTCCGATCCGCTCAGTTGTGCGCTCACTGGCGCCGCCTGTGTTCCCGGTCAGCAGGATATTACAGTCGGCCCTGGCTTCCTAGCCACCCTCGGCCCGTCCAGCTCCAGTCCTTTCCAGATTGTTCAAAACAAGTACGCGGCCGCCGATGACGTGATCCTTTCTCTTGGCAAACACAGCATCCGGTTTGGCCTCCAATACAGCAGGGTGCAGTCCAATATGAGCGCGCCCTTTGGGGAAACCGGTTACTTTTTGTATGGTAACTTCGCCTCTTTTGTCGGCAATGACGTGTTGATAGATCTCACCTCGGGGGCGCCCAATTCCGTGTACACCACTGGCGGCCAAAACATTCCGTTTAACTTACGTCACTATTTCCGCGACAACGAGTTATTTCCCTACGTTCAAGACGACTGGAAGGTGACAAAAACGCTCACCTTGAATCTGGGCGTGCGCTATGACTGGATCAACAATGCCGTTGCCGCCGGGGGCGTTCCTCTCGAAGCGATTACCGACGGGTTGACCAACACCGCGTTCGTTCCCGTGTCTCACGTTCTGGCTTCCAATCCCAACATGTTGAACATCGATCCGCGCATTGGCTTGGCCTGGGATCCTTTCAAGGACCACAAAACCTCGGTGCGTGCCGGTTTTGGCATGTTCCACGAGCCGATAGCCGCCCGTACCTATGCACCGGCGTATTACCTGACTCCGCCAACGGTATCCTATGAAGCTGGTGCGCCGTTTCCGTGCTACCCTAATGACCCATCCTGTTCTTCCTCGACCAGCAATCCGGCGGTCTTTGCCGGACTCGATTACAATACGGACCGCGCGCCCTATGTCATGCAGTACAACCTGACCATTCAACGTCAGATTACCGCCGGCACGGTCTTTACTATCGGCTATAACGGTTCGTCCGGCGTTCACCTGTTCTCGGAGCACGACGCGAACCCCATGATAGCGCACTCTGACGCAACGTTTGCCAACGGCGCCCCCAACCCGGACTATGATTCCACGGCCAGCGGTGCTCGGGGTTCAGCAACGAACCCCTTCGATGGGTTCATTGCCTGCAGTAGCTTCCCAGGGTACTGCCGCCAGGTTTCCCGGCGTGCCCTCCGGCTGGCTCTCCCGTCATCATCGGTTTTGGCTTTGCCAATCAATCCCTGGGCGGCATCGCTTCCGATGAGGCGACCGCTCACTCGTCGTACAATTCGTTGCAGACCAGCGTCAATCGCCAGTTCAGCCGGTCGCTGATCGGGCAGGTGGCGTACACTTGGTCCCGGTGCATAGACAATGGCTCGGTCAGCTCGGGTCTGGAACAAGGCCAGTATGAAGTAACCGACACGTATAATCAGTCCTATGACCGTGGACCTTGCTCCTTCAATGTGACCCAGTCGTTACGGATCAACGGCGTATATGGGTTGCCGTTCAAGGGTAATCGCGCGATAGCCGGATGGTCGGTTAGCCCGATTTTCGCAGCCTCCACCGGCCTCCCAATCAATGTAATCGATGCTCTCGCTGCCGGCGGCCAGGCGGGCTTGGGAGGTATTGAGGGCCCGCGGCCGAATATAGTGCCTGGCTGCAAGCCATATTTGAAGACATGGCAGAATTGGTACAATGCCAACTGTTATTATTTGCCGCCCTATGGCACTCTTGGGGACATTAGCAGGGACAACCTCATAGGTCCCGGCGCTATGGTTTTCGATTTCTCTGTCCTGAAGCAGACCAAGCTGACCGAGAAGGTGAACTTGGAGCTCCGGGCGGAGTTCTTCAACATTCTGAATCACACGAGCTTCGGGAACCCCACCCCAGGGTTTACCTACACAGGCGATCCGATTGGCTGGCCGCTCGTAAATCCGGGGGCGCCTTCGACGAATCCCGGCGACTATGCGATCACTACCGTCACGCCGGGGGGGGCCGTTCTTTGCAATTCGAACACCGCCCTTCCGCCAGGGTCGACCTACCTAACAAACCCGGCCGCTCTAGCGCAAGGAACGTGCGCCAGCCCCACTGCAGGGCAAATTACCTATACGTCCGCGCCTCCGCGCGAGATCCAGTTTTCAGCGAGGTTCACTTTCTGATCTGGCTTTTGGCGATTTGACAAAGCGGGGACGGGAGGTTCTTCACGTTCGCGCTTCGATGAGTAAAGACTTGGGGCAGCCTGTTATGGGTTGCCCCATTTTTTCGTCACGAAATAGAGGCGGATTGCCTGAGCGGGCTTTGCCTAAAATGAAGTGAGCATGGGCCGTAGTGTCTCTGCAGCCTGCAAAAGCAGCTCGCAGAACGCCGCAACCGCGCACAAGCCGAAAAACGTGCTCTAGAGCATTTCTCCTGATGGTGTATAGTATGGTTGGCGACAGTTGATTTCGCTACTCTGAATTGGCCCACTTGTGCTCGTTTGATTTGGCCCACCTTCACTCACTGATCGGGTACCCTGTCGGCGGAGCCGACAGGGAGACCGATGGACAGGAGAACGAAGGTGGAGCTTTTTGAAGAGATCCGACGGGAGTACACGCATGGGACGGGGACGATTCAGGGCGTGTCGAAGAAGCTTGGAGTTCATCGGCGGATGGTGCGGCAGGCTCTGGCGTGCGCAACGCCGCCGGAGCGCAAGCAGCCGGTTCGAAGCTGCCCCAGTCTGGGGCCGGTGACGGACTTCATTGACGGGATATTGACTGCCGACGAACGGGCGCCGAAGAAGCAGAGGCACACAGCACGACGGATATGGCAGCGGATTTGCGAGGAACGTCCACAGGCCAGAGTCGGCGAGGCGACAGTGCGCAGGTATGTGCAACGGCGCAGGGGCGAGTTGGGCCAGGTGCGGCGGGAGACATTCGTTCCGCAGGTCTATGACTGGGGCGTCGAGGCGCAGGTGGACTGGTACGAGGCGATGGCCGAGATTGGCGGCGAGATGCGCACGGTCTACTGCTTCTCGATGCGTTCGATGGCCAGCGGCGGAGCGTTTCATGTGGCATATTTCCACGCCACGCAGCAGGCCTTTCTTGAGGCGCACGAGCTTGCATTCGAGCACTTCGGCGGTGTTTTCGGTCTGCTGCGCTACGACAACCTGAAGAGTGCGGTGAAGAAGATTCTGCGCGGCCACCAGCGCGAAGAGACGGAACGGCTGATCGCGTTTCGTTCGCACTGGGGTTTTAAGACAGAGTTCTGCAACCCGGCCCGTGGCAACGAGAAGGGCGGCGTGGAAGGCGAAGTAGGCTACTTCCGGCGCAACCATCTTGTTCCGGTCCCGAGAGTGAAGGACCTGGCAGAGTTGAACGCGCACCTTCTCGACGGCTGCAGACAGGATCGTCAGCGAAGGATCGCAGGCAAGGAGTTTGCAGTGGGTGCGGCGATGGAGATCGAGCGGCCGCACCTACTGCAGCTCGCCGAAGAAGGCTTCGAGCTGGCAGAGACCAGCTTTCCGACTGTGGATGGCAAGAGCTGCGTCAAGGTCCGCACCAACTGGTATTCGACCCCGGTCAGGCCAGGCACACGCGTTCGAGCGCGGCTGCTTCCGGCCTATGTTGAGATATGGCATGAACGGCGGATGGTGGCGCGGCATGAACGCAGCTTCGGCCGCTACGAGCAGGTGCTGGATCTGGAACACTACCTCGACATATTCGAACGCAAGCCGGGTGCGCTGGCCGGTTCTCGGCCTTTGCAGCAGTGGCGTCAGAACGGCCACTGGCCAGAGACCTTCGACCGACTGTGGCGGAGCCTGGAGGTCCGGGAGGGCAAGCAGGCCGGTACGCGAACCATGATCGAGTTGTTGCAGCACGGCAGTCGGCACGGATGGGAGAAGCTGAAGCAAGCCGTCGCGCAAGCACTGGATATCGGCTGCACCGACGCCGCGGCCGTGCTCCATCTTCTGGCCGCTGGACAACTGAGGCACGCGCCCGTGGCACGTCTCGCTTTGAGCCAACTGGAACGCTACGAGCGTCCGCTGCCAGTGATGATCGATTACGACCTGCTGCTGAACGAAACGGCGGAGGTGGCGCGATGAAGCAAGCCACGGATGCCCTGGAACATGCCAGCGTAAAGCAGTACTGCAAGGCGCTGCGCGTTCCGGTGATCGGCGCCAACTTCGTTCCGCTGGCCGAGCAAGCCATCAAGGAAAAGCGCAACCATATCGGCTACCTGGAAGCACTGCTGGCTATGGAAGCCGAGGAGCGCGACCGCCACGCAGTGATGGGACGCATGCATGATGCGCGACTGCCGCGCATCAAGACGCTGGAGGAGTTTGACTTCAACCAGGCGCCGCATATCTCTGCGCCCAAGATCCGCGAACTGGCCGAGGGCGGCTACATCGAACGCGCCGAGCCGGTGGTGCTGATGGGCGAGTGCGGCACCGGCAAGACGCATCTGGCCACCGGGCTATGCGTGGCGGCCTGCCGCCAGAAGCGGCGAGTGCGCTTCACTACCGCCGCCAACCTGGTCAACGAACTGGTCGAGGCGCAACAACAGAACGCAGTGCGCCGCGTGCTGGCGAAATGGATGCGCTACGACGTGATCGCCCTCGATGAAGTCGGCTATGTTCCGCTGGCCGAGATCGGCGCCGAGTTCCTCTTCCAGGTCATCGCCGACCGGGCCGAACGCGCCACGCTGATCCTGACCACCAACTTGCCGTTCTCGGAGTGGACGCAGGTGTTTCCAAACCCCAGGCTATGCAAAGCCCTGCTGGACCGGATCACCGATCGCGCACACATAATCGAGACCGGAACAGATTCATATCGGTTTCGCCGAACTCTGGAGGTGCGCAAGAAGAAAGGGGGCCGAAGCGGCGACCCCGTCGTTGCTGCCTCCGCTACGACCTAAACGCGCTGTCCTGCGGACAGCGCAGGTCTCCGCTCCGGCAGCAACGACGCTCACCCGCTGTCTAGCAGAGAATCATTAACCAAGGGTGGGCCAAATGAGATGAGCACAGGTGGGCCAAGTCAGGTTGTCAAAAGCAACAGTCCGCGCATATGCTATGGCGCGACCTTATTCGGATGATTTGCGGCGCAAGCTGCTTGAGGCCTTCGACCAGGGCAAAGGGAGCCTGTCGGAGTTGGCCGAAGATTTCGGCGTGAGCTTGGGCTGGGCTTGGAAAGTCTCGGCGGCAAGGAAGCGTACCGGGCGGATGGAAAGGCCAGGGTATCGTCCGGGAGCCAAGCGCCGGATCGATGAGCAGGCCTTGACCGGGTTATTGCGTTCCCAACCCGACGCGACTTTGGTTGAATTGCAGGCGGAGTTGGAGAACAAGACCGGTCTCCGCATGAGCACACAGCATCTGTGGCGGGTAGTGAAGCGGTTGGGCTTCCGGCTTAAAAAAAGTCACTCCACGCCCAGGAGCGCGACACGGAAGAGAACCGCAAGCGGCGTCAAGAGTTCCTCGAAGTGATAGGCAGGATCGACCTGGATCGGCTGATCTTTCTTGATGAGAGCGGCGTCTCCACGCAGATGACGCGCCTGTATGCGCGCTGCACGGGCGGTGCGCGGATTCATGAAACTACCCCCGATGGGCGATGGAAAATCCTCACCATTCTGGGCGCCATCAGCACCCGCGGCATGATCGCTACGATGACCGTCGAGGCGTCCACGGACCGGGAGATCTTCCTGGCCTATCTGGATGAAGTTTTGTGCCCGAAGCTGCGGCCCGGCGACGTGGTGGTGATGGACAATCTCAGCTCGCACAAGGTCCAGGAGTGCGGCAAAGAATCGAGGCGGCAGGAGCCCAGTTGCTCTACCTGCCGCCGTACTCGCCCGACCTGAATCCCATCGAAAAGGCCTGGGCCAAGCTCAAACAACTGCTGCGCGCGGCCAAGGCGCGGACCAAAGAAGCACTCGATCAGGCCATCGCCGAACTGCTCCCGCTGCTCACCGCCGACGATGCGAAAGCTTGGTTCAGACTCCCCTTCAACGCTCTACAGCAATAGGAGAAATGCTCTAAAAGACAAAACAGCCGAAAAACCGGTGATTTTGAGCAGCCTGCTAGTGACCGCCGGCGGCGGCAACCATAGCCATGATGTTTTCGACCTTCGCGTCGGGAGGCGCGGAGCAGCCGGTGGACAGGATAAGTCCTGGTCCCATGTCGCGGATGATCTTCGTGCAGTAGTTATAGACGTCATCCGGAGTACCAAGACTCAGCATCGTTGACGCAACATCGCCCTTGATGCACATATGATCGCCGAGAACCTCTTTGATCTTGTAGATGTTGGTCACGCCATCGCTCTCAAAGACACATTTGGCCTTGGGCAAGGAGCGGAAGAATTGAAGGTCGCGCTCCCAGTTCGAATCCATATGAAGGTCGCAGCAGGCGCCTTCTTCAGCAATCACTGCGACGGTTTCCCGGATGTATTTCCAGACAAACCTTTCCCATAACTTGGGCGAAAAGAATTCGCTGGCGCCCCGGGCCGGAGACAGAAAGACGATCGAAGCCTTCGTATCCCGGATCTGTTGCCGCAATACCGGCAGCATTTCCTGTTGAATCACGTCCAGAACCGCCTCCACCTTATCGGGAATTTTATAGAGGTCACGAATGAACTTGGGCATGGAACGCCCGCCGCCAATCAGTTCCGGAACCGCCGTGGCCACGATGGGTGAGTAGACCACATAGCCGGCGTCCTCAAAGTTCTGCACCATCTTGGGCGCATCGGCCAGCTCCGCCATGGCTGTTTCGAGAGGGAAGTGAAGCCGGTTGACCAGGCAATCCGTCATGAAAGGCATCCAGCCGTTCTTCAGGATGGTGTCATAGTCCTCGACGGTTATGACTTCTTTTTCGTCGAGCTGCCATAGAGAATCGTCCGGCAGTTCCTTGCCCGGAAGCTTCACATGAGTCATAAAGATCAGGGTAAAGATAGGACCAGCCGGAAAGGCGGTGGTCATGCCTTCCAGATCGCCCAACGCCTTGCAGGAATTCAGCATGGTTTGATTGGCAAACTTCAAACTCGAACAGAAGTCAGACAGCTTTACGCCCATGTGACGGGCGCAGAAAGCATCGGCCATAAGAATAAACGGCGTCTTGTCCGGCTTCTCCAAGGCCACAGCCTTCCGGAGTCTCTCCTTGCGCTCACACAATAGCTCCTGATTGGTCTTCATCCTTACCTCTCCTTCACAAATGTCATTTCTGGTAGTATGAGCCACTTGCAAAACTCAGGCAACAGGGAGTCTTATCCGATGCAAGATGAGTCGTCGATGACCGTCCCGGTCACAAGGGGGGATGAAAATGAAGACCGTGGACACCCAGGGGAGTTTCTTTACCTGTCTGGCTCCCTTTCCAGCCCAAATAAGGTAAACAGCTTGCAAGCATAGGGCCAAATTCGGCACCCTTTAAGTTGTGAAGAGGTTTGTCCGCTTCGTCCTTGTCATCCTCGCAATCGGGGCGATTGCGTACTGCGTCTACCGCTACCGCGTAGAGCTCGGCTTTGCCGGTCCCACAACCAGCCAGGAGAGCGCGAATTCCGATCAGACAAGTTCCGGCCTGCATCCCGTACATTTTGTCTGGCAGTGGCTGGACCGGAGCCCGGACGGATTCAAGGTGGAGATGCCGGCAGGCGCCGAAGAAACGCAGATTCCGGCCTATGACGAGCGCGGCGACATCGAGCGGGTGGAAATGATTTACGCCTATCCCGATTCCCAGACCATCTTTGCAGTTACCTGGGCCGACAACCCCCCGGTGGAGCGAGCCAGCGGCGACAGTGCGGACAGAACGCTGGATTTGGCCCGGGACGGCGCCCTGGCGCGCACCCAGGCCACCCTTACAGGTGAATCCCGCGGGCAGCGCGACGGCTTTCCGGCGTGTGACTTTTCCGGCCGAAACCAAGGCGGCGGAATCTTGAACGCGCGCATGATCCTGGCCGGAAGACGCCTTTACATGCTCATCGCGGCATTCCCTGCCGCCAGCGCCCGCAGCGAAGAGGATGTCAACCGCTTCTTTGACTCGTTCAGCTTGACTTCAACCGCCAGAAACGACTGAGAGCCTGCCGCCGGCAAAGATTCTCGTCGATTCAAAGTACTGCTCAAATTATGGGGATGGCGGCGTTTCGGCTGGCGGCCGCGCACCCTTCTCCACAAAGTGCGTGATCAGGCCAACGGGCAGGAAACGCACCAGAAACGCCGTAAGCTTGCCACTGCCCTTGGGAACGATGGTGCGCTTGCCGCGCGCCAGAGCGTCGATCCCGAGCCGTGCGACATCTTCCGCCGATTGCAGGTCGCGGCTCCGAAAAGCGCTTGCGTGGGCCACTTCGAAGAACTCGCTCTCCGTGGTGCCGGGGCAGAGCGCGGTCACACCCACGCCAAACCGCGCCACCTCGGCCGCGAGGCCCAGCGCAAAGAAACGGGCGAATGCCTTGGTCGCCGCATAGGTGGTGAGGTATGGGACCGGCTGAAAACTGGCCGTCGAAGCGAGGATCAGCACCCACCCCTGTCGCCGCTCTACCATGCGCGGCACGAACAGGCGCGACAGCCTCACCATCGCCTCGCAATTCACGCGCACCTGGCTCAACTCCTGGTCGGCCGGGGTCAAGTGAAACGCGCCGTACTGGCCCAGGCCGGCGTTGTTGACCAGGATATCGACGGCAATCCCGGCGCCTTCAGTGGCATCGTAGATCTGCTGCGGCGCGGCTGGATCGTTCAGGTCGGCGACAACGATGCGCGTCTCGATCCCTCTTGCGCTGAGTTCAGCCGCCAGCGCCTCCAGGCGTTCCCTACGCCGCGCGGTAAGGATCAGTTTGGCGCCCCGGCCGGCCAGCTCGCGCGCCAGCGCTGAGCCGATCCCCGAGCTGGCTCCGGTCACCAGCGCCCATTTGCTTTGAAAATTCGTCGTAGCCGCCATCGCGGAACCATCATAGCGGGTTAAGCTTAATCGCGGGTTAAGCTTAATTGCGAAGAGATCTAAACGGAAGCGGCGTACTCCCAGGAAACCATCATCCCGAGCGGATCCTTCCATCGCACTTTGTGCATGTAGACTGTTAGATGCGACCCCGCATTCCGAGCAAGACAAGCACGAAACAAATGCAGGATCGTGGAGATCTGCGCCCCATGGACGTTCCCGCCAGTGCACCCCCGTTGCCGCCCAAGTCCATCATTTACGCCACAGACTTTTCATCGTGCTCGCAGAATGCGGGCAAGTATGCGTCGTTGTTCGCCAGGCAGTTCAACGCCGACCTCCTGGCGGCGCATGCATTCGTGCTTTCGCAAGCGGCGATGGAGGTGGAAGCCGAAGACGGCGTGGGCACAGAGAGCGCGCAGCGCAAACATTTGGAGACCGCATTGGCAGCCGCTGCCAAGCAGTTCGGTGAGGGCCTGAAGCGCGCGGTTCCGGTCCTGCTCGAAGGCGATCCGCGTGAATGCATCCCCCGCCTCGCAGAAGAGAACGCTCCGTCGCTCATCGTCATGGGAACGCATGGCAGAAGCAGGCTGGAGCGTGGCATCGTCGGCTCGGTGGCCGAGAGAATTTTGCGCACCGACGGGCCGTCCCTTACTGTAGGCCCGGCAGTTCCCGCCTGCGATCCTGAATGCGCACCCTTCCGGCGCATACTGTACGCCACCGGTCTCTCTATCGCCGCCGCGCGTGGCGCCCCGTATGCGGTCGCCATGGCGCAGGCGTTCGATGCATCGCTGGACGTGCTCCATGTCGTGCACCCGGAAGAAGTGGAGAATCCGGATCGTTTCCGCGAGGTTCAGAAGCAATTCCATGCGCTACTTGGAGAGCTCGTCCCGCGGCAGACCGATTCCATCCGCAATCCGCGTGGCATCGTGGAAGTCGGCTCAGCGCATGTGCGCATACTGAAACATATAAAGGAGTTTGAGGCGGACCTGCTCGTGCTCTCGATCCGCAAGAGCTCGCACCTGTGGCTGCAAGCGCGGTTGTCGGGCGCATTTCACATCATCGCTAACGCGCCGTGCCCCGTAATGACAATTACCGGGTAACGCAACGCCGCGCATTTATCGCCGCGCTCAAAGCTCATTGCGCCTTATGCTCACCCGCCTACTTCGCGGGAGTCGCCGGTGCCGGCGCAAGCGGCTGCGGCTTCGAGAAGGAGCGAATGTAGATGACAAGGTTCCAAACTGCCTCGTCCGAGGCGCGGCCCTCGCCCTCGGCAGGCATATTCGCTCCCGCGCCGTTGCGGATGACGTTGAACAGTTGCCAGTCTTCCTTGCCGGCGAGAGTCTTCGGATCCGTCCAATCGGAAAGGGTGAGGTTCATGCTGGTGGCCAGATCGGTTTTGCCATTGCCGTTATCTCCGTGGCAAAGGGCGCAGTCGATCTGATACAGGCTCTTCGCCTTCGCCTGCGAATCGGCCGTGGGTTTCACGGGATTCTTCACCGGTGTGGGCTGCGTGGGCGCAGCGGCAGGCGTCGGAGCAACAGCGGGCGTGGGCGTGGCCTCCTGTGCGCTGCGGCCTTGCCTGGCGGTAGAAGCGAGGACGATTAGAGCCACTGCAAAAATCAGCAGAAACGACTTCAACATCACATTCTCCTCGGCAGATGTCAGAAACAGGCATCTTGATGTAGATTGAATTCTGCGAGGAATTATAGGCCGATTTTGCGGAAAGGGCTATGGGAGCCGGCACAGAAGCGGGTCAAGAGCGGGAATCGGTTTCCGGCTGCGGAACTGCGTGATCGCGAATCAACATCTTCGCGAATGAATTTAGGGCCTGCTCACACCACTGACGCGGTGGCGCTGGGAGCCAATTTTACGAGTTCAAGGAGTGAGGAGCGACGTATTCCGAGTGTCTGCTAGCGACGATCGACGCAGAAATCGCGAAAATCGGCCCCATCCCGAAGGGTTGCGTAGAAAACAGGTTCATACTTCGTTGTCTTGAGGCCTTATAACGCCGAGCCGTTTGGCAAGCGATAAAGCCGTGCCCTTTCATGAAGGTTTCGGCGCGACGGTTTCAAATTGAGGCGCTACCCCGGCGCAGCGCCTGCCGTATCGTATGATATTGTCGAGTTTATCCCGCATCTGGAACATGCGGGGAGTTTCCCTACGTCCCTAAAAGAAACACGCTGTGGCCGCCGTTTCTCATCGCGTAATGCCGCCCGATGTGTAGCCGCTTTTTTCTTTTTTGAGCGGGGCAGCGCGCGAGCACGAGTTTCCCATCTCACCAGAAAGGCTAAGGTATCCCAATGACCCCGGCCCGCGAATCCATTTTCGCCAACCTGGCTTTGACGCTGGAAGAGATTACGAGCCTTGCGGCGCAGGAAGGCAAGCCGGCCGAAACCTTGATGAACGTGGTGGCGTTGATCGCCGCGCGGTTCAAAACCGACGTCTGCTCGGCCTATTTGCTGGAGCCGGATCGCTCGAACCTGGTGCTTGCCGCCACGCTGGGCCTTAATCCGGGATGCATCGGCACGCTGCGCATGCCGCTGCACGAAGGGCTCTCCGGCCTCGTCGCCGAACAGTTGCTCCCTGTGGCCGTGGCGGACGCTCGCGAGCACCCGCGGTACAAATACTTCAAGGAATCGGGCGAGGACAAGTACCGCTCCTTCCTGGGAGTGCCTTTGATCGATCGCGGCATGCTGCAGGGCGTGCTGGTGGTGCAGACCAAAGAGCCGCGCGTCTTTCAAGAAAACGAGATTCGTATGCTTGTGCAGGCGGCGAGCCAGGTTGCGCCCGTGGTGAGCGAGGCGCGGACCGTCGCCCGCTTCATTGCCCCGGCGCAGGAAAAGCTGTGGGAGCTGGCGCGCAACGTGTGGTGGAGCTGGGACCCGGAATGCGTGAGCTTGTTTCGCGATCTGAATCCCAAGCGCTGGCGCGAGCTCAACCAAAATCCCATCGCGCTGCTGAACGAGATCCCTTTGGGAGAGATCGAGCGGCGTGCCTCGGAGCTGGTTCTGCATAGCCGCATCAACTACGCCTACCGGCGCCAGCAGGAATATCTGATGGACGACCACACCTGGGGCGCGAGCCATGCGGGCGTGCTAAGGCCCCGGCCGGTAGGGTATTTTTCCGCCGAGTTCGGCCTGCACGAGTCGCTGCCGATTTACTCCGGCGGCCTGGGCGTGCTGGCCGGCGACCACATCAAGAGCGCATCGGACCTGGACATTCCGCTGATCGGGGTCGGCCTATTCTACGGACAGGGCTACTTCTTGCAGCGGCTGGACGGAGGCGGTTGGCAGCGCGAGGAGTATCTCGAGACTGACATCAATCAACTGCCGATGCAGCCGGCGATCAGCGTGAATGGCGAGCCGGTAGTGGTGGAGATCGCCACGCGCGGCAGCTCGATTCGCGCTAAGGTGTGGCGGGTGAAGGTGGGCCGTTGCGACCTTCTGCTGCTGGACTCAAACGTGCCCGGCAACGCGCCCGAAGATCTGGAGACTACCTCGCGCCTCTACGGCGGCGATGCACGTACGCGCATCCGGCAGGAGCTGCTGCTGGGCGTGGGCGGCTATCGCGCACTGAAGGCCATCGGCGTGACGCCGGGTGTTTTGCACCTGAACGAAGGTCACAGCGCTTTCGCCGTCTTTGAGGCGATTCGCAGCCGCATGGAGGAAGAAGGCCTGGATTTCTACTCTGCCGCCCGCCAGATTCCGCGCGAAGTGATTTTTACCACGCACACCCCCGTTCCCGCTGGACACGACCGGTTCACCGCCAATCTGATTGAAGAACACCTCGGGCCCCTGCGCGAACAATTGCGCATTTCGCACGAAAACCTGATGGGATTCGGCCGCGAGCATCCCAACGACTACCAGGAGCCATTCTGCATGACGGTGCTGGGCCTGAAGCTGGCGAGGCGTGTGAATGCAGTTAGTTCACTGCACGGCGAGGTTTCGCGGGCAATGTGGAGAGGTTTGTATCCCGACAAGCCCGAGGACGCGGCGCCCATAGGCCACGTGACCAACGGCGTGCACGTGCCGTCGTGGCTGGCGCCACAGATGCGCCGCCTTTACGATCGCCATTTGGGCGTGGGCTGGTACCGCCAAAGCGGAAAGTCGCAAACGTGGGAAGCGATCGAGACGGTGGACGATGGCGAGTTGTGGGAGACGCACTTTACGTTGAAGGGGCAACTGCTGCACTTTGTGCGGCGGCGCGCTCACGAGCAGGCCGAGCGACGCGGCGAGCCGGCGCAATCGCTGAAGCTATTGGACAAAGTGTTTTCACCGGACGCATTGACCATCGGCTTTGCGCGGCGCTTCGCCACGTACAAGCGCGCCAACCTGCTGCTTGCGGATATGGAGCGGCTGGCTGCGATGGTGAACAACGCCAAGCGCCCCGTGCAGTTTGTCTTTGCCGGCAAAGCGCACCCGCACGACGAGCCGGCGAAGAGAGTGCTGCAACAGATCGCGCAGATGATGCGCAACCCCGACTTTGCCGACAAGTTTGTCTTTATTGAGGACTACGACATCAACGTAGGCCGCCACATGGTGCAGGGCGTGGATGTGTGGCTCAACAATCCGCGGCGTCCGCTGGAGGCCTCTGGCACCAGCGGCATGAAGGTTGTGTTGAACGGCGGCCTGAACCTGTCGATCCTGGACGGCTGGTGGGCCGAGGCCTACGACGGGCTGAATGGATTCGCCATTGGAACGGGAAGGACGCACTTGAACACGCATATGCACGACAGCCGCGACGGCGAGGCGCTCTACCGCGTGCTTCTCGACGAGGTGATTCCGCTGTATTACGACCGGGACCGCGACGGACTGCCGCGGGGCTGGATCAAGCGCATGAAGCGGACCATCCGCACGCTGGGATGGCGCTTTAACGCCGACCGCATGGTGATGGATTACATGTTGAAGTGCTACCGTCCGGCCGGCGGCGGCACATCGAGCGAGGTGCGCACACCGTCGTGAGGGCGCTGAGCCTGCGGTTACCACTCCCGCCGCACGCCAAATACGTCGAGCTGCGCATCGTTGCTCAAGAGCAGCAGGTCTTCGTGAATGGCTTGCGCGGCGAGCATCCGGTCGAAGGGGTCTTTGTGGACGGCAGGAAGACGGCCGGCGCGCAAAGCGTGCTCAACAGAGATCGTGAGCAGGAAGTAGCCGGCTGAGGTAACTGTGGGGACGAAGTCTTCGACAAGATCGCGCGCAAAGGGTAGTTTTCCCAAGCGGAATTTGGTGGCAATCTCCCACGCCGAGGCGGCGGAAACGAAGATCTCGTTGCGCTGCGATTGAATCGACCGGCGCGCCCGCGGCGATAGCAACTCCTTATGATAGGCGGCCCATAACAGCGCGTGCGTATCGAGCAGGACCCTCATTCGCCTTCGCCGTTCCAGAGTGCGAGCTCATCCTCGGGCAGTGGTTCGAAGAACTCTGGGCCTACACGGCCCTTGCCTTGCAGAAAGCCAAGGCGGCGGCTGGTAGGAACAGGTTCAATGGCCACAATACGCACGACCGGCTTGCGCTCGCGGCCGGTAGTGATTTGGACCTCCTCACCATTGAGCGCACGCTGCACGAGCTTGGAAAGGTTCGTCTTGGCCTCGAACATCGTAGCTTTATGCATAACATTACCTGCTAGCTTAGCTTAGCTAAATTAGCTTACCGCGTCAAGCTCGGTTTGTGATGGCTTGTTCGACCTTGGCCGGAGCGGGCGGTTTGAGAACTCCGGCCAGATCTCCAGTTCCGTCTCTCTCTCTGTTCACGCGAATCGACAATGCTGCCGACTCCAAGGTGACCTTGCGCCCTGAATTATCTGCTTAAAATTCTCAAAGATACAACTGCGTCGATCCCGGAGGAGGGTTATAATTCGGGAAACGTAAAACCGGTAATGGACCGCGCTTCAACCCCGAACATCCGAGACAGCTCAGTTTTGTGCAACTACGGCATTTTTTCGAAATCTGTGGCAGTTCCAAATCGGAGGATTGAATGTATTGTCCGCAATGTGGCAAACAGAATGAAGAGACCGCGGTGCATTGTACGCAGTGCGGCTCCCTGATCAACATGGCAGCGGCAGTGACGCCGCCACCTCAGCAATTCGTTCAGCCGCCAATGTATCAGGCCGGCCAGATGCCGCCGGTTCCGCTGCAGATTCCGAACTACATGGTTCAGGCCGTGCTTGTCACGCTATTCTGCTGCCTGCCTCTAGGGATCGTGGGCATTATCAAGGCGAATGGGATTAACAAGAAGATTCGAGCGGGCGATATTGCCGGGGCTCTCGCCGACTCCAAGGCAAACAAAAATCTGCTTTGGGTCGGATGCATCGCCGGTTTAGCGATCTCTGTGCTCTACTTCGTGGCAAAAATGCACTCTTAAATGCCCGCGACGATGAAATCGATGCCGGACCGATCGATGGCATACGTCACTGCACTGGCATTGGCGGGCCTGGTGGTGGCGGTGTGTTTTCTGCGGCCCGGGAGCACGCCTTTTCTCCCGCCTTGTCCGTTTCGCCTTCTCACGGGGTTTTATTGTCCGGGATGCGGCAGCACACGCATGCTGTATTTTCTGGTTCACGGACATCCGTACCTTGCCTTCCGACAGAATCCACTGGCTATGCTGGTATTGCCCGGAGTGCTTTACGGGCTGGGGCGGCAAATGTTCGCGCGCCCGCGAGCCATTCATTCCCGGATTCATCCTGTATGGATCACTACATTCTTGGCTGTTGTCATCCTGTTCACTGTGCTCCGCAATATTCCCTACGCTCCGTTTTGCGCTCTTGCCCCAGGCGGCGAGTGCCGGGCGCCTGCATCTGTCAAGGCTCGAGGAGAGGTTCGAGCATTCGCGGGCTGGACGAACAGCCGCCCGGAGCTAGGCTATCAGCTCCGTCTCCTTGAGGAATCCAATCATGCGATTGACTCCAAACACTCATTACCGGCAGCCGAATGCATTCTTCCGCAATGCTGGAAGAAGACCAAGATCATCAGCACCCAGGGATTTCGCTAACCTCACGGCTCCGCATTTGATCAAGCAACGAAATGGGGGGTGCGATGCATTTCAGCTCGCTATCAGCTCCATCTCTTTGAGTGACTTGGCATAGGGCGCGCGCAGGACGCCGCGCTCGGTAATGATGGCAGCGATGTACTTGGCCGGAGTGACATCGAAAGCGGGGTTGCAGATGCCGACACCGTCGGGCGTGACCTGTTTGCCGGCGTGGTGAGTGACTTCGCGGGCCGGACGCTCTTCGATGGGAATGGAATCGCCGGTTGCGGTGGCGAGGTCGATGGTGGACCACGGCGCTGCCACGTAGAAAGGGATGCCGTGCTCGCGCGCCAGAATGGCCAGATTGTAGGTGCCGATCTTGTTGGCGGTGTCGCCGTTGGCAGCGATGCGGTCAGCGCCCACAACGACCGCCTGGATGCGCCCCTGCCGCATGAGGCTGGCGGCCATATTGTCGCAGATGACCGTGGTGGGGATGTGGTCGGCCATCAGCTCCCAGGCGGTAAGACGCGAGCCTTGCAAAAACGGCCGGGTTTCGTCGGCGTAGACGTGAATCTGCTTGCCCTGCTCGACCGCCGCGCGGATCACACCCAGGGCGGTACCGTAGCCGCACGTAGCCAGAGCGCCTGCGTTGCAGTGGGTGAGGACGCCGCCTTCCTCGGGCAGCAGCGCCGCGCCGTAGGCTCCCATCGCTTTGCAGGCCGCGATATCTTCTTCGTACATGGCGTGGGCTTCGGCTAGCAGCTCTTCTTTGATTTCGTCCAAAGGTACGCCCGACCCGGCCAGGGTCGCAAAAAGCCCCTTCATGCGGCCGATGGCCCAGAAGAGATTAACGGCCGTGGGACGGGTTGCGGCCAGGCGCGAGCAGATCTTTTCGAACTCAGGCGCAAAGTCCGCCGGAGTCTTTGCTTTGGTGTTCATCGCGCCTAGTGCTACGCCATAGGCTGCGGAGACGCCGATGGCAGGCGCGCCGCGAACCACCATGGTCTCGATGGCGCCGGCCACCTGTTCACAGGTGGTGGCCAGTACGTAGCTCTCCTCGAGCGGGAGCTTGGTCTGATCGATAAAGCGGACGCCCTCAGGAGTCCACGTGAGCGTAGGAATCATGCACTTCAAGTGTAAATGGCCTGAAATGCCATCCCAAAGGGCTGCTCTATGCAAATGGTTCCGCTGGACTCCGACCCGCGCCCCTAAGTAGAGTTATTGCGGTGACTTTCATGCAGTTTCCCCAAAGCTGAGGAGGTTAAATTTCTCATGGCATCGCGATCCACCCCGGCGGCTGCCGCATCTACTCCCAACTACATGGGACCGTTCATCATCGTCACAGGCCTGTTCTGTGTTTTTGGTTTCCTGACCAACATGAACAGCAACCTGTCAGCCAAGCTCGAAGATATCTTCCATCTCAGCCACGCTTGGTCGAACCTGATCACGACATCATGGTTCTTCGCGTATCTCGTTTTCTCCGTACCCAGCGGGAAGCTGATCGAGCTGGTTGGATACAAGCGCACTATGGTGATTTCGCTTTTCGTCATGGTGTTTGGAGCGCTGCTTTTCATTCCCGCCGCATCGTATGCCAAATTCCCGCTGTTCCTGACGGCAAGTTTTGTACTGGCGGCGGGAGTGTGCGGTCTGCAGACCTCGGCCAATCCCTACGTGTCGATTCTGGGGCCGGAACATAGTGCACCCGCGCGCCTGACACTCGCGCAGGCCGTTCAATTCGCTGGGCACCGCGCTGGCGCCGATCGTGGTCGGCACTTTTATCCTCACCAATTTCAGTAAAAACACATCCGCAGCAGTTGTCGCTCACACCGTGCAGGGTCCATACGTGGCCATTGCCGTTGCGCTCCTCGTGCTCGGTTTTATCGTGATGTTCCTCCACCTGCCGGCGATCGTTTCTTCGAGCGATTCCGTCTTGGAACCGGCGGCTAGCCGCAGCATCTGGAGCCACAAGCACACGGTGCTGGGCATGGTGGGCATCTTCTTCTACGTCGGCCTGGAGGTTTCACTGTTTGCCAACGCCATCAAGTTCTTTGAATCCCAGGGAGTGGACAACAAGGATACTGCGGCGCTGCTGGCCTCGTTTTATCCTCTTTCCATGATGATCGGCCGCTTCGCTGGTACCTTCGTGATGAAGGTGATCAAGGCTGAACGGTTACTGGTTATCCTCGGGACGTTTGGTGTGGCGCTGCTGATCGTGGGCATGATCTCGACCGGCCAAGTCGCTGTCTGGTGCCTGATCCTGTGCGGAGTGGCGAACTCCATCATGTACCCGACGATCTTTGCTCTGGGCATCGCCGAGCTGGGGCCGCTAACCAGCAAGGGTTCGGGCGTGATCACGCTGGGCAACTTCGGTGGAGGAGTCATTCCTCCGTTGTTCGGCCTGATGGCCGACAAGATGAACTACCAGCACGCGTTCCTGCTGCCCATCGTGGGCTATCTCTTCATCGTTTTCTACGGCCTGTCGGGGTATAAGCCCAACAGGAAGGCGGCGTAGACAGCTCTCAACCCGATTCGCTCTACGGCATTTCTCGGATTTCTCAAGAGTCACCAGGTCGTGTGCAGATTTTTTTGAGGAGAAATCCACGAGGCAGTCGTGGCTTTGCTCTATACCAATCCGAGAAATGCTACAGAGGAAATGCCGGATAGAGAAGCGGGAAAAATCATACTTGCTGGCTAGGAAGGCGCGGTACGTGTGGCTCAAAGCGGGACAAACGGGTGCGCCGCATCGGGACAGCGATTGCAGCGTACTGCGACAGGGTTTGCCCGGAAGCGCGACAGATTGATTTGGAGCGCGACAGAGCGGGCTGCAGAAATCTTAAAGAAAATGACTAAAGTTATTTTGGCCGGGACCGATGAACGGGATGGATGCAAAGAGGCCCAGGCGGAAGAGGCAGCGGCGATCGTGGAATGAGCGAGGCGCGGCGGAGGGGCGAAGGAGAAGGCATCCGAGAAGGAGTTGATCCTATGGCCCTCGGTGTTTTGAACAACCTTTCGGCAATCTACGCTGAGAACAACCTGAACAACACGAACGCCAGTTTGCAGACGGTGCTGCAGCAGTTGTCGTCGGGGTCGCAAATCAACTCCGGAGCGGACGACGCGGCAGGGCTGTCGCTGGTGAACGGCCTGGCGGCGAACTCGGCTGCCCTCACGCAGTCAGAGACCAACGCCACGGAAGGCGTGGGACTGCTGCAAGTGGCCGACGGCGCGCTGTCGCAGGTGACGAGCCTGCTGAACCGCGCCGTAACGCTGGCTACTGAAGCTTCGAACGGCACCCTGAACAGTTCGCAGGAGTCGGCGGCCAACCAGGAGTACCAGTCGATCCTTTCGGAGATCAACAACATTGGATCGACGACCACCTACAACCAGAACC
This sequence comes from uncultured Acidobacteriota bacterium, assembly GCA_963832535.1. GTDB lineage: Bacteria > Acidobacteriota > Terriglobia > Terriglobales > Acidobacteriaceae > Telmatobacter. The sequence goes on from CAWHUK010000019.1 coordinate 34,392, forward strand.
AGGTGTTCACGGGCTCGCAGGCGGGCGTGTCGATCTATACGGGCGATTCGTCCTCGGCGGGATCATCGATCGACAACCTGTTCTTCGCCAAGCTGACCTCGGCCAACGTCGGCGATGCGGGCGGCTCGGTGCAGCAAAGCGATACGGGCCAGTTTATCGACCTCTCGACCGACGCGGCCGGACCGGTGCTGAATAAGGCCGCCACGCAGAGCGACGGCATCGCCGGCAGCCTGGTCTTCACCATCACCAATGCCGACGGGACCACGAGCACGCTCACGACATCGGCGACGACCGTGAGCGGGCTGATCTCGGAGATCAACACGGACGGCATTCCGGGCGTAACGGCCAGCTTTACCACGGCGGCAGCGGTAGGCGACGCCGCAGTGGCCGGGGGCGACACCGGCATCCTGCTCACCAATACCAACCCCAACGTGAGCATTGCTTATTCCGTGGCGGCTGCGGGACCGCCGGCGACGGTTGCCTTCGAGGACACGACGACGATCGAAACTCCGGCGGCGTTTTTCTCCAGCACCGATGCGACCACGACCATCAGTTACGTGCCAGAGGCCACCGGGGACCAGACCGCGGACTTGTCGAACACCAACCTGACCACGCAGGGCGACGCGCAGAATGCGGAGTCGGTGCTGAATAACGCCATCACCTTGGTGGCCGCGCAGGATGGCTACATCGGCGCGCAGATCAACACGCTCAATGCGATCAGCCAGGTGATGAGCACGCAGCAGGAGAACGTAGTCTCGGCGCAGAACGCGGTGCAAGCGACGGATTACGCCTCGGCGACTTCGAACATGTCGAAGTACGAGATTCTGAGCCAGACCGGCATCGCCGCATTAGCGCAGGCTAATAGCGTGCAGCAGGAAGTGACCAAGCTATTGCAGTAAAGCAGGGAACGAGGGAACAAGGGAACGAGAAAGCGGGGGAATCAGGAGACGGTTTTTGAGCTGAATGCAAACAGTTTCGCAGGACTGCAGTAATTTCAAGACAACCCAGGGACAGGGCGGCGGCAAAGCGCAAGCTTTGCCGCCCATTTTTTGAACAAAGATCAGGGATCAGTTTTGTGCAACAGCCTCCCACACGCCGCTGGTGAGGTACTCGTGGATCGACGCGGCGGCTTTGCGTCCTGCGCCCATGGCCAGGATTACCGTGGCGCCTCCGGTGACGATGTCGCCGCCGGCAAAGACGCCGCGCTTGCTGGTGCGCATGGTCTCTGCGTCTGCCACGATGTAGTTGCGCTTGTTGGTCGCGAGGTCGGGCGTGGTGCTCTGGATAAGCGGATTGGCGGTGGTCCCTAAGCCGATGATGGCCACGCTGGCGGGCAAGATGTACTCCGAGCCGGCGATCGGGCTAGGCCGGCGGCGGCCGTCCGGGCCGGGCTCGCCCAGCTCCATGCGCACGCAGCGCGCGCCGGTGAGCCAGCCCTTTTCGTCGCCCAGGAACTCGACCGGGTTGGTCAACATGCGGAACTCGATGCCCTCCTCGTGTGCGTGGTGGACCTCTTCGCGGCGGGCGGGCATCTCGGCCTCGGAGCGCCGGTAAACGATCGTGGCCGAGGCGGCGCCAAGCCGCTTGGCGGTGCGCACGGCGTCCATGGCCACGTTGCCGCCGCCCACCACGATCACGTCGCGGTCGCGGCAGTCGTAGATCGGCTCGTCGAACTCAGGAAACTGGTAGGCGCGCATCAGGTTGGTGCGGGTGAGAAACTCATTGGCCGAGTACACGCCGTTCAAGTGTTCGCCGGGCACGCCGAGAAACATCGGCAGTCCCGCGCCGGTGGCGACAAAGATGGCGTCGTAGCCTTCCACGCGCATCAACTCGTCGAGCGTGACGCTCTTGCCCACAACCACGTTGGTTTCGAACTCCACGCCCATGCGGGCGAGATTGTTTACTTCTTCCTTGACGATCGACTTGGGCAGGCGGAACTCGGGAATGCCGTAGACGAGCACGCCGCCCAGCTCGTGCAGCGCCTCAAAGACGCGCACGCGATGGCCCTTTTGGATGAGGTCGCCGGCGGCCGAGAGACCGGCCGGACCGCTGCCCACGATGGCCACGCTCTTGCCTGTGGGCGGCGCGATGGCGGGCAAGCCGAGCTTGCCGCTCTGCCGCTCGTAGTCCGCGATGAAGCGCTCCAGGTTGCCGATGCCCACGGATTGGCCCTTTTTGCCCAGCACGCATCCGCCTTCGCACTGTTTCTCCTGCGGGCAAACGCGCCCGGTGATGGCGGGCAGCGCGTTATCTTCGCGCATCTTGGATGCCGCGGCCAGAAAATCGCCCGCGTAGATCAGGTCTACTACCTCTCTGATCTTGACACCCACCGGACACTGGACCTGGCAGCCGGGTTTGGCGCAGGCAAGGCAACGCGAGGCTTCTGCGACTACGGCGATACCGGACAGTCCCTGATTGACTTCCTCGAAGTTACGGGCGCGCACTTGCGGGTCGAGTTCCGGCATCTTTTCGCGCGGAATTTTCATACGTTCTTTGAGAAGGAGCGGGTTCGTCTTAGGCATGGTGCTTCTCCTCTCCAGCGACATGGGCGGCGGCGAGCGTGGCGCGCAACTGCGCCGTTTCTTTTTCCCTGGTAGCGATGCCGGCGCGAAGCTGCGCCAACTCCTCTTGCTTGTGCTCCTCGAATTGCTTCAGCGACTGGCACTCCTGGCCGCGGTACATGGCGTTGCGTTGCATGAGAACCTCAAAGTTCACCTGCGACGCGTCGAACTCGGGGCCGTCTACGCAGGCAAATTTGCTCTGGTTGCCGAGCAGCACGCGGCAGCCGCCGCACATGCCCGTGCCGTCGACCATGATGGAGTTGAGGCTGACCATGGTTTTGATGCCCAACGGCGCGGTGATTTGCGCCACGGCGCGCATCATGGGCACGGGACCCACGGCGAGCACAAAGTCCAGCTTGCGCCCGGCGGCGAGCAGGTCATTCGAGCTTTTTTGTCACCAGCCCATGTTCGCCGTAGGTGCCGTCGTCGGTCATCACGTAGGCCTCATGGCTCGCGCTGCGCACTTCGTCTTCAAAGACCACCATCTCTTTGCTGCGCGCGCCTTCGATAAAGATGACGTGATTATCCGCGTCCTTCAGGGCTTTGGCCGTGGGCAGCGCCATAGCCGTGCCCACGCTGCCGGCCAGAATCACGGCCGTGCCGTAGTTTTTGATCTCGGAGGGGTGGCCGAGCGGACCGACGATGTCGAGAATCGAGTCGCCCACCTCAAGACAGTTCAGCAGCGAGGTGGTTTTGCCCACGGCCTGCACGCAAATGGTGATGGTGCCGGCCGCCGGATCGGCGGCCTTGATGGTGAGCGGGATGCGCTCGCCTTTGTCGTGCAGCCGCAAAATGATGAATTGCCCCGGCCGCTGCTTGCGCGCGATGCGCGGCGCCTCAATCACAAACTGCTTGATGTTGAGGCCGACAGTGCGGGCTTCCACAATCTTGAACATTTTGAAAACTAGACCTCCGGTCCGGCCCGTCCGTGCAGGCGCGGACCTGTGCGCAACCATCATTCACATTGATTATTCAGGATTGGCACGGCGGCATGTGATGTGGGTCACATGCAGAGCAGGCGCCGCGATGGTTCATTTGGCCCCGTCCGCCTCACCCCTGGCGCGCCTTCCACAGCAGATACAGCCCCCAGGCCGCAAGCGTGCATTCGTCGCGGATCGCGCCGTCGAGCATCATCTGCTCAAAGTCGGCGATGGGGACGGAGCGGGCCACGAGATCGTGCTCTTCCGCGTCGGTCGTTTGGCCACGACGGGCGAGATGCCGGTAGCCAGGAACACGTATAACTTTTGCCGGAGGAAGCCGTAGGCGATCCAGAGCGTTCCCAGGTGCGTCATGTGTGCGGCATCGAGGCCGAGCTCTTCCTTCAGTTCGCCGCGCGCCAGTTCCTCGGGACTGTCGATCTCCATCTCCCAGCTGCCCTGGGGCAGCTCCAGCGCGCGCTCCTGAACGGTGTAGCGGAACTGCTCGACCAGCCAGACGCGCCCGTCGTCGATGGGCAGAATGATGGCCGCATCGTGCTTTTCGACCACGCCGTAGATGCCCTTTTCGCCGTTGGAGCGCAGGATCTCGTCTTCGCGCACGCGCATCCAGTGGTTGCGATAGACTTCGCGGCTTGAGAGCGTGGCGATGGTGCGGCCGGGGCTCGGTCGCTTCGATCCATGGGGTTTCCTTTTGAGCGCGCGCAACCCGACCGAGGCGTCACAGAGGAGTTTATCGCTGAGGAGTGAAAGGGATCGGATGCCAAAGTGCGCCAACAACATGGAAACCTAGCAATTCACGGCGACGGTGGAGCAGCCTTGCCGTGCGGCCTCCAATGCGCCAGGAACTCGGTCACGGAAGACGATTCCATACGGCGCATGGCTTCAAACTCGCCGTTCTTCTGGCTATAGAGCAGCGCGCCGCGTTCGCTGAGGACGGCCAGCGCAGGCACGCCCTTCTCGAGCGGAACTCCGTACTTTGCGGCGAGGTCCAGGTTGGCGTCCATCCTGCCGATGTTGATGTGAACAAGCACAAAATTCGCGTCCAGCACGGGCTTGTTTTGAGCGTCGTGGAAGTAGAGGTCCAGCACCTGGCAGTCCGGGCACCAGTTGCCGCCAAAATCCAAAAGAATACGGCGGTGCGTGGCCGCGGCGGTCTTGAGGGCGGCGGCCAGGTCGGCCCTGGCCTGGGCGGGATCGGGGTAAATATCGTGCTCGGCGGAGTTTGCCGTGCCGGCGGCCAGCGCCATCAGCATCGCTAAAGCGAGCAGCTTGACGGTTTTCATTGGGGGACCTCCACGACTGTTTTCAGTCTGCCAAAACGAGCCGCCGGCAGGCATATCTTCTGCGCTTTTGTGCGACAATAAGAGATTGAGGAAGCGCGCGGGTACGGTTAGGAGCGCGCGGAGGATAAAGTTATGGGAGATCTTCTCCAGCCGACACATCTGCTTATGATTGCTAGTTGTTCTGTTGGTGCTGTTCGGGGCCAAGCGGATTCCGGAGTTGGGTAAAGGATTGGGCGAGGGATTGAGAGGCTTCAAGGAAGGTCTGAAAGGCATCACCGATCCGCCGCCCCCAGCGCCGGCCGCGCAGCAGAACACCGCTCCCGCGCCGCCGCCCGCGTCCAACGCGCCAGCCCAAGCCAAAACAGAGCTAACTGCGCGCAGGGCTTTCACGCGCCGAGCGGGGCGCAGCAACTCCAAGTAGAGGCCTGTGCGATGCACAGGCCGTTGTGTTTTTGAAGGCTGGGAAATACGATCGGGCGCCTACTTGTAGTCCTGCGCGGAGGGATAGTAGCCGGGCTTGGCGGTAACCACCACGTTGGGCCGGTTGACGATGACATTGATGCTTCGGTACTTGGCGTCGTAGATGGATTCGTGGCTCAGGTAGCCCAGCGTGTACTGGGTGCGGGCCTCATCGGCAATCTTGGCGTAGCTCTTCTCAATACTGTTCACGCCGCCTTCGGCGTACATATCGCCGCCGGTGGCAGCGACGTATTTGTACAGGATGTTGTCGTACATCGTGAAGGGCAGGTGGAAGCGGTCGAGCCACTCCTCGCCCCAGCGGGCGAGTCGCCCACCAGCGTGGCGTAGACGGCGATCTTGTTGGTTTGCAGGTAGCGCACCACTTCTTTCCAGGTGGCCTTGCTGCCGTACTCTTTTCCGTCGGAGACCACGTAGATGATGCGCAGGCGCTCTTTGGGGCGCGTGGAAAGCTCCTTGGCCGCCTGCAGAATGGCGTCGTTGAGGGTGTGAATCTCCTTGGGGATCGTGATGAAGGTGTCGTTGCCGGTGGAGCGCCCCTGGCTGCAGGTTCGGATCGACGCAGTTGCCGTTCTCGCGTGATGCTGCAGCCGGCGAGCGGGCCGCTGTTGATCGGCACCATGGGGTCGGTGCCGGTGGCCTGCGCCAGCGACAGCACCGCGGGCAAGCGTGCGCCTTGCGCGCCGGTAAAGCCGGTCCACTCCTTGGCGCCGTTGGTGTAGGTAAAGACCGCAGCCTCGTCATAGGGCGTGAGCGCGCCCTGGATGGCGCCCAGGGATTCATTCACCTCGCGCATGACGTTCGAGGGCAGGGTCTGGTCGACGACAAAGGCAATGGAAAGCGGCCTTGGATCGACGCTGAAGAGCCGCAATTGCTGCGCGGACATTGTTCTCATAGACCGTAAAATCCCGCCAGGTGAGGCCGGCCACGAGGTTTCCCTTGGAGTCCTTGACCGTGACGGGAACCTCGACGAAGTTGACCTGCACGACGAACCGCGCCGCCGCGGCGTTGCCTTGTTCGGGCGGGGTGGTCTGTTCCTGCTGCTGGACCATGGCTGGCTGGCTGGGCGGGACGGCGGGCGGCTGAGCCGGCTGCGGCTGCGGTTGGCCGGTGGCAGAGGACGAATTGGGACCGGATGGCTTTGCTCCAGCGCCGCTGCCGGGCGTGATGGGGCCCTCAACGCCCGGCAGCGTGGGCGGGGCCTGCGGCGTGGGCGCATCGGGCACAGCGGGGTTGCTGCTGGGCCAGAACCCCCGAAGCCAAAAGCAGCCCCGCACACCGAAGCGCTGCCGGCGCGATGGCCTTCCATCCGACTTTCACAGCGATTTCATCCTCCCTCAAGCCCTTCTGCGCATGCTTTCGAGCGCATCGAAAGCCGCAAGACAGACCGCACCAGACAGAGTATCAGACGCGGCGGAGGCGCGCAGGTTGCCTGCCAATCGGCAATCAGTCGCGGTATGCTTTAATCAGTCGCGGAATGCTTTCTTAGGGCGCCGTTTTCGTCTAACGGACCAGCATGCTTTCCCGGATTGGAATTGCCGCCCTTTTGGTTGGCCTGCCCGTCTTCTCGGCTGCAGGATGGGGCCAGCTTGCGCCCTCGCCCGATGCGTCCCCGGTGAGCAACGCTCCCGCTCCTCCGCCCGATGAAACGCCGGTGGCGACCTTCAAGCAGACTGTGAACCTGGTGGACCTGTTCTTCACCGTCAAGGACAACAAGGGCAACCTGGTTCCGCATCTGAACCAGCAAAACTGCTCGGTGCTGGAAGACAAAGTGCCGCAGACGCTCAAGAGCTTTGTGGCCGAGACCAACCAGCCGCTGACGCTGGGCATTTTGCTCGACACCTCGGGCAGCCAGCAACGCGTGCTTCCCCTGGAGCAGCAGGCGGGCAGCCAGTTCCTCGAGCAGGTCCTGCGCAAACAGGACGAAGCCTTTCTGCTCACCTTCGACGTGAACGTGGACTTGTTGCAGGACTTCACCAACAGCCCGCGGCTGCTGGCGCACGCCATGGACAAGGCGGAGATCAACACCGCCGGCGGCAACGGAGGAGGCATTCCCGGTCTCGGCGGAGGGCCGGTCCCGATCAGGCGATCCCAAGGGGACGCTGCTATACGACGCCATCTACCTGGCTTCCAACGACAAGCTGAACCAGGAGACCGGCCGCAAGGCCATGATCATTCTGACCGACGGCGAAGACGAGGGCAGCGACACAAGATTGGCGATGCCATTGCCGCCGCGGAAAAGGAACAACGTGATCGTCTATGTGATCCTGATTGCCGACCGCGCTCTCTACTGGAGCCAGGGCGAGGGATATTACGGCTATGGCTATGCCAAGAGGATCTCCGACGAGACCGGCGGCCGGATCATCGACGTGGGCAACAACGGGAACAAGCTCCAGGCGGCCTTCCAGCAGATTCAGGACGAGCTGCGCACCCAGTACGTGGCCAGTTACACGCCCAGCAACACCAAGCAGGACGGTACCTTCCGCCACATTACAGTGGACTGCAAGGGCGACAAAGGCGAGAACCTGAAGGTTCAGGTACGCAAGGGCTACTACGCTCCGTCGCCAGAAAATTAGGGAAAAAACCCTACAGTTTTCATCCACTGGCTGGCGACGCCTTGATTGGGCCCCAAAATCGGAATAAATCTGCGCGCACGGGCCAACAGCGCCCTGTGCGACTCAGCCGCGCCGTTCACGAGCGGTTGCGTTCCTAACGGATTTTTGTCCATTCTTGATTTTTATCAATGCGTTCTCCGTGACCTCGGGTTGCCGACGGCGCTTTTTGGCGATTTGGCAAATCGTTTCCTCTCTGTTTTGCATCCCATCGATTAGTCGAATTCGATCGAAATTGGCCTTGGGGGTCGGGCGTGTTTCCCGAACCGCGCACATGGTGAACCGGCTGGTCAAACCAAATGGAGGAAATGGGTATGAAAACCGCCATATTCGTCGCGGTGGCATTCGCCGCCTTTACGGGCATCTCCCTGTTGGCGCAACAGGCCAATGGGAGCACGCAGCCAAGCGCCTCGGCGAATGCCGTAGGCACGCAGGCCGCAGTGGGCTTTGGCGATGCGGCTCAATCGCACGAGTGGGAGATGAGCTCGGTTTCGGGTGAGCTCGAGGGCAAGCTGGATTCGAAGTCGGCCAAGGTGGGAGACCGTGTGGTGCTCAAGACCACGGAAAAGGTGCTCACCTCCGATGGAACCATGATTCCCAGGGCGCGCGCCTGGTGGGCCACGTGACCCAGGTGCAGGCGCACGATGAAGATCACACCACCGCGCAGGTGGCCATCGTGTTTGACCGCGCGGAGATGAAGGGCGGGCAAAGCGTTGCGATTTACACGCTGCTGCGCGGCGTAAGGCCGAGCGCAAGCGCGATGGCGATGAGATCGGCGAATGGCGACGGTCTAGGCTCGCCCATGTACGGCGATATGGACAATATGCCTGGCGAGGGGCAGGCGATGGGCGGTAGCCGCGCGGGCGGAGGACTGTTAGGCGGAACCGGCAGAACTGCGGGCGGAGTGGACAATGCGTCTGGAGGCCCGTTCGACAGAGACGCCACAACCACCTCCACTCTGGGTAACCCCGCTGACGCCGGCGTTGGCGCGAACACTAATGACGCGGTGCAGACCGCCGGACACGGCGACTTGAACCTGAGCAGCGGTGCTCATGCGCAAGCGGCGGCCCGCGCAGTGCCCCACGCCACCGGCATTCCCGGCGTCATGCTCGCCGGCAGCAGTTCTGCTTCGGGCGTGTTCTCCGCTTCCAGGAAGGACGTTGAATTCGAAAGCGGAACCGAGATGCAATTGGGCATTATTGCGGATCGGTAAAGCAGTTCACAGTTCTTAGTTCAGCAGTTGTTTGTTTACCAATCGCAGTACGAACCGCCACTTGTCGGCATTCGCTGTTAGCTGTGAACTACGAACTGCGAACTGTCCTTTTTCCGGACAGTCCATTACCGAAGTCTCGCAACACCGTAATCTGGCGCAAGAGACGGGTCTTCGTTAGTATCGGCAGCAACAGAGAAAACTTGAGGCCGCGGGCAGGAAAATCTTCAGCCTCAGCGTATTCTGCTCCGAGGTGCTTGCCATGACTGTCCATTGCGCTGCCCAGGAAGGCTTCGAGATCAGTCCCCGTTTCCGGCAAACCATCGAGGAGCGGATTGCGCGCCTGGAGCGGGATGCCGATTACGACGAAGCGCAGATGGATTTGCTGAACGATATCGACCATATCCGCCGGCAGATGCGCCTGGTGGCCGCGCAGCGCGCCGAGGCGCTGCGCATGAGGCTTTTTCTCGATCGCGCCAGGACTCGGCTGCCGCGTCCGCTGATTGCGCTGTAAACCAGGGAACAGAGGTCGGGACCAGAGCGCCGAGTCCGTTCGTTACCCACCGAAGCTGGCCTGAACAGCCCTGGGCGACGAGGTCATGGCGCAATGGCGCATCGGTATTTCCATCGGAGATTATCCATTGAAATCGGAGCTCAACGGGCCTTTCCACAGAAACGCGGGTTTCCACATGAGCGCGGCGTGACAGTTGCTCGTAGACTGATGGCACGCCGGAGGCGTACATCGTTCGATGTTGCAACTCGACTAATTGTCGTGGATGTTTTTACGGAGACGGCGCTCAGCGGCAATCCGCTTGCGGTGGCGATGAACTCCCTGCGGGCTGGCGGCGGCGAAGATGCAGGCGATTGCGCGGGAGTTCAATCTTTCCGAGACGACATTTGTGGAGCGCCGGGCGGCCGAGGTGGAACGGGCTGAGGGCGTGCGTGTACGCATCTTTACTACACAAGAGGAGTTGCCGTTTGCCGGGCATCCCACGCTGGGGACGGCCAGCGTGCTCAAGCTGTATGCGCCCGAGACGCTGGAGGGCGACACTGTGACGCTGCATGAGAACGTGGGGCCGGTGCATGTGCGGTTTGAGGGCGATGGTCTTTTCGGTGAGATGACGCAACGAGACCCGGAGTTTGGCGCGGAGCTGGGCGCCGCAGAGGTGGCGCTGCTGCTGGGTCTCACCGAAAAGGATCTGGAGCCGAGGCTTGTGCCTCAGATTGTGTCGACGGGAATTCCGTTTGCCATTGTGATGTTGCGCTCGCTGGAAGCGATGGGGCGGCTGAAGATCGATCAGGACGAGGCGACCGACTGGCTGCGTTTGTTTGGCGGGCGCTGGTTTTATGTGATGGCGCCGAACCCCGGCCAAAAAGAGGACGGTGTGAAATACCGCGCGCGCATGCAGTTTTATAGCGGCGAGGATCCGGCCACGGGCTCGGCGGCCGGTTGCGCGATCGGCTATCTTGTCAGGCGCGGAATTGTGGCGCCAGGCGAACGCGTTCATGTGCGGCAGGGTGTGGAGATGGGCCGGCCCAGCGATCTTTTCCTCTCCGCGCAAAAGGAATCCGCGAGGGTACGAGATGTGCGCGTGGCGGGCAGCACAGTTCTTGTAGCAAAAGGACAGCTTTTCCTGCCGTGATGCACATGCTTTTCAACAGTCATTCATCTTCGCAAGTGGCGCTGTGCGTTGGCTCTAGCCATTTTCCACTTGTTTCACTCGGATTTTCAGTCCGATCTTCGCCTGTATTTCTCTATTTACGTGGAGAGTCGGGACCGGTAATGTTTCGATCCATTGACAACAATTTCCACGGCGCGTTATTGGGGAGTTCGCTGACGCGTCAAAACAGTAAACATCTGACCGCGAAGTAAGGTCACCTGCCGAGGATCTCGTGCCGGTTGCCGGTTGGGGGATGTTGCCGCAGCCGTTGAGCTGCGGACGCCCGCGCCGCGCAATCGGAACCGAAGATCCGATATGAGCATGGTTGCCATTCTTCCGGATACCGGGCCAGGACTACGGACACGTAAACCCGCCTCTAAAGCGGATGGGGATTATTGTTGCCCCGGAAGCGGCCCAACAAACTTGAAGTAAGGAGCAAATCCCCATATCATGCGCCCTAAAAAGGTAATTCTCTGCGTTGACGACAACGAACAAGAACTTTCGGTACTCAAGTTCATGCTGGCCACCAATGGCTATCGCGTGCTATCGGCGTCGAACGGCCACGAGGCGATCGCCGTCTTTGCCTCGGCCCCGCAAATCGACCTGGTGCTGACCGACACCAACATGCCCCAGATGAGTGGAGGCCAGCTTGTGGAGCGGCTGAAACGCATGGCGGGCCACGTGCCCATGATCTTATTCGGCGACGCGCAGGCCGGGGCGCCCTCTGGACCCGGACAGATTCACGTGGCCGATGCCCTGCTGACGAGGAAGAACTGCTCCTCGCAAGAATTGCTGGAGCGCATTAAGGTGATGAGCGCGCGCAAGCGCGGGCCGCGCAAAGGCGCGCAGCGGATGCCGCAGGTGGCGGAACTGGCTGCGGCGTCTTAAGAACCGGGATCGGGTGTCAGGCTTCATGGGCCAGGGAAAAGCGGGCCTGCCTCAGAGCTGTGCTTCTTTTTCCTGCCCTCCCGGACGCCTTGACCCTCCTACGTTGGTTCTTGGTCCCTGACCCTTGACGCCTGCACCCTGCTTTTCGAAACATCCTCTTGACGATTACCATGGGTGTAGTCATACTCGGCAGTTGTGGTCCGGCTGGCGTAAATTGTTCATTGCCAGTGGAAGCAGGCTCTCATGGACATCGTCGTTTTACGCATTCTTTTTGTAATTTTGCTTGCCGCGGTTTGTTACTTCCTTCGCCCCTTCGGCATCCCGACGGGATGGGAGGGCGCATTTATTGGTGCGGCCTCGGCTTGCGCGGTCATCGTCTTCGAACTGCGCGTGCGTGCGCTCACGCTGCGGCGGCTGATCGGCGCCCTGATAGGCAGCGTGCTGGGCATCTTCGGCGCCGCGCTGTTCTGCCTGGTACTGCACTGGGCGCCGCTCCCCGCCACCAACTCCGCTGTGGTGCAGGTCTTCGTGCTTCTGCTCATGACCTACATTGGCCTGCTGGTGGGCGCCAGCAAGGGCGACCTGCTGAACCCGGCGGCGCTGGGCATGGTGTTTTCAGGCGACAAGCCCACGCGCAGCAGCGCCAAGGTTCTGGACACGAGCGTGATTATCGACGGCCGCATCGCCGACATCGCCGAGGCCGGCTTTATCGACGGCACGCTGGTGGTGCCGGAGTTCGTTCTGCGGGAGTTGCAGATTGTGGCCGACTCGACCGACGGCTCAAAGCGCCAGCGAGGACGCCGCGGCCTGGATATGCTGCAGCGGATGCAGTCCAACGCCGGCATCCAGGTGCAGATCGTGCCCGACGACTTTCCCTCCATCCGCGAAGTGGACCTGAAGCTGCTGGAACTGGCCAAGAAGTGGGAGGCCAAGGTGGTGACCAACGACTTCAACTTGAACAAGGTGGCCCACCTGCACCACGTGGAAGTGCTGAACATCAACGACCTGGCCAATGCTCTCAAGCCCGTGGTGCTGCCCGGCGAGAAGATGGGCGTGCTCATTCTGAAGGAAGGCAAGGAGTACAACCAGGGCGTAGGGTATCTGGACGATGGCACCATGGTGGTGGTGGATCACGCGCGCAAGCTGATTGGCAAGAGCGTGGATATCTCCGTGACCAGCGTGCTGCAGACGGCGAGCGGCAAGATGATCTTCGGCAAGCTGGACGACAACGGCAGGCCGGCCGAGTTATCTTAGGTGCGCGTCAGCACTGGCGCAGGCGTTGCTCCAGGCGGAGCTTTACCACGGGCCACTCAGAGGCGACGATCAAGTATGCCTCCTGCTAAATTCCAATACAGCCAATTCCGTCGAATCGGGATAGCAATGATTCCTCCAACTGGACGCCTCAAGGGAAAACACAAGGCATTTCCGGTTTCGTTTAGTACTTTTGCACCTTGGGGTCGATCTGGTCGGCCCAGGCCAGAATGCCGCCGGCAAGGTTTTTGACGTTGGCGTAGCCTGACTTCACGAGAAACTCCGCGATGCGCTGTGAGCGCTGGCCTGAGCGACAATGGACGACGATCTCGCGGCCTTGATCGATTTCGGCCAGCCGTTTGGAGATGTCGTTCATCGGAATGAGCTTGCCGCCGATATTGGCGATTTGGTACTCGTAGGGCTCGCGGACGTCGAGAATGAAGAGATCGTCGCCGGCGTCGAGGCGCTGCTTGAGATCCTTCACGCTCATCTGAGGAATGCCGTTCTTCACTGCCTGCTCCTGTTGGGTTACGGGTGCAATACCACAGAATTGCTTGTAGTCGACGAGCCGGGTCACGGTGGGGTTGAGGCCGCAGACGGGGCAGTCGGGATTCTTGTGCAGTTTGAGCTCGCGGAAGCGCATGGCGAGCGCGTCGACGAGAAGCAGGCGCCCAATGAGAGGCTCGCCCTTGCCCAGAATGAGCTTGATGACCTCAGTAGCCTGAATGACTCCAACCAGGCCGGGGAGAATGCCTAGCACGCCGCCCTCGGCACAACTCGGCACCAAGCCAGGCGGAGGCGGCTCGGGATAGAGGCAGCGGTAGCAAGGGCCCTCGCGCGTGGCAAAGACGCTGGCCTGGCCTTCAAATCTGAAAATCGCCCCGTAGACGTTAGGCTTGCCGAGCAGGACGCAGGCATCGTTGACAAGGTAGCGCGTGGGAAAGTTGTCAGTGCCGTCGGCGACGATCTCGTAGTCCTTGAGGATCTCGAAGGCGTTCTCGCTCTTGAGCATGGTTTCGTGCTTGACCAGGTTGAGTGCGGGATTGAGGCCGAGGAGCCTTTCCTGGGCGGAGTCGAGCTTACTGCGGCCAATGTCCTTTGTGGAGTGGATGATCTGCCGTTGCAGATTGCTCGCGTCGACCACGTCGAAATCGACGAGCCCAAGAGTGCCGACACCGGCCGCGGCCAGATACAACGCAAGCGGCGAGCCTAGACCCCCGGTTCCCACGCAGAGGACGCGCGCTGCCTTCAGCTTCTGCTGGCCCTCGATGCCCACCTCCGGCAGGATGAGGTGGCGCGCGTAGCGGGAGAAATCGGCGGTGGTGAGCTCGGGTAGCTGGAGTGGAGAAGTTGTGACGGCCATGGCACGGGCGCTCCGGTCATTTCTTAGTTTAACGGGGCGGAGGGCTAAGGGCACAGAGGGTGCGGCTCCGTGGATCGCGGAGCCGCTTCGTCGATAGGTCACGTTGAGCCGCAGGCAAACTTTACATCGGGGGCATTTTGGCTGTAGGGAGAGGCTTTGCCTCCGGCGCCATGGGAGGCTTCGGCTTCCAAAAGTCGGGATCGGCCTTGACCCAGTCCTCGGGAGGGTAGCTCTGGCGCGGGTTGATCTGGAATAACTCCGAGTCGACGCTGTCGATAGTGGCTTGCACCAGATCGCTGAACTTTTTCAAGCCGTCATCGCCAAGGGCATCGCGGAATTGCTTGTCTTCCGCATAGCCGGTGTCGATCTCGGCCATGGACTTGTCGGCGCTGAACGTGACGTACTCTTCACCGCCGCCGTAGGCTAATTCGAACATCGCCCACTGCGCGCTGGTGTTTCCTTTCTTGTGCGCAGCAATGACCAGTTTCACGAGATCGGACCAGTCCTTCCTGTGGCCAGGCTTGATCTTAAACGCTGTGATCTCCATGATGCGAACGTGCGCCAGGCTGGTTGCGGGGCGATAGCTTAAATCCTCGTTGTAGTAAAGGACAGCCTGGTCCAATCCGTTGAGCAGTTCGCCGTCGGCTACGCTGTCGCGGTCGAGCTCAGCGGATAGATCCTTGTTCTTGTCGATGGCGGCGTTGTCCTTTTCCCACGCATCAAAGGAGGGATAGCCGGTGATGTACAGGGCACGCGACTTGCCGGAAAGCGAATTCATGGCGACGTAGTGGGTGGGCCACTTGGCTTTGGTCATTGCCGCCACGAAATGGCTCTCCGATTTGTCGTGGATGGCGCCGCTCTTTCCCGGCTTGATGAACTCCCGCGTAATTTGCAGGACTTTTGGCGGACCTTGCATTTGTTGTGCCGGACTTTGCATTTCTTGTGCTGCGGCCAGCGAGCTTCCAACGACCGCGAGGGACAGTCCCAGCAGTACGGGGCTGATGATTTTCATGGCTGAGAATCCTCCTTGTCTTGTCCTGAGATGTCTTGCGAGTTGGCAAACGGGGACGGGAAGCGCAAGCTCTCTAAGGCATAGAGATTATGGGTCTTGGGACAGTCGGGTGTAAAGAAGTTTTTGTTCCTTCGTGAGACAGGGGAGTGCGATTTCATGCGGCGGTAACAATTCCAGGCTGCCGGAGTGGGGTCAGGCGCGGTGCGGATCGGCGGGTAGATCTTCAATCTGGATGGTCTGCGGCTCAAAATGCTTGTCCTCTTCCGTCTCCCCGGCAAGCAGAAAGGCGTTCGTCAGCACGGCTTTTCCCTGGGCGACTTCGGTGATGACGTAGGAGCAGCCGAGCCAGTAAGCTTCGGCGAGATCGGTGGACGAAGGTTGAGCGGGGTGGCCGGGGTGGGAGTGGTAGAAGCCGGCGATCTCGAGGCCGCGGTTGCGCGCCTCAAGCACGATCCCGGCCAGCTCCGCCGGGGCAATTTCGTAGCGGTCGAAAGACGAGCCGGCGCGGATATTGACGGCGCGCATGAGCAAATCGACCAGCCAGCCGTCCGGCCCGCCTCCCTGCCCTCCTCCCTGTATCGCACGGCCCAGCAGCGCGCCGCAGCACTCGCGCGGCCAGGTCTGTTCGCCGTGGGCGCGGAGACCGCGGTAGATCGCGCGGGGCAGATGAAGAACGCTCGTGCTTGCCCCACGGATGCCTCCGGCGGGTGTGGGGCCGGATTGTTGTGTCCCAATGTCCATCGAGAATTGCAGCCTACGAAGCCGGTGTGCGAGATTGAATGTACGGGGACGCTCGTGCCTGTTGCCCTATTCTTCCAGACTGGACCGCCATCATGAAACGAAAATCCGCTCATCCCAATTTCGACCAGACGCTCGAGCTGCTGCGCGCGCATTCCTTCGATGTGGTTCCCTATGCCGGCGTGGCAGGGGGCGCGCTGGTGTGCAAGTACGGAGTGGGAGCCGTGCTGGTGGCAGCGACCGAAGCCAAGAACGAAGACGACGCGGCGGCTGCGTATGCTATCCACCCGGGATTGCTGGTAAAGGGTGAAGTGGCGCGCTTGCTGGACCGCGGCTACCAGAAGTTTATTAAGACTTCCCAATACGAGTTGCCCGCGTCCGCCAGCCAGTTGCAGGCGATTCATGCGTTCAGCGAGGAACTGAAGCAGCTTATCGGGACTATCAGCTTGTACAACGAGTCGCTGGGCACCACCAGCGACGTGTATCGCTACGATCGCCTCGTGGGCCGAGAAGGCGCGCCGGCGGGACCCGCCAATTCCTGGGAGCTGCCGGAGGGGCACTGATCTCCGCTGAACCAGCGGCCACGGAAGAACGCGGCAGCGCAGGCTGAGATTGACCCGTTGCGTTTCACCCTGCCAGGTGCGTGCGGAAGAAGTCGATGATGCGGCGGCGAGAGTCCTGGTTGGCGTCTTCGTTATAGCCCACGCCTTTAAAGCGTAGCAACTTGATGAGGAAGGTTCCGTGTTTATTCATGAAGGCGTGGCCAGCGTCGGGGTATTCCTTCACGTCGTTCGGAACCAGGGCGCGGTCGAGGGCTTGTTGTAACTGGTCGGCAACACCCTGTTCCCATCTGGCCAGGCCCCCGTAGCTTCCCACCACGGGGCAGGCGGTCTGGAGAAAGCTGTCAAAGTCGGGCGGCAGTTTTCCGCCGTAGTTGACGCTGGCCGCGGAGAAGCCGTGGCCGGAGATGAGCACAAGGGCGAATCCGCCGCCCATGCAGAAGCCAATGACACCGATCTTGCCGGTGCAGTTCGGTTGCGCGGCAAGCCAGCTTCGTGAGGCGTCCACGTCGTCAAAGGCGGGGCCGGAACGGGCCGTCAGGTCTCGCATGACGGAGCGCACGCAGAGAAGTGGCCCGCGGCGGTAATAGAGGTCGATGGAGAGCGCGAGAAAGCCGGCTTCGGCGAGCCAGTTAGCCTGGTTGCGGTGATCCCGGCTCATCCCAAAGATGTCGTGAATGACGACCACACCGGGTGCGGGGCCAGGGTTGGGCGGAATGGCGAGCCACGCGGGCATCTTGCCGCGCGGAGTGGCCACAAGGACGTTGGGCATAATCGTTCCCTAAGGTCCGGCAGACGTAGCATTGCCGAAAGAGAATTATAGGCCGGCAGGCTGGCAGGTCTGGCGCTTGTTTTGGCGCCGGATCGTGCTTGGCCAATTCTGCCTTCCGCAGGTTGATAGACTTATGTGGCTGTAATTTCACGGAGGGTTTTCCCCATGCCCCCTACCATGCAGGCAGTCGTCAAGTCGAAGGCCGCGCCGGGCATCGAGCTGCGCGAAGTCCCGGTTCCCGCTCCCGGCCCCGGCGAAGTGCTGGTGCGCGTCGAAACCACCAGCGTGTGCGGGACCGATCTGCACATCTACAACTGGGATCCGTGGGCCAGGGGACGCATTCATCCGCCGCTGATTCCGGGGCACGAGTTCTCGGGCGCGGTGGCCGGCGTGGGCCGCGGCGTGACCACCGTGCGCGAGGGCGACCCGGTGAGCGCGGAGATGCACGTGGCCTGCGGCAAATGCCTGCAATGCCGCACTGGCCTCGCGCATGTGTGCCAGCACGTGCGCATCCTGGGCGTGGACGCCGACGGCGCATTCGCCAGCTACGCCATCATTCCGGAATCGAACATCTGGAAGCTGTCGCACTTCGATTCCGCACGACTACGCTACGCTGCTCGACCCGCTGGGCAACGCGGTGCATACCGTGCTGGCCGGGCCGATTGCCGCAAGTACGGTGGCAGTGACGGGCTGCGGCGCCATCGGGCTGTTTTCGATTGCCGTGGCCAAAGCCTGCGGAGCGGCGCGTGTTTACGCCATTGAGGTGAATGCGCACCGCAGGCAGGTGGCTGCGGAGATGGGCGCCGATCTGGTTCTCGATCCGGCGACGGACCACGCGGAGAAGCGGATTCTGGAGGCCACGGGCGGCACCGGCGTGGACGTGCTGCTGGAGATGTCGGGAATCCCGAGGCCATGCGGCTGGGCTTCGCGCTGCTGCGCACCGGCGGACGCGCTTCGCTGCTCGGCATTCCTTCGCGGCCCTTCGAGCTCGACTTTGCCCGCGACATCATCTTCAAAGGCGCGACGGTGCAGGGCATCAACGGCCGCAAGATGTTTGAGACGTGGTTCCAGATGGAGGCGCTGCTGGCCACCGGCAAGCTGAACCTGGAGCCGGTCATCACGCACCGCCTGAAGCTGAGCGAGTTTAAGAAGGCGATGGAGCTGTTGCAGTCGGGCGAAGCGATCAAGGTCGTGATGCGGCCGGAGTGAGGAACGAGGGACCAGGGACGTAGGCACTGGAAGGCGGGGACGGGGAACAAAGGGACAAGGGAAGGAGGGGCCAGGTTTCAGGGATCAGAGACTCAGGGATCCTTCGGCCCCACTCAGGACAGACTACCGGGAAAAATGCGTTCAATTCAGCGCGAATTCGAACTCACCACTCGATCTCCACTCTCCGCAATCCGCGCACGGCGTTAGTGAGATAGATTGCATCGGCGTTGCGTAAATCTTCTTCGTGCAGCACGCGCTCCTCGATCTCGGGGCGGGTTTCGAGCAGATGGCGGCGAAAAACGCCGGGCAGCAGGCCGCAATCGACGGGCGGCGTCAGCCAGCGGCCGTCTTTCTCGATAAAAATGTTGCTGATGGCGCCTTCGGTGACTTCGCCGCGCAGGTTGAGGAAGAGCACATCGTCAAAGCCCGCGCGCGCCGCCTCTTGGAACGCTTGCGCATAGACGGCTCGGTACGTGGTTTTGTGATAGAGGAAACGGTCGTTGAGATCGGTGCGGGCTTGCGCGATGCGCACGCGCCCGACGCGTTCGACGCCGCCTGGGGAGAGAACCTCATCCGTAATTTGCAGTTCGCCGTCGCCCGAGAGGAGCAGCCGCACTTTTCGCGACGGTTCGTCCCCACTTGTGCCGGCGAATCGTTGCGCGTGTGTTTCCAGCGCCGCTTTCACTTGTTCGCGGTCGCAGGGAAACTCGAAATACTCTGCCGAATCCACAAGCCTGTCGAGGTGCAGATCGATCAACGGATAAGCGCCGTCCCACAGCATGGTTTCAATGAGGGAAAACGGCATCGGCGACTGTTCGGAACTGCGCGTGAGGAACTCCGCTTTGAGCATGCACTCGCGGAATTCCTCGGCCGCGACGGAGTCGATGACGATGCCGCCGCCCGCTCCCATCGTTCCAAGGCCGCCGTCGAGCTCCAACGTGCGGATGGCCACGTTGAAGACCGTTTGGCGCGGCGAAAAGAACCCGATAGCGCCGGTGTACACGCCGCGCGGCCCGTCTTCAAGCTCGGCAATGAGCTGCATGGCGCGCACCTTGGGCGCGCCGGTGATGGACCCGCAGGGAAACAGCGCCCGGAAGATGTCGTGGAAGCCAACCTCCGGACGCAGCTCGGCGCTGACGGTCGAGGTCATTTGCCAGAGCGTGGGGAAGCGCTCGACGGCAAAGAGTTTTTCCGCGCGCACGCTGCCGAACTGCGCCAGGCGGCCGATATCGTTGCGCTCAAGGTCGACAATCATCACATTTTCGGCTCGGTTTTTGGGGTCGTTGCGCAGCCAGTCGGCGATGGCGAGGTCTTCGCGCGTGGTGCGCCCGCGAGGCGCGGTTCCCTTCATGGGGCGCGAGACGATGCGCCGTCCGCCGCGGCGGACAACCTCCCCGTCCACGCGGAAAAACAGCTCCGGCGAGAAGGAGAGGATGTGACTGCCCGCCTGCCAGTGCAGAAACGCTCCGTAATCGACCGGTTGCCGCGCGCGCAGATGCGCGTACAAGGCCGCCGCCCCGGCCTTTGTTCGCAGCCGAAAAGGGGCCGTGAAGTTGAGTTGATAGACGTCGCCGGCGCGAATCCACTCGTGAATGGCGGCTATACGCTTTACGTATTCGGCTTCGGTGAGAGCAAACTCGGCAGCGATCTCCGGGGCTGGGCTCGGTTCCCGTGCTGCGGCTGCTTGCTCGCTGGCACGAAAATGCGCCAGCCCTGGCGGTTCGCCATCGACGAACTTTCCTGTCTCGTGGTCGAACGCGTAGCTCCGCGGGTAGATGCCGATCCATGCTAAAGGCTGGGCTGATGGTTGGGTTAACGGCTGGCCTTGCCGGTTCGGGCGCGTCGAGCGCATGAGGGCCTTCGGTTCAAAGCAGCTTCCGCACTCGTAGGAGAAGAATCCCGCCGCACTTTGGCCAGCGGCTACAGCGCTTTCGATGGCCGCAAAGAGCGCGGGAATCTCCGCCGCATCGTAGGCCACGCACACACGCAAAGGAGCCGTGAACAGGCGAGTCCACGGCGCCTCGTCTGCCACAGTGCGGTCCGATTCGTTGTGGTCCGGTTTGCCGCCTTCCAGCAGCACGGTAGCCGGGGTTCGCTCTACGAGCGTGTAGACTTCCGCGGGAAGACAATGCCGGCGATTCATGCAGGCAGCTCCGGCTGCCCTAGTTCACCGTCACCGAAATGGTGGTGGAGTTGGTAATGGCGGTAACGCCATTGCTCGACTGCCCGGTGACCGTCACGGTGTAGGTGCCGGGCGGGGTCGGGTTATTGACGGGCGGGCCGTGGTTGTAATAGTAGTAGAGCGGATTGCAGGCCGTTGTGCCCAGCGTGGTGATAAGGCCCAGCAGGGCCACGAGCATCAGCCGGCGAAGCCACATGCGGCGACGCGCTCCCAATGCCAAACCGCCGAGCCCCAGCATACCCGGCAGAAGAAAGGCCCAGGCAATGGGACCGATCTTGTGTCCATGCCCGACAGGCAGAACGGCGCTTCTGGTTCCCTGTGCTTGCGTCGAAAGCACCAGTGCGCTGGTAACGCCTTCATCCTGGCCGGGAACGATCTCAAGGTCTTCCGGCGTAAAGCTGCAACTGGCCTGCTGCGGGAGCCCCGAACAGGAGACGGTGATGAACGCCGGCGCATCGCCCAAACTGTCAATGAAAGTCGGCGAGGGCGTGATGGTGAGGGTCGCGGTTCCCTGTTGCCCGGCGGTGAGAGTGTTCGACGGCGACAGGCTGGAGACGGTCACGGCAAACGACGCGCTGCACTGTGAGCTGATGGCCGGGGAATTGGCAGCGGAGGTCGAACTCGCATGTGTCGAGTCACCGGAATAGACGGCGGTGAGAGTGTGATTGGCAGCAGAAAGGGCAAAGGTAAAGCTGGCAACTCCGTTAAGACCGCTTGCGCTGAGCGTCTGACTTCCAATAGCAACCGGGCTGGTGACTCCGTCGTCGATCGTGACCGTTCCGGTCGGCGCGGTAGAGCCGCCGGTCACCGTTACCGCGACCGTCGTGAGCGAGCAAACTGCATCAGCCGGGTTGGTTTGCGCACTCGATTGGCTGGTCTGCACACCGATTGCCGTCGTGGTGCCTTGCGGTTGACGCCAGCGCGGGCAATGCCATCGCAAGCCCCAGCGCCCAAACCCATTCAAGCCGCAGACCGCGGCGATTCATGCTTCTCACGTGCACCTGCTCCAACTCTAAAGAAAGATCGCGCAATCGCCCTTCCGCGCTTCGCCGGCTTTGCCTCTGCGTAAAACCCTATTGTATCTGGCGGAGGCGGACTGCGGCCAACCCCTCCGTCCCCACTCCACAACCTTTTTTGACGCAATCCCGGCAGGAATGCCATCCGGGGTCCGCGTTATGCTGTCTGTTTGAGGTGAATCGCCATGACTCAGGCCACTCCTCGCCCCCAGCTTGCCTACCTCACCGCCGTTCTTGACGAACTTCGCGCCAAAGGCACGTACTTCAAACTCCGCGTCCTCGACGATCAGCAGGCTCCGGTTTGTCACTACGACGGTCGCGAGGTAATTAACTTGGCCAGCAATAACTATCTGGGACTTGCCAACGATCCCAGGTTGATTGAGGCGGCCATCGCGGCCACGCGCAGTTTTGGCGTGGGGTCGGGCGCGGTGCGCACCATCGCCGGAACCATGCGCATCCACATGGAGCTCGAGGAAAAGATCGCGCGGTTCAAGAACGTCGAAGCCTGCGTGGTCTTCCAGAGCGGCTTTTCGGCCAATGCCGGAACGGTGAGCGCAATTCTGGGCAAAGAGGACTTCATCCTGTCGGATGAGCTGAACCACGCCAGCATTATCGACGGCGCGCGACTGTCTCGCGCCACGATCAAGGTCTTCCGGCATAAGGACACGGCCCACTGCGAGGAATTGTTGCAGCAGTTGGCCTCGGAGCCAGGCAAAAAGCTGCTGATTACCGACGGCGTGTTCTCAATGGACGGAGACATTGGGCCGGTGGACAAGCTGGCGGCGCTGGCGGAGAAGTACGGCGCCATCATGATGGTCGACGACGCGCATGCCTCGGGCGTGCTGGGCCGCAACGGGCGCGGGAGCGTGGATCACTTCGGCATGCACGGCAAAGTGGATGTGCAGGTGGGCACGCTGTCAAAGGCCATCGGCGCGCTGGGCGGCTACGTCTGCGGAACGCGGGATTTAATCGACTATCTCTACCACCGCGCGCGGCCGTTTTTGTTTTCCACGTCGCATCCGCCGTCTGTGGCGGCCACGTGCATCGCCGCCTTCGACATTCTGGAGCGCGAGCCGGAGCGGATTCTGCGTCTGTGGGAGAACACGCGCTATTTCCAGGGCGAGCTCAAGCGCGCCGGCTTCAACATCGGCGGCGTGACGACGCCGGCCACGGAGACACCGATTACGCCGATCATTGTGGGCGAGGGGCGCGCGGCGATGGAGTTCTCGCGGGCGCTGTTCGATGAGGGCGTGATGGCGACTGGGATCGCGTTTCCAACGGTGCCCGAAGGCAAGGCGCGCATTCGCGCCATCCTGACCAGCGAGCACACGCGCGGACAGCTTGACCAGGCTCTCGAAACGATGGAGCGAGTGGCGAAGCGGATGGGGGTTCTGGGGTAGCCTGAGGATGGACTGGCGCGGAAGAAGCTACTCTCGTTACCCAAATCTGACGTAGAATGGCCTTGACGGCAGCAGCGCGCGAAAGAAGCCCGAATGACGGTAAGCGACTGGGACTGGCTGTTGACCATTTCGGGAACTGTGGCAAGCGTTGCCGGAGTCGCCTTCAGTTGCATGGCTTGGGTGCAGGCTAAAGGGGCGAAGAAAGCAGCCGAAGAAGCGGCAAGGACGGTTCGAGCAAGAGAGACGGAGTACGAATTCTCGCGGTTAGCGTTAGATGCCAGAGAACTCCTGGCGGCAGTACAAGGAAGGCAGACGGAAAGGGCAATTGAAGCAGCGAACCATTTGTCTCATTTGCTGATTATTGCTGGGGGTCATCGAGCAGCCTACCTGCCAAGGGGATTTTCGACTGAGCTTTGCGTGGAGAATTTACGAAAAGTGAGTACCTTGCTCGCTTCGGAAGGCTTCCCGGAGGTTCCTCAGAAGATGACGAAATTGCTTGCACGCTGCCATCAGATACACGAATCGCTTTGCGGCATTTCAGGATCGGTACAAAGTCGGACAGAGGGAGCGGAAGGATGAACTCTTCAATCGAAGTTTCTGAGGCGGTCACACTGGCCCAAAAACTCATCCAGAGAACTAAGGATGGAAAGCTGACTTGGGATGCTAAGTGCATCGAAAATCAGGGACTCTTAGCTCCTACGCATTTCACCACAGTCCTCGAGGGCAACCTCCATGCAACAGTTTCCTGCACGATAAACGGCGACTTGAACTTCTCCCTTGTCGAGTTCAATACATTTGTGACGAATTTGCTATCTGGATCAGGTGACTATTCCGCGAAGGAAGTGTTAAGCGTTTCGGTTGAAAAGGATCCCGCCTATGGATACGACACGCCTGTTGAAAAGCAGTTGGCGGGTTTGCTTGTGGATCTTCACGCGCTCGCTCGGAGGTCCGCATTGAAGGTTTCCGGAAGCATCGAAAGAGCACTTACCTACCTCGACAAGATCGCGAGTTAGCTTGCCACGCCAATGATCGCTCACCTGCGCGGCAAGCTCATTTACAAACAGCCCGGCCAGGCCATTGTTGAGGCCGCGGGCGTGGGATACGACGTGACCATCTCCGTGCCCACGTTTACGGCGCTGCCCTCGGTGGGGGCCGAGGCGGCGCTGCACATTCACACCCAGGTTTCGGACGACCAGATTGCGCTCTACGGTTTCCTCGACCGCGAAGAGAAGCGGCTCTTCGAGCGGCTGATTACGGTGAGCGCCGTGGGGCCGAAGCTGGCCATCAAAATTCTGAGCGGGCTTTCGGTGGAGCGCACGGTGCAGGCCATTCGCGGCCAGGATCACGCGCAACTCACGCGCATTCCCGGCGTGGGCAAGAAGCTGGCCGAGCGCCTCGTGGTGGAGCTCAAAGACAAGCTGGACGACTTTGCCGTCGCGCCGGTGCAGGCGGCCGTGCAGGGCCCAGCCGTCGACGACGTGCTCTCCGCGCTCGTGAATCTCGGCTACCAGCGTGCCGCCTCCGAAAAGGCCATCGAGCAGGCGATCGCCAAGGATAAAGTTCTGGCTGCGGATTTCGATGGGCTGTTCCGCGGTGCGCTGAAGGTGATTCGGTGAGTGAGAAAGACGCTTCTAGTTGGCGCTTACTCTGAGCGGCTTGGACCACCAGATCAAGGGCACGGGAAGGCGACAGAGGCCGCATAGACGACTTGCCGCCAAACGGCTGTCGTTCTCCTTTTGATTGATTTCACGGGTGTTACGGCACGGCTCAAGCCGTACCCTTTCAAAGCGCGACTTTCACCACAGGCTGCTAACCCGTTCGGGGATTCAGTCCGAATCGTCAATTGCACTTACGCCTTCGAAGATGTGGCCCATTTTTTCCTGCTTGGTTTTGAGGTAGGCCGCGAAGCTCTCCTGCAGCTCGACGTCCGCCGACACGCGCTCCGTCACCTCGATCCCCGCCAACTCTAGCGCAGCCACCTTCTCGGGATTGTTTGTCATCAGCCGCACTCTGCTGACGCCCAGCAGCTTCAGCGCCTGCGCCGGCAGCTCGTAGGCGCGGCAGTCGGCGGCAAAACCCAGTTCCTCGTTCGCCTCGACTGTGTCGAGCCCCTGGTCCTGCAGCTCGTATGCCTTCAGTTTGGCCATCAATCCGATGCCGCGGCCCTCCTGCTGCTCGTAGAGCAGGATTCCCGCGCCTGCCTCTGCGATCTGCTTGAGCGCCAGCTCCAGTTGCAGCCGGCAATCGCAGCGCAGTGAGCCGAAAACGTCGCCCGTGAGGCACTGCGAGTGAATGCGCACCAGCGCCGGAGTGCTGTGAATGTCGCCCATGACCAGCGCCACAAGGCCCTCCACCGTCCGCGCCGGTTCGCAGCCGTGTTGGCCTTCAGCCAGCACGCCCTCGAAGCCCAGAATGCGGAAGGCTCCCCAGCGGGTGGGAAAATCCGCCTCGGCGACCTTTTTCACGCTCTCCAGTCCCATGGCTTCATTTTACTTTGCCGCTATCAGCGCCGCCGCGACCGCCGTCACAAACCTGCGATTGCCTTCGCCAGCTTCAATTCCCGGCCAGCCAACCCTTCACGGGTTCGGCGCCTGGGGGCGCGGCGCGATACATTGATGGGGTGACGCACAATCTCATTTGGATCACGCTGCTGGTGAAGCTGGGCGTGATGGCCTCGGTGGCCAGCGTACTGGCGCGCGTGACCACTTTCCGCCGCTTGCTCTTTGCCGAGAAGCGCACCCATCGGCAAACCTTGGCGCTGCTGGCATTTTTCGTGGTGCCGCTCACGCTCGGCGTTTGGGTCCGGCTCGTGGTGCCCAACTTTCTCGCCGCCGACATCTCCTTTGAAACCGTCATTCTCCTCGGCCTGCTCATCGGTCCCGGTTGGGCGATGCTCTCGGGCGCCGTGCTGTCCGCCCCTGCGGTGCTGCACCACGAGTTTCTCGCGCTTCCCTTCAATGTCGCGCTCGGCCTGGGCGCGGGCATGGTCGGCCGCTTCGTCGAGAAGGAAGAAATCTGGTCCTTCACGCCCTTCATCGATCTCAGCCTCTACCGCTGGGTGCGCCGCAACCTGAGAAAGCCGCGCATCGATCGCCAGATTCTCCTCCTCGTCCTCATCGTAGCCATGGAGATGATTCGCGACTGGATCGCGCACATCTTTCCGCACCGCCTCTTCGCGCTCATTGCCGGCAATCTATGGCTGCAGGCGCTGGTCTGGATCGCCGCACCCATCAACGTCGGCATTGCGCTCAAGGTCTGGAACGCCCTGCGCATCGAAATGTCGCTCGAAGAGCAGAAACGGCTTGTGCTGGAAGCGCGCCTTGACGCCTTGCAGCGCCAGATCAACCCGCATTTCCTGTTCAACACGCTAAACTCCATCGCCTCGCTGGTGCGCAACCAGCCGGAACTGGCTCGCACGATGACCGTCAAGCTGGCCAACATTCTGCGCGCCCTGCTCAAGGATCATGGCGCCTACGTGCCGCTGCGCGAGGAGCTGAAGTTTACCGACGATTATCTCGATATCGAGGTGGTGCGCTTCGGCGCCGACAAGCTGCGCGTTGAAAAAGAGATCGATCCGCGCACCCTCGATGTTCTGGTGCCCAGCATCCTGCTGCAGCCGCTGATCGAGAACAGCATCAAGCACGGCCTTGAGCCGCGCATCCACGGCGGCACCGTCACGCTGCGCAGCCGGCTGGAGGGCGACCGGATTTCGATCGAGGTGGCCGACGATGGCGTGGGCATGAGCAACGGCGCGTCCACGCTGCGCCGCACCGGAGCCGGCATTGGCATGAAGAACGTGCAGGAGCGGCTGGAGGTTCTCTATGGCAACCAGGCCCACTTCAACGTGGCCAGCAACCCTGGACGCGGCACGCTGGTGTCGATTGAGATTCCGGTGAATCCGGCGGACGACCGGCCGTGAATCGCACATTCTCCCGTTGCCCACAAGGTGCGCGGAAAAGGAGTGAAACTCGTCTTTTTTGACTCAAATTTGCCCCAAAACAAGGGTTTTTGGGGGGGGCTATTGTTTACCATTGAGATAACAGGTCGCCCTTGTGTCCAGGACGATACGTTTCTGATTCCAAAACACTTACCCTTTCAATCGAAGCTGCGATGCCCTCAAAAAAGGCATACTTTTGGAGGAGAAGGGGGTACCTGTCTCAGTGGTCAGTGGTCAGTAACGGCCCGCAGCCCTGGTCCCTCTTCATTCTTTGATTGTGCGCCGAGGGAGGGATATTATCGGCAAGGTCAGAGATATTGTTGCCCTGAATTGCACAGCCGCACGCGGTATCCTCAAACCATGGTGCGCTTCACTGTGCTGGCATCGGGGTCCAAGGGAAACAGCACAGTTATCTCCGGCGGGCGTACGCGCATCCTGGTCGACGCCGGATTGAGCTGCCGCGAGCTTTTCCGCCGCATGAATCTGAGAGGCGAAGACCCCGCAACTCTCGACGCCATCGTCATCACCCACGAGCATCAGGACCATATCAACGGCCTCTCCGTGACGGCGCGCAAGCTCGGCGTTCCGGTTTACTTTACTGAAGCCACGCATCGCGCCTGGATGCGCTGGCTCTCGCCGCGCCGCCAGATGACCTACGCCCAATGGCTCGAGCAGTGCCGCAAACAGGCCGCCGAGCGCCAGGCTGAGGCCGAATCGCCGGCTGTGGAAAACTCAACCGGGGAGACCGACCCTGAGGAGTTGGAGGCCGATAGCCAGCCCCCGATCGCCGAATCTGCCGCGCCGGCAGAACCGGCTTCCGCCGGTCCGCCCTCTCTCAAGGACGATCCCACCTGGCTTCCGGCGGTCGAGTACTTTCAGGCCGGCCAGCCCTTCGCCATCGGCGATATCGACTTGAGTCCCTTCACCATCCCCCACGACGCCGCCGACCCGGTAGGCTTTGTTTTCAGCGCCGAAGGGGTGCGGATGGGCTTTGCCACAGACCTCGGCTACATCCCGCCCAACGTCAAGGCGCAGCTCCAGGCCCTCGACCTGCTCCTGCTGGAGTCCAACCACGACTTGGAGATGCTGCGCGACGGCCCATACCCCTGGTCCGTGAAGCAGAGGGTGCTTTCGCGGGTCGGCCATCTCTCCAATGATGCCGCTGCGGATTTTCTCTTCAACTGCTATGACGGCCAAGCCACCTATGTGATTCTTGCGCATCTATCTGAAAACAATAACCTTCCTGAATTGGCGCGAGTTGCCGCCGAGGGTGCGCTGCAAGGCCGGGCAAGCCTTTTGGCTAACCGGCTATTGCTGGCCGCGCAACATGAGCCACTTTCTGCTATCAATTTTTAGCGGATGTGCATTACAATCGTAGCAATTGGACCCCGAAAACCTCTTTGGGCGCGATGGGCCAGTAACGTCGCGCGGCTTTGTGACGTCGAAATGTAATTGCGTGGAGCGTCATCACACCTCTACGGTGAGCGGAGCATCTAATCGGGAAGGGCCTGTTTGCCGCGCCCCACGAGTAAGCGCCAAGGGTTCCCCTTGCAGGTAGGTCCGATGTCTATGTCAAAAATTCGATGCACCGACCGGGTAGTAGGCGCTATTCTGGCAAGCTGGCGTTACGACATCTCAGGGATCTCTCCGGAGATGCGCAGGGACTACGAGAGTCATTTTGCCGAATGCGCCCATTGCAGCTCGCGTCAAGGGTTCCATCGCAGCCTTGACGCAACGCTGGCAATTCTTACCTCGCTGTCCGCACTGTTCTTCCTCTTCGCACTCGCGGTTCTAAAGCACATCCGGCCTCTGGAGCACGTGGCCTTCAAGATTCTCGGCCTCGATATCTATGACATGTATCACATGCTGATTTCCGCCGGAATCGCCGGGCTTTGCTTCTCGCTCATTGCCATGGCGCTGGTGCTCATGGCCACGCCCGCGCCGTCGTATTTGGGCGGCATCGCCGCAGAGCGCGCCAAGCTGATTGAAGAGCGCCTGCCCGAGGCAATCAAATTTCTGCGCCCGCGGTAACACCTCTCCAGCGCTCCAAACTTCAGGGCCTCCGCTAGTGGGAGGTCCTTCGTGTCTGGAGCCAATAGGTGCGAGGATAATGCACTTTAACTGGCTTGAAAGGCGGCCAAAAGATGAAATGGAGATTGGGATTCGTATTTCTGGCCGTCATTCTGTGTTTCTGGCTTGTTCCAAGCGCTGAGGCAGGCGATCGCGAAGACAATCTCGTGAACCTTGCCGCGAAGGGCGATGTAGGCGGCGTCCGCAGTCTGCTCGACCAGGGGGTGAACGTCAACGCAAAGGACAGCGCGCTCGGCTGCACCGCGCTGGTGTATGCGGCGCAGTGGGACAAACCGGACGTGGTGCAGTTGCTGCTGGCCCGGGGCGCCGACATCAACATGATCGGCAACGGATATACGCCGCTAACCATAGCCGCGTTCCTGGGCCGGACGGATATTGTACGTATTCTCATCGACAAGGGCGCGGACGTTAACAAAGCGGATGAGAGCGGCAAGATCACCGTTGGCGACGAGATGATCGTGTCCGGCCGAACAGCCTTGACGACCGCAACCGATGCGCTCGAAAAAGGGATGCCAGCAGGCATGGATGGGTCCGGCAACGTGATTTACAATCCGCTTACTCCCACTGAAAAGGAAGCGTATACGGCGATTGTGCAGATGCTCAAGGCAGCGGGAGCGAAGTGATCGGAACAATAGAATACTGCGTGATCCGAGGCTTGCGCGAAATGGAAAAGGCGAAGCTGCAAAGGCCTCGTTCCTTTCCTCCTCTGGGCGGCTGAGCTTTACTGCACCAGCGGCACCCGCAGATCGCCGCCCGTCATCTGCTTCGGCTCGGCAATATTGAGAATGGCCAGAAGCGTAGGCGAAATGTCGCGCAGCGAACCGTCGTTGCGAAGACGGTAGCGATTGGCCTCTTCTGCGACATAGATCAGCGGCACCGGGTTGGTAGTGTGCGCGGTGTGCGGACCGCCGGTCACAGGGTCCACCATCATCTCGGCGTTGCCGTGGTCGGCGGTAATCAGCCAGCTTCCGTTCCTCTCTTTGATCGCCTTCCAAATCCGCCCCAGCTGCGCGTCCACGGCCTCAACGGCCTTGATCGTTGGCTCCAGCCTTCCGGAGTGGCCCACCATGTCGGCGTTGGCAAAGTTCACAACGATCAAATCGAACGCCGTGTCGTTAACCGCCTTCACCACGGCGTCTCCAATTGCCTCGGCGCGCATCTCCGGCGCCAGATCGTAAGTTGCCACCTTCAGCGACGGAATCAGAATGCGGTCCTCGCCAGGGAAAGGGGTTTCGATGCCGCCATTGAAGAAGTACGTCACGTGCGCGAACTTTTCCGTCTCAGCCACGCGCAGGTTGCGCAGATGGTTTTGCGCCAGCAGATTGGCCAGGATATTGTCCATCGATTCGGGCTGAATAATCAGCGGCATTTCGTAGAGCTTGTCGTACTGCGTCATGCATACGTAGAGCAAGCCCTTCGGAATTTCGCGCCGCGGAATCGTCTCGTCGAGCGCCTCCCAGCCTTCCAGGTCACGGCCGCCCTGCTTATTCAATCCGCTCTCCCGCGCCAGCACGCGCGTGATCTGGCGCGCGCGGTCGGCGCGGAAATTGAAGTTGATGCATACATCGTCGTCGCGAATCTGCCCCACCGGCTTGCCCGCCGCATCGGTCACTACAAATGGAACCAGAAACTCATCGGTCGTTCCGCCGTTGTAACATTCCTTGATGCGCGCCGCGGCATTGGGATAAGCGCCGCCCTCGGCTTTGCCGTTCACCATCGCGTCGAAGGCCTTGCGCTCGCGCTCCCATCGCCGGTCGCGGTCCATCGCGTAGTAGCGGCCGCTGATGGTCGCCACTTTGCCCACGCCGTATTCGCGCATTTTCTGCTCAAGCTGCGCAATGTAGCCCGCGCCGGATGTCGGGCCGGTGTCGCGGCCGTCCATGAAGGCATGCACGAAGACCCGCTCCACGCCTTTCTCGCGCGCAATACGCAGCAGCGCGTAGAGATGCTCCTGGTGCGAGTGCACGCCGCCGTCCGAAACCAGGCCGAACAGGTGCAGTTGCCGGCCACCCTTGCGCGCCCGCTCCATGGCCTCGACGATGGCCGGATTCTTTTGGAACTCTCCCGACGCAATCAGCGCGTCGATGCGCGTAATGTCCATCTGCACAATGCGGCCCGCGCCGATGTTCAGGTGGCCCACCTCGCTGTTGCCCATCTGCCCATCGGGCAGGCCCACAAAATGCTCCGAGGCCTGGATGATTGTGTTGGGAAACTCCTTCAGCAGTTTGTCGTAAGCAGGCTTGCGCGCCAGCGCAATCGCGTTGTTCGCGGTTTCAGCGCGATAACCCCATCCGTCAAGGATGGTGAGCACAAGAGGATGCTTATGAATGGACATATACCCGTTATAAACTACGAATACCTTATGCTTCTCGACCGCATACGCCGGGTGACCCGCGATGGCCGATGGATCCCGGAGATCGATGGACTGCGTTTTGTCGCGATCATGAGCGTGCTGCTCTACCACATGTTCGGAGAGCTCGAGAACCGTTCCGGCCGGATCATTCCCGTTGAGCCACGATACTCAGGTTTCTTCTGGCCAATTGGCAATGGCAATTGCGGCGTCAGCCTCTTCTTCATCATCAGCGGCTTCGTGCTTGCCTTGCCTTTTGCCGGCATTTTCTCAAAGGAGCTGGAACGGTCTCCCTGCGCAAATACTTCATGCGCCGTGTTACGCGCCTGGAGCCGCCTTATCTGCTCTCGGTGCTGCTCTTTGTGGTCATGTTCGTCATCTACTCGCACCGGATCACGGCGGATATGCTGCGTCACGCCGCGGTCACCGCGGTGTATCTGCACGGCATCGTTTACGGGACGCTGACCCCCATTAATCCCATTTCCTGGAGTCTTGAGGTCGAAATTCAGTTCTATATCGCAGCGCCGCTGTTCATGCAACTCTATCGCATCCGCGGCGCCCTGCTGCGCCGCGTTATCATGACGGTCCTCATCGTCGGCATCGGCTTTGCCCAATTCCCGATCGCCAGCAGCGGTCGCGCAAGCCTCAGCATCCTGTTCTACGCCCAGTTTTTCCTCATGGGACTGCTGCTGGCTGACATCTACATCGCCGACGGCGATCGCGTCCGCCCGTCGCTTTTCCTGGATGTGGCCGGGCTCGGCGGATTGCTTCTCACCTTCGGCATGACGCGCACCTTGGTCAATACGCACATCGTCATGCCCTGGACCATGGCGTTTCTGTTCATGGCTGCTCTGAGGGGCGTTTTGTTGCACCGCTTTTTCGCGAACCCGTGGATCGCGGCCATTGGCGGGATGTGCTACTCCATCTACCTCATGCACCTGCAAATGATCGCGATCGTGTTCAAGGTCACGCGCTACGCGATCGTTCCGGGATTCGATTTTCTCGCCAACTACGCCATTCAGCTTCTGGTTACGGCGCTTCCGGTCCTGCTGATTTCGCTGGCCTTCTATCTGCTCATCGAGCGGCCATGCATGGACCCCAACTGGCCCTCCCGATTCTGGCATTGGATCTCGGGGCGCAGCGCCGCTGAGGCGAAGGCATTCGACAGCGGCGGCATCACGGCCTGACCGCCTCTATGCTGCGAGCTTTAGGGACAGGATAGTTGCTGAATCATTTCGCATGGGCGCTCAACTGATCGAGCACGCGCTTCAGGTCGTCGAGCTTTTGCCCCGCTTCGGCCAGCTTGCCCTGCGAAGTGAGCTGCTGGTAATCGGCGAAGTCGCGGCCCGCCTGTGAGATGAGCGCATTGATATCCGTTGCCGGCTTTGGCGCTCCCGCGGGCGCGGCCGTTGCTGCGGCTTGCGGCGTCTCCGCGGCCGTGAGCGAGGGAGCTTGCGATCCAAACAAGGAGTTCAGCGCCGAATCAAACGTCGGCCCGTATGCCAGCCGGTCCTGGAGCGCAAGCACAACCAGCCGCAGCTCCGGCATGGGGCTGTTTTGCGCTTGCAGATAAATCGGCTCAGCGTACAAAAGGGCCTTCCCGCATGGGATTACGAGAAGGCTTCCGCGGATGACGTGCGAGCCCTGCTGATTCCAGAGCGTGAGCTGGCCGGAGAGCTGCGCATTCTGGTCAATGCGCGCCTCGATCTGCTGCGGGCCATCGACAAGGCGTGTTTTGGGAAAGTCGAAGACCACAGCTGTGCCGTAATGCGCGCCGTCGCTACGCGCGGCGATCCAGCCGATCAGGTTGTTGCGGTTGAGCGGCGTGAAGGGCAGAATCTCAACGAACTCGAGGCCGCTGGATTCGCCGGGTATTGTCATAAGCACAAAGTTCGGGTGCATCTCCTGCGCGGTTTGACTTCCCTGGCTCGAGCCCGTCTCGGTGGCCACGGTCCACTGGTCCTCCCGGTTGAAGAAGACATCGGGTTCGGTCATGTGGTAAAGACCGTAGACATCGGCCTGCAGGGTGAGGAGCAGTTCGGGATAGCGGACGTGCGCGCGCAGCCAGGGTGGCATCG
Organism: uncultured Acidobacteriota bacterium; assembly: GCA_963832535.1. GTDB lineage: Bacteria > Acidobacteriota > Terriglobia > Terriglobales > Acidobacteriaceae > Telmatobacter. Next base: position 67,981 of record CAWHUK010000019.1, read on the forward strand.
TCGAGGCGTCCTTGAAGAGTCCGGGGAAGATGCCGCGCCAGGCGGCCAGAATGGGGTCGGCGCTGTCGAAGACGTAAAACGTGACGGAACCGTCGTAAGCGTCCACAACCGCTTTGACGCTGTTGCGTATGTAGTTGATGGACTGGTCTTCCAGGCTGGTTTGCGCCGAGTAAGGATAACTGTCGGAGGAGGTGTAGCCGTCAATGATCCAGGAGAGCCGGCCGTCGGCTCCGACTACGATGTAGGGGTCGCGATCGAAGGTGAGGAACGGCGCCAAAGCCAGGACGCGCGCAAGCACGTTGCGCCGCATCAGCAGCCGGCTCTCGGCGTGATGTCGTCGCTGAAGGGCACCTTGGTGAGGTCGCCGCGGTCGAAGGCCAGCAGCACGCGGCGCAAAAAGCCGCCCATCGCAATGCCGCCAGTGCCCTCGTAGGAGGAAAGATTGTTGCTCTGGCCCTGGGGATAGTTGAACTCCTGCTGATGGGTCTTCACATAGACGTCGGTGTTGGTCATCTCGCCAAAATAGATCTCAGGGCGAGTCACGCTGAGGCCGGGCACGGCGCTTTGCACCGGCATGTTGCTCAGGTAGAAGATGGGCAGGCCCTCGGGCGTGAATCCGTTGACGGGATTCATGGTGATGCCATAGCCGTGGGTGTAGATGAGCTTGTCGTTGATCCAATTGCGGCTGCTCTCAGGCAGCTTGTCGACATTGAGCTCGCGCACGGCAAGCATCACCTGGCGCAGAGAGCCGTCGATCTGATAACGATCGATGTCGATGCCGGGAAAGTCGTAATAAGTGCGAATCTCCTGTTCCTGGCGCAGTGTGTCCTTGAGGGCGCCCACGTCCCAAAGGCGGATGTTTTGGAGCGTGGCCTGATTTTGTTCCGGATCGGCGGCAGCGATCGTGGTGTCGGCGGGAAACTCGCTTTGCGCGAAGCGGTCGAGCCCATAGGCCTGGCGCGTGAAGGCGATGCTGTCGGCGATATAGGGCCGCTCGCGGTCCAGCCGATTGGGATTGACGACGAAGGTGCTGACATACCAGCCGGCCACGCCGGCAACCACAAAACAGACCACCGCGGGAGCTATAGCCGTGAGCAGCCAGCGCAGGCGCGGCCGAACTATGCCGCTCGCGAAGGCGATGACCGCGCCCAATGCCAGCGCGGCCGAGATAAACAACATACCGATCAGAGTGACGTGCGCATCGGTGTAGGTGACGCCGTCGAAGATGGTGTGATGCTCAAACAGTAATTGAAAGCGGCCGACATACTCATGGATGGCCAGCGTGAGCAGTAGAAATCCGGCGGCAATGGAGACGCCGCGCCAGGGCAGGGAAGCTGCAGCGAAGCGTCCGTCGAGCGCGCGCCCACCGCCCGCGATAAGCAGGAACAGCACGGCGAGAACGCAGACGATGACGGCAAGCGTGAGCAGCCATCCGGCGATGAGCTGCCAGGCGGGCAAAGTGAAGAGATAGAAGCCGAGCGGCCGGCCGAAGATGGGGTCGGTAACGGTTGTGGCAGCGCGCGGCGCGTACCAATAGAGGGCCAGGGTAGGCCACTGCGACACCATTGCGAGGCCCGTTGCTGCTGCAATCAGCAGCGCGGCGATTACGGCGATGAGGCGCAGCGCCTTTGCCACCGGCAACGCAATGGGCCGGCCGGCAAAGACAATCGTATGGGTGTCTGGCAGATCGGCGGCGTGGCTGAGGCGAAGCGCGAGGAATGCGCCGAAGAGGATGAGAAAGGTGAGCGCCGCGAAGGCCGCGAAGGTCCCCCACTCCAGGCTCCAGGTCTTCCAGAAGACGCTCGAGTAACCGAGCGAGCGGAACCAGAGAAGGTCAACCCAGTAGGAGATGGCGGCGCGTCCGCCGATGAAGATAAGGATGACCAAGGCAAGAAAGAGGTAGGCGAGAAGACGAGGACGGCGTGACTTGGACCGCATCGGCCAATCGATGGTTTCGGGCATTTTTTCCACCCCGCTCAGGCGATTTGCGCATGCTGAGATACGCAAGAATTGTACAGCGGTAGAACCGTCTGCTCCACATTATTCCCAATTGGATATAATGGAAATGTGCAAGACGCGCTCAGGCCGCTGCGCTGGATCGGATCGGCGAAGAGAGATTTACTGGCAATGCCGGAGGAGGTGCAGCAGGTCTTCGGGTTTGCGCTTTTTCATGCTCAGATCGGCGAGCTTCATCCGGCGGCAAAACCGCTGAAAGGATTCGGCTCGGCCGGGGTTGTAGAAGTTGTCGAGGACTGGCGCGGCAACACCTATCGCGCCGTGTATACGGTACGATTCGCAGGAGCGGGTGTATGTGCTGCACTGTTTTGAGAAGAAATCGAAGCGCGGAGTCGAGACACCGAAGCGGGAAATGGATTTGATCCGTTCCCGGCTGAAGGAGGCCGAAGCGCAAGCACTGGGGGTTGTGCGATGAGCAAAGCAAAGGTAGTAAGGAGTGCATACGAAGAGCTCGGTTTTCGGGATGCGGATGAGATGCTCGTGAAAGCACAACTGGCAATGAAGATTGCCGAGACTCTGGGTAAGCGGGGATGGAGCCAACAGCAGGCGGCGAAGGTGCTGGGATTGACGCAGCCGAAGGTTTCCAGGATGCTGCGCGGGCAATTTCGCGGCATCAGCGAGGTTAAGATGATGGAATGCCTGGTGCGGCTTGGCCGTGGCGTGAAAATCGTTGTCGGACCGGAAGGCAAGAAGGCTGCGGGGCGCGTGGAGGTAGTGGTGGCGTAAGACCCGCATTCAGACCTTATTTTGGCGTCGCCGCCGATGCCTTGGGGCCTGATTTCAGATCAGATCGTTGCGGCCGCTCAGGCTCAGTTCCTTCACGATCTTGCCCACATCCTGTGAGAGGTCGCGGCGGGCGATGAGTAGCGCATCTTCGGTGTCAATGACGACCAGGTTCTCTACGCCCACCAGCGCCACAAACTTTTTGGGACTGAAGACGTAGTTGTCGCTGGCTTCGAGGGCGATGTGGCCGCCGGCATCGGCGACATTGCCGTCGGGGTCGCCGCGCAGACGCGTGTCGTGCTGGTAATCGTAGAGCGAAGACCAGGAGCCCAGATCGTTCCAACTGAACTCGGCGGGAATGCAAAGCAGATTCGACAGGTGCTCGCCCTTGGCGGAGCGGGGCTCGAGGACCGCATAGTCTACCGAGATGTTCTCGCAACTCGGGTAGACGGAGCGAAAGACCTCGTCGAACCGCGGCGTGCCGTATGCGGCGGCGATGGTTTCGAGCAGAGGAGCGGTCTCTGGCAGGTGCTCGCGCACGGCGTTGGCCAGGGTGCGCGCCGTCCACAGGAACATTCCCGAGTTCCAATAGTAGTTGCCCGCGGCCACGAACTCTTCGGCGCGGTTCTGGTTGGGCTTCTCGATAAAGCGGCGGACGTGCAGGGCGGAATCGTCCTTGGCGAAATCGCCGGTTTCGATGTACCCGTAACCGGTCTCTGCGCGGGCGGGCTCGATGCCCAGCACCACGATGTTTTCACCGGCGGCGGCCACGGCGATGCCTTTTTGCAGGGCCTTGAGGAAGCGCGGCTCGTCGGCGATCACGTGGTCGGAGGGAAAGATGCCCAGCACAGCATCGGGGTTTTCGCGCTCGATGAGGAAAGCGGCCAGACCGCAGGCCGGAGCGGTGTTGCGGGCCACCGGTTCCTGCACGATCTGCGCGGCAGGCAGGCCGGGCAGCTGATCGGCGATCTCCTGGGCCAGATACTCATTGGTGATGATCCAGGTCTTTTCGAAAGCAGCCAATGGCTTGAGGCGCTCCAAAGTCTGTTGAATCATGGAGCGCTCGCCATCGAGGGCGAGGACCTGCTTGGCGCGGGCGCGCCGGGAGCGCGGCCAGAAGCGGGTGCCGCTGCCTCCAGCCAAAACCACGGGACGGAAATCGATGCCGTTCAACATTGAAGGAATATCGTACTCGACAGAGATGACGTTTGCAAAAAGATGGTCAAGCTATTTTCAGAGGCAAATACCCGCCAGCCGGTCCGTGCGGGCACACAATCCCAGATTGTGGCAAATCCAGAGTTGCCATGCCCCTTTCGGCTTCGTGGGATCGATGAATCTGCCGGGCTACTTCAGCCCGGCGAGGAATTCTCCCATACGGCGGGCGCCCTCGTCGATGTTCTGCCTGGTCACCGGATAGGAGATGCGAATGTGCTCCCCGGTTCCGAAGGCCTCGCCCGGCACGGTGACCACGTGCGCCTCGTGAAGCAGGCGCGTGGCCAGTTCGGTGGCCGTTTTGATGCCGCCCCTGCCGAGATATGCCGAGATGTTCGGATACACATAAAACGCGCCTTCGGGCTTGGTACAGGTGACGCCGGGAATCTTCTTGAGCGCGGCCAGCATGTAGTCGCGCAGGTCGATGAACTCGGCGCGGAACTCGGCCACGCACTCCTGCGAGCTGGTCAACGCCGCGATCGCTGCTTTCTGCACGAAGCTGGTGGCGTTCGAGGTGGACTGCGACTGCAGCTTGCTCAGGTTGGCGGCCACCGGCTTTGCGGCCAGCGCAAATCCCGCCCGCCAGCCCGTCATGGCGTAGGTCTTCGACAACGAACCCAGAATGACCAGGTGCTCCTTGGCCCATGTGAACGAGCCGCCGGAGACCGGTTTTCCTGCATAGTTCAGGTACACGTAGCACTCGTCCAGGAGCAGGAAGATCCCGCGGTCGTGAGCGAGGCGGACGATGCGCTCCAATTCCGCGGCGGATACCACCGAGCCCGCCGGATTCGACGGTGAGTTGAGGATAATGGCCTTGGTGCGCGGCGTGATGGCGCGCTCAATGGCGTTGGCGGTGATGCGAAAGCTCTCTGCCTCGCTGGTTTCGAGGAAAACCACCGTGCCGCCGGCGTACTGGATAATGTCTTTGAAGCTGACCCAGTAGGGAACGGGCAAAATGACCTCGTCGCCGTGGTCAACAAGAATTTGAATGGCGTTAAACAGCGCCAGCTTGCCGCCGGTGGTGAAGACGGCCTCGTCGATCGAGTAATCCGAAGCCGAAATCGGTAGCATGGCGCTCGACGATGGCCTTGCGCACGTCGGGAATGCCCGGCACAACAGTGTACTTTGAAAAGTTGTCCTCAATGGCGGCAATCGCGGCGTCTTTGATGTGCCGCGGCGTGGCGAAGTGGGGCTCGCCGGCGCCAAAATCCACCAGCTTGGCGCCTTGGGCGCGCAGTTTGGCCGCTTCGGCGGCCACGGCCATGGTTGCGGAAACTTCGATGCGGCCAATGCGATTGGTAAAGACTTTTGCAGGGGCGGTAACAGTCATGTCTCTTCCATCTTGCCAGATTTCGAGAGTGGCGCAAAGTTCAGGCCGAGCGGGATTAAGGTCAGCTTCCGTTGTTGATGCGCGCGCGCAGCCGCTTCAGCACGTTGGGCGGAAGTAGCCCGGTCACGTCGCCGCCCAGGCTGAATACCTCCTTGACCAGGCGCGAACTGACGAAGGAGTAGCGTCCGGCGGGCTGCAGGAAGACGGTCTCGACATCCGGCGCCAGCCGCCGGTTCATCAGCGCCATCTGGAACTCATATTCGTAATCGGAGATGGCGCGGATGCCGCGCAGCACGGCCGAGGCGCCCTGCTGGCGGGCAAACTCAACCATGAGGCCGTCAAAGGTGGCGACCGAGACGTTGCCGATGCCGGCCGTCGCCTCCTGGAGCATCTCCGCGCGCTCCTGGACAGTAAACAGAGGATCCTTAGCGGAGTTCCTCAATATCGCGACCACCAGATGGTCGAAAATCTTCGATCCGCGCTCGATCAGGTCCAAATGACCGTTTGTCGGCGGATCGAACGTGCCGGGATAGATGGCTCTCACTGGCATGGGTGGCTCTAGGAGGATTCTAGCAGCGGTACCCGGGAGCCGAGGAAGCAAAGCGGCTCCCTCCAGGCAGCCGCTCGTTGCTGTCTGATTGGAGACAGTTATCCCTTGCGCCCGCGCACAGCTTCCTTGGCCTCGGCCGCGCCGCCGGCGGGCGTGAATGACGCGTTCCCGGCCTCCCCCGGAACGTGAGAATTCCTCCACTGTGCCTGCGCTAGGTTCGGGCCTGCCTCAAGGACCGTTTCGATGGACTTCAAAATGAGATTTGCTGGTTTGTTTTGCTGCAAGCCTAATTTCGGTAGCCATAAAGCAAGGTTTCTGAGAATCTTGGCGTTCTGGGCCTGCAGAGCCACTTCCTTGAACTGCTGAAAGGATGAGGCTTGCATGTCGTATCCGAAGTTATTTATGAACGCTAACAACAGGAGGTGAACTGTAACCAGCCTGTCCCAACGAAATCGTCTTTCGCCCTTCTGAAGTCCGTCGAAAAATCGATACACGTTATGGAAATCTGGGTTGCTAAGAAGAATCGACTGCAGGTCATCGTGCCCGAGAAACTTCCCATCCCTCATGCAGAAATCGCAGACTCTCCTTAGCCAGTCCCGAAAGAAATGGTCAGTGGCGAACTCCGTGTCATAGTCAACGTCATCAAACAGTGCAACCTCGCAGGTGGCCCAAGCGAAAGCTTTCACGAACTTTAGGAAATCCAGGTCTTTCTTTTCGGCGATGCGCAAATCAATGAGAATTGCTTCCGACTCGAATGCACGGGCAAACGCGAAGAAATTCAGGAACCGGTAAACAAACGAGGAGTGGTAGTAGCTGATGCCCTCGTAATGCCCACGCACATCAAGCCACCCTTTGTCTTGGTTTTTGTAAAGGTTCCACAAGCGATGATTTAGAGCCTCAGCTGCTTCAAGCATTCGGCCCTGGTATTTCCCGATCAGCTCGCGAAGATTCTTCCGCTGCGCAGCCTGTTTCGCAGCGCTCTTTTTTCTAGCCAATATTTGAATGGAGTTCCTAATAATGAATGGATCGCCGTCAATACCCAAATCGCAAGTGCAACGAGCGCACTAATCAATGCGACCATGACTGAAGCATCCGCTTTGTCAAACGGATCGGGCAAGAACATCGGTGCGGTACCAAATGGTGCTTAGCTCATTTGCCAAACTGGCCGATATCGAAACCTATAACGCCTGTTTACCCCCTCCGCCCGCGCACGGCTTCCTTGGCCTCAGCAGCACCGCCGGCGGGTGCTTCGGGAACCTCGGCCTTTGCGGCGCCGATGCTTAGGCGCTTGCGCAGCTCGCCGTCGATTTTAGTGAAGATGTCCTTGTTTTCTTTGAGGAAAGCCCGGGTGTTTTCGCGCCCTTGCCCAATGCGCTCGCTGCCGTAGCTGTACCATGCGCCTGACTTCTCGACGATGTTGTGGGTGACGGCCAGGTCCAGCACGTCGCCCTCCTTGCTGATGCCTTCGCCGTAGAGGATGTCGAACTCGGCCTCGCGGAAGGGCGCGGCCACCTTGTTCTTGACGATCTTCACCTTGGTGCGATTGCCGGTGACGGCGTCGCCTTCTTTGATGGCGGCGATGCGGCGGATGTCGATGCGTACCGATGAGTAAAACTTGAGTGCGCGGCCGCCGGTGGTGGTTTCAGGGTTGCCAAACATCACACCGATCTTCTCGCGGATCTGATTGATAAAGACGAGAGCGGTGCGCGACTTGGAAACCGTGCCGGTGAGCTTGCGCAACGCCTGCGACATGAGGCGCGCCTGCAGGCCCATGTGCGAATCGCCCATTTCGCCGTCCAACTCGGCCTTGGGGACGAGCGCGGCGACCGAGTCGACAACCAGCACATCGATGGCGCCGGAGCGGACGAGGGCCTCAGTGATCTCTAGCGCCTGTTCGCCGCTATCGGGCTGCGAGACGAGCAGATTGTCCACATCCACGCCCAGCTTCTTGGCGTAGGCGGGATCGAGGGCGTGCTCGGCGTCGACAAAAGCCGCCAGGCCTCCCTGCTTCTGGGCCTCGGCGATGACTTGCAGACAGATGGTGGTCTTGCCCGAGGACTCGGGGCCGAAGACCTCGGAGACACGGCCGCGGGGAATGCCACCCACGCCGAGCGCCGCGTCAAAGCTGATGGAGCCGGTGGAGATGACGGCGATCGGCAGCAGCGCCTCGCGGGAACCGAGCCGGACTATCGACCCCTTCCCAAACTGCTTTTCGATCTGTGCAAGGGCAAGTTCTACTGCTTTGGCGCGGTCGTCGACGATGGCCATTCGGAGGCTCCTCAAAAAATGCTCGCCTTGCGCATCTCATGTTTTGCAGCAGGAAACGGCGAGGGGCTTAAATTGGATTTCCAAGGGATTGTAGCAGGATGAGACAGAATAGGACAGAAGAAATGGCGAAGAAAGAGGGAAAATCGGAAGCGGAGCCGGAAAGATCTGAAAGATCGCATCAGTGAACATGAAGTGCATCAAATAGATAAAATAGCATCGACTAATAAATTGATGCATAAATTCAAAAAATTGCATCAATCTCCAAAATTGATGCATAATTGGTCTATGAGAACTACGATTACACTTGCCGATGAAACCCACGAGTTTGCGGCCTACTATGCCCGTGTGCGCGGACTCACCCTCAGCGCCGCCATCGACGAACTGATCCGCAAGGCGCAAGCTCCGTCGGCACCCGAAGAGCCGGACATACGAATCGGTCCCCACGGTCTGCCGATGTTTCCTCCGACCGAAGGCAGGATCACGTCGGAGATGGTGAAGAAGCTCGATGAGGAAGAATATGATCCGGCGAAATTTGCTTGATCTGAACGTCCTGATCGCGCTCACCGAACCACGGCACGATGACTTCCAGGGGGCTGTGAAGTGGTTTTCTGAATCGGGCAAGAATGACTGGGGTCTTTGCGCCCTCACCGAAATCGGATTTGTCCGGGTCACAACCAATCCGTCCTTTCGTCCGGCCCACGAACGCGCGAGAACGCGAAATCCATTCTCAGAGGTCTCGCGAATCGTCCCGGCTACCGCTATTGGCCAATGACGGAGAGTTGGACTACCCTGACTGCTCCTTTCGCGTCGCGCATCTTCGGCCATCGGCAGGTAACCGATGCATATCTGCCTCGGGCTGGCGATCAAGGAAGACGGGGTACTGGTGACATTTGATCGCGGCCTTCTCTATTTGGCGGGTTCGCAGTTCAGCCGGAACCTGCTGGTTCTCGAATAGAGCTGGATTAGACCGTATAAGCCCCCACCCGCGTCTCGCGGCTGGTGAGGGCATCGCACGCGCGGTCCAGGACTTCGTACTCGCTATCATGCTCCTTACGGAAGGCGCGGAAGGCCTCTTCGCTGGTCCAGCGGTCGATAGTCAGATAACTGCCGGGAATATAGGCGTCGCGCAACAGTTCTGTTCCCAAATGGTTGGGCGAACTGCGAAAGAGCTGCGCCCAGGCGCCGTCAGGGCCATAAGCGGCCTCAAAACCGGCCACTTTATCTTCGGCAATCTCAAACTGCCAAACCACCACAAACATGCGTAGCCTCAATCCTCAAGTTTATGGTAGCGCAGGGGGTTGCGGCAGCGAAAACGCACGTCGAGAGCGGAGATCAGGCTCCGGGTTTGCAGCGTAGAATTCCCACCTGTTGGTACGCCGTCTCTAAAAAAGAGAGCATACTTATCCTAGAGCGTTTCTCCCGAGGTGCAACCTTCCCCTTAGGTCTCCTCGTTCCCGCCCCGGAGTTCGACGTGCAATCGAAAAGGGATTTTCATGAGTCTGCCTGACGAGTGAGCAGGCCCTGTACGCGCTGACCAGGTTCTGGCGTGAAGACAGCAAGCGGATGCGGCCGGGTTGCGCCCCGCGCGTCCTGCGCCAGCAACGCAATTTTTTGAAGAAACGCGAAAACAGGGTTAGTCTGTGAGGGACTTATGAAGGCTCGCTATCCAGGCATCCGGATTACCGCCAACGGGAATCAACTCGTCAGCTACCACACTGAGACACGCATCGCCGACGCCGGCGTGTTTTATCCCATCACGCCTTCCACCGAGGGAGGCGAGCTCTTCCAGCAGGCCTATGCCGAGGGCCACCTGAACGTTTTCGGCAATAGCACGATCGCCATCGAGACTGAAGGCGAGCACGCTGCCCAGGGCGGAGCCATCGCCCATTCGGTCTGCGGCAAGCGCGTGGTCAACTTCACCTCGGGCCAGGGCGTGGTCTACGGCGTGGAGCAGTACTACCACGCGCCGGGCAAGGGATCGACGATGGTGTTGGAAGTGGGCGCGCGCGCGCTCACCAAGCACGCCCTCAACGTGCACTGCGGCCACGACGACATCTATGCCGCGCTGGACACGGGCTGGATCATGCTCTTCGGCAAAGACGCGCAGCAGGCCGCCGACCAGGCGCTGATTCTGCGCCGTGTAAGCGAACTGTCGCTCACGCCCGGCATGAACATCATGGACGGCTTCCTCACCACGCACCTCGAGCGCACTTTTTATAAGCACGAATCGGAGCTGATTCGCGAGTACCTGGGCGCGCCCGACGACATCATCGACTGCCCCACCGAGGCGCAGCGTACGCTCTTCGGCCTCACGCGCCGCCGCGTGCCCAAGATGATGGACCTCGCCAATCCCGTGCTGCTGGGTCCCGTGCAGAACCAGGAACACTACATGCAGGGCGTAGTGGCGCGGCGCAACAACTTCGCCGAGCCGATTCTCGGATTCCTTGAAGATGCCTACGAGAAATTTGCCGAGCTCACCGGCCGGCGCTACGGCCTCATCAGCGAATACAAAACCGAGGACGCCGACACGGTCTTCGTCTCGCTTGGCTCGGCGGCCGAAAACATCGAAGCTGCGGTTGACTATCTGCGACAGACGCGCGGGGCAAATCCCGGTTCCGGTGTCGGATCGATTCACGTCAACGTCATCCGGCCATTCCCTGAAGCCGCCATCGTCAACGCGCTTAAAGGCAAGAAGAACGTCATCATTCTGGAACGGACTGACGAGGCGCTCTCCGGCGATAATCCTCTGGGCCGCGACATTCGCACAGCATTTTCGAAAGCCGTGCAGGGCGTCAGTGGCCTGCCGGCCGTCACGCTTGCCGAAGTTCCCCGCTTTTTCGGCGGCAGTTACGGACTGGGTTCGCGCGACTTCCGCCCCGAGCACATCATTGGCGCGTACGAGTTCGCCACCTCCGGCCGTGCGCGCAAAGATGGCAAAACCGCCGCCGACGGCGTCAACTTCTTTGTCCTCGGCGTTGACCACCCCTACAGCGTGATCGCCGATGAAAAGCCGTCGCTGCTGCCTGAGGGCGCGGTCGCTGTGCGTTTTCACTCCATCGGCGGTTGGGGCGCCATCACCACGGGCAAAAATCTCGGCGCCATTCTCGGCGACCTCAACGATCTGCTCTTCGAGCGCGATCATCTGATCGACGAGCTGGGCAATCCCAAGGAAGTGATCCACGTCAGCGCCAATCCCAAGTACGGCTCGGAGAAAAAGGGCGCGCCGACCAGCTACTTCATGGTCGCGGCAAAGGAGCGCGTTCGCGTCAACTGCGACCTGCGCCACGTGACCGTCGTTCTCTGTTGCGACCCCAAGGCATTTACGCACACCAATCCGCTCGACGGCATCCAGCAGGGCGGCAGCCTGGTGTGGGAGTCGGACGTGGATGGCGAGCGCGCCTGGCAGAACCTCCCCTTGTGGGCGCGCAAGCAGATCATCGAGAAAAAGATTCGCGTCTTCACGCTGCCCGGCTTCGACATCGCCCGCAAGGCCACCGATCGCGGCGATCTGCAACTGCGCATGCAGGGCAATGCCTTTCTGGGCGCGTTTTTCGCGGTCAGCCCCATGCTTCAGGAGTTCGACATCACCCAGGAGCAGTTCCGCCAGGTTGTCCACAAGCAGTATGTCAAGAAGTTCGGCAAGCTGGGCGAGGCCGTGGTGCAGTCCAACATGGAAGTCATGTTGCAAGGCTTCGAGCGCGTCAAGGAGATCGCCATCGGCGAGCTTTCCGCGGCCGACCACTCCAGCCTGCGCGGCCAGGCGCTGCTGCCCATCCTCGAAGAGGTCCCCGCGCTGGCCGAAGTGGGCGCCTGCGCATCGGGCTGCCGCTCCACGCCTCCGCCTGCCGGCCAGGCAATGCGCGCGCCCATTGACAGCATCGCCGCCTTCGATGCGGAGTTCCGCGCGCACCTTGGCTACAACCAGCCGGCCACGCCGCTCTCCGCCATGGGCGTCATCGCCGCGGCCACCGGCGACACGGCTTCGAAATATGTGGCGAGACGCGAAACGCCGCTCTACATCCCTGAGAATTGCACGCAGTGCATGGATTGCATCGGCGTGTGCCCCGATACTGCCCTCCCCAACTGCTCGCAGGATTTGAGCACGATCCTCGGCACCGCGGTTACACGCTACGTGGCCGATCCCGCCGAGCGCAGAAAGATGCTCGACAAACTGCCGGAAATCGAAAAGCTCACGCGGCAGCGCATGCTAGCTGAAATCAAGCACGGAACTCCGCTGCCGGCTATCATCCGCGAAGTTACCGAATCGGTCGACGGATTCTCCGCGCAGGCCAAGGCGCAGTTCTACGCCATCATTGACAAAGTCCCGATGGCTTACCAGAAGACGAACGCCATCTTTTCCTCGCCGGAGCGCAAACAGCCCGGTTCCGGCGGTATCTTCTCGATTTTTGTCTCGGACCTGTGCAAAGGCTGCGCGGCCTGCGTCACGGCTTGCGGCGACCATCAGGCGCTGAAAATGGTGCAGGAGACCGAAGAGGTGAACGCCGAGCACGAAACCGGCACGCGCTTCCTCGATCTGCTGCCCGATACTGCGCAGAAGTACCTGGGCCTGTATAACGGCGCCAATCCGGCGGACTCGAAGACCGCCACGCTGCGCAACATGCTTATGGTGCGGACCAACTACGACGCGCTCGTCGCCGGCGACGGCGCTTGCGCCGGTTGCGGCGAAAAAAGCGTGCTGCGCTCCATTGCCGCGGTCACTGAGGCTTATATGCGGCCGGTCTTCCACGCCAAGAGCGACCGCCTGGTCGCCAAGGCAGGCGAGCTCGAGAGGACGGGCGCGGCTAAACTCGCCGCGCTCAATGAGAGCAACCCGGCGGAGTATGCGCGTCTGCGGCAGGCCATCGCGCACCTGGTCATGGGCCTGGGCGGCGAAGAAGACTGCGACACCAGGTCGCGCATCGCAGCCTACGAGGCCGAGCACGGCGCCATCACCGACGCGCAGCTCATCGAAGCCATTGCTGCGGTGCTGCTGACTGAAGCCTTCAACCACAAAAACCTGCAAGCCGTCGATGGACGCCTGGCGAACGGCATGAGCGTGATGGCCATGGCCGCGCACACCGGTTGCAACACGGTCTACGGTTCCACACCGCCGAACAATCCGCACCCCTATCCGTGGATGAACTCGCTCTTCCAGGACGGCGCCACCGTGGGCTGGCTCATGGGCGAGAGCTTCATCGTCGATCACGCGCGGCGGTCGGTGATCCCCGAGCGCCTGGCTGACATTCTGCTCGCGCGCGAAACTAATGCGTTGTCCGAGGAAGAGTACTACCACTTCATGCACTTCACTGACGCGCTCATGACCGACCAGGAGATCGTCGAGCTGCCCAAGGTCTGGGTAGTCGGCGGCGACGGCGGAATCGGCGACATCGGCTACCAGAATACGTCGAAGGTTGATCTTGCAGAACCGGCCCAACGTCAAGGTGCTGATGCTCGACACGCAGGTCTACTCGAATACCGGCGGCCAGAACTCCGACTCGACGCCGATGCTCGGCGGCAACGACATGAACGTCTTCGGCTCCGCCACGCAGGGCAAGAACACCGAGAAGAAGACGGTGGCCGAAACCTTCCTCGCCGGCCACGGGTCGCCGTTCGTCGCGCAGGTTTCCATGGCCAACGCGCCCAAGCTCTACCGGGCGATTCTGGATGGCCTCGAATATCGCGGCACCATGTTCCTGCAGGCCTTCACCACCTGCCAGCCGGAGCACGGCGTCCCCGACGACATGGCGCTCTTCCAGGCGCAGCGCGTGCGCGACTCGCGCGGCGCGCCGGAGTTCGTCTTCGACCCGCGCAAGGGCGAAACGTATCAAGAGGCGTTGGACATCAAGGGCAATCCGTCCATCGATTTGGATTGGTACGAAACCAAGTCGAAGGTTACGGGCGAACCCTATCGCTACACCGTCGCGCACTGGTGCACCACCGAGGCGCGCTTCCGCAACCACCTGCGCAAGATCAAGCCCGAGCAGGCGGCGAAGATGATTCCGCTCGACAACATGCTGGTGCGCATCACGCAGCAGGACGTGGTCTACCGCCATTATCTCAAGCCCGAGCACCGCAGCTTCATTCCCGACTTCGGCGTGTATATCACGGCTCGGACGAGAACGGCAAAGACAATCTACTACGCGCTCTCGCGGCAACTGGTCATGTTCTGCGTGGAGCGGCGCAAGGCGTGGCGCATGCTGCAGTCGAAAGCCGGCATCGTCAACCGCGAGTACCAGGCGCAGAAAGCCATCCTCGCCGAATTGGAAGCAGGCAAGATCTCGAAGGATGAGTTCTTCGCCCACGCGCACGAGATGATGGCCGAGCGGCTGGGGCAGGCGGTGCTGGCGAAGGCATAGAAGCCAACTCGGTCGTCATAAACACGAAGCGCGGACCCTCGGGTCCGCGTTTTGCCGTTGTGCGCCCAGCATGGGCGCACTCTTACGGGTGGAAGTCCCGTTGCGAGTTGGTCACAACGAGCGAAGTGAAGCGCAACTGCATGAGGGTGACCGAGTGTGGGGAGGAAGCGTGGAGCGAAGCTGCGGGCCGATGAACAAGAACCGGATAGAAGGCGGTGCCGACTAGGGCGAGCGGGCAACGGACCGCGAAGCTCTTGTGACCAAGGGGCGGTGGCGTAAATCCGACGGTCGCGCAGTGAAGGAGTGCGTTCTTACCTGGGGAGATCTTGCCTTGTGCCTGAAAGGGTAACGGTGTCGAACCGGAGCGAGAAGTCAGCAAAGGCCGTAGTAGCTGATGGAAGTCAGTGAAGGGCCGCACGAGAAGGAGTGATTCTTGAGAAGGCGATGTGTTGGAAATGGCATCAGATGTCCGCATTGGCGGAACGGTCCGGAGGGGGCGAAGTGAAGCCGAGCCTGCTCCGGGCAGTGATGAAGACCGACGCCCGCGCCCTCACACAAGGAACACGGGGGAGACCTCAACTTCTCGAACCGCCCGGTGCGGACCCGCATGCCGGGTGGTGTGGGAGGGGAGAGCAGGTGACTGCTCCCCCATCCCGATTCGCCGCTACCCGGGCTACAATGCGGATTATGTATAAACTAACATTTAAAAAATCCGACTTTATCCCCCCTTCAGACCCCAACTTGCGAATCGAAAAGGCGATCGACTGTGACGGGTCCGAATGCGGGCGCGCTGTTCATAATGATGACGGCTCTCTCGTTGATCTCCCGCCTCACTACCACCTTGTCGAGAGCCAGGTGGGAGCCTGGACGAGGAACTACGCGTTTGGAGGCCAGCTTCCTCGGTCAACCCCGCTACCTTTGGGCGGGGTGCGCGGCGAACCATTTTTCGGCAGCTTCCTGCGCCTTTGACAGTTCCTCCGGCGTAAGGAGGCTGGCTGCGAGGTCGCGAGCTTTCTCCGCGTTGACTTGGTCCGACCCAGTCAGTCTGGCGGCGGCCAGGTCGAAACACAGATAGGCTCCAAGGTTGCTTTGCGGAACGCTCAGTCCCTTCGCATATATCAAACCGAGGTTGTACAAAGCGCCAGCGTTTCCCTGGTTCGAAGCCTTGTCGAGCCACTCCTTTGCCAATTTGTAGTCCTGAGGAACGCCGTGACCATCAAGATATAGCACGCCTAGATTTCCTTTCGGCGTCTGGATATCCTTGGTCGGCGGCCTTCCGAAACCAAGCTGCGGCGTGCGCGTAATCCTGTTGACCGCCTTTACCCTCCGTATAGAGAATACCCAGAGAAGATTGTGCATCGGGGTCGCCCTGCTCGGCTCCCTCTTGATACCAGAACACAGCCTGGGCGTAATCCTTTGGTAAATCTTTGCCTTCCTCGTAGAGTGAGCCCAGGTAAAAGAACTGAGTCCCGATCGTGTCGGACTTCAATAGAGGGGCCATCATCTCAAAAAGTGGAAATTTAAGTGCCAGCGCTTGGTCGATTAGGTAGGCATGCGCCCCAGCTCTGCGAAACCATTTGTCTCCCAAGGCTCCGTCCTTGGGCACATTCAAGCCGTCGCAATATACCCATCCGAGAATAAATTCTGCTGTAGCGTCCCCACTGTCGGCCGCTCTTCGATACCACGCAGGAGCCTGCGCCGGGTCCAGCATTCCGCCTTCGCCTCTGTCATAGGCATAACCAACAAGCAGCTGCGATTTCGGATCGCCTGCGTTTGCCAAGGCCAGAAGATTTCGGTCAATAGCAGTGGAAGCAGCTTGAGCGAAAAGCGGGGGAGCGATCAGTGCAGGCGACGTGGCCGCCATGAGCACGGTCGTGAAGATAATCGTGTTGGCGAACCGCTTCAGGTACCTTTCCATGGGGTCTTTCAGAGTCGCCAAAAGAATAGCACGGATTCACCATTTCTTCTCCTCTTGGCCAGAGAATTCGGAAAATGCGGGTCTTGGCGCACTGAGTCAGCGACTCGCGGGGTTGCCGCAGGTCCGTCTTCAGCTCCTTTGATAGCTTCAGCCTCGCCATTGCGCCTGTTTGCCGTTGACCGATCATGCCAAATCTGGCATATTTGTAGAGGACATAGAACGTGCAAGCCAGAAAACTGATCTTCGTCGGCGATTCACACCGGGTGTTGTGCGGATTTCCGGAGCCGGTTCAGCGACGCGTCGGGTTTGCCTTGTACCAGGCTCAGATCGGCAACAGGCACCCGGATGCGAAGCCTCTGAAAGGTTTTTCTGGCGGCATTCTGGAGGTTGTCTCCGATCATTTCGGCGACACCTTCCGCACGGTTTACACGGTCAGGCTGGAGAAAGCGGTGTATGTGCTGCACGCTTTTCAAAAGAAAGCGAAGCATGGAATCGCCACGCCGAAAAGCGAAATCGATCTGGTGAAGCAGCGATTACGCCGCGCCATCGAAATCGACCGGCAAGAGGAGGTATAGCAATGCCGAAGCGCGAACGCGACTACGTGGTCAGCAGCGGAAACGTCTTTGCCGATCTTGGCGTGCCCAACCCCGAAGAGGCGCTCGCCAAGGCCGAACTGGCGAGCAAAATCGCCGCGCTCCTTCGCGGGCGAAAGCTAACCCAGGCCAAAGCGGCCAAATTGTTGGGAATCGACCAGCCGAAGGTGTCCAATTTGCTACGCGGAAACCTTACGGGGTTCTCATTGGAGCGCTTGATGCGTTTCCTTCTTCTCCTCGGCCAGGACATTCGGATCGCGGTCGTGGCTGCTCCACGAGGCAGATCGCAAGCTCGGGTGCTCGTGGCCTAGTGGAATCGAAAATCAATCCCATGCAGGCGGATTCCACGGCTTGCGATTGCTCACAATCGCTTCCACGTCGGCGGCGAAATCTGCGTCCAGGACGGGCGCCTCGCCAGTCGCCTCTTCATGCTTCCGCGCCAGCGCAATACACTCCGACACTGAACGCCGCCGCGGCACAGGAGAAGGCGTGAGCGCCACCGTGAGCGCGCCGCTGTCAATCAAAATCTCCTCGCCGGCGTAGGCGCGCATCATCAGCGCGGAAAGGGTACGCGCAGCCTCTGTCTCCGAAATGTGAACCACACTCATGTGTCGATGATACCTCAAATCATCCTATTCAAGGACAAGAGGAAGATAGCTTCATGCGACGGCCAGCACTTCGTCGCGCACCAGGCGCAGGCGGATCGACGCGGGCGGAGCGGAGTCGAAATAGAAAGCCCGCACGGCCTCTTTCACCTTGGCGCGCAACTCGTCCCAGCTATCGGCCTCGGTGAAGATGCTCTCGCCGATGGCTTCGGCGGTGTAACCGCCGTCAGCCTCCTGCGCAACTTCAAAGACGAGTTCTTTCATGCTTTCCCTCCGCACCCATACTCATCCCATGGAACGTACAGCGCAAATGGGGTTGACAGGCGGGGCTACGGCGGGGGATGATTTGGAGGTGCACACGTGTGCATTTTCAGCCGTGCTTCAATTTCGATTTTTGTTGCTTTGGCTGTTTGACCCCAGGAGAGGTTATGAGCAAGTTGCTCATCCGGCCGGAGGCGTTTCGGAACCGGATTGAAAATTTCGGTTACGAATATCTGTCGTTTGAGACGCGCAAGCTGGAAGCGGGCGAGACTTACAGCGGCGAGACTGCCGGCAGGGAACTGGCGATTGTCGTGCTGGGCGGAGTTTGCTCGGTCAAGAGTTCGCGGGGCGATTGGCAGCAGATGGGGCAGCGCGCCACGGTTTTTGACGGGCTGCCTTACGCGCTGTACCTGCCCGTCCGCACGCGATTCACGGTGAGCGCGGATCGAGCGTGCGATCTGGCTTTCTGCTACGCAAAGGCTGAAGAAGAGTATCCGGCGCGGCTGGTGATGCCTACGCATGTGGCGATTGAGATTCGCGGCGGCGGGAATGCGACGCGGCAGATCAACTCCATGCTGCCGCCGGCGTTTCCGGCGCATCGGCTGATGGTAGTGGAGGTGTTTACGCCGGCGGGCAACTGGTCGAGCTTTCCGCCGCACAAGCACGATGTGCACAACCCGCCGGGCGAAGTGGACCTGGAAGAGATATATTACTACCGGATTCAGCGGCCGGAGGGGTTCGCGGTACAGAAGGTGTACACCGCGGACCGGCGCATCGACGAAACGATGACGGTGCGCGATGGCGAACTGGTGCTGGTGCCGGAGGGCTATCATCCCGTGGCGGCCGCGCACGGATACAACGTGTATTATTTGAACGCGCTAGCCGGGTCGGCGCGCTCGCTGGCCGCATCGGACGATCCCGACTATGCGTGGGTGAAGAGCGAGTGGAAGGAAAAGGACCCGAGGGTGCCGATGGTGAAGCGGGAAGTAGTGACAGGGACAGGGACCAAGGGAGCGAGCGGCACGGCGGACAGGACAGTGAGCCTGGGAGAACGAGCATGAAGACGCGCCGTATGACAATGGCTCAGGCGCTGATCCAGTTCCTGAAGCAGCAGTATGTAGAGCGGGACGGGCGCGAGCATGCGTTCTTCGCCGGCGTGGTGGGGATTTTCGGGCACGGGAACGTGGCCGGGATCGGCCAGGCGCTCGAACAGAATCCGGATTTCCCGTACATCCTGGTGCGCAACGAGCAGGCCGGCGTGCACATGGCCGCGGGATTTGCCAAGGCCAGCAACCGGCTGCGCACATTTGCATGCACTTCGTCGATCGGGCCGGGCGCGACCAACATGATTACCGGCGCGGCGCTGGCGACCATCAACCGGCTGCCGGTGCTGCTGCTGCCGGGCGATATTTTTGCGCGGCGCAACGTGGCGCCGGTACTGCAACAGTTAGAGTCGCCGGCGACGCAGGATATTGGCGTGAACGATTGCTTCAAGCCGGTGTCGCGCTATTGGGACCGCATCTACCGGCCGGAGCAACTGATCACGGCGCTGCCCGAAGCGATGCGCGTGCTGACTTCACCTTCCGATTGCGGCGCGGTGACACTGGCGCTGCCGCAGGACGTGCAGGCGGAGGCGTACGACTATCCGGAGGAGCTGTTCAGCAAGCGGATATGGCTGATCCGGCGCGGCGAGCCGGACCGCGTTTCTCTTGAGCGCGCGGTGAAGGCGATTCGGGCGGCCGAGCGGCCATTGATTGTGGCGGGCGGCGGCGTGCTGATGAGCGAGGCCTCGCAGGCGCTCGGCGATTTTGTTGCCAGGACCGGCATTCCCGTGGCGGAGACGCAGGCGGGCAAAGGCGCGCTCGCGTGGGATCACCCGCGAGTGGTGGGAGCGATCGGCGCGACGGGGTCGCTGGCCGCGAACCGCCTGGCGCAAGCGGCCGACCTGGTGATCGGCATCGGAACGCGGTATTCGGATTTCACCTCGGCGTCGATGACGGCGTTCCAGAATCCGAAGGTGCGGTTTGTGAATATCAACACCGCGGAGTTTGACGCGTACAAGGTGGGCGCAATGCCAGTAATCGCCGATGCGCGCGTGGCGCTGGAGCAACTGGGCGCGGCGCTGGCTGGGCACAAGGTGAGCGCGGAGTATGCGGCGGAGATTGCCGCGCTGAAGACACAGTGGGACGCGGAGGTCGACCGTCTGTTCCATCTCAATAATCCCGGCAAACCCGCGCAGAGCGAAGTGATCGGGGCGATGTGGGAAGCGGCGGGTGAGCGCGACGTGCTGGTGTCGGCCGCGGGCAGCCATCCCGGCGACCTGCACAAGCTATGGCGCACGCGCACGCCCAACGGCTACCACATGGAATACGGCTACTCCTGCATGGGCTATGAGATTCCCGGCGCGATAGGCGCAAAGATGGCCGACCCCAGCCGCGAGGTGTTCGTGTTTCTGGGCGATGGCACGTATCTGATGATGCCTTCGGAGATTGTGACGTCGGTGCAGGAAGGCGTTAAGATCATCATCGTGCTGGTGGACAATCACGGATTTGTCAGCATTGGCAGCTTGAGCCGCTCGCTGGGGCAGGAGGGATTCGGCACGCGTTATCGCGCGCGCAACGCGAAGACCGGCCAGTTGGACGGCGAGCCACTGACAGTAGACTTTGCGGCTAATGCGCGCAGCCTGGGCGCGCACGCGCTGAAAGCGGTCACGTTGGACGAATTGAAACACGCCCTCAAGGAAGCCAAAGCGATGGACCGCACCACGGTGATTGTGGTGGAGACGGATGTGTCTGCGGGCGTGCCGGGTTACGAGTCCTGGTGGGATGTTGCGGTGGCCGAAGTATCGGAGATGGAGAGCGTGCGCGAGGCGCGTGCACGCTATGAAGAAGCGCGCAAACGCGAACGCCATTTTCTTTGAGGAGAATAGAAGATGGACCGGCTCAAGAATTTTATCGACAACGCATGGCGGGCATCGAGCGCCAGTGAGGCGCTGAAGGTGATCAATCCGGCGTCGGCTAAGGTGCTGGCGGAGGTTCCGCTTTCGCCGGCGGCGGATGTGGACGCAGCCGTGGAGGTGGCGCAACGGGCGTTTTTGGATTGGCGGCGCACGCCGGTAGTGGAGCGCATCCAGCCGCTGTTCAAGCTGAAGACGCTGCTGGAGCAACATCGCGACGAACTGGCGCTCTCCATCACCGAGGAGTGCGGCAAGACGCTGGCGGAGAGCAAGGGCGAGATCCTGCGCGCTGTGGAGAACGTGGAGACGGCGTGCGCCATGCCGATCCTGATGCAGGGAACGAATTGCGAGGATATTGCGGCGGGCATCGACGAGCATATGATTCGGCAGCCGCTGGGTGTGGCGGCGGGGATTGTGCCGTTCAATTTTCCGGGCATGATCGCGTTCTGGTTCTTCCCTTACGCGGTTGCGGCGGGAAATTGCTTCCTGCTCAAGCCGTCGGAGCGCGTGCCGATTACTTCGCAGAGGATTTTCAGTTTGATTCAGGCCGCGGGGTTTCCGCCGGGCGTAATGCAGCTTGTGAACGGCGGGCGGGAAACGGTGAACGCGATTCTGGACCATCCCGGGATCAAAGCGGTGAGCTTTGTGGGATCGACGGCGACGGCGAAGTATATTTACAGCCGGGCCGCGGCTATGAGCAAGCGCGCACAGTGCCAGGGCGGGGCGAAGAATCCGGTGGTGGTGATGCCGGACGCGGACATGGAGATGACGACGCGGATTCTCGCCGATTCGGCGTTCGGTTGCGCGGGACAGCGCTGCCTGGCGGCATCGGTGGCGATTACCGTGGGCGGCGCGCGGCCCAGCCTCACTGAGCAGATCGCAGCCGCCGCGAAGAACCGCAAAACGGGTTACGGCGCCGCCCCAGGCGTGGAGATGGGCCCTGTGATCAGCGCCGAAAGCAAGACGCGGATCGAGGGGCTGATTGCAAAGGGCGAACAGGCCGGCGCGCGCGTGCTGGTGGATGGCCGAGGACGCAGGGTGGAGGGCTACGAGGACGGATACTTCGTGCTGCCGACAGTGCTGGACGACGTTCCGCCGGATTCAGAAACGGCACGGATGGAGATATTCGGGCCGGTGCTGAGCCTGATCCACGCGCAGACCATTGAAGAAGCTATTGCGCTGGTGAACGGGCGCAGCTATGGCAATATGGCCTGCATCTTTACCACCGACGGGGCCAACGCGCGGCGCTTCCGCTATGAAGTACAAGCAGGCAACGTGGGAATCAACGTGGGCGTGGCAGCGCCGATGTCGACCTTCCCGTTCAGCGGGTGGGGCGACAGCTTTTTTGGCGACCTGCATGCGCAGGCGCATCATGCCGTGGAGTTCTTCACGCAGACCAAGGTGGTGGTGGAACGCTGGCCCAAGGAGTGGAGCAGAAAGTTTTAAAGAGCAGGGAACAAGGGAACAAGGGAACAAGTAGACACAGGACTAGGGACTAAAAACTGAGGGACTAGTAAGGGGAAGTTATGAAAAAGCTGTTGGTTGGGAATGCGCCTTGTTCCTGGGGCACGCTGGAGCATCAAGACCAGAGCGAGGCGATTCCATATAGCCAAATGCTGAACGAGCTAGTGGAGACGGGCTACACGGGAACGGAGCTGGGCGACTGGGGCTATATGCCTACCGATCCGGTTCGGTTGGGCGAGGAACTGGCGCGGCGGAACAACGTGGCGATGCTGGGCGCGTACGTACCGGTGGCGCTTAGGAACGCGGCCGCGCACGCCGAGGGCGTGGCGAGAGCGGTGAAGACGGCCAGGCTGATTGCCGCAGTGGCCACCACACAAGCGCCATTTCTTGTGCTTGCCGACGACAACGGCACCGATCCGGTACGGACGCATCGGGCAGGGCGCATCCGTCCAATGGACGGGTTGCCAAAAGAAGAGTGGAGAACCTTCGCGCGCGGAGCGGACGCTGTTGCACAAGCAGTCTTCGACGACACGGGGTTGCGGACCGTGTTTCATCATCACTGCGCCGGCTTTATTGAGACTCCGGAAGAGATTGAGTTGCTATTGCACATGACGAACCCGGAGCGCCTGGGACTAGTGTTCGACGCCGGCCACTACGTGCATGGAGCGGGCCGCGAAGATATCGACCTCGTCGCCGCGCTCAATCGCTTCAATGAGCGAATCTGGTACATCCATTTGAAGGACCTGGAGCCCAACATCGCGCGCCGCAGCCGTGAGGAGGGTTGGGACTATTTCACTGCGATGCGGCATGGACTCTATTGCGAGTTGGGCAAAGGCTGCGTGGACTTCCCCGGTCTGCTGCGCTGGCTTGCCGCGCGCGACTACAAGGGATATGTGCTGGTGGAGCAGGACATTCTGCCGGGGATGGGAACGCCGAAGGAAAGCGCGGCGCGCAACCGGGAATATATCCGGTCAATCGAATCGAATTTTTCTTAAAAACAGGCGGGAGCCAGGAGCCGGGAGCTGCAATTTTATGAACGGAAAGAAACTTCATTTCGGAATTATCGGGGCGGGACGCATTGGGCGCGTCCATGCGGAGACATTGGCCTTTCGTTTGCCGGAGGCAGAGATCGTGGCCATTGCCGATTTGAATGGCGAGGCGGCGCAGGCATTGGCCGCGCACTGCAACATTCCTGAAGTCGCGGCCTCGGCCGAGGCGGTCTTTGCCGATCCCAGAATTGAGGCGGTGCTTATCTGCACGTCCACAGATACGCACGCGGATCTGATCGTGCAGGCAGCGCGGGCCGGCAAGCACATCTTCTGCGAGAAGCCGGTTGCGCTGAGCCTCAAAAAGATCGACAGCTCGCTGGCCGCAGTGGAAGCCGCGGGCGTGCAGCTCCAGGTGGGATTCAACCGCCGGTTCGACTCGAACTTTATGCGCGTGCGCCAAGCGGTCGCGAGCGGGGAGATCGGCACGCCGAATTTGATGCACATCATCAGCCGCGATCCGGCGCCGCCGCCCATTACGTATCTCAAGCCCTCCGGCGGCATCTTTTTGGACATGATGATTCACGACTTCGATATGGCGCGCTACCTGATAGGCGATGAGGTCGAGGAGGTGTACACGGCCGGCGGCGTGATGGTCGATCCGGCCTTCAAGGGCGAGGACGATCTGGACACCGCGCTGGTTGTTCTCCACTTCCGCGGCGGCGCCATCGGCGCCATCGACAACAGCCGCAAGGCCACATTCGGGTACGATCAGCGCGTTGAGATCCTGGGGAGCAAGGGCAAGATCGCCACGGAGAATCGCTATCCGAATCAGGTAGTCGTCAGCGGCGAAAAATCCGTGTACACCGATCTGCCTTTGAACTTCTTTATGCAGCGCTACACCGAAAGCTTCGCGCTGGAGTTGCAATTATTCGTTCAGGCTGTGCTCGGCAGGCAAGCCGATGCCGGTAACCGGCGCCGACAGCCGCATTCCCGTGGTGATGGCGCTGGCGGCGCGCAAATCGTATGACGAGCACAGGCCGGTGAAGTTGGCAGAGGTTTCAGCATGAAGCGATCGAGTTGGTATTACATCCTGACTGACGTGCATCTTTGGGTGCCGGTCGTGGTGCTCGTTCTGGGTATCACGCTGCTGATGATGTTGAGGTGAACGGATGAGCGACGACACGGCCACCGCGCCTGCGCGGTCCACAATTTCCCTGCACAAGCTGGGCGTATTCTGCGGGCTTTCGGCAGCGGTGTGGCTGGGCAGCGCGGAAGCTCCCACCAAGCTGGTCACCGTGGGGTTCTCTCCATTCATCCTTTCCATGGGCATGGTGATGGGCGCGTTTGTGGCGCGCTGGAGCGTGCCCACGCTGCTCAAAGGGACGGAATTCGTGTTCAGCGACCTGCGCCAGAAACCGCACCTGATCGTGTGGGCGCTGCTGGCCGGGATGCTGTGGGCCGTGGCCAATACGCTGACCATCTTCGGCGTGCGCAACGTGGGGTTGGCGATTGCGTTTCCGTTGTGGAACACAAACAGCCTGGTGGGGCTGTTCTGGGGCTGCCTGCTGTTCAAAGAACTGCGCGGATCGAGGGCGAAGGATTGGGCCAAGGTAATCGGCGGCGCGGCGGCGATTGTGTTTGGCGCGGCCGTGCTGGCCGTGGCCACGGCGCAGCAAAATGCGGGCACGCCGGGCAGGGCTGCGATCGGCATCATCGCTGCGCTGGGCGCGGGCGTTTTGCTGGGCACAATGTACATCCCTTACCGCAAGGCCTATATCAGCGGCATGAACCCGCTCTCCTTCGTGACGATTTTTACGTTCGGCGAGTTGGGCACCGTCTCTCTGCTCACAGCGATCAACCTGGGCGGCGTGAGCCCTCTCATTGCAGAACTGCATCGGGCGCGGCCCATGCTGTTCTGGCCGTTCCTGGGCGGGTTTTGCTGGGTCATCGGCGACCTGTTCCAGCAGTACGCGGCCAAATACATCGGCATCGGGCGCGGCATTCCGCTATCGAACACGAATCAGCTCTGGGGATTGGCGTGGGGCGCGCTGGTATTTGGCGAGTTTGTTGGATTGACTACGGGCGGAAGGCTGCTGATTCTGGCGGGGTCGAGCATTATGATCGCGGGCGCGGTGTCGATCAGTTTGGCCGAGCCGGCGCCATCGGAGATGGAACACTGGCATGCGGCGATGCATCGCGAGTGCAACCGCTACGGGATGGACACGGAGAATGTGGCCGCCGTGGTTGCGGGCGACGATCCGCTCGCCGATCAAAAGCTCCAGCGCCGCTGGTGGGAGGTGGTGATTATGTTGGCCGCCGCCGGGATTTTTGTCTGGCTGGCCCTGGGCACGCGCGCGCAGCACATCTCCGTCAGCCTGCCGTGGATGATCGTGCTCATCGTCGGCACTATCATTCCGCTGGGCCTGTGCGGGACGCTGCTGTGGAGAAGGACGCGATTTTCGTAAGGGACGAAGGCTCAAAGAGGCGGCGGCTAGTCGATAATAGGTGGATAGAGTGCCGGGCCGGATGGTAGTCTGTGTCACGCCTGTGGCAGCATTTGGAAATTTAGAACCTTTTTGGGAGAATCGCAATGACCCGCGTGATTGAGATTACGGAATTAGCTCTTCGAGACGCTCACCAAAGCCTGCTGGCCACGCGCATGGCCCTGGATGACATGGTCCCTGCCTGCGAAGACCTCGACAAAGCGGGTTACTGGTCGGTGGAATGCTGGGGAGGCGCAACCTTCGATTCCTGCATTCGCTTTCTCAATGAGGATCCGTGGGAACGGCTGCGCACCTTCCGCAAGTTAATGCCCAAGACCCGGCTGCAGATGCTGCTGCGCGGTCAGAACCTGCTCGGATACCGCCATTACGAAGACGGCGTCGTGGAGCGGTTTGTGGAGAAGTCAGCCGAAAACGGCATGGACGTATTCCGCGTCTTCGACGCGCTGAATGACGTGCGCAACCTGAAGACCAGCATCGACGCCGTGAAGCGGACGGGCAAGCATGCGCAGGGCACGATCTGCTATACGGTGAGCCCATTGCATACCGTTCAGGCTTTCGCCGAGATGGCCGAGCAGCTCAAGGAGATGGGCTGCGATTCGATCTGCATCAAGGACATGGCCGCGCTGCTGAAGCCGCAGCCGGCCTACGATCTGGTGAAAGGCATCAAGCAGCGCTGCGGCGCAGGATACGCTGGTTCATGTTCATGTTCATGCCACGACCGGCGTAACCCTGGTGAGCCTGATGAAGGCCATCGAGGCGGGCTGCGATATCGTGGATACCGCGGTCAGTTCGCTTTCGCTGGGACCGGGGCACAATCCCACGGAGAGCCTGGTCGAGATGCTTGAAGGCACCGGCTACGAGACCCGCGTCGACTTGGAAAGGGTGCAACGCGCATCCAATCACTTCGCCAAGATCCGTCCGCGCTATCGCGAATTCTTCAGCGAAAACATGGGCGTGGATACGGCGATCTTCGAGAGCCAGATCCCCGGCGGCATGATCTCGAACATGGAGAGCCAGCTCAAGGGACAGGGCGCCAGCGACCGTTTGCAGGAGGTTCTGGAAGAAGTGCCGCGGGTGCGCAAGGACGCCGGATATCCGCCGCTGGTTACGCCCACGAGCCAGATTGTAGGTTCGCAGGCGGTCTTCAATGTGCTGATAGGCAAGTACAAGGTGTTAACCGGCGAATTTGCCGACCTGATGCTGGGCTATTACGGCAGCACCATCGGCGAAAAGGACCCCGAGGTGCTGAAGATGGCCGAGGCGCATGCCAAGAAGCCTGCCATTACCTGCCGCCCCGCCGATCTGCTGACTCCGGAGTGGGAGAACCTGAGCGCGATGGCTAAGGCGTTGGAGGGCAACAATGGCTCGGATGAAGATGTATTGACGTACGCGATGTTCCCGCAGGTTGCGCCCAAGTTCTTCAAGACGCGCCACGAGGGACGCAAGAATCTAGGCAAGGATCCCACCTCGCCCAAGGCAGCCGAGCCAAAGGCTCAGGCCGGGACGGCAGAAGGCGCAAAATCGCTCGCCGCCACCGTGAACTACGTGATTACGCTGAACGGGAAAGAGCACCGGGTAACCGTGGCTCAGGGAAAGTAGACGAGGGCTTCCATTTCATACCGAAGAATCCAGGAGCAGGTATGGCCACGCAAGATCAGGATGCAAAGCAGAGGACGATGGGCGACAAGATCGCCGAACTCGTTGCCAGGCGCGACACAGGTGGAACTGGGCGGGGGCAAGGAGCGGATCGAAGTTCAGCACGCCTCCGGGAAGCTGACGGCGCGGGAGCGGATCGAGCGGCTGGTGGATCAGGGAGCAGCTTCGAGGAGATCGGGCTGTTTGCCGAGCACCGCGCGACGTTTTTCGGAATGGCGGGCCGGGAGCTGCCTGCCGATGGAGTAGTAACCGGGTGTGCGGCGATCGACGGGCGGCAGGTGCATCTGGCGAGCCAGGATTTCACGGTGGCCGGGGGCGCTGCGGGCGAGACCCACAGCGATAAAATCGCCGAGATGATGAACATGAGCCTGAAGACCGGCAGCCCATTCATCTTCATCAACGACTCGGGCGGGGCGCGGGTGCAGGAGGGGATCGACAGCCTGGCCGGATATGCGCGGGTTTTCTATCACAACGTGTTGCTCTCGGGGTCGGTGCCGCAGATTTCGCTGATCTGCGGGCCATGCGCGGGAGGCGCGGCCTACAGCCCTGCGTTGACCGACTTCATCATCCAGACGCGGCAGGCGAGGATGTTCATCACCGGGCCGCAGGTGCTCAAGCAGGTGACGGGCGAAGAGGTGACGGCCGAGGAGCTGGGCGGCGCGCAGTCGCAGATGAACTACTCGGGGGTGGTGCACCTGATCGCGGAGAACGATGAAGATGCGATCCGGCTTTGCCGCCGCCTGCTGAGCTTTTTGCCGTCGAACAATCTCGAAGATCCGCCGCGGCTGCCGTTCAATGGGCGATTGAAGGCCGATGCGGATATGAACGGAACTGTTCCCGCGGACCCGAAGGTGGGCTACGACGTGCGCGACGTGATTGTGCGCGTGGTGGACAACGAGGATTTCCTGGAAATTCAGCCCGGATTTGCCGCGAATATCGTGATCGGATTTGGCCGGCTTGCGGGCAGGCCGGTGGGAATTGTGGCCAACCAGCCGTGCGTGCTGGCCGGCGTGCTGGACATCAATGCCTCGGACAAGGCGGCGCGGTTTGTGCGCTTCTGCAACGCGTTCAACATTCCTCTGGTGACCTTTGTGGATGTGCCGGGATTTTTGCCCGGCGTGGATCAGGAGCGGGGAGGGATCATCCGGCACGGCGCCAAGCTGCTCTTTGCCTACTCGGCGGCGACGGTGCCGAAGATCACGGTGGTGCTGCGCAAGGCGTATGGCGGCGCGTACATCGCGATGTGCTCCAAGGGGCTGGGCGCGGATCGCGTGGTGGCGTGGCCGACGGCGGAGATTGCAGTAATGGGCGCCGAGGGCGCGGCGGAGATCGTCTTCCGCAAGGAGATCGACAGCCGCCGAGGACAAAGAGGCGCGGCGCAGGGAGATGGTGGAAGAGTACCGGGAGACGTTTTCGAACCCGTATGTGGCGGCGGGCCGGCGGCTGGTGAATGAGGTGATCGAGCCGGCCGAAACCCGGCGATGCCTGGCGCGGGCGCTCGAGTCGCTGCACACGAAGCATGAAACCCGTCCTCATAAGAAACACGGATTGATTCCACTCTAGGGTCTGTTCGCGCTAACAGACCCTAACGAGGAGCGGCGCGTGAAAGAGAATTTGGCAGAGCTGATTCAGGCTCTCACCGAGCGGCAACAAACGGCCGAGCGCCGATTGAGCGAACTACGCACGCAAGTCAACGCTCTCGAAGCCCGGATCGCGGAACTTAGTCAGTCCTCGGCGCTGCGCGACGCAGCAGCGGCTCAGGCGAAGGCGGCGCAAACCACTCCCGGGAAGCCGATACAGGCGGAGGTCACTCCCGAGATCCTGGTGGTGCTGGCCGCGGCCGCCACCGCATACCTTGGGAAAAACGTCCGTGTCCGTTCGGCCAGGACGCTGCAATCGCCCTATGGAACCGTCAATCTGTGGGCGCAACAGGGGCGTGTGTCCATTCAAGCCTCGCACAATTGGCGTTGGAGACGATAACCCGCAGGGAACATCTTTCGACGGAAGGAAGAATCAGTTGAAGCTCCAGATCGGAATTAACGGCAAAACCTACGAGGTGGAAGTCGAAGTCATCGAAGATGACGAAGCTCCTGCATCATCCGTTTTACGGGATGTCGTATCCTCTGGTTCCCGCGACAGTGCATTCGGTGCCTGCGCCGGCAGCCTCCGCGCAAGCCCCGGACTCCGAGAAAACCGACGACGAAGATAAGTTCTGCCGCAGTCCTATATCTGGCATCGTCAATAGAGTGAACGTAGCGCCTGGACAAACGATCGCGGAAAACGAACTGATCATGGTCATCGAGGCCATGAAGATGGAGACCAATGTAACCGCGCCACGCTCCGGAATCGTGAAGAGCGTGCTAGTGGCGGCGGGGGATTCCGTCAAGGTAAATCAGATCGTTGTAGAACTCGAATAGCAAGGGGCTTCTTATGGGCTGATGTGCGAGGCCCAGAGCGAGCCTATTTCTGCCTGCCTCGACCCGCGCGAGTTTGGCGATGAGCCAAACCTGATTCAATTGCTTGAGCCCCCCGAGCCCCGACTCTTCGGCGCAGAAGCTAATCAACAAGAATGGCGGGCGTGGCGGGCGTTCGATAAGATGCGGGCAGATGGATTTCAGCTCATCGATAAGGCTCCCCGCAAGGGCTCGCGGGGAACGACGGCTGTTTTGTGCATTCGAGGTCCAGAGCCGAGAGCGTGAAGGCAAGGACCCTGAGGGCAAGTGAGAGAAGATGGCGACTGAACATTTGCTTGATGAGTTTCCGCCGGTCAGCACCAAGGCGTGGGAAGCAGCGATTGCGCGCGACCTGAAGGGCGCCGATTACGAAAAGAGATTGATCTGGCGCACGGAAGAGGGGTTGGCGGTAAAGCCCTACTACCGCGCGGAGGATTTGAAGGGCTTGGCGTGCCTGGATGCGGCGCCTGGAGATTTTCCGTATCGGCGCGGAGCGCGCGCAGCGGGCGGCTGGCAGATTCGCGAGGAAATCGACGCGACGGATGCGGAAGAGGCGAATCGCGCGGCGTGCGGGGCAATTGCGGCTGGGGCTGAAGGAATTGACTTCAGCAGCCTCTTGGTAAAGAGTAGTGCTGAATTGGAAGTGCTGCTCAAGAATCTGGGCGAGGTTCCGGTTCATTTCGAGCGCGCGAATGAGCGGCTGATCCCGCTTTTGCTGGAACGGTTGAGCAAGAATTGTACCGGGGAGCGGCGGAACGCGGCGGAGATTTCGACCGGATGCGATGCGCTGGCGAGCGTGGAGTTTGCCGCCGAGGTAATTGACGCCGCGCCGGCCGGGTTTGTGCCCTTCACGATTCATGGCGAAGCGTTTGAGGAAGCCGGAGCGACAGCAGTCGAGGAGGTTGGATTCACTCTTGCGGCGGGAGTGGATTTTCTGGCGGCGATGGAGGAGCGCGGAGTCAATGCGGATCGCGCAGCGGCCGCGATTGAATTTGGCTTCGCCGTCGGTTCGAATTATTTTTTCCAGATTGCCAAATTGCGCGCGTTCCGCATGGCTTGGGCACGGGCGGTCGAGAGCTTTGGCGGGACCGGCGAAGCGGCGCGCGCGCGCATCGCTGCACGCACGTCGCGGTGGAACAAGACTGTCTACGATCCGCACCTGAACATTTTGCGCGGGACGACCGAAGCGATGGCTGCGGTGCTGGGTGGAGCTGACTCGGTGATGGTGTTCCGTTCGACGCGTGCTACAGAGCGCCCAATGAGGCGAGCCGGCGGCTGGCGCGAAACACGCAATTGCTGCTCAAGCACGAGGCGAGGCTCAGCCGCGTAGCCGACGCGGGCGGCGGCTCGTATTACCTGGAGACGCTGACCGATTTTCTTGCTCGCGCGGGTTGGAAGCGAATGCAGGAGATCGAGGCAGGCGGAGGGTACCGCAAAGCGAGCGCGGCTGGCGCGATTCGGCGGACGCTCGAGCAGTCCTTGACAATCGCGAGAAGAATCCGTTGCGACGCGGCGGCGCGTGATGGTGGGAACGAATCATTATGTCAATCGCGCTGAGCGGGCGCTGGGCCGCATCGACGAGCAGCGGATGAACGAGACCAGACGCGGCGCGCGGGTGTATGAAGAGTTGCGCCTGCGCACCGAGAGGCACGCGGCCGCGGGAGGAAAGACGCCGCGAGTGCTGCTGGCCGAGATCGGAGATGTGAAGATGCGCATGGCGCGCGTCAAACTTCGCGGCGAACTTTTTTGCCTGCGCCGGTTTTGAGATTGCCGCGCGGCGATTCAAAAAGGCCAGGGAGATTGCGGCTGCGGAAGGCGACCTGATTGTGCTGTGCAGCGCTGACCAGGAGTATGCGGCGCTGGCAGCAGAGCTTATGCCGAAGTTGAAGGCCGCTGGGCCGGGAGACGCCGGTGATTGTGGCGGGAAATCCAGAGAACGCAGCAGAGATCGCGGCAGCAGGGATTGCAGACTTCGTTCATACACGCAGCAAGCCGCTGGAAGTGTTGACGAAATGGCAGCAGCGGTTGGGGATCAAGGGCTAACGATGCGGCCGGATTTTACGAAGATCGATTGGAAGGCGATGCGCGAACCCACCCCAGGCGCAAGAACAGAAACGCGCCTAGGGCGGGGCGCCCGCGGGAGGCTGAGGAGTGGCTTTCGCCCGAGCACATTGCGCTGAAGAGTTTTTACGCGCGCCAGGATCTGGCGGGACTCAAACATTTGCAATATGCGGCGGGAATTCCGCCCTATCTGCGCGGGCCGCGCAGCACAATGCATGCAATGCGGCCGTGGACGATTCGGCAGCATGCGGGGTTTTCGACAGCGCGGAAGAGTCGAATGCTTTTTATCGCCGCAATCTGGCCGCGGGGCAGCGGGGACTTTCGGTGGCGTTCGACCTGGCGACACATCGCGGCTACGACTCCGATCACGAGCGCGTGACGGGCGACGTGGGTAAGGCGGGCGTGGCCATCGACTCGATTCTCGACATGAAAATTCTGTTCCGCCGCATTCCGATGGAGCAGATATCGGTATCGATGCCAATGAACGGCGCGGTGCTGCCGATCATGGCGTTTTATATTGTCGCTGCCGAGGAACAGGGCGTGGCGCCGGAGCAGTTGAGCGGGACCATCCAGAACGACATTTTGAAGGAGTTCATGGCCCATAACACGTACATCTATCCGCCCGCGGCATCGATGCGGATTATCGGCGATATCTTTCTATACTCGCTCGGAAGATGCCGCATTTCAACTGCATCAGCGTGAGCGGCTATCACATGCAGGAGGCAGGCGCGACGGCGGATTTGGAGCTGGCGTACACACTTGCCGGCGGGCTGGAGTATCTGCGCACGGCGGTAAATGCCGGCCTCGATGTAGATGAATTTGCGCCGCGGATTTCGTTTTTCTGGGGCATCAGGCATGAACCACTTTATCGAGATTGCCAAGATGCGGGCCGCGCGCATGTTGTGGGCGAAGATCGTGAAGGGCTTCGGCGCGAAAAATCCCAAATCGCTGGCGCTGCGTGCGCACTCGCAGACCTCGGGATGGAGCCTGACGGCGCAGGATCCATACAACAACGTGGTGCGGACGTGCGTCGAGGCGCTGGCCGCGGCCTTGGGCGGCACGCAATCGCTGCATACAAATGCGTTAGACGAGGCGCTGGCTCTGCCTACGGATTTTTCGGCCCGAATCGCGCGCAACACGCAGCTTTATCTACAGGGGGAGACCGGAATCACGCATGTCGTGGACCCATGGGCGGGATCGTACTATGTGGAGCGGCTGACACATGATCTGATGCACGCGGCATGGGATCTGATAGAGGAAATCCAGGAGCTGGGAGGAATGACGAAAGCGATCGAGACCGGATTGCCGAAGATGCGGATTGAAGAGGCGGCGGCGCGAAGGCAGGCGCGGATCGATTCGGGGCATGACGTGACCGTGGGCGTGAACGCGTATCCTGCGCCCGAGGAGCCGGAGATTTCGCTCCGCGATATCGACAATGATGCGGTGCGCCGAGCGCAGGTTAGCCGTTTGGAACAGTTGAAGCGCGAGCGCGATGCAAAGGCGGTGCGCGAGGCGCTGGAACGGCTTGAGCGATGCGCCGCGGCAGGCGATGGAAATCTGCTGGAAAATGCTGTGGACGCGGCGCGGGCGCGCGCGACGCTGGGAGAGATTTCGCTGGCTCTCGAAAACGTTTGGGGCCGTTACAAGGCGACAACACGCAGCATTGCCGGCGTGTACTCTCAAGAGAGCGCGAATAGCGAGGAGTTCCGCAAGGCGCGGCAAATGGTGGAGGAGTTTGAACGCGAAGAGGGACGGCGGCCGCGGATTCTGGTGGCGAAGATGGGCCAGGATGGGCACGACCGCGGCGCCAAGGTGATTGCGACGGCATTTGCGGATATTGGATTCGACGTGGACATCGGGCCGCTCTTTCAGACGCCGCGCGAGGTGGCGCGATCTGCGATGGATCGCGATGTGCATGTGGTGGGCGTGTCGAGCCTGGCCGCGGGGCATAAATCGCTGGCGCCGCAACTGATCGCGGAGCTTCGCGCGCTTGGCCGGGATGACATTTTGGTGGTGGTGGGCGGCATGATTCCGCCGCAGGACTACAAGTTCTTGTATGATGCCGGCGTGGCGGGGATTTACGGACCGGGTACAGTGATTCCTGTGGCGGCGCAAAAGATTCTGGAGATGCTTAGCGCCAGCGTCGTTCGTTGACGGCGCCGAGAGGCAAACACGATGAAGAGCGCGAGCTTGCCGAGCAGATTGATCTCACAACTACGGGATGCGACCTGCGAGCAGGGCAGCCTGCGATGCGGCCTGCTGCGGCGTGGGAAGATTGGCATAGCCGGCCAGAACACGACCCTTGCGGAAGATGCAGAGGCCGTCGAGATACTGGGCTTGGGCTTGAAAGGCCTCGTCGCCGATGGCGGCGGACGACGCGCCAGTGAAGTGCGCACGGAGGGCTTTGAGCACGAGGGCCGCGGCGTCAGGCGTGCTTTCAAGCACGATGAATGCCTGGCCGAGCTTGTATTTCGCCACATAGCCGAGCTTGAGTTCGCGCAGGCCCAGGACGCTCTCAGGAACCATGCGGATGGGCGCAACATTGCCCGGAGGAAACCAAATCAACTGCGCGGGCGGTGTGGCGCGGCCTTGCAGCCGCACCTCCACGGCTGAGGCGAAGGCGCGCATCGTGGCGGAGTCGTCGCTCGTGGAGTCGGCCGCTATTTCGACGATCTCGACGTAGTATTTGCCCTTGGCAAAGCTGGCGCTCTGCGCTTGCACCTGGCCTCCCATGCCGATCTGCGAAATGGGCTGGGCAGGATCGAGGTTGGCGGTGAAGATGCCGTAGGCCGCATCGGCGTCGGTCATCTCGGAGACATCGATGGTTATTGTGTTGGCGCCGGATTTGCAGTCGATGCCGGTCATGCGAATGAAGCCGTAGACGAGGTAGCCTTCGGCGCCGCCGTCCTTGTATTCGTAGAGATTGTCAGAGGCGTATTGGCGCATTGCGCCGGATTGCTCCCAGCCTGAAACGAAATGGCAGTCGAGAAGGCTCTGCGCGGCTGCGCCGCTGGAAAGCAGGACGGTTAACAGCAGTGCAGCGACTTTCATGCAAAGAGTTCCTGGGCGCGGGCCATCCGGCGGGCGACATGAACGCCGTGCGGGCAGTTGACCGTGCAGGAGGCGCAATCGGCGCAGCGGGCCGAGCGCGCGGAGGCAAGCTCGAGATAGCGCTCGCGCCCGAGGGCAAACTGGCCGTACCCCTCTGCGTAGGTGAGGCAGCGGAGAACATCGGAGACGGGCAGCCCGTTGCGGCAGGCGCTGTCGCACTGGCCGCACATACGGCAGTAGAGCGGGCGGATACGTTCGAGGTGCGCGGCAAGGATCTTCGCGTCGGCTGGAGAATAAGGGTGGTCCATCGCCTTGAGATTTTCGTCGAGCTGATCCATGTCTGTGATGCTGGGAATGGTGGTCGCCACGCCGGGCTTGTTAACGACCCATTTGAGCGCAGCAAGAAGCGCGCCGGGCTGGGCGAGCTTTTGCGCGAGGGGGCTATCGGGTTTAACGCTGCGGAACCCGCCGGCCATTACCTTCATGGCCACTACACCCAGGCCGGCTTTCGCGGCGGTGTCAATGGCCTGGTCCATGGCAGCGTCCATGGAGAAGTTGTAGGCAGAGAGAACCACGTCGAAGACGCCCTTCTGCACCATCCACGGAATGAGCTGCGGCTGGCCGCTGTGGGTGCTGACGCCGATGAAGCGCACTTTGCCTTGCTGCCTGGCGAGCTGCTGCGCTTGAATCATGTCGTCAGTGATGTCGGCGGGGCTGCTCCTGCCGTGGAGATACCAGATGTCGATGTAATCGGTGTTGAGCTCGTGCAGGCTCTGGTCGAGATCCTGAAGCATGCCCGCTTTATCGGGCGCGTGCGTTTTAGTGGAAAGGACGACTTGCTTGCGCTTAGCGCCGAGGGCCGCGCCGACCATGCGCTCGTTGTTGCCGTGCTGGTAGCCACGGGCGGTGTCGAAGTAGTTGATGCCGAGGTCGGCGGCGCGCTCGATGACGCTTGCGTCGGAGGTGATCATACAGCCGAAACCGACCGTGGTGACCTTGAGACCGGTTCGGCCGAGGGTCTTATAGGCGAGTTTGACCGGGGAGCCGGAAGAAGCAGCGCCTTGAGAGGGATTTAACGCCCCAATGGCGGGGTATGCGCCGGCAAAGGGAGCAAGCAGGCCGGCGGAAAGGCCGGCCGAAACAAAATTGCGGCGGGAGGTTTTGGACGGCATGAAGACACCTCGTTTGGGGTAATCGAGAAATCATAACATAAACTGATGTGAGAGAGTGTCAATCGGGCGGGCATCACAAAGGGTTGCGATTGCCGGCCTGGACCGTTGCGATTGCCGCTTGCCAGCCGGTCCAATTTTGAGTTGGTTCCGAAGCGTAAGAACCGATGAGCGGGGGTGAATCAAGGATGAACGAACGCACGCATGCAGAGAAGCTTGATTTGTTTGCTCAAGTGGCAGTGAATGTTGGGCTTGGCCTGAAGGCCGGGCAGGAACTGGTGATGACGGCATCGACCGACGCGATGCCCCTGGCGCGGCGCATTACGGAGCACGCCTACCGCGCGGGAGCGTCGCTGGTGACTACGCTCTTCAGCGACGATGAAGCGACGCTGATGCGCTACCGGTTTGCCAAAAGCGAAAGTTTCGACCACGCGGCAAAGTGGCTGTATGAGGGGATGGCCGCGGCATTCAAGAGCGGCGCGGCGCGGCTGGCGATTGCAGGCGGAAACCCGGCGCTGCTGTCGAATGAGGATCCAGACCGCGTGGGACGGGCGAATCGAGCGGTATCGCAGGCCTACCGGCCCGCGCTGGAACTGATTACGCGCCACGAGATCAACTGGACGATTGTGGCCAGCGCGACTCCCGCATGGGCGGCGGCGATGTTCCCAGGCGAGACGCCGGACGCGGCGCTGGCCAGGCTATGGGAAGTGATATTTTCGACCACGCGCATCAACACTGCCGATCCCGTGAGCGCATGGAAGACGCACGACGCCGGTTTGCAGCGGCGCGCAGCATTCCTGAATGAAAAGCGCTACGCAACGCTGCACTATCGCGGGCCGGGAACGGATTTCCGGCTGGGGCTTGCCGATGACCATTTGTGGATAGGCGGGGGCACGACCGCGGGCAACGGAGTTTATTGCATTCCCAACATGCCTACGGAGGAAGTGTTCACGACGCCACACAAAGACCGCGCCGACGGCGCCGTTACGGCGACCAAGCCGCTCTCGCATCAGGGCACGATGATTGAAGGTATACAGGTGCGCTTTGAGCGCGGGCGCATTGTGGAGTTGAAAGCGACCAAGGGCGAGGAAGTGCTGAAGAAACTGATTGAGACCGATGATGGCGCGCGGCGGTTGGGCGAAGTGGCGCTGGTGCCGCAGTCGTCGCCCATCGCAGCCAGCGGGCAGGTATTTTTCAATACGCTCTTCGACGAGAACGCCGCGTCGCATATCGCGCTGGGCCAGGCCTACTCCGGCTGCGTGCGCGATGGAGACAAGCTGACGCCGGAACAGCTTGCGGCCAAGGGCGCGAACGACAGCCTGATTCACGTGGACTGGATGATCGGATCGGACAAGCTGGACATCGACGGCGTGACTGCTTCCGGCGCGATCGAGCCGCTGATGCGGCAAGGCGAATGGGCGTGAGAAGAGCCGATAATGGGACGACGCACACTGCCTATTCGGAATCGCGCAGGCGCTGAAGCGTTTCGTCGAGAGCGGATTGCCACGGCGGAAGCTGCGCGCCAAAGCGCGCATGCAGTTTGGCGTTCGAGAGAACGGAGTTGCGGGGACGTGCCGCGGGGGTGGGATAGTCTTTGGTGGCGATCGGCGTGAGCACGGGCGCTTTGACGCCCAGAGCGCGGCAGCGCGAGCGAAGATGGCCTGAGCAAAGCCGAACCACGAGGTCGATCCGCTGCAGGTCATTTGGTAGAGACCGGCCCAATCTTGCGGGGCGCCGAAACGGCCTGCAAGAATGCCGGTGACGATGGCATGTGTGGCGCGGGCAAGCGCAATGGACGTGGTGGGCGCGCCGATCTGATCGTCGACGATGGAGAGGCGGTCGCGCTCGCGCGCCAGGCGCAGCATGGTGAGCAGAAAGTTGTTGCCATGCGGGCCGTAGACCCAACTGGTGCGAAAGATAAGGTATTTGCCGCCGATATTTTCGACGGCCTGCTCGCCGGCCAGTTTGCTGGCGCCGTAGACGTTGAGGGGGTTGGGCGCGTCGGTTTCGATCCACGGTTCCGCTTTGCTGC
Organism: uncultured Acidobacteriota bacterium; assembly: GCA_963832535.1. GTDB lineage: Bacteria > Acidobacteriota > Terriglobia > Terriglobales > Acidobacteriaceae > Telmatobacter. The sequence goes on from CAWHUK010000019.1 coordinate 106,148, forward strand.
CGTCGAAGACGTAATCAGTGGAGTAGTGAACGAACAGGGCGTTGCGCTCACGGGCTTCTTCGGCGAGTACGCGCGGCGCCTGCTCGTTGATGGCGTAAGCGAGATCTCGCTCCGATTCGGCGCGATCGACGGCAGTGTAGGCGGCAGCGTTGAGAATAATGTCGGGCGCGGCGCGGCGAACGAGGGCGCGGGTTTGATCGGCATCGGCTAGATCGACGGACTCGCGATCGACGGCGACAATGGGGCCAATGCCGGCAAAAATGCTTTCCAGCTCGCGGCCGAGCTGGCCGGCGTTGCCGACAATGAGAATGCGAGGAGTTCGAGGAGAATTTGCGGCCGGCGTTGACGTTTCGCTCATGCGGATTGCGAGCTCCCGATCACGTGGAAGTGCACTGTTCGCATTCTAATTGGGTGCGGCGGAGCGAGTGAGGTCGGAGTAATCGTATGACAGACCATAGTGGTTCAAATGAGTGCGGGCGTGGACGCCCGCACGACAGCCGGTCTGGAGACCGGCGGTACGCCGGTTCGCGCGGCGGCGCGATTGCCCGTACAATTTAGAGTAGGAGTGCTTCCCCGATGCGCCGCGTCTATTGCGATGCCAATGCCACCACGCCTCTGCTGCCGGAGGTGATGGAGGCGATGCGTCCCTACTGGATGGAGCAGTTCGGGAATGCGTCGTCGATTCATCTCTAGGGCAGCAGGCGCGGAAGGCGGTGGACAGGGCGCGCGAGACGCTGGCTCAGTTTTTCCATTGCCGCGAGGCAGAGGTGGTGTTCAACTCCGGCGGGACCGAGGGAGACAACACGGCGATCTTCGGCCTGGTGCGCGCGGGCGATCATCTCATCACCACGTCGATTGAGCACTCGGCGGTGCTGCGTGCGGCGGAGCGTGTGGCGGAGCGGGGCGCGGAGGTGACGTTTGTTGCGCCGCGGCCGAACGGGCTGATCGATCCCGAGGAGATTCGGCAGGGCGGTGCGCTCTGGGACGCGGCCTGATCAGCGTGATGCTGGCGAACAACGAAACGGGCGTGCTGCAGCCGGTGGAAGAGATCGGGAAGATTGCTGCCGAGGCTGGGGCCTTCTTCCATATCGATGCGGTGCAGGGCGCGGGCAAGGTTCCATTCGACGTGCAGCGGTTCGGGTGCCATCTGTGCTCCATCAGCGCGCACAAGATGCACGGGCCCAAGGGCGTGGGCGCGATGTATGTGCGCCGTGGCACACCGATTGATCCGCTGATTGTGGGCGGAAGCCACGAGCGCCGCCAGCGCGCGGGCACTGAGAACGTGGCCGGAATTGTGGGGCTGGGCAAGGCCGCGGAGCTGGCGATGGAGAGCCTGGAGAATGGGACGTTGGAGCGGGTAGCGGCTCTGCGCGACAGGCTTGAAGCGGGGATTCTTGCGATCGCGGGCACGGGCGTGAATGGCGCGGGCGCGCCGCGCGCGGCGAACACCACGAATATCCGCTTTGAGCAGGTGGAGGGCGAGGCGCTGGTGATCGCGCTGGACCTGAAAGGCGTTGCAGTGAGCGGAGGGTCGGCGTGCCACTCGGGCTCGACCGAGCCCAGCCACGTGCTGATGGCGATGGGACTGGACAAGAATGCGGCGCGCGCGAGTTTGCGCTTCAGTTTGCTGAGGACGGCAACGGATGAGGATGTGGATCACGTGCTGCGCGTGGTTCCGGAGGCCGTGGAGCATTTGCGGGCGCTGTCGCCGGTAACAGTTATCAGTGGTCAGTGATCAGTGGTCAGTATTTCTTGCTTGTGCAAGAGTTGCTTCAAGAACGATTCGCGCGTTTTGCACTGAAAACTGACAACTGACCGCTGACAACTCCGAACTGAGAACAATGAACTGTGAACACACAACCATCGCGGTAGCCATGTCCGGAGGGGTTGACTCCTCGACGGCGGCGGCGATCCTCGCGCGCGCGGGCGACGGCTCCGCCGATTCGCGCACCAGGGTCGTCGGGCTTACGCTGCAGCTTTGGGATCAGACGCGGCTGGCCGGCAAGCATGGAATTCCCGATGCGCCACGGGCCGGCCGCTGCTGCTCGCTTGACGATGTGTACGATGCGCGGCGCGTGGCCGAGCACCTGGGCATTCCCTATTACGTGGTGAATCAGGAAGAGCGGTTCGAGCGCGATGTGGTGCGGCCGTTTGTTGAGGAGTATCTGGCTGGACGGACGCCGATTCCCTGCTCTCTCTGCAACAACCACATCAAGTTCGACCAGTTGCTGAAGACGGCGCGAAGCATCGGGGCGGAGCGGATCGCAACCGGACACTACGCGGTGAACGAGTACGACGAGACGCGCGGGCGCTGGATTTTGAAGCGGCCCGCGGATCTCGAGAAGGACCAGACGTATTTTCTCTTTGGGCTGACGCAGGAGCAGTTGGCGCGCACGCTGTTTCCACTTGGGCACATGACCAAGCCGGAGGTGCGCGAGGCGGCGCGGCAGCATGGATTGCGGCTGGCCGAGAAGCCCGACTCGCAGGAGATCTGCTTCATTCCCGGCGGCGACTACAAGCAGTTTCTGACCGCGTATCTCGAGGAGCAGGGCGAGCCGTGCCGAAGACCGCGGGCGAGCTGGTGGCGTCGAGCGGCGAAGTGCTGGGACAGCACGAGGGAATTTTCAACTTCACCGTGGGCCAGCGCAAGGGACTGGGCGTGGCTTCGCTGTCGCCGCTGTATGTGCTGAACATCGATCCGGCGAGCCATCGTGTGACGGTGGGCGCCGACGCCGAGTTGGCAACGCGCACGCTGCGCGCGCGGCGGTTGAACTGGATCAGCATTGCCGAGCTGACCGAGCCCATGCGGGTGCGGGCGAAGATTCGCCACCGGCACGAGCCGGCATGGGCTACGCTGGGGCCGGCGGGCGCGGACGAGGCCGTTGCCACGTTCGACGAGCCGCAGCGCGCGGTAACGCCGGGGCAGTCGGCGGTGTTCTACGACGGCGACGAAGTGGTGGGCGGGGGATGGATTGTGTGAGGCGAGAGCGATTGCGCCAGCCAGGTTTTGTTTTTTTCGCGTCACTGATGCACCCAGAACAATCGCCGCTGCTATTTCGGCCGCTCCATGTTGAAGCGGTCGCGGGTGCGGGTGTAGGTTGGGCCGCCCATGCGGCCAATGGCTAGGAGCTTGTCCGGATCGATCTTGTAGCCATCCATCATCGACTCCAGAACGTGGAAGCGCAGCACCTCGCCGAGCACCAGAACGCCGCCGCCGGGCTTGTCGCTCACGCGGACGGTCTGATGCAGGCGGCACTCCATTTGCACTTTGCTTTCAGCCACGCGGGGTGGCTTGACCAGGTCGCTAGCGAGTGGCGTGAGACCGGAGAGCGCAAATTCATCCACCTCGGGCGGGACATCGGCCGAGCACATGTTCATTTGCGCGGCAAACTCCTCGGAGACGATGTTGACGACAAACTCGCCTGTGGCCTCGACATTGCGCAAGGTGTCTTTGTAGGGCTGCGGACCGGAGCGAACCGAAGTGCAGAAACACACCACCGGCGGATTGGAACTACACGCGGTGAAGTAGCTGAAGGGCGCGAGGTTTCGAACGCCGGCGGCATCCAAGCTCGAGACGAAGGCGATCGGGCGCGGCACGATCGAGCCTATCATTAGTTTATAAATATCACTGGCCGCAATTTGGGCGGGGTCGAGTACGCGCATTCTTCACCACACCTCGGGGAGCAGGCGCTGAGCACATAGACTATACAAACATATCGTTGTCGCCATGCGCCTGATTCGATCGCGAACGGGCCACCGCAGGATCCACGGTGCGCAACGCCTCGACAACCGCCTTGGCGGAGGCCAGAATCGCGGAGATCTGACGCACGGGCTTGGCTACGGTATTGGCCATGAAGGCGCTGGCGCGCTCGACAGCGTCGAAAACGCCGGACAACAAGGTGTCAACACGGTCGGCTTGGCGCCGCACGCGCCCGATGATCTCATCGGCCGCGGATTGCACGTCGGCAGCCTGCGTGCGCAGGCTGTGGATAAGAACAGCCAGATCGCCGATGGTTTCTTCGATCTTCGGTGTCAGGCGCGTGAGCAGGTCGCGGGTGTTGTCAATGATCGGCGCCAACGACGAGCGCAGATCTTCGAGATCTTTGCGCACGGCGCGTGCCGTTTTGATGATGACGGTGAGGACGGCGAGCAGTACGATCACCTGCAGCAGCGCTATCAACGCAACCGCGGCTACCAGAATAGTCTGAAAGGTCTGATTGTCGGAATTTAGCATCGTTATGCTTTCACGCAGAATCTCCTGGGGTCCAGGTCAAACCGTTGAGGTGCGCTCCCGCTGGGAACGGGAGCGATATTTTGGATATTTGCCCGCCGCCGGCGCGAGAGTACGTCAGCCGCCCTCGCGCGTCCAGCGCCGGAAGGCTGGTGAAGAGGCAATGAAGCCGCACATGGAGCGGCCGGCCCTTAAAACTTCATGAGTTGTTGTCGGATTCGTCAGTGGACGATCTGTACGCCTGACGGCCAGCATCGACGGCTGCCGTCATCCGCGTGCTCTGGTCGGCGACGAGATTCTTGCCGCGCTCCACAAACTCTTCCCACTGAGCGCGTCCACGATCAATGGCCTCGCGGCTGCGATCGACATAGTCGCTCACCTGTTCCTTGGTCTTGTCGACAAGAGCGGCAACCTGCTCCTTGCTCTTGTCTACCATTGCGCTGACCTCTTCCGCGGCCTGGCGGGTGCGGGCACGCAGGTATTCGGTGCCCTCGCGGGCGCCGGTAGCGATGTCTTCCCTGATTTCACGGCCGCTCTTGGGAGCATAGAGAATACCCACCAGCGCCCCCACTCCCAATCCGGCTAAAAACCAGGCCAATCCGTAATTCTTGCTTTCCTCTGCCATTGCGAAAACTCTCCTTTTCGTTGAGCTTCAAGGCTGCTTGAGCGTATCAAAACTCTCTCGATTAGCGCAACCTTGGCCCAGCTGCAGCCTGGTTCGCGGGCTGGTGCGCAGGAGTCCACAACCTCTGCGTATATGAGATGCAGAAACGGGGAAGGAAGTCATGAATTATCCGCCACAGCCGCAGGTGCGTGCAAGAACTTCAGCGAAGTGGAGGGCTTTGACGTGGGCGAGCTGGCCGATCTGCTCGCGGCAACTGAAGCCGTCGGCGACGACGATGGTGGCTGGACCGGCGGATTGAACGGCGGGAAGCAGGCCGTCGTTTGCGATGGTCTTTGAGACCTCGAACTTATCGGCTTCAAAGCCGAAGGGGCCGGCCATACCGCAGCATCCGGCCTGGATGGGCTCGACCGTTGCGCCAGCCTGACGGAGGAGCGCGATTTCGCTGGCCGGGCCGCCGAAGACGGCTTTGTGATGGCAGTGGCCGTGGACGAGAACGTGCGCGCCCTGGAGCCGGCCCGGGACGAAATTGGAAGCGAACTCCGGCGCCTTGGCGGCAAGGAAATCGGCGAGAAGCCAAACCTGCCGGCTCAGGCGCTGCGCGCGGGGGTCGCTGGGGAAGAATTCCAGCAGCTCGTCTTTGAAGACGCTGGCGCAGCTTGGCTCAAGGAAAACGAATGGCAGGCCAGCCTCGATTTGGGGAGCCATGCGGTCGAGAACTTTGGCGAGATAGGAGCGGGCGGCCGAGAGAAGGCCGAAATCGTAGAGCGGGCGGCCGCAGCAGATGTGGCCCTGCGGGGTTTCCACCTGAAAGCCGGCCTGGGTAAGGACGGTTTCCGCCGCTGAGAGCGATTGCGGGTGGTAGTAGTTGTTCCAGGTGTCGGGCCAGAGCAGCACCGATTGGGGCCCGTTAGCCTTTGTGGTTTCCCAGGTCTCAGAATCGAGACCTGGGGCACCCAGCTGTTGATTGAGATTAGTGGAAATGCCCGATGAGTTTCGTGCCTCCTGGAAGCTTTTCCGCGCCAGGCGAGGCAGTTGGCGCGCCTGCGCCACGCCGGCGATGCGCTTGATGAGCGGGCTGGTGAACGGGCCGGTGAGAATTGCGTTGGTAAGGGCCGGCGCGAGAGAGCCGTAGCGGGCAAGTCGATCGGCAAATCCGAAGATGTAGTGCTGCAGCGGGTGCAGACGGCCCTTGTAGCGCTGCGCCAGAAACTCGGATTTGTAGGCAGCCATGTCCACCTGGACCGGACACTCGGATTTGCAGGCTTTGCAACTGAGGCAGAGGTCGAGGGCCTCGTGGACGGCTTGGCTCTGGAAACCTTCGTCGCGGAGGGCGCCGGCGAGCATCTCCCACAGCAGATGGGCACGGCCGCGGGTGGAGTGCTGCTCCTCGCCGGTGGCGCGATAGCTGGGGCACATGACGCCGCCCTGCATATTGCGGCAGGAGCCCACGCCGGCGCAGCGCTCGGCGGCGCGCTCGAGAGAGCCGTTGTCTTTCGCAAAGACGAAATGAGTTTCCATCTCGTGCGTTTCGTGCACTGGACTGTGGCGAAGATTCTCAACCGGATCGTAGACGCGGACGGCATCGGAGAGCTTGCCGGGATTCATGCGATTGTCGGGGTCCCAGAGCGTTTTGAATTCGCGGAAGGCCTCGATGAGCTCGGGACCGAACATTTTGGGCAGGAGAGCGGCGCGGGATTGGCCGTCGCCGTGCTCGCCGGATAGCGAGCCGCCGTAGGAGACGACAACTTCAGCGGCGCGCTCGATGAACTCGCGGAATTTTTCTATGCCTTCTGGAGTAGCGAAGTCGAAATTGATACGGCTGTGTACGCAACCCTGGCCGTAATGGCCGTAGAGCGGGCTGCTATAGCCGTATTCGGACATCAGCTTATTGATGGCGCGCAGATAGCTGCCAAGCTGCGCGGGAGGAACGGCGGCGTCCTCCCAACCTTCCCAGCGGTCGGGCTCGCCGGGAACAAAGATGGTGGCGCCGAGAGCGGATTCGCGGACCTGCCACACAGAAGCGGCTTCAGCGGGCGTGCAGATGTGGGCAACGGGCGGTGAGGGCCAGGATTGCGAGGCGCGGGCGATGGATTCGGCCTGGGCACGGGCCTCTTCGGCAGTCCAGGCGCCCATTTCGACAAGCAGAAAGCCGACGCCGGGCGGGAGGTGATCGAGGCCTTTAAACGCGAGGCCCTTGCGGCGCATGAAATCGACAAGCATGGAATCGAACCCTTCAAGGCCGATGGGCTTGTGTTCGAGGGCGAGCGGGACAACGTCGGCGGCGAGAAACGGATCGTTGAAACCGAGCAGGGTGAGGACGCGGAAGGGCGGGCTGGCGGTGAGGTTAAGCGTGGCAGAGACGATGTTGGCGCAGGTGCCCTCAGAGCCGACCAGCGCGCGGGCGACGTTGAAGTTGCTTTCGGGCAGCAGTTCGTCGAGGTTGTAGCCGGAGACGCGGCGGGGGATGCGGGGAAACTTTTTCTGGATTTGGACGGAGTATGTGTCGCGAATTCGTTTCAGGCCTGCGTAGATCTGGCCCACGCGGCCGCCGGAGCGGATGAGTGCGTCGAGTTCGGCCGGCGTGGTGGCGCCGACGGTCATGCGCGTGCCGTCGTAGAGAACGATGTCGAGCGATTCCACGTTGTCGGCAACTTTGCCGCCCAGCAGGCCGTGCACGCCGCAACTGTTGTTGCCGATCATGCCGCCGAGGGTGCAGCGGGAGTGGGTGGCGGGGTCGGGAGCGTAGGTCAGGTGATGCGCTTCAGCGGCGTCGCGCAGGCGGTCGAGCACGATGCCGGGCTGAACGCGCGCGATCTTGGCCGCAGGATCGAGCGAGTCGAGCGCATTCATGTGCCGCGAGTAGTCGAAGACCACGGCGACGTTGACGCACTGGCCGGCGAGGCTGGTGCCCGCGCCGCGCGGAAGCACCGCGGCGCCTGTGGAACGGCAGGCGGCGAGCGCGGCTTCCACGTCGGCGGCGTCGCGGGGAAAAATGACGCCGATGGGGAGCTGTCGGTAATTGGAGCCATCGGCGGCGTAAAGGGCGCGCGAGCCAAGATCGAAGCCCACCTCGCCGCGTAGGGTTTTCTTAAGGAGTGCTTCGAGCTCGCGGTGCGCAGAAAAGCGCTCATGGGCGAGCGGGGTCAGATTGGGAAGGACGGAAAAAGACGAAGGGCTCACGAGAAAATGGTAACGCGTTGGGGGAACTGGCGTTGCGCGTTACCGCGCCGGCCACTCTTCCACGACCACGCCGAGGTCGTTGAGTTGGCGGATGACGGCTTCGACATTGCGGCGGACCATGGGGCGGTCTTTGGGCGCGGCAGAGGGCGATTCGGCGACGGCGATGACGCGGCCATAAGGCCACGCGCCGGCAGGAATGGCGGCGACGGCCTGGTCGAGATCGGAGAGCCGCAACTGGAGCTCCTGGCGGCGCGCGGCTACAGGCCGGAGCAGGGTTCCCTGGCCCATCGGGCTGGGATTCGCGTCGGGCAGGATGATGCGCAGCGTCAGCGTTTCGGCGCCGACGGAGAGAAAAGGATTGGCCCACGCGGCGGGATCGTGAATATCGATGTAAAGGCTCTTGGTGGGCAGAGGAATCTGCTCAAGCTGGGCGCGCTCCTGGTCGCGCTCGGTGGCCGTAGCCTGGGCTTGGTGTTCGGCTTTGGCGGCGGTGTGGGCCACGCCCTCGACGGCCTGCTCTTCCTTGTGGCAGGCCACCAAAGAGAGGGCCAACAGGAGGCCCATGGCCAAAATTCCTCTGAGGCGGGGACGCGCAATCACAAAATCAAGGATAGCAGGATGGCTCACCAAACGGCTCTCGCGAGGCTCCGCAAGGGAAACTCCGCTAGATGCGCTGCCTCGCTGACTTGCAGACTTGCCGGGTGCCCCACCCTCGCGGCGTTCTTGTTTTTGCCGCCAGGGTGGGATGCTGCAACCCAATTGTGAAGTTTTGTAACAGGGCACGACTTCAGTCGTGCGAAGGCGGTCGCGGATCGATCGGGCTTTAGCCCCTGCAGATGCACATTCCCAAGAATTTCTGCTTTTGCAGCGGCTGAAGCCGGATATAGTTGTCAGCCTTTTGCGGCACGACTGAAGTCGTGCCCTGTTACAAGGCATCCTGCAATCGAGTTTCTCCGCCGGGGTTCGAGCTGCAGTTCCCCAGGTGCGCCGTTCTAAACCGTCGGGCGCACCATGGGCGAAACAATAGGTGGAGAATTCCGGCCTGGCAAATTCGGTTCCGTCAGGCTAACTCCGCTAGCTCCGCCAACTCCGCTGGCCCGCTAACTCCGCTAACTCCGCTGGCGCGCTAACTTGCCGGCTTGCTAACTCGCCGACTTGCTCCCTCACTGCCCATCCGGCAAGGAGCAGGCTGGGCGCAGCGTCGGGCACGGCGCTGCCCAATACGCCGAGAGTGGTATGCAGCACCTGTTGGTCAGGCTGGGCGGCGCGGGAGACGAGAGCGCAGGGCAGTTCCGGCGGCAGACCCTCGGCCAGCCATTCGGCTGCGAGCAGGGTGAGGTCGCGGCCGGGCATGTAGACGACGCGGGTTGCGGCTTCGAGCGCCGGCAGCGCCTCTCGGTTGCGCGACCCGGCGTGATGGCCGGTGGAAAAAACGACGTGCGAGGCCCAGTCGCGATCAGTGAGCGAACGCCCGATCGCTGCGGCCGCGGCAAAGGCGGCAGAGACGCCGGGAACGATCTCATACGGCACGCCAGCTTCCGAAAGAGCAGCCATCTCTTCGGACGCGCGCCCAAAGAGCAGCGGATCGCCGCTCTTGAGCCGAACCACGCTGCGCTCTGCGCGCGCGTGGCCGATCATCAGCGCGTTAATTTGTTCCTGGGTGATGGTCTTTACGCCGCAGCGCTTGCCCACGTTGACGATCATTGCATGGAGCGGAGCCAGGTTGAGTATTGCCGGGGGAACGAGATCGTCGTGCAGAATCACATCGGCGCTCTCGATCAATCGCAGCGCCTTGGCGGTGAGCAGCTCGGGATCGCCGGGACCCGCGCCTACCAAATAGACGGCGCCTCTTCGGCAAGGATCTGTCGCCCCTACGGGGCTAGAGGCTTCAATGGGGGACGCTATCCCAGGGCTGCGTCCGCCGCGGCACTTGCCGGGCTATTCTCTTTGCTCCCTCCGGGAGCAGGACTGCGCGCGAGCTGCCGCGTTGCGCAGGTCGGCGAGTCGCAGATTTGCCGTTGCGCCAACTCGTGCAGCAGCAGACGGCGTTCCTCTCCGCGCTCGTGCGTCGAGAGTACCTCGCGCCGCAGCTCGCCCAGTTGCGCGAGCCAAGGGCCTAAATCATCGGGCAGTTGCTCGTCAATCTCACGGCGCAGCCGCTGCGCAAGGGCTGGGCTTTCGCCGGCGGTCGAGATGGCGATCTGCAAGTCTCCTCTGCTCACCACCGAACCGAAGAAGAAGTCGCAGTTGGGAATATCGTCGACGCTATTCGACGGAATGCCGCGCGCGACCGCGCCACGATGGACTTCGGCGTTGACGCCGGGCGAATCCGTCGCGGCAATCACGATGAAGTTGCCATCGAGATCGGCGGGCTCAAAGTCGCGCTGAATCCATTCGATCTTGCCTTCGGCGGCCAGCGCGCGAACTTCAGCCCGCGCCTCGGGCGCAACCACGCGCAGCTTGAGACCGGTCTTGAGCAGCGAGCTGATCTTGTCGAGCGCAACCGTTCCCGCGCCCACCAGCAGGCACTGGCGGCCGTCGAGTTTCAGAAAGATCGGCAGCAGACTCATTTCAGATACTCGCTCCCGGGTTCTAGCTTGTAGCCGGTAGCTACCAGCTCTCTGTTTTCGGTTCTCTGTTCTCTGCTTTTCTCACTCCGCGACAGCGTGCGGCACGCGGCCTGTTGGCAGGTCGCGCTCCACCGGCTCAAGAACCTCGCCGGCAAGCTGCGCGCGCAGTTCGTCGTTGGTGTGGCGCGCAAACCAGGAGCGAAGATTTTCCTCCGGCTCGCGGCCCGTCAGGTAATGCCGCAGCAGGCGTTCGATTGCCTCCGGCACGAGCGGCGCAGGGCAGCGGTAGCCCACAGGGCGCGCCACGCCCGCGTTTTGGCCCACCGCTCCGCCGAGGCAGAAGTAGAAGGCGTCGGTCAGCTGGCCCTCGTACTTGATCTTTTTGCCTTCGAGGCCGATGTCGGCGATCCAGTGCTGGCCGCAGCCGTTGGGGCAGCCTGTGACGTGCAGTTTGAGCTGCTGATCGAATTGCGGCAGCCGCTCTTCGAGCTCGTCGACGAGCCAGCGCGTGAAGCCCTTGGTCTCAGCAATAGCCAGCTTGCAGAACTCGGTGCCGGTGCAGGCAATGGCTCCGCGCCAGAACGGCGAGCCGTCGACATGCAGGCCGATCTGGCCCAGTTCGCGCGCCAGTTCTCCGGTCTTTCCGTACGGCACGTCGACAATGACCAGGTTCTGCGAGACGGTGGCGCGCAGCGAACCGCTGCCGAAGCGCTCGGCCAGTTCCGCGACAGCCTCAAGTTGTTCGCCGGTCATGCGGCCGCGCAAAACGGACGCGCCTACATACGCAAGTCCAGGTTCGCGCTGCGGATGGACGCCGGCATGGTCGCGGAGGTTGTCATCGGGTACCTGCTCCGGCACGCCGGGGTCCAGCTTGAAGCCGAGCCGCGCATGCAGCTCATCGAGAAAACGCCCTGCCGTCCAGCCTTCGCGCATGAAAAGGTATTTGAGACGCGCGTGATCGCGGCTCTCGCGCAGGCCCTGCTGATCGCGGAAGATCTCCGAGACGCCGCGAACGGCGCGAACCGCCTGATCGGGACGAACGAAGGCGTCAAGCCGAACCGCAAGATGCGGCTCATTGGAGAGGCCGCCGCCGACGCGCAGCGAGTAGCCCACTTCGCCGCCGCGTTCAACGGCTGTGAGCGCAATGTCGTTGATCTCGGGATAGGTGCACCACGAAGGGCAGCCGGTGGCGGAAATTTTGAACTTGCGCGGCAGGTTGTAGAAGTCGGGATTTGCCCTGAGCTCGTGCGCAATGGCAAGCGCGATGGGCGAGGCGTCGATGAGCTCGTCGTCGGCGACGCCTGCCAGCGGGCAGCCGGTCACATTGCGCACCACATCGCCGCAAGCGCCCTTTGGCGAGAGGCCGATGGCATCGAGCGCGTCAACCACTTCAGGCAGCGACTCGATCGAGAGCCAGTGGAGCTGAATGTTCTGGCGGACAGTGATGTCTGCGAGGTTGCGGGCATATTTGCGGGTAAGGCCGCCGATGGCGCGAAGCTGGCTTGAGGAGACGATGCCGTTGGGGATGGCGATGCGCATCATGAACCAGTCGGTCGCCAGGCCCTCGCCGCCCTTGCCGCCGGTAGCGCCTACGCCGTCGCCCTGCGTGTAAATGCCCCACCATTTGAAGTAAAAAGAGGCCCACTCGGGCACAACGCTGGACCGGCCCTCACGAGCGAATGCGCGCACCTCGTCAAAGACGGCCCACGGGTTCTTTTCGCGCTTCAGGCGCTCGGCACGCTGGGCTTTAGTCTCTTTCTGTAGGGTTTCGCTCATTTCCTTCCTTTATTGACCGAGATCGAAGATCGGTGATGACCTGGATTGAAGATCGACGGAAAAAATGGAATGCCCGCGACAGCCAAACTGTGTCGCGGGCATTTGGGGAGGCCGTGGATTTCTATCGGACGTTCAGACCCATGTCACCGATGCGCGCGAGGCGTCGGACAGCAGCGACAACAGGCCATAAGGTCCATGGAGAGAATAATAGACTGAAATGGTCCAGATTGCAAGTAGCAGCGTCAACAGGGGCACGCTCTCCGCGAACTGCCACCCAAGGAGTTGTAGCTGCGGGTGCGGCTCGGTTTCAAAAAATCAGCGGAGTTTCCGGTGAGAGATCGCGAGCACGAGTGCAGCGGTAAGAAAGACCGAAAGCCCTATCAGAAGAGAAACTGGTTCCAGCAGGATTTCCATAACCACCCCCTAAGGAAACGAAATTACCCGGCGCGCAGATTGGGGGACAAGCAAGTTATTCGCCGCCCATTCACTGAACCTACTGCAGGCTCAACTCGGAAATCGCGAGTCCCAACGGGCGACTTCGCGGGTTGATGTGACCGACGTTACGCAGGACAAAATACAGGTGGCTGTGAGCGCCATCACATGTGTTACAGCTCACTCGTTCGTCGGGGACTTGACGAACGTCGTGCTTCACGTCACACGTCCGTCACACGACATTGATCAACGCGGTGAGAGAAATCTTCCGGACCGGACCCTCCGAAGACAATGGAGCCCGCCGGCTGCTTCCTGGCATCCTGCGGCCAGCAAGCAACCGAGGGCAACCGGTTCCCTACATGCGATCGAACGGCGTCGATCAATCGGCCGCAATCGATCGCGGGCCTTGCACGTTGGGCACGTTCTGCACGTTGGGCACGTTGGGATTGCGGACAAGTCCGAGGCGAATAATCTCGCTCCCGGAGGTCACGCCCGCCACGACCGATGTAGCCAATCCGATGTAGCCGGCAAGGATGACCCAGCCGTGCGCACCCGACCAGCCTCCGATTGCTAGCGACGTCATCGTAAGACACAGTCCAAGCAGGAAGAGCGTCCGATCTAAACCGCTCTTAAGCGAACCTACAAAGACGTAGGCGAAGACAGCCGCCCACAGGATTGCGAACCATCCCAGGTAGGCGCGCGGATCCGTCAATTTGGCGAACTCGACGGCCGCTTTATACACGCACGCCGAGGAGAGCAGCGCAGTCCCGCCAAAAAAGACGATAGCGTCCAGACCGCGGCCTTCGACAAACGACAAAATCCCCATTACGCCAAGGACGATGACCAGCGGATACAGAAACGTCATGTCATACTGCCCGGAAAACCAGGAGGCGAAGGTCATGGAGATCATCCAGCCCATAACGGCAAGACACAGGTATCCTACCGTCGAGATGGCAATTGCTTTTTCATTCGTGTTCATACCAATCCACTCCTTTCGACGAAGTTTTTTGCTTTCACGATCAACTCAGCACTACAAACCAGCACAGGTACAAGCCATCTGGAATCGGCAACGCGGAGGGCTCCGATCACCGCGAAACAGCACATGGGGGCTCCGCTGCCGTGCGCCGCATACGCTGCCCGCAGCTTGCGAATCGCTGTCGAAGTCTATTGAGCCAATTGAGAATCGTGGTGAAGTAAGCGAAATTTCAAGGGACGGGAGACGGAGATTCCCAGAAGCGTCTGGCGCCAGAACGGGCGCTGCGTTGGCGATAAAGTAACTAGCAAGCTGCCGATAGCGACAGATTGGTTTCCAACCACCCACTGCTGTGTTCCTTTCGCAGCGTCGGGGGCCTCATTTCGCGTGCGAGGAGGAACAGTCAGTCCTTCGGAGATTAATCGAAGAGGCTGTCGCTTACATCCTGGCCGTTCGGAGCATCTGCGTTCAATTGCACCCGCACCGTTTCCGGCCAGTCTAATTTCTTAGATGCAGCTTTCGGAATCGGGGTTCCGCGCTCCGGGCCTCAAGAAGCGGTCCCCTTACAAGTCCTTGCCGCCCCTGCCGCTCGCTTGGATCTTCCGTTCAAGCAGCGAAAGACTTTGGCCTCGCCGGCGCGGCTTATATCAGTTCAATACCATGGGACTCGGGATCTATGCTGGTTTTGCGAGAGTCGCCGAAGCTTTTTTCGTCACTGCGGCAGGCCGCGTGGCTGCCCACAAAGTGAGCGCGATACCCGCAATCACCGCGCCGGCGCTGGCAAGTTGCGCATTCGATAAGCCCCAAAGAACTTTGGGGTTGCGGCGAATGAACTCAACCAGAAAGCGAGCTATGCCGTAGAGCGCCAAGTACTGGCCCGTGATCGCGCCCGCCGGATGCGGCTTGCCGAGGCGCCACCACAGCCACCAGCCGATCAGCAACCCCGCGCCCAGCTCATAGAGGGGCGTGGGATAGACAGTAACGTAGACTGGCTCAAGCCCATGCGGAAATGCCATTCCCCAGGGGCGAAAGGTGAAGCCGAGAAGATGGACCGGCCGAATTGCGACCCCGTAGCAGCCGTCGCCCGAGAGGAAGCACCCGATGCGTCCTATGCCGTAACCGATTGCGGCCGCAGGAGCGGCCAAATCCAGGGTCCGAAGCGCGCCGATCTTTGCCCGTATCCCTTGCAAAACCAGCGCCGAGATGCCAAAGACGAGCCCGCCGTACCAGGCAAACCCCGCCGAATCCCACAAAACGCGCCAGCCGATTATCTGGAATTCGCCGGGTGAGTCCAGGATGTGCCAAAGCTTTGCGCCCACGAGGCCTGCCACAACGGCAATCCCGACCATCCCCATCGCATCCGCGGTGATGCGCGCCCGCTTAAACGCGCGGTCCACCACAATCGCGCCCGTTACGGCGGCCAGCCAAAGCATCAGGCCGAAGGTAGGTACGTTGAAGGATCCGATGTGAAACAGATAGGGAAGCATCTCTCTTCAAGTATAGACGCGTGCCCGTCAGATGCGCTCTGCGGCCCGAAGGAGATTGTACAAACGTCGATGAGAAAGGGTGCGGAAGACTCCTCGGCAAAGGCGTCTCTATGCCGGGGTTCTCTACGCCGGCTTCACGACCGGCGCCGATGCTTTTTCCGGCCTGAGAGCAGGCCGCGTGGCCGCCCACCAGATGAGCGCAGCGCCCGCCACAATGGCCCCGACGCTGGACAGTTGCTCATTCGATAGGCCCCATAGAACCTTAGGATTACGGCGAATAAATTCAACGAAAAAACGAGCTGTTCCAGCGAGGGCCAGGTATTGCCCCATAATCGCGCCTGTGGCGTGCGGTTTGCCGAGGCGCCACCATAGCCACCAGCCGATCAACAATCCTGCTGCCAGTTCATAAAGCGGCGTGGGGTAGACAGGAACAAAAACAGGGACGACCCCATGCGGGAAGCTCATCCCCCACGGCCCGGAAGGTAAATCCAAGGATATGGACTGGCTTGATCGCAATGCCGTAGCAACCGTCGCCGGAAAGAAAACACCCGATGCGCCCCAAGCCCTGGCCGATGGCAGCGGCGGGAACCGCCAAATCCAGAGTGCGCAGACCCCCGATTTTCGCCCGCCAGCCTTGCAGCACCAGCGCCAAGATACCGAAGACCAATGCGCCAAACCACGAAAATCCGGCGTTCTGGAACAAAGCACTCCAGCCCATGGCCCGGAAGTCCCCCGGCGAGTCAAGGACGAGGTACCAGATTTTGGAGCCCACGATGCCTGCCACTGCGGCCATTGCCACCATCGCCACCGCATCTGCGGCGATGCGCGCGCGCTTGAAGGCGCGGTCCACCACAATCATGGCGGTCACAATAGCTACCCAAAGCATCAGCCCGTAAGTGGGCAGGGTGAACGACCCAATGTGCAGAAAGGGATGCATCGCTCTTCAAGTATAGACGCGCGCGCGTCTCAAACCGCTGACCTGCCCCTCCATGGAGTCGCCGCGATTTAAGCAGGCGACAAAAAAAGCAGTTTCGCGCGATACTGTGTGCATGGCGACCATGACCTATCAGGGCCTTGACGTCCTTTATTCCCGCCAGCAGATCGCCGAACGCGTCGCTGAGATGGGCGCGCAGATTACACGCGACCTGAACGGAGAAAAGCTGGTGATGGTGGGCGTGCTCAAAGGCGCGGCGTTCTTTCTGGTTGACCTTTCGCGCGCCATCCAGGCTGACGCCACCTTCGACTTTGTGGCCACTTCCAGCTACGGCAGCGGCCAGCGGTCCTCCGGCGCGGTCAAGCTCATCAAGGACCTCGACCAGCCCATTGAGGGCAAGAACGTTCTCATCGTCGAAGATATTCTCGACACCGGCCTCACCCTCACTTACCTGCGGAAGATTTTCCTGCAGCAGCATCCCAAGACACTGCGTATCGCCACGCTGCTCGACAAGCCTTCGCGCCGCATCGAAAGAATCGATGCCGACTACGTGGGCTTCTCCATTCCCAACCTTTTTGTGATCGGTTACGGCATGGATTATGGCGAGCGCTACCGCAACCTGCCTGACATCTGCGTCATGGCGTCCCGGCAACCCCGCGTAGTTTGTAAATTTCCGCTCCGCCCTTCCCTCCAGTAGCCTGTGAGCGAGATTTCGGCATCTATTCATTTGGCTCATCTGGCCTCGCGCGCGCCGTATACTCATCTCCCGGGGACCGTGGTCAGGCCGCCTCGTAGAGCGGCACCCCGCGTAATGCAAGGAGCACCACCCATGGCTGCAACAATTTCCCTCCAGAACACAGACCTCCAGAACACAGACCTGATTCAGACCTGGAATTTGATAACGGAGCCTTCGATTCGGCCGCTTTTACCGCCAAAACCCTCACCAACTGGCAATCTTTGGCCGCCGTCATCGACCACACCCTGCTCAACCCTGATGCCACGCGCCAGCAGGTGGAAAACCTCTGCGAAGAAGCCGTCCGCTACCGATTTGCCTGCGCCATGGTCAACCCCGTCTGGGCGTCTACCGCGGTCAGCGTGCTTGCCGGCACCGGTATTCCCGTCGGGGTCCTCATCGGCTTTCCGCTCGGCGCGTCGCTGGTCTCTACGCTGCGCCAGGAAGCTGCCGCGCTGATCCGACTGGGCGCCCGCGAGCTCGACATGGTCCTGCCCATCGGCCAGCTCAAGAGCGGCAACTACCTAGGCCGTTCACCACACCATCCATGCCGCCGCGAACGTGGCCCATCATCATGGCGCCCTGCTCAAGGTGATTCTGGAAACCTGCCTGCTGACCGTGGAAGAAAAGCTGCGCGCCTCCGAGATCGCCATCCAGGCCGGCGCTGACTTTCTTAAAACCTCTACCGGCTTCTCGACCGGCGGCGCGACCCCCGCCGATGTCGCTCTTGCTGCGCGGCGTGGCCGGCGCCCGGTGCGGCATCAAGGCCTCCGGCGGCATTCGCACTCTGGCGGCCGTGCGCGCCCTGCTCGAAGCCGGCGCCAGCCGCATCGGCTCGTCGGCTTCGGTGGCGATTGTCCGCGAACTGGGAGCAGAGTGAGAAACGAGCACAGCGGGTCAGGGATCAGCCTGTAGCTCGGTCTACGTCCTTCCTCAGATCGCGGGTAGGCTCCGAGCGCCGCACCAAAACGCTGCGCATTGAACGAACGCGAGGACGGCAGCCGAGGACAGCAGCTTTGTTGGGAACATTCCCGGGTTTCCTGCTCCGGTCTTTTCTGTTCTCTGATCCCTGTTCCCTGATCCCTTTTCCTGATCCCTACTCCCTGTTCCCTATTCCCTGATCCCTACTCCGCGCTTTTGCGTTATCATTCCCTTCAAACCGTTATGGCCGAAACTCCGCCATCCTCGTCCGCAGGGTACGAACTCGAGGGCGCTTACCGCCCTGCTGAGTCTGCGCTTCTCGATCCGCTGGACGCGCGCATCGAGCCTGCCGATGTCGTCTACCTCATGCGTCTCGCCGACGTAATGAACACCACACTCGACATGCAAACGCTGCTCAACCGCACGTCCGAGCTTGTTCACGCCGTCATCCCTTACCGCATCTTCGCCATTTTCCTGCTCAACGACCGCACCCACGACCTTCGCATGCGCTTCCAGTTCGGTCATTCGCCGCAGACCGAGCGCGCACCAGTCCCCGTTGGCCAGGGCGTCGTGGGCAAGGTCGCGCTAACACGGCAGCCGATTCTCCTCAATGACGTATCCGCCGCGGATTATTACGTGGCCGCGAACCCCGCTGTGCGCTCCGAGCTGGCTATACCCCTCATCGCGAAAAACCGGCTCATCGGCGTGATGGATATTGAAAGCGAGCAGCCGGATTTCTTCCGTTCCGAGCACCTTCACATCCTCACGCTGACTGCCTCGCGCATCGCCCAGTCCATTGTGAACGCGCGCCTGTACGCCCGCGTCTCCCGCCAGGCGCAGACCCTCGAAGTGCTCAACGAGATTGCAGTCGAGTTGGCCTCGATACTCGATCTCAACCCCCTGCTGGAACGCGTCGGCCAGCTCTTGCGCCGCCTCATCGATTACCAGGTGTTCTCTGTCCTGCTGCTCGACAAGAAAGGCGAGACGCTCATTACCCGCTACGCTTGGCGCTTTGGTTACTCGCACGCCCCCATGCGCCGCATTCCCACGAGCAGCGGCCTGGTGGGCGCGGCGGTGCGCGAGTGGCGCCCCGTCAATGTTCCCGACGTCAGCCAGGATCAGCGCTATATTCCCATGAACCCCGAGACCCGCTCGGAGCTGATCGTGCCGCTCTTTTACAAAGGCCGCGTCATCGGCGTGCTCGATCTGGAACACATACGGCCCAACTTCTTCAATGAAGAACACGAGCGCATGTTGACCACGCTGGGCGCGCAGATTGCCATCGCAATTGAAAATGCGCGCCTGTACCAGGCCGTGAGCCGTCAGGAGGCGCAGCTCGAGAAAGATATTGCAATGGCCCGCGAGGTGCAGCTACGCCTGCTGCCGACCGAGGCGCCATCGCTTCCTCATGCCGAAATGGCGGTACGCTTTTTGCCCGCGCGCACCATCGGCGGCGACCTTTACGACTTTGTCGAGTACGGCTCCAACCGCACCGCCATCGTCCTCGGCGATGTGAGCGGCAAAGCCGCGCCCGCCGCGCTGCTCGCCACACTGGTGAGCGGCATCATGCGGGCCGCGGCTCATCTGGTGCGGTCGGAACCCGCGCAAATGCTGGCCGGGCTCAACGAAGCCCTGCAGGCGCGCAAGCTCGAATCGCAGTACGTCACCATGCTCTTCACACTCTGGAACGACGAGAACCAGACGCTGCAGGTGGCGAACTCCGGCGCCGTCCAGCCCGTCTTTTGCCGCGCCGGCGAATCGCTTCCTATCCGCGCCGATGGCTTCCCGCTGGGCATGTTTCCCAACGCCGCGTACGAGGAGCTGAGCGTGGCCACGCAACCTGGCGACGCCATCGTCTTCGTATCGGATGGGATTTTGGACGCGGAAAACGAGAAGGAAGAGATGTACGGCCAGGAGCGCCTCATCGCCCTGCTCGGCGTCAGCCGCGATCTTCCCGCTCAGGAGCTCGCCGACGCCATCCTCGCCGATGTAGCACGCTTTCAGGGCGGCAAAGACCGCTTCGACGACGAAACCATCATCGTGCTGAGAGTGCGCTAGGGCACGGATTTTCAACTCATGCCGCCGCCCGCAAGCCCGGCAATCGTTCGCATGGGCAGAATCAGGCGCATCCGGATGCACGAACCGCGCAACGTTTTTTGCCTTTGCCGCGGAGGGGGGTGAAAACAATCCTGCACAGAAATTTCATAAAAGCCATCGTGATCGCCAAGGCGGATTGGCCATTTGCCCTCTCATGAGCAATAATGCGCAGGGACTTCAAGAGATCCAATATGCACGTCAAAACCATCATCGAACCGTTCCGGATCAAGAGTGTTGAGCCAATCCGCTGGACCACGCG
Source organism: uncultured Acidobacteriota bacterium (assembly GCA_963832535.1). GTDB lineage: Bacteria > Acidobacteriota > Terriglobia > Terriglobales > Acidobacteriaceae > Telmatobacter. The sequence goes on from CAWHUK010000019.1 coordinate 126,366, forward strand.
CGCGCAACGCGAGCAACTTTTGAAAGCCGCACACTACAATCTTTTCCTGCTGCCCGCCGACGACGTTCTCATCGACCTGCTGACCGATTCGGGCACCGGCGCCATGTCGACCCACCAGTGGGCGGCCATCATGGAAGGCGACGAAAGTTACGCCGGCAGCCGCAGCTTCGACCGCTTCCGGAGTTCTGTACAGGATGTTTTTGGCTACAAGCACGTGATTCCCACGCACCAGGGACGCGCTGCCGAGCGCATCCTGTTCGGCGTGACATGCAAAAAAGGCGACGTCGTTCCCAACAACACGCACTTCGACACCACCCGCGCCAACGTGGAGTTTACGGGCGCGGAGGCGGTCGATCTCGTCATTGCGGAGGGTCGCCAGCCGGCCCTGGCGCATCCGTTCAAGGGCAACATGGATGTGGCCGCGCTCGAAGCCCTCCTCGCGCGCGTGGGCCGCGAGCGCATTCCGCTGGTGATGCTCACTGTAACCAATAACTCCGGCGGCGGGCAGCCGGTGTCAATGGAGAATGCGCGCCAGGTGAGCGCGGTTTGCAAGCGGCACGGCATTCCGCTCTACTTTGATGCCTGCCGCTTCGCCGAGAACGCATGGTTCATCAAGCTGCGCGAGAAAGGATACGAGCAAAAATCGCCAAAAGAGATTGCGCAGGAGATGTTCCGACTGGGCGACGGTTGCACCATGAGCGCCAAGAAGGACGGCATGGCCAACATCGGCGGCTTTCTGTGCACCAACGACGATCTGCTGGCGCAGCAGGAGAAGAACCTGCTGATCCTGACCGAAGGCTACCCGACCTACGGCGGGCTGGCGGGGCGCGATCTGGAGGCCATTGCCGTGGGCGTGCAGGAGGCGCTCGAAGAAGATTACCTGCGATACCGCATTGCCTCGACAGCGTACCTGGGCAATCACATCGCAGCGGCGGGCGTGCCCATTGTGCAGCCGCCCGGCGGGCATGCCATCTATCTCGACGCACGCGCGTTTTTGCCGCACATCCCCACGGCGCAATTTCCCGGCGTGGCGCTGGCTTGCGAGCTTTATCTCGAAGGCGGCGTGCGGTCTGTCGAGATCGGCACGCTGATGTTTGCCGCCGCGGCGCAAATGGACCTGGTGCGCCTCGCCATTCCGCGCCGCGTCTACACGCAGAGCCACATCGACTATCTGGTTGAAGTGATTCTGGAGGTGTGGAAGAATCGCGAGAAGATTCGAGGCATGAGTTTGACCTATGAAGCGCCGTTTCTGCGCCACTTCACGGCGCATCTGGAGCCAGTGCCGTAGGCCATTGCGCTCCGGTAAGTTCACCGCCGTGTCCAGCCCACCGCGCCCGGTTCGATAGACTCAAAAGGAACTGCACTTCGGTTCGGAGACCGCTTGCAAACCACCGCCCAGGAACGCCTGATTCGCCCTGCACGCAATATAAACGGGAGTTTGCGTCTGCCCGGCGACAAGTCCATCAGCCATCGCTACGCCATGCTGGCCGGCTTTGGCGAAGGCGTGTCGCGGCTTTCGAATTTTTCCACTGGAGCCGATTGCGCGTCAACTCTCCGATGTATGGAGGCGCTGGGCGCGAAGGTAAACCGGACCGGCGCGGAAGCCGTGGAAATTCGAGGCGTGGGTGGGCGCGCGACACCTCCTGCGCAACCGCTGGATTGCGGCAACTCCGGCTCGACGATGCGCATGATCAGCGGCCTGCTGGCGCCGCAGGAGGGGCGGTTTACGCTCATAGGCGACGAGTCGCTTTCGCGCCGGCCGATGGAGCGGATTCAGAAGCCGCTGGAAACTATGGGCGCACGGCTAACGCTGACCGAAGGCCACGCGCCGCTAACGATCGAGGGCGGCCCGCTACGCGCCATCGACTACACCACGCCGGTTCCCAGCGCGCAGGTGAAGAGCTGCGTGCTGCTGGCGGGATTGCAGACGGCGGGGACGACAACAGTGCGGGAGGCTGTGCGCACCCGCGACCACAGCGAGTTGGCTTTACGCGCCTTCGGCGCTAATGTAACCAGAACGCTGGACTCAGTTTCGATTGCGGGGCCGCAGGCGCTGCATGCCATTGATGCCGCTGTTCCGGGAGACCTTTCTTCGGCGGCATTTTTCCTGTGCGCGGCGCTGCTCTTTCCCGGCTCAAGTCTGATTTTGGATGCGGTGGGGCTGAACCCAACGCGGGCCACGCTGCTGGACGTGATGACCGCACTGGGCGCACACATCGCGGTTGTGAATCTCGAGGAGAAGCACGCGGAGCTGGTGGGCACGGTGCAGATTTCGGCGCCGGCTGGGGGGCTGGGATCGGCGGAGGTGAGCGGCGCGCTGGCGGCGCAACTGATTGACGAGCTGCCGGTGCTGGCGGCCATTGCGCCCTACACCAGCGGCGGCGTTCGCATTCGCGGCGCAAGGGAGTTGCGCGTGAAGGAGTCAGACCGCATTGCGCTGGTGGCGAAGAATCTGCGCGCGATGGGCGCCGAGGTCGAGGAGTTTGAAGACGGGCTGGACGTGCCCGGAGGACAGACGCTGCACGGCGCAACGATCGATTCGGGCGGCGATCACCGCATCGCCATGGCCTTCAGCGTGACGGCGCTCAGGGCCGAAGGCGAGACGCTGATCCAGGGTGCAGAGTCGGCCGCGATCAGCTTCCCGGAGTTCTTCGATTTGCTGGATCGCGTGGCGGAGCGGTAGGGCGCCCCGTTCTGAACGGAGGCCGTGCCGGCCCTACTTCGCGCTGCTTTCTGGTCGCCAGCAAGATGGCCCGGTGCTGAACCGGCCGTCTCTCTCTTGGTGTTGTTTCGACGCATCGCCTTACTGGGTCGGCGGCGGCGTGGGCTGCTCCTGCGTGGCCGGCGGAGTCATGGTTGGCTCGTTGCCGGGCTTGGCCGGTTCCACTCCGGGCACCACGGGCGCGGCCGTCACGGTTCCAGACGCTGCTTCGGGCAGATTGATGCTGTAATGCTGCAAGGTCGAAGCGAGAGTCTGGTAGAGGCCCGCGCGGTCTTTGGCGTAAGTGGCGTGAGCGGCGATCAGGTTGTCCTCCGCTGTGGCCAGATTGCGCTCCTGCTGCAATACGTTGGCGGTGGTGGAGGCCCCCAGGTGCAGCTTGGTCTTTTCGGCGTCAAGGCTTTGCTGGTTGTAGTCGCGCGCCGCGAGAGCCGCCCGCACCTGGGCACGGTCGTTGCTGAGCGCAAACATCGCGTTCACCACTTGCATGCGGATTTGCGTATGCAGTTGCTCCAGACGCAGCTCGGCCTGCCGGTACTCCATCAACGAGCGCTCCTGCACCGACTGCGCATAGCGGTCGCGGATGGGGATGGTGAGATTGAAACCCACTCCCTTGTCGGGCGCGGAACTGTTGAAGAGATTTTGCACCACCGTCCCATAACCCGCTGTGGGGAAGGTGCCGGGGGGATAGATCGCACTGCAACGCATGCTCGACCCGCTCCCTGTGCACACGCAAGTACTGCTCGGCGCCGAGCAGATTCCAAAAAAGTTGATTGCGTCTGGGCTCTGCGCGCCGCCCAGAGCGCTGGAGCCGTAGAAACCATAGGCATCGAGAGTTGGCATGAGCGCATTGCGTGCGCCCTTCAGCGTGATCTCGTCGTTGCGTAGCGTGAGCACCGCCTGTTCCAGCTCCGGCCGCTGCTGGAAGGCTTCCTGTACCAGCGCTTCCACGGGCTGGGTCTCTTCGGGAATCGCCTCCAGGCTCACGCGGTCGGTAGGAATCACCGGAGCGGCGGAAAGCGTGGCGTCGTTGAGGTTGCGGGCGATAGCCTGCTTGATGATCTGCTGCTGGTAGTTCAGGGCGCTCTGGGAGCTGATGAGGGCCTGCTGGTCGGCTGCCACGCTGGATTCAGCGTTTACAACGTCGAGCGGGGCCATGCTTCCGATTTCCAATTGTTTCTTGTTGTCGGCGAGCAATTGTTGGCTCTGCTCAAGGGCGCGCTCCTTAGCCTGCACATCCTCATAGGCCTGCACGAGTCCCCAGTAAATGTTCTCCACCTGATTGACGGTGTAGAGAATCTGCTGGCGGAACGAGGAGTCGGCGATGCGGCGGTCGTTGAGCGCCTGATAGATGAAACGCTTGTTCATCCATATGCCCGCGCCTTGCAGCAGGTGTTGCGTGAGCGTGGCTTTGAAGATGGAGTTCAGATAGGGACTGTAATTGGTGAACGGGTTATCGGTCGTGACCCTCGAGTTCTGAAACGAGACGGCAAGGTTAGCGCCGGTGACAATGCCCTGGTTGAAGGTGAAGTTATATTCGTCGGTATTCGTCGTCAGCGTACTCTTGCCGCCGGAAAAAAGTGCGTTCGACTGCGGGGTGGTGGCGCGCTCCAATTGCACGGTTCCCGTGACGGATGGATCGAAGGCCTCGGGACGAGGGACCGGCGCCGGCCGTGGTCAGCGTAAGGCCGCTCACGCCGGAACCAGCGCCGCCTGAACCAACTGTCGTGCCGCCAGGTCCTCCGCCCGTGGACAATGTAGAAGCAGATCCGCCCAGCGTGTTCGTCAGCAATCCCGAAGGCGCGCCCAGCGGCGCCACTCCGGTCTTAGTGCGCAGAATATCGGTGTCCGCAATGTCCAGGTCGTAGCGGGCGATGGCAATGTCGTAGTTGTTCTCGATGGCCAGCGCAATGGCGTCGGAGAGGCTCAAGTAGATTTTGCCGTCCTTCACGAGGTCGGCGAGCCGCACCGAATTCGTAAAGCTCGCCTTGCCGAGCGTCGTAGGCAGGAAGATCTTGATCGGATCGCCGATCCAGCCGGCGAAAGGCTTGGAATAATCCCGGCTCGAAGTGCGCAGAGGATACGGCTGCGTGGGCGCCGGCGTAGGCGCCACGGGCAGCTCTGAGGCAGCCTTATCCGGCCCTTTGGAGCCGGCGCCGGCCTGCTGCGCGAAACCGGGCGGCATGCCCGCCGTCAACGTCAACAGGACGGCCGCAATGGCGCGCAAACGCTCGCCCGCGTGTCCCCGCGCCTTCCGGTTCTGCTTTGCTTCCTCGCGCTCTCCGCGCGTGGCTGCCTGCCCCCGATCACACACACCCGACCAGTAAAAATGCATGTCTTCCTCTCCAGAAAATCCTATGGCACGCGGAACCAAACGCCTTCAAGACGCCAGGAATCCGCGCCGGATACAGTTTTCAGGCTTCTCAAGACGATTATCGCTGCTACATTCGCTTGCGAGGCTCATCTTTGATAACGAAATGGGTACCCAACTCGTTCCCGGTACCGCAGAATTCCGCAGGGCGGTGGCGCCTCCTCCAAAGCCGCACTTCGTCGAAATCGGGCAAGGTTTTTAACTAACTGGTTAGTAAAATAGCTGATTCATCTGTTTTCAGCAACCTCTTCTCGAGAATTCCGTCTCCGACCAGGCGAGCTTCGCTGGGGATGTGCCCTTCGCCCTCCGTCTCCAGCCCTGTCAAGTACCCTGTTCTAAAGCGACTCCCATGACTGAATGCGCTGAACCCGGCTCGGATCTCAAAACCTGGAAGTTGACCCTGGCCTATGACGGCGCCGATTTTCAGGGCTGGCAGGTGCAGCCCGGTTTACCGACGATTCAGGGAGAGTTGCAGGCGGCGCTGGGCCGCATCACAGGCGAAACACCGTTGCCTCAGGGATCGGGCCGAACCGACGCAGGGGTTCACGCACTGGGCCAGGTGGCGAGCTTCGCCTTGCGGGCTCCCATTCCGCCGGAAAATCTGCACCGCGCGCTGAACCGGACCCTGCCTCCTTCAATCCGAATCCTGGAAACGAGAACGGTACTCAGTACATTTCATGCGCGGCACTCGGCCATCGCCAAAACTTACGAATACCGGATCTTCCGCGAGGCTATTTGCCCGCCCTTTCTGGCTCGTTACGTTTACGCCTGCTCTTGGGCGCTGGATCTGGACGCGCTCCAGGCTTGCGCACGGCTCTTCGAAGGGGAACACAATTTTCAAAGCTTTGCCGCGAGCGATCCGGAGCGGCGAGAGCGCTTTTCTGCTTTGGGCCGGATCCCGCTTGAAGGAGCGGCGCCTACAGAATTGGCGGCTGTGCAGCCGCTGGAGCAGACTACGATTCGCACGATTTTCTCATCCACGTGGGAGAAGCGCCAGACCGAGGCCGGCGAGCTGCTCGTGTATCGCGTCCGCGGCAACGGTTTTCTTCATCACATGGTGCGCAATCTGGTGGGAACCATGATCGATGTTGGCCGCCGACAGCTTGCTCTCGAAGAGATTCCCGGCATTCTGGCGGCGCGGAGCCGTTCCGCGGCAGGCCCGACGGCGCCGGCGCGTGGCTTGTTTCTGCATTCGGTGGAGTACGAGCGGGATTTGCCGCTCGAGGCCGGGGGTTGCGGATCGAGTTCCGGGTAGGCGATCGGAACCTGCCGAATCGGGATCGATGACTGAGCCGGCCGATAATGCGCGCGCCAGAAAAGCGATCGTGCGCTGCGAGCTTTCTCCGCCAGACCCACGCCCAAGGGCCCGATTGGCGCCGAGATGGCGCCTTTCGAACGTGCCAAAGTTGCGCTACCAGGATTCGATCAGGATGTGCTGCGCGCGATGCCGGAACAGCGGCGAGCCGCAAGCTAACTTCCTGTCACAGTTTTCGCGAAGCTCAGAATTGCGGGGCCGACGCCGGCAGCGCCGATGAATCCAGGCCTTCGCAACTCGCGTTGTTGACCGTCAGATTCCCCTGGCTGTCCAGCGTAACCGTCCAGATAGTATCGTAGTCGCCGCTCGGCCAACCGGGAACAACCGGAGCTCCACCCGACGGGAAATAGCTCGCAATCAGCGCATTCACTGTTTCGGGAATACGATTATGTTCCCACGCCAGCAGCACTTTTTGGTTGGAGAGGTTACCACCCTTGAAAAAGAAATCGCTGGCCGATGCAGGTCCGTTGGAGGAAAGAGTCTCGAAGTCAGCGGCCAAATGGTAGGGCAAATTGTTCGCGATGGCGTATGGTTCAACGGTCAATGAGGGCCTGACGTATGACCAGTCGGCATTTCCCGCAGCATTCTGTGTGCCGCCGATAAACTGGGCCGGATCGCTTGAATAAACCTGGGTCGGACTGATTTTGCCTTTCAGTGCCGCCGGGAGATCCAACGCCCGCCATTGTCCCGCTGCGACAATATTTCCGTCATCCCAGGAGCCTTCGGGATGAGCCTCGCCGTGCCGGATCATGTAGAGAGTTTCATTGGTGTTGGTCCCCCCTGGCACTACTGCTCCGCTCTTACCTCCGGTCACCGTAACGCTGAAAGGTGCTTGCTCTGTGCAGGAACTATTGGTCGGCACGGATGCAGGCAACACAGGATAGGTCGAAGAAGGCTGCACCTCACTGTTGAAAGTGGCCAAGGTGGCAGCACCGCCTGACGGCGCAATCGAGATCGCGTAGATCTGGTTGGGGCCTTGATAGCTCGTAGGGATACTTAAGTTGTAGCCTTCAAGCTCATTCATCTTTGCCAGCAAACTGCTGACAGTCTCCCAGGGGGCGGAGAAGACATAAAAGCCCGGCGCTTTTGCCTTGATGATGGCGCTCACCAGGGCTTCGTTGTCGCCTCCCTGGTCGTTGAAATCTATGCCCTGGCATGACGAACAAAATGCCGACGGCGCGGCAGCGCCGCTGGGAACCGATCCAGATGCGTAAGACACATTGATCGGGAAGCTGTTCGCAGAGTCTGGACTGGCATAAGAACCCATGACTGTGGAGAGCGTGGTCTTGTTGAACAGAGCGAACTGTTGAATGGTCCAAAGCGCGACCATGTCTGGATAATCGTCTGCAGTCTGCAAGTGGGTCATTGGTTCCAGGGCGTAGATGCCGGTGACATTGGCCGACCCAAGCACCTGGTCTTCGAGGAAGCTTGCCGTCAGGAGCGAGCGCTGCAAGCCTTGGTCCGTGAGGTTTGCCGTCGCTGGATTCACGTCTCCGGAAGCCTGGTAAGCCAAATCTTCGCTCACGACAAAGATCAGGTTGACATTGCTGGCGCTTAACGGAGTTGCTGACGAAGGGGCACCAGCGCCGGTCCCTGAACCAGTGCTACCGGTCCCTGAACCAGTGCTGCCCGTCCCTGTGGCAGTGCTGTTCGTTAGGAGAGATGATCCGCAGCCGATCGGTACGATCAGGAGCAATCCGGTGAAAACAAAAGCTAAATAAGCAGTTCCTTTTCTTGCAATACTCATCCGACAATTCCGCTGATCGCGTTGTGGGATGACCTCTCCCGCCGCGCTTCAGACCTTTTCTTCCCGAAACAACATGGACTCGGCGCTCAGACCTGGTTTTTCGGCGATTTATTTATATATAGAGATTCAACCCGCCGTAGCACAGGTGATTGACCACCTGGGTAAACAGTGATTTGAGGGGCATCTCTGCGGCGATTCTATGGCATGGAATTTGTGGAGTCAAGAAGAAAACTGGAGTGAATGTAAAGCGTTCCTCAGGTGCTAAAAGGCCCCATTGATTTGCTTGGCCTTAATCGGCACGAGTAAACTCGTGCCCTGTTACAAAGCTCCCGCGGTTGAGTTTTTTCAGCAAGCTGTGAAGTCGTGCCCTTTCAAAACAAGCGAGTTTTCCGCGGCCTGAGAAGACCGGCGCTATCCCCTGCTACTCTGAATCCATCGCTATGCCGGTTTTTTTCCAAAACTCGGCCTTCACGCGCGTGACCGCGCTCGCCGCGCAGAGGCCGATTCACGCTGCATTCTCCTGGCTGCACGCGAACCCAAAGACCCTTATGGACTGGCAGATGGAGGTGGTGGCAATTCCCGCGCCGCCTTATGGCGAGCAGGCGCGGGCAGCGTGGCTGGATGCGCGTTTTAGAGAGACAGGCTTGTGCGATGTCCAGACCGACGCCGCGGGCAACGTGCTTGGGATTTTGCCCGCTGTGCGCGGCGGCGGACCCCAGGAGAGCACAGGGCCTTTGGTCCTCCTCTCGGCGCATCTCGATACCGTGTTTCCCGCCGGCACGCCGATTCATCCCGTGATCGAGGGCAATCGCCTGCAAGCTCCGGGAGCCTGCGACAACGGGGCCGGTGTGGCGGGAATGCTCGCCATTGCGAATGCGCTGATCAACGCCGGAGTGAGACTGCCGGCGCCGCTCGCTGTGCTGGGAAATGTGGGCGAAGAAGGCGAAGGCGACCTGCGCGGCGTGCGCCGCTTCTACGAGCACAGCGCGCTGGCCGGGCGCGTCGCTGCTCACATCGTTCTGGACGGGGCGGGCGCGGATTCGGTGGTGACCCAGGCATTGGGCAGCCGGCGCTACGAAGTCGCCATTACCGGGCCCGGCGGGCACAGTTTTACCGACGCAGGGACGCCCAATCCCATTGCCGCCCTTGCCTCGGCGCTGGCCAGGCTGGCGGAAGCGCCGTTGCCGGAGCAGCCGCCCACCACACTGAACCTCGGCACCATTCGCGGCGGCATCAGCGTGAATTCGATTCCCGAAAGCGCGCGGGCTACGGTCGATTTCCGGTCGACGGACCGGGACCAGCTGGCGCGCCTTGAAGCGGAACTGCGGAGCGTCGTGGCGGATGCGGTGGAAAGATGCAACGCAAAAGCCAAGGCTGCGGGCGCAGGCTCGCGCGGGGCGCTTTCGTTCGCCATTACCAAGATCGGTGACCGCCCCGCCGCAAACCTGGCCGAAGACTCTCCGCTGCTGACTGCTCTGCGCGCGGTAGACCGGCATCTTGGGCTGCGCACCGACCTCCGCCTTGGCTCGACCGACGCCAACATTCCGCTTTCGCTCGGCGTTCCTGCGTTGTCTTTAGGCGCGGGTGGCGAGGGTGGCGCCGCGCACACACTGCATGAGTGGTACTCGCCCAAGGATCGCGAACTTGGGCTGAAGAGGGTGCTGCTACTGACCTTGGCCATGCTGCAATGGGCAGCTGAGCAATAGTGCCGGGTTTGTGCCCACCACTTCGCGCCAATGGGCGGCTCTTCGGCCCGATACCGCATCCAATTGATCAAGGTGCGGCTTTTTGCGCCACCGTAGTTGGCGCGCCCCGCGACGGGCGCCAGGCCGGCTTGCAAATGGCTATACTAAGACGAGATAGCGCTATCAGCAGGCCAGCCGTAAGGCCGGGCGCCTCACGAGGTTATTGAACTCTATGAAATTGCTCTTGGAACGGCTTCGCTCGCACCGTCTCGCGTCGACATTCGTGCTGCTGGCCACGCTCTCTGTTGCGGTTGTGGCCGGATCGTTTGTAGCCCACGGGGTGCGCGGACAGGAGACACAGAACAACAGCACGGACGCGACTCCCCTCAAAGTCGTGAACTCGACGATTCCACCCAATGAGTTTGTGAAGATCGCAAAGGCGGTGGGGCCGGCGGTGGTGAACATCAATACCCAGACTCTGCCCAAGCAATCGGAAAACAAAGGACACCGCAATTTCCATTTCCATACGCAGCCCAACCAGCAGAATCCGGGCGACAACGACCAGAACAACGATCAGCAGGGACAGGACAACTTCCAGGACTTTTTCAACCACTTCTTCGGCGGCCAGATTCCTTCGCCGGATGAGGGTGAGAACGGCGCTGAAGTGCAGGAGTCACTGGGCTCGGGATTCATCGTTGATCCCAAGGGTTATATCATCACCAACGATCACGTGATCGACAAGGCCGACAAGATTTACGTGAAGCTGTCGACCGATCCAGACACGCAGGATCTGGGCCGTCCGGCTCACGTTATCGGCGTGGACAAGGCCACCGACCTGGCGGTGATCAAGATCGATACCAGCGCCCCGCTGCCAACGGTGAGGTTGGGCAACTCCGACACGACGCAGGTGGGCGACTGGGTTGAGGCCATCGGCAGCCCGTTTGCGTTGGCGCAGACCGTCACCGCAGGCATCGTCTCCGCCAAGAACCGGACCATCGACCAGGGCGCTCCCGGCCAGTTCCAGCACTTCATCCAAACGGACGCGGCCATCAATCCGGGCAACTCCGGCGGGCCTCTGTTGAACATGGACGGCGAGGTGATCGGGGTTAACACGGCCATTTATACGCAGTCGGCCGGCTACCAAGGGATCGGCTTCGCCATGCCATCGAACACCGTGGTCAAGGTTTACAACGACCTGATCAGCCCCAGCCACAAGGTAACGCGAGGCTCCATCGGCATCCAGTTCCGCGAGGGTCTGTCGAGCGCGGTCAATCGCGTGTACGGATTCAAGAACGGTGTGCTGGTGCAGCAGGTGCAGCCCGGTGGCCCAGCGGATAAGGCAGGCCTGAAGGCGGAAGACATCATCACCAGTATCGACGGGCGCGCGATCAAAGACGGCGACGACCTGGTAAACGAAATCGCGAGCCGGTCACCGGGCTCGACCATCCGCCTGGGCTATGTACGTGACGGAAAGCAGGAAGATACCACGGTGACCATCGGCGACCGTGACAAGGTCTTTGCCGAGATGAACAACCCGCAGCCCGAATCCAATCCCGAAGGCGGAGGCGGAGTCGGCGAGACCAAGCTGGGGCTCGTGGTGCACGAAGTCACGTCACAGATGGCCGCCAGAATTCATAACTCCGGCGTAATTATCGATTCGGTACGCACGGGTTCTTTTGCAGATCTGCAAGGGTTAGAGCCTGGCCTGGTGATCACGCGCGTCAATAAGCAGCCCACTGGCACCAAGGACCAATTCGATGCCGTGGTGAGCAAGCTCAAGACCGGCGACGATGTGGTTTTCGAGGTGATTGACCCGCGCCATCCGGAGCAGGGCATAAACCTGGTGGGGGGCACGTTGCAGTAGCTGGATCTCCGATTGCGAGATTTGGCCTGTTGCGATTGAGGTTTTTGTGGTGTCCCACCCTAGGAGCCTGGGTCGAAAGTCCCGGTTTCGACGCGACTTTCGATCCAGGCTGCCAGGCACAAAAAGAGGAGCGAGCCGAGGGTGGGGCTCCCGGCAGACGGTATTTTTGTAACGCTTGATTGACTTTCGGCTTGCCGCAATGTGATACTTTGGTTAAACTTCACTAAGCGATCCGAAAAGTACCCGTTTTTAAGAGTTCCGAAAGACACTTGTTTTTGGTCAGGCGGTACTGGCGTGTTTCCATCTCGTGTAAGTGTGGCAATCTTGATTTCCGCGGCCCTCATTGCCCCGCCAGCGTTCGCATCGCACGTGCACCGCTCTCCGACGAGCGGCCAACGCAGCAGTTCCCACAAGCTGACGCACGGAAAACGCACATCGCACCGGGCGCGCGGCCAGCAAGCCATCGACCTGGAGCGCGCGACGCAGATTCAGCAGGCCTTGATCCGCGAACACTACCTGACCGGCGAGGCCACCGGCAATTGGGACACAACCACCGTGGCAGCGATGCAGAAGTACCAGGCCGACCATGGATGGCAGACCAAACTGATGCCAGATGCGCGCGCCCTGAAGAACCTTGGCCTGGGTCCCGACTATTCCGGGGCAATCAATGCCAAAGGCTCAAGCTTCGCTGCTCCGCCGCCCGTCAACACCATTCCGTCGGGACAAGTTGAGGGGTTTGAAGAGGCCTCAGGCACCGCCCACCAATAAGCTATCCGAAAGTCCTGCTCGCACAAAAAGGACCACCACGAGGTGGTCCTTTCTCGCGCTTCGTCTGTCTGCCGAGACTACATATGCATCGATGGAATCCCCTGCATGAGGAATTCATAACGCGGGCGATCAGAGCTCGGCCCCGACGAAATTGTGGAGTCCAAATGGATGCGCGCATGGTCAGAGCAATACTGCGGCCACTCCGGCAATCCCGGGCCGTTGGGGTCGCCGGTCCTGGCGAAGTTGGTCCAGTAACTCATCATCTCGTCGCTCAACTTGCGGTCTTCGGGCCGCCACACGGCGCCCGGCCGGGTGTCCAGGACGCCAAATACATATTCGATATCGTCGGAGTGAAAAGCAAACGCGGCAGAGTTTAACTTGCTTGGCGGCGCAGGCAGTTCAAGGTGGTAGTTATAAACGGGTTTGTCTCCTGTTTTGCACTGCGCCTCAATCCATTTCCATGTTCCAAAAGCAATAAATGAGTCGCCGCTAAAATCGAGTGACGAGCGCAGCGCCTCCTCGTCGGTATTGCCCGGATAAAGTTTCAAGAACTCCTCGGCGCGATCCTTGAATCTGTCTTCGGCCATGGCCTTCCATTGCGCCACAGTCATGCCGGACCTGAGCAAAAAGCTCCCTTCATCCCGGTTCCATCCGGCCAGCAAAGGCACGTGCGCCTGCTTGCCCTCGGCATAGGTCTTCGGAACGGGCTCAGTCAGCACTCTCCCATCGATATCCGGGGCAAACTTCGGCGCGCCCTTCTTCGCTGCCTCCGCCAGAATCTCGCTGGCCGACATGGCGCGCAGTTCTTTGAGCGATTTCGCGCCAAGTAAAGCCATCCACGCGTCGCCCTCCTTCGACTGCTCCTCTGCGGTTTCGCCGCCGAGGTTGGTTGCGCCTGGAAACGCCGCGCCGCTCTCGCCAATTGCTTTCTCAAACAGGCCTTGCGCCATCGGCGATGCCATCAAAGTGCTCACCGCGAAGGACCCTGCGCTTTCGCCAAAGATGGTGACATTGTTCGGGTCGCCGCCAAACTTCGCAATATTCGCATTCACCCAATGCAGCGCGGCGATCATATCCAGCAGGCCGTAATTCCCCGCCGCGCCATCGCCCTCCCTGGCCAGCTCGCTCGTCGCAAAAAAGCCGAATACCCCCAACCGGTAATTGATGGTGACGAGCACCACGCCCTTCAGGGGCAGGAAATCGCCGTTATGGCGCGGTTCTGAGGCAGCGCCGCCCACATAGCCTCCGCCATGAATCCAAAACATCACCGGCAGCTTGCTCTTTGCCTTCGCGTCAGCAGGTGCATAGACGTTCAGAAAAAGGCAATCCTCACTTGGACCGCTGTCCTGGAAGGCCATGTCCTTGAAAAGGCTGCCCTGGGCGCAGCGCGCGCCGTACATCGTCGCATCGCGCGCGCCCTTCCAGCGAGCCGGCGGCTCCGGCGCTTTCCATCGCAGGCCGCCCACCGGCGGAGCCGCATACGGCAATCCCAGAAACGCCTTCACCTTGCCATCGTTGATGTTCTTGCCATGAATCTTTCCCTGCATGGTTTTGATTGTCAATGGGTCGGCATAAGAACGCGCACAAAGTCCGAGCGTCAACCCCATAATCGCAAACGCGCATATCGACTTCGGTGTAATCCGCATCGAAAAATCCCCCGTGCAACACCATAGCAGGATGAGGCGGGTCTGTGAGCAACCCGTTGCGCATCGTTCGCGAAACCCATCAGCAATTCGTGCCCAACTCTTCCGGCGCAAGCAAATCGGCCATGGTCTCGCGGCGCCGGATGAGGCGTGCCGTGCCGCCTTCGACCAGCACCTCAGCAGGACGAAGCCGGGAGTTGTAGTTGGAGCTTTGCGCCATGCCATAGGCGCCCGCATCGAGCAGGGCCACCAGATCGCCGGGCTCGACGGGCGCGAGCTTGCGATCGCGCGCGAAGAAATCTCCCGACTCGCAGACCGGCCCCACTATATCGACGATGCGGGGCTTGCCCGTTCGTGGCCGCACCGGCACAATCTCGTGATGGGCTTGATAGAGCGCGGGGCGGATCAGGTCGTTCATGGCCGCATCGGTAATCACGAAGGTCTTTTTGCCGTTGCGCTTGACGTAGAGCACGCGCGCCACGAGAGCGCCGGCCTGCGCGACCAGGAAGCGGCCAGGCTCGATGAGCAGACGGCCGTCGAAATCGCCGAGCGCGCGTTCGACGGCCGCGGCGTATTCGTTGACCTTTGCCGCCGCGTCGAAAGCGTCGCCGTGCCACCCCACAGCCGAAGATCTGGCAGTGGGGACCGGGGTGTGGTAGTCAATACCCAGGCCGCCGCCGGCATCGACAGCCTTCAGCTCAATGCCTTCGCGCCGGAGCTGCCGCACCAGCTTGGTCACGCGCTCAATGGCCGCGCCGAACGGGGCCGCCGAGCGAATCTGCGAGCCGATGTGAACGCTGACGCCGTAGGCCTCGAGCCAGCGGTTGCCGGCCGCGCTCTTGTAGAGCGAAAGCGCGCGGCGGATGTCGATGCCGAACTTGTGTTCGCGCAGGCCGGTGGAGATGTAGGGGTGGGTATCGGCGAACACATCCGGATTCACGCGCAGCGCGAAACGCGCGCGGACCCTGAGCTTGCGGGCGCGGCGGGCGAGCAGCTCAAACTCCGCATCGCTCTCCACGTTGAATTGAAGGACTCCGGAGTTGAGCGCCAAGTCGATCTCGGGCGACGGTTTTTCCCACTCCGGAAAAGACCACCCGGCCGGCCGCTTCAGGCGCGGCGGCAATGACGCGCTTCAGCTCGCCGCCGGAGACGATGTCGAAGCCCGCGCCGCGCTCTGCAAGCAGCTTGAGAATGGCCAGCGCGGAGTTGGCCTTGACCGCGTAGCACACAAGGTGATCGCGCCCCGCGAGCGCGCGCTGAAACAAGCTTAGCCGCTCGGCAATCTGGTCAGCCGAGTAGACGTAGAGCGGCGTACCGAAGCGCCGGGCTAGCATTTCGAGGGAGACACGGCCGCAAACAAGCGCGGTGCCGGGCTGCGGATAACAAAATGGGCGCGAGAATGTCAGCTTCGCCACAGGCTTAGTCCAAAACCAGGAAAATACTGTCTTGAGCCTACAGCATTTTAAGCTGTCGGTATCGCAAAGCAGAGCCGGCTTTTCTCCGCTGCCCATTACAATTACTGCATGGCGGAGTTGCCGCAAGGTCGACCTGGTGGGCGTGGGATTGAACGCCACAGACACGCTGATTCCCTTGCGCGATTACCCGTCTCGCGGCTCAAAGATGGAGTACAGCGCGGCCAGCGTGATGCCGGGAGGGCAGACGGCAACCACGGTGATTGCCTGCCAGACCTGGGGATTGCGCACGCGCTACGTGGGCAAGCTGGGCGACGACGATGCGGCGCGCCTGCACGAGAAGGCCTTCGACCGCGCGGGCGTGGAGGCGCAGTTGATCAAGGTGGCCGGCGGCGTGAGCCCGCAGTCGCTGATCCTGGTGGATGAGGGCGGCGAGCGTACGGTGCTGTGCCGGCGCGACGAGCGCATGTCGCTCAAACCCGAAGAACTCGACCGCGCCTGGATCGTGAATGCGCGCGCGCTGCACGTGGATGGCTACGATACGGCCGCGGCCACACTGGCGGCACGCTGGGCTCATGCCGCAGGCATTCCTGTGATTGCCGATCTGGACGAGATTTATCCCGGCGTGGAAGAGCTGATCGAGAGCGTCGATTACCTGATCGTGAGCCGCGATTTTCCCTGCCGCCTGATGAACGATCACAACCTGGAGAATGCGCTGCGCCGGATGCACTCACGCTACGGATGCTGTCTGAGCGCAGCGACTCTGGGGCCGGACGGGGTGCTGGCCTGGGACGGTAAGCAGTTGCTGCACAGCGCCGCTTATCGCGTTCCCGTGGTCGATACCACAGGAGCAGGAGATATTTTTCACGCCGGTTTTATCTACGGTTTGTTGCAGGATTGGCCGCTGGAGCGGCAGCTCGATTTTTCCTGCGCGGCTGCGGCAATGAACTGCATGGCGCACGGCGCGCGCGGCGGCATCAGCCCGTGGACGCCATCGAGAACACGATGGCGACGGTGGCGCGCTACGAGAATGCGTACGATGCGGCCTCGTTTGACTGATCAGCGATGGCGCCATTGAAACTCCGGCGGGTTTCCGCTCGTCTATTTACAATGGAGACAGCGGGCGAAGCTTCTTCTACGAGTCTCCGCGATTCCCAAACCCGCTTCACAGTACGGAGACATCCATGGCACTGATCAAGACATCGAATCCGGCACTTGGAAAGAACACCTTCAACGATTTCGCCCAGAGCCAATACGGCGGCAACCTGGTGGACGCCTCGGCGCGCATGACCCTGAGCGGCACGGTGAACAAGACCGGCATTCTGTTGCTGTGCGCCGTGGCCACGGCGGCCTGGACGTGGAACTCGTTCATGCAGACGCGCGACATGAGCACTGTGGGTCCGGCGATCATGATCGGCGCATTTGGCGGCTTGATTGTGGCCTTTGTGACCGTCTTCAAGAAGGAGTGGTCGCCGGTGACGGCGCCGATCTACGCGCTGCTCGAAGGTCTTGTGCTGGGCGGACTGTCGGCGGTCTTCGACCTGCGCTATCCCGGCATCGCCATGGAGGCTGTGGGCCTGACGTTCGGCACGCTGTTCGTGCTGCTGCTGGCCTATAAGTCGGGATTGATCAAGGTGACGCAGAAGTTTCGCCTGGGCGTGGTGGCGGCCACGGGCGGCATCATGCTCTTCTATTTCCTCCCCATGCTGCTTGGCTTCTTTCACGTCTCGCTTCTTCAGTTCCGTTTACGGCGCAGGCCCCATCGGCATCGTCTTCAGCCTCTTCGTGGTCGGCATCGCCTCGCTCAACCTGGTGCTCGATTTCGACTTTGTGGAGCAGGGCGTGAGCCAAGGCGTTCCCAAGTACATGGAGTGGTACGCGGCCTTCGGCATCATGGTGACGCTGGTGTGGCTGTACCTGGAGATGCTGCGGCTGCTCTCGAAGATGCGGAGCAGCCGCTAGACGCTCGCTTAGGTTCTCTATCCAGGCCGAGATCAGCCGGTGACAATTAGTACGTCACGGTCGGCTAGAGTGCTGCGTTTGTGCGGCGTGCCGACGGCTGCGATGGGGCGAACCTCAGGCTTCGAATTGCCGCAGCCACGGGGCCATGAGAGCGGCGACTTTGCGCGGCTGTTCATAGGCGGCGAAGTGGCCGGCTGCCGGGCAGCAAGTGAAACTCGCAACCGCCGGGCGCAAGGCGAAATGCCTCCATCTCCGCGGAAGTGACCGTGGAATCTTCGGCGCCGGCAATGGCGAGGATGGGCGCGCGGATAGTGGCGACGGTGGGAACGGAATCGGGCCGCGTGGCCAGCCCCGCCTGCACGGCAATCAGAGCTTCAGGCGTTAGGGTCATGCGGGCGCGCACCTCGGCTACAAATCTCGGGGCGGTCGCGGCGCGCGGTTTCGCCCAGGAAGTTCTGCGCCATACCGTCGAAGAGCGCGGCGACGCCATCCGATTTGGCCAGTGCAATGGTTCCGGCGCGCTTGGCGAGGTTGGCTTCGGCATCGGGTTGGGGCTTGGAGCAGACAAAGACGAGGCCGCGCATGCGTTCCGGCGCCCTGCGCCACAGCTCCAGCAGCACGTAGCCGCCGATGGAGCAGCCGGCAAAAACGGCCGTGCGTATGCGGAGATGATCGAGAAGGGCAAGAACGTCCAGGGCAAGCTGCGCCATGGTGAGCACGGGAGCGTCGGGGACGCGCGCAAAGCCGCCCACAGGAAGCGCCGAGCCCAGCTCGGAGACTCCGTGGCCGCGGAGGTCGGGAACGATGGCGCGAATTCCCGCAAGCTCTTTGGCGAGTGGACGCCAATAGTCGCGATCGAGAGGAGTGGGATGCAGGAAGACAACCGGAAGGCCCGAACCGGCTGTCACTGTAGCCCAGCTGCGCGCCGTCTGCAAGATAAACGCCGCTCATATTCCAAGCTTATACGCCGGGAGGAATTGGCCCCGGCAGCGGCGGCGGCTCTTCGGGAATGCCGATCCAGGCGGCGAGATAGGCGACGCCGACGAGACCGCTCGAAAAGAAGAGGCCCAGGACAGCCATGATCCGCACCACGGTAACGTCCCATCCGTTGGCTTGCGCCAGCGCGAGGCAGACCCCGCCGATCTGGCGGCCGACGCGCGGCCGGATGAGCGGACGTCCCGGAATGGGCTGGGCTACAGGGATAACCGCGCCACAGTTGGAGCAAAAGCGCGCGCTCATGGGTAATGCGTTTCCACAACGTTGACAGAAAGCGGCCATGATCGGTCCCTCCCTAATAAGAAAAGGCCCACTGCTCAGATGATACGAAGATGCGCCGGCGGCGGTTCCAGGTTTGGGGCTGGCGGCAGCGCCGGGCGCGAACCTCAGGTTCCTTTGTAGGGGCTGCGCAGGTACTTTCTGGCCTGGTCGGCGCGGGAGGTATCGGGGCCGGCGTCGATGGCAGCCTGGTAATCGCGCACCGCGAGCGCGCGTTCGCCGTTGAGATCGTGGCATTGGCCGGCATCGAGCAGCGAGCGAATCTTGAGTTCGGGGCTCACGCCGGAGGCCGCGGCGGCCTGCTCATACGCCTGCGCTGCTTCATCGTAATGGCGCTGGCCGCGCAGTGCGTCGCCAAGGCCGAAATCGGCCAGTTCCAGCTTGGAGCTGGCGAAGTAGTCTGGTTTTGCGGCGTCGGCCAGGACCTCGCGGTACGCGGCGGCAGCGCCCATGCCCTCGCCGTCGTCTTTGCGCAGGTTGGCCTCTTCAAGGCAGAAGAGAAAGTCATGGGGGTACTCGTTCTTCAGGCTGCGCACCACGTCAATGGCTTCGCGATACTTCGCCTCGCGGCGGAGGAAGAGGGCAATGGCCGTGCGCGCCTCAACGCTGGTGATGACGCCGCGATTGTCCGCGTCGCGCAGCATCGCGAGGCCAGTGGCTTTGGAGCCGGTGATGCCGGCAAAGCCGATCATCAGTTTGAAAGGCCAGGGGAGCGCGCCGACCACATACTCGTAGACCCCGACGATCAGCTTTGCGTCAACATAGTCCGGGTCCAACTGCAACGCGTGCCTGGCATCGTCCTTGGCCTTGGTGGCGAGGCGGAAGCCCGCGCCAAATCCCCGCTCCACCATGGCCACATAGGTGCATCGCAGGCTGCGCACCCAGGCGCGGGCAAAGAGCGCGTCCACATCGTTGGGATTCTTGCTCAACCGCCAGTCGGCCTCGCGCACGGCTTCGTCGGCCAACGCGAAGATTTGGTCGCGCTTTTGGGGGTCTTCTTCAGTCGCGTGGCGGCCGGTGAGAAAACCGTCATTGGCGTAGAAGGTGGTGTCGAGCAGATCCTGCCGGTAAAGCTCTTCGAAGATGAGGGCGTCGAGCAGATAGGCCGTGGCCTGCGGGTCGCCGGGATGGGCCGCGCGAAACTTCTCAAAACGGGCGACGGCGCTGGGAAAATCGAGATTGTAGAAATCCTTGTAGGCGGCGCGCACCTGCGGGTCGTAGTTCAAGGGGTTGGTGTGAACGGCTTCCGCCGAGGACAGGCTGGCCGCGCACAGAAGTGCCGCTGCCAGGACCAACACACGCATTTGCAACGATCTCACGTTCTCGATTCCCTTCATCTATCGTATCGCCCGGCGTGGACGCAGGGGATTGCGTTCATGGAGTTGGCGTGGAATCGTGGCGCGGAGCGATCGATCTTGCGCCCACTTCGTGGGCTGGGGAACAATCCGTTAGGATCGAAGTATGCCCATCCCGGAACGGCTGAATCCAAGCTCTGTTTCCGCCCGTCCGAGCGTGCCCGACAACATGCCCGAAAAGATAAACGACGCGCGCCAGCGGCTAATTGTCGCGCTCGACGTGGCGAACGCCGGTGCTGCCACCGAACTTGTGAAACCGGCTCGAGGGCGCGTGCCAATGGTTCAAGGTGGGGCTGGAGCTGTTTACCGCGGCCGGTCCTGCCGTGCTGGAGCCGCTCGTGGCAGCGCGGGCACTCGGTCTTTCTCGACCTGAAGTTTCACGACATTCCCAACACCGTGGCCGGTGCGGTGCGCTCGGCGGCGGCGCTCGGCGTTCGCATGATGACGGTTCATGCAGGCGGAGGGCCGGCAATGCTGCAAGCGGCACACGCGGCGCTCGATGGCGTGGCTAATCCGCCCCAACTGCTGGCCGTGACCGTGCTGACAAGCATGGACGACTTACAACTGAAAGCGACCGGCCTGGAACACGCGCCCGCCGAACAGGTGAAGCTGCTGGCGAAGATGGGACTGGAGGCGGGGATTCGTGGATTCGTTTGCTCGCCGCAGGAGGTTGCGGCGCTGCGCACACTCACCGGTCCCGAGGGAGTGCTGGTAGTTCCGGGCATTCGCCCGGCAGGCGCTCAATCAGGCGACCAGAAGCGGATTGCCACGCCGGCGGAGGCGCTGCGCGCGGGGGCGAGCTACCTTGTTGTGGGCCGGCCGATCACACAATCGCCGGCCCCGGCAGAGGCGGCCGAGGCAATCCTGAAGGAGATGGCGGAAGCGCTGGTTATCTAAGTAATCCTAATCAAACCTAGGCGTAAGTGCCGCATTCATGGGTGGCAGCCACATAGGCTTCCATATTCACCCGAGGCGTATTGAATGGAGCGTCGCACCCGGGATTCATGATGAAGCCCGTGGGTCCGAGATCGCGGATCAATTCCTTGACGTATTTGTACACTTCTTCCGGCGTCCCCGCCGCGAGTAGCGACGATGGCACGTCTCCGAGAAATACCATGTGGTCGCCTAAAATTTCTTTCGCCCGGCGGATGTTGGTCGCACCATCCAGCGCAAGTACGCAGCCCTTGGGCAATTCGAGAAACCGGGCAATGTCCCGATCCCAGTTCTGGTCAAAGTGCAGTACGCATCGAATCCCCCGCTCGTGCAATTTCGTAATCAGTTCGTGGTAGTAGGGGAAAATAAGTTGGTTCCAGAACTTCAGTGAGACCATCGCGCTCGCCGCTCGCCATCCGCCCACCCAAGTACACTTCACACCGCAAACATCCGTCGCTTCAATAGCACTCTGGATATAGAAAGGCTGGGCAACATCGAGAGCGGCTTTGACTTTGTCCGGCATGCGATAGCAATCGAAAAAGAATTTTTGCATCGATCGCGCCCCACAGAGCGCCTCAAAAGGGATGGTGGTGGCTGTGCCGGACAGCACTGCATAGCCCCGCGAGTAATAACGGCGAGGCAGGTCAGCATAGTTGGCTGCGATCCAGGCATTATGCTTCTCCAGCAGATCGGGCTTCTGCACCTCGGCAAGCATACGGGCTTGAAACGCCTCCCATCCTTTGTTCAGGATGACGTCGTAATCTTCCACCTTCATCGTTTCTTCTTCACGTACTTGCCACAGGGTGTTTTCCGGCAGCTCGCGTCCGGGAATATCGACCCGGGAAAGCCATAAACTGCTCAGTTCGCAGGGAAGCAGTCCCACGGTCATGGCGTTGATGCCATCGATATCGCCCAAAGCGTCCATGGCATCCAGGTCTGCCCTCCAGGCTGCATCCGGGTCTGTGCAGTATCTTGAAAGCGGCATACCTTGAGAGATGGGAGCATAGGCGGTGCCGAAGAAAAGAATTGGGATACGGTCCACGGGTTCATAGTTCAGCGCTTTTCGGATTCGAGCATCACGCTGATGCCAGAGTTCCAGCCTGTCTTCAGACATCTGCCGCCTCCATCCGCTTGGCCTGGATTTTCGGCCTCGATCCTTGCCGCTGAGCCGGCCGCAAGCAAAAAAAGCCCCGCACGAGCCGGGCTTTTTTGTGGTTCAGGACTCAAGCGTCGCTTAGAGCTTTTCGTAGAAATCGCATGCGGAGCAGGAAATGTAGACTCCGCCGGGGATGCCGCGCTCGCGGTCCTTGACGCGCTTGACGATACGTGTGGGCTTTGAGCATTTGGGGCAGTCGGTGGATTTGGTGGTGTCCATCACCTTCTTGCGGTCGCCTGTTTTTGCAATTTTAGCCATCGTAGGGTGTTTCTCCTTGTTGAGTGTCTCTGCACACATCCGCCTTGACACCCCAGCAAGCAAAGATCGCTCGCCGGGGGCCCCGTTTTGCGGACGGCTTCAACGGTGCGGTCTTTTGCTCGCCTCGCACCGCAAAGGAGACGCTGGATGCGTCCTGATTTGCGCGGAGCGAACGGGACTCGCTCTATCCAGTTTATATGAGGCGGCGCTCCGCGCACGTCCAGGTTGACCTAGGACTCTGACCGCGCAAAGAGGTACTTTGGGTTCGTGCTATCCCCGGTCTCAAAATCGAGACCTGGGGCGCCCCAACATTGGTACAAATTCATGCGGTCAGAAACCTAATTGGAAGGGCTGGCCGCCGGTGGCGTGTTGGCTGGCGCCGGCTGCGGCTGCGCGCTTCCGGCAGGCGGAGACGCCGATTTCGCTGGCGGAGATTGCGCCTTGCCCGGCTGCGCGGGCTGCTGGCCGCTTGCCGGCTGCGACGGCTGGGGCTGCGCGGGCTTGCCGGCGGCCGACGGAGTGGTTGACTGCTCGTCGGGATTGGCGCCCGGAGTCTCGTCGGTATGCGGCTTGGGGAACTGCACGGGACGCATTACGCCGGTGCTGGAATTGTCAGTGGGCAGCTTTTCGCCGGGATTGCGGAGGCTGGGAGGAGCGGCTGGGGCCTGCTTGTCGGGGTCGGTTTCGACGTCGCCCTCCCGGACGGTGCGCGTGTTCGATTGCGCCGTCAATACAGGCGAGCCGTTGGCGCTCATCATGCCCGAAACCACATCCTTGGTGAAGATCTGCAGAGGCTCGCCCAGTTTGGCCAGTTCCACCCGGATGACGCGGTTGCCATTGATTCTCACGAAGGTCACGTCCGCGGGCGGGGTGCCGTATTGCCAGATATCGACCGGCATCTGCCCGTCCATTTCGTGCGACTTGGTCACCGGCTGGCCTTTGGAAAAGAGCAACATATCCAGGTTCATCCCCACCAGCACTTTGTGGGTAAGAATGGCGTCTTTCAAAGCAGCGGGCAGGGTGTCGGTGAAGGCTTGAACCGGCGTCTTCACATCGAAGGAAATGAGCGGGGCAAGCAGCGCCTTGACCTGAGCGGGGGTCACATCGGGAACGTGATCGGCAAAGGCGAGGGTAAGGCGGGAACCGACGGGATCGCCCGCCGCATTCGCAATTGTGGGATCGATATCGGGGTCGCCCATCTCAGGACCGGCGCCAACCTGGACGTGACGCAAAAAGCGGTGCTTGGCGTCGGGGCCCCCGTTGAGATCGAAGACGATCTTCGAGCGGTCGATGGTGATATTGGTAATGACCAAGCGCGAGCCGGGCTTGGCGGAAAGCCCCTCGCTAATCACCATGTTGAGGTAGCCGGTTCCGGCCGGTTCCAGCTTGCCGTTGGCCGCCAGCGTCAGGCCCTTGTGACCGCGGGGAAAGGGGCGCATGGCAAATCCCTGCTCCGATTGCAGGGAGCGGATGAGCATGAGGCGCGCCTTGGCGTCCAATTCCGATTTCGTCAGTTCCACGTGGGTTGGCTCGATCTGCGCATATTGTCGGTCGACTGGCCCTGTGGACGCCGTTGTCCCTTTGCCGCTGGTATCGATTGTGATGACCTGAGCCTGACATGCTGCCGCAGCGATCAGTGCAGTTAAGGCACATGCGGCCAGGGCGCAGCGCCTGCCGGCCCTAGGGTCAATTTCTGCGTCGGTTGGAGGAGCCGGCTCAAGAAACAGGGGAAGGAGACGCCGGTTCATGGGACCTCCCATGCAGTGAGATGCGAACACCGATAGCAAACGTTAGCTCCATCCAGGGAGAAAAGGCAAATCTGAGGAAGGCAGGGAACAAGGGAACGAGGACGAGAGCAGCTCATCCGGACTTGGGATCATGCCCGTGCGCCGGTCAGCGGCTCGCCAACGATTCTTCGGTCCCCGATATCCGGTCCCTAATCCCTAGTCCCTAGTCCCTGTTCCCTGTCCTTTATCTCGATTTGAACTAATGCGGGAGCGGCGGGTGCGGCAGGTCCCATAGCGGCCTCGTGCTGGGCGCGCGCGGCGGCATCCAGATCCACGGGAATGCCACCGGACACGATCACCGGGGCATTATAGCGGTAGTTCAGATCGCGCGTGACGCGGAAGACCACGGGCAGCGCCGCAAGTAGAACAAGGCATGCGAGCCAACTGCCGTCGAGGCCATAGGCGCCGCCGGTGAGCCAGAAAGGGCCCATAGGATCGCCCTGGACGACAGGTGAATGAGAGCTGTTGCCGCTGACCGCAAGCCCGAAGAGCAGGGCTTGGCTGGCCTTCCAGCCGAAGTTGATGCCCCAGCCGACCCACAGGGCGCGTGTGCGGAGATAGGCCGCGGAGAGCAGAATGGTGAAAGCCGCCGACACGGCGAGGCTGGCGTGGTTCGCTCCCGGCGTGAGCGCCTGCAGGGTGGCGTAGATGGCCGCAAAACCCAGCGTGGCTCCCGACGGCCCTACCGCGCGGACAAAGCGCTGGAAGGCATAGCCGCGAAAGCCGACCTCCTCAGCCAGCGCGGCCAGCGCGAAGAATGCCGCATCGGCCACAAGCCAGCCCCAGGCGGTACCTCGAGTGTAGAACGAGGTGGCGATGCCGCCGATTACCGTCATGGGCAACACACAGACCAGCGCCACAGCCCAACCGGTCGCCAGGCCTAATCCCGCTTCGCGCGACCAACCCGGACGCCACGGCAATCCCTGTGCGCCGATGGGGTCTGCCAGCCGGTCGAACCAGATACCCATGGCCGCATAGCCGAGCAGGAGCAGAAAAACCAGCATAGCCTGGTCGACCAGTGGAAACCATGCATTGCCGGCCAGACCGTGGGCGCCGCGGTAGGCCAGCGAACGCGCCAGAAAGAAGTAGAGAATCGCGGCCAGAAACTCGAGGTAGGCGCGCAAGCGGCCGCGGGTGTATGCGGGCTCGCTCATGCCCGCCCCCGGCACACATACAAGTCGCAAAGCGCGAGGCAGCTTGGCCCGCACAGAATCACTCGATGATCCATCTCATTCATCGTATCGAACTTCTTACCGGCATCAGGGGTAGTGGTCAGTTCGGAAGAGTGCATTCCTCAGGGGCTAAAGCCCATTTCTGTTGCGGCGGTCACGGCACGGCTGAAGTCGTGCCCCTTCAAAACAGTTTGAAATTGACCCGCTGCCCATTAAGAAACCGAAATCAGTTTTGCGTATAAAACTGCGCGATGTTGCGGAACTTTTGCTGGCGCGCGGCTACCAGATCGTGAATGGGCTTTGCTTTGAGTTCTTCGAGGTGTTTCCTGAGCACAGATCCCAGCCATCCGGAACCAACCTCGCGATCGTTGTGGAGGCCATCCGGCGGCTCGGCAATAATCTCGTCCACGCACCCCAGAGCGGCAACCTCGGGCGCGGAGATGCGCATGGCTTCGGCTGCCAGAGCCTTTTTGCTCGCGTCGTTCCACATAATCGACGCGCAACCCTCAGGCGAGATGACAAAATAGAGCGCATTTTCCAGGATCAGCACGCGGTCGGAGACGGCCAAAGCCAGCGCGCCGCCCGAGCCGCCCTCGCCACTAACGACGGAGATGGTGGGAACGCGCAGCCGCGACATCTCGCGGATGTTGCGGGCGATGGCCTCGGCCTGGCCGCGCTCCTCGGCCCCGAGACCGGGATACGCGCCGGGCAGGTCGATAAAACTGATGACCGGCCGAGCGAACTTTTCGGCGATCTTCATGGCGCGCAATGCCTTGCGGTAGCCCTCGGGGTGCGGCATGCCGAAGTTGCGCCGCACGCGCTCCTTGGTGCTGCCGCCTTTGCGGTTGCCGATGACCATGACCTCGTCCGCTCCCAGGCGCGCCATGCCGCATGCCACGGCTTCGTCGTCGCCAAAGACGCGATCCCCGTGAATCTCGCTGAAATCGGTAAAGATCCGCTCGATCAAATCCATCGGGTAGGGGCGTTGGGGATGCCTTGCCCGCTCGATTCTTTCCCAAGCCGGCGAAGCGATTTGCTCCTGGGGATAGACCTCTGTTTCCTGTGCGCTCATCAATACCCGGTTCCGCGGGGCAAACCCGCCGGCCCTTTGGTCATTCTACGGGGTGGGAGCGGTTGGAACAAATCACCGAACAAGGGACTAAGGGGACAAGGGAACGAGGGAACGAGGCCCTAGTGTTGCGGGCCACTTTAGCCCGCCGAAACGCTCTCTGCAGTCGTAAGCCGGATGCTGATTGCGCTAATGAACAGGCTGAGGAAATAGGCCTTCCCGTTCCTTGGACCCGAATTCCCTATTCCCTACGTCCCTTGTTCCCTGGCTTTCTAGTCTTCTGCTTTCCACACATACGCGCCGGGCTGAGGCAGGCCAATGTGCGCCAGCACGCGGCAGGCGAATTGGCGGGCCATTTCGCTCGAGGCGGCGGGGCGGTTGTAAAAGGAGGGCATGCACGGGAAGATCGTCGCACCGGCCTCGGCGGCCAGCGTCATGTTGCGCAGATGAATGCGGTTAAAGGGCGTTTCGCGCACGCAAAGGAGGAGCGGACGGCGCTCTTTGAGCGTGACGTCGGCAGCGCGCGCAATGAGCGAGTCGGACAAACCCAGGGCGATGGTCGCCAGCGTGCCCATCGAGCAGGGCAGGACGATCATTCCGTTCGAGGGATGGCTGCCGCTGGCGATCGGAGCGCCGATGTCGGCGTCGGAGTGTTGAATGGTCTTGCTGGGCGCGGCGCCAAGCAGTTTTTCGAGGAGATCGTTGCGGCCGGAGATACCCAGCTCCTCGGCCAGCACGCGCATCGAGTTTTCCGTAGTTACAAAATGGACGCGCGCCACACGGGCGTCGGCTTCAAGGGCGCGCAGCAATTCGTGGCCGAGAATGGCGCCCGAAGCGCCGGTGATAGCGACGGTAAGGTTCAAGCTTCTAGCTCCTAGCTTCTAACTTTTCTGTGCAACTTCGAGGGTTCGTGCTCTCCCAGGTTCCAAAGGCGGGGCCTGGGACACCCGGCCGATGCCAAAGAATACGATGACGTCGAATCCTTCTCTCTTCAGTTCGCTCCGCTCTTCTTTGCCTGCCGTCCACTTTTTGCCAGTTGAACCCGCACGTTTTTGCCGGGTTGAACCCGCGCGCCGTAGGCGCAAGGTTGGTTAGCCCCGCGCTTCAGCGTGGGGTTCGCTGCAATTGCCATTCGACCGAGTCCCGTAGGGACGACGCCCTCTCATTCATCCGAACACAAAACGCTCGTCGTATTCAATCCCGCAGTTGCGCAGGAGGGCGACAAATTCCTGCTCAAAATTGCGTTTGCGGTGATGCTGCTCCTGGTTTTGAATGTACCCTCTTACGGCCTCAATCTGCGATGGGCTGACGCTAAATGCTCCGTATCCTTCCTGCCAGGAAAAGCCATGCCCCATCCACCGCGAGGAGCTTCCCTTGAGTTTCTGAACGGCATGGGCAAGCGAATTCGACGCCGGCAAGGTAAAAAGCAAATGGACGTGGTTCGCCGTCCCGCCTGCGGCGATTAACGAGAAGCCCTCGCCGCGCGCAATGCCGCCCAGGTAAGCGTAGAGTTCGGCCATACGGTCAGCAGGAATAAGGGATTGGCGATCTTTGGTGCTGAAGATACAGTGAATGAAATTGGCCGCGTACGTGTGAGGCATTTTGCACCGTCCCTACGGGACTCCGATTCTACAACCGCAATCCTTACCCCACGCTGAAGCGCGGGGCTAATGAACCTTGCGCCTACGGCGCGGATTCCTGGCCACACGCGACTATCGCCAACGATTCGCGCTCGCCGGCTTCGAGCGCGCGCAACAGTTCCCGGCCGAGGATCGCGCCCGAAGCGCGGGTAATGGCGACGGTAAGACCTGCAGCCCCCATTTTTCTCTTACATAGCGTGTCGCTCATCTTTGCCCCTGCTCCCCGAGCACCCGCTTGAAGATCGCATCTACATTGCCTAACTGCCGCGTATAGTCGAATGTCCGCATCAGCTTTTCCGGGCTGAGCAGCTCGGTGATCGCCGGGTCGTGGGCGACTTCTTCACGAAAATTCAAATCCTCATTCCAGGCGCGCATGGCATGCGACTGCACCAGCCGGTACGCGTCTTCGCGCAACATACCGGCCTCGGCCAGATCGAGCAGCAATTGCCCGCTGAAGATCAGCCCGCCTGTCGATTCGAGGTTCTTCTTCATCCGCTCGGGGTAAACCAGCAGCCGGTCGATGAGATCGGTGGATTTAGCCAGCAGATAATCGACAAGAATCGTCGAGTCGGGAAAGATGACGCGCTCCACGGAAGAATGAGAAATGTCGCGCTCGTGCCAGAGGGGAATGTTTTCCATGGCCGCCTGGGCATTGCCGCGGAGGACGCGGGCCAGGCCGCTGATCTGCTCCGAAGTGATTGGGTTCTTCTTGTGCGGCATGGCCGAGGAGCCTTTTTGCTTCTCGCTGAAGTACTCCTGCGCCTCGCGCACCTCGGTGCGCTGCAGGTGGCGCACCTCGACAGCAATCTTGTCCAGCGTACTGCCGAGAATAGCCAGCGTGGCGATGTAAGCGGCATGCCGATCGCGCTGGATGACCTGCGTTGCAACCGGCGCGGGCTTTAGGCCCAGCCGCGCGCAGATGCGCTCCTCGTGCTCGGGCTTCAAATGCCCGAACGTCCCCACCGCGCCGGAGAGCTTGCCGACGCGCATGTCTTCCACGGCGGCGTCGAAGCGCAGTAAATTGCGCTCCATCTCGGCGTACCAGTTGAGCAGCTTGAGGCCGAAGGTCGTCGGCTCGGCGTGGATGCCGTGAGTACGGCCGATGGTGGGCGTGTGCTTGAATTCGAAGGCGCGGCGCCTGAGCACGGTCAGAAATCCGGCGATTCCCGTGCGGATCAGCGCCGAGGCTTCTTTGATTTGCAGCGCCTGGGCGGTGTCTACCACATCGTTCGACGTGAGCCCGTAGTGCAGCCAGCGGGACTCGCCGTCCAGGCCTTGGCTTTTCATGGTTTCTGCTACTGCAGTTGTGAAGGCGATAACATCGTGCTTCACCTCGGCCTCGATCTCCTGCACGCGGGCAACGGAGACGGCGGCTATGCTGGCGATGGCCCCAGCAGCCTCAGCCGGAATGACGCCATCGTCGGCGAGAACCTGGCTGGCCGCGGCTTCCACTTGCAGCCAGCAGCGGTACTTGTTCTCGTCGGTCCAGATGCGGCCCATCGCCGGGCGCGTATAGCGTTCAATCAACTCCAGCTCCTTGAACAAGCTTGTAGCCAGTAGCCAATAGCCGGCAGCAAGCAAAGAGCGCCGCACCTGGGACGACAAGCAGCCACAGCTACGGGCTACAAGCTACAGACTAAAGGCTTCTCACAATAGATTGTACGAGGCTAAGGTATTCAGGCGCGAGGAATTCCCAGGCGGCGAAACAGCTCTTCGACGAGCAGCCCCCGGCCGGGCTTGTAGGGCTGGAACCACTCGCCGTCGATCACCAGTTGAGGAATGGCGCGCTTGCCCACGTGGCTGATGACCTCGTCCGAGGCAGCAGGATCGGCGTCTACATCGATTTCGGTGTATGCCACTCTGTGGGCGTCGAGAAATTGCTTAGCGGCACGGCAATCCCTACACCAGGCGGTCGAATAAACCTGCACGTTCATAGAGCGATTTTAGGGCGAACTTGCTGCTACGATCTGTGATGAAGGGCACCCAGGAGGGCGATGACCGCAGAAGAAATTAAGGCGCTGTTGAAGCTGGAGCCGCACCCGGTGGAGGGTGGTTGGTATCGCCGCACCTATACATCGGAAGTCAGCGTTGCATTGCTGCGCGGCGTGCGGCCTTACGGCACGGCCATCTATTACCTGCTCGAAGAGGGAACCTTCAGCGAGATGCACATGCTTGCGTCGGACGAGATTTTCCACTTCTATCTCGGCGACCCGGCGGAGATGCTGCGACTGCTCCCCGATGGCGGCTGCGCCATTTCTACTCTTGGACCGGATTTGCAAGCCGGCCAACACGTCCAGCTCACGGTTCCCGCTGGAGTGTGGCAGGGCACGCGGCTGGTGGAGGGCGGCAAGGTGGCGCTGTTGGGCTGCACCGTGACGCCGGGCTTCGATTTTGCGGATTACCGCAGCGGAAGCTACGCGGAGCTGGCGGCACAGTGGCCGGCGGAGGCGGAGAGAATTCGCGCGCTGACGAGGAACTGACCAAATCATACGCTTCACATGGCCGGATGCCGGGTGTATCGTATTTCTGCAAGATGTTCGCCAATCCATTCCCCGAAAATTCCCCAAGGAGGTAAGATATGCCAGCAACAGCAACAGCGACAAAAATAGGGAGAAAGAATTTCAGTGCGCCCACCGAAGTCAGGCCGTTTGACAAAGGCAAAGTCGAACTCCTGCATGTGGGCGAACATACGGTTGCACGCGCCACATTAGAACCCGGATGGAAGTGGTCCACCTGCATGGCGCCGATTGCCAAGACACGCACCTGCGAGGCCGCTCACTTCGGCTACCAGCTTTCTGGAAAAATGATGCTGCGCATGGACGACGGCTCCGAGACGACCATCGTAGCCGGCGATGTCGTCCATATTCCACCAGGACACGACGCCTGGGTCATCGGCAGTGAACCTGTGGTCTTCATCGACTTTCAGGGCATGGCCGACTACGCCAAGAAACGCTAGACCAAACAGAGACACGCAACACATCCTGCGACCCCACGGACAGCTCTCCGTCCATGGGGTCGTTGTGTTAGCGGATCTCTTACGGTCAGCGCCGCTCGCGAAAGAAATTGCGCAGCAGCTCGGCGGATTCCTCGGCCCCGACTCCCTGCTCCACCTGCATCTGGTGGTTCAGTTGTGGATGGTTGAGCACTGAGAGCACCGATCCGCAGGCGCCGGCCTTGGGATCGGCGGCGGCAAAAACCAGTCTGTCGACGCGGGAGTGAATCATCCCTCCGGCGCACATGGCGCATGGCTCGAGCGTGACGTAAAGCGTGCACCCGGCGAGGCGATAGTTGCCGAGCGCCATGGCGGCCGCGCGCAGTGCAACGATTTCCGCGTGTGCCGTGGGGTCCACATTGCGCAGCACGCGATTCTGCCCACGAGCGAGGATTTCGCCTTCGTAGACGATCACCGCGCCGATGGGCACCTCGCCGGCTTCACCGGCCAGGCGAGCCTCAGCGAGGGCAGCCTGCATGGCTTCGCGATCAGTCATTTTCGTAAAGCCGGAGCTTGCGAAGGTCGCCAAAGTTGAGAACTGGAATGCCACGATCTTTCAGGATTCCGGACAAACGATAGTCGTCGGTTACCACGAGTGCTTGAGACGTTAGCTCTGCCAAAGCCGTATCTGTGAGGCCGAATGGCAAGAACTCGGGTCTTCTGGGCGAGTTCGGCAGCCGGAGTCCACTGCTCTCGAACGCCGATGTTCTTTTCAGAACCTACTAACGCTGCGAAATACGTGTACCACTCGTATTTGTAGGATTCCCGTAGACTATTCGCGAGATTGCTCACTTCGGTTAGCACATGAGGAGTTGTGATCAATACGGTGAACGACCGGAGAAGCCGAATCAGCAACTCGTAGTCTTCCATGGTGTAATCGCTCACGCGCTTGAAGGATTTGAATAATTGGAAACCCAGCGAACCTGCAATGAGCACGAGCAACAGATTAGAATCGAGCGCAATATTCTTCCCTACGTGGCGCGAGAATAGCTCCTCTTCCAGTGTCATCGCTCGACTCAAAACGGGGGCGGATTTCTAACTGCGATGAGCGTCCCGTCGTTAGGCGCAACCGAGACGACCTTTTCGATTTTTCTGCCTTTGATGATATCTGCTAACGAGGTAGCTTTGGCATTGAGATCGCCTGTATAGACGTAGAAGGTGATCTTCCATTCGGATGAATCGGGCGTGAGCACCATTTCTTCGACCCTGGGATTCATCGCCGCAAACTCTGGGACTATTTCGCCCAGATATCCGCGTGCCTTTTCAATAACTTCACCCGGCGCGAGCATCTCTGAACCTCCGCAACCCAATTATATGCTGGAATCGCCGCCCGCGGGCTGCTGCTGGGTCATGCAGTGCAGCGCGCCGAGGCCCCAGATCAGATCGACGCGAGTGAATGCCGATGACCTCGCGGTCCGGAAAAACTTCAGCCAGAGTGTTCAGCGCCACGCGGTCGTTGGGATCGTGGAAGGTGGGAACAAGCACCAGCCCGTTGGCGATGTAGAAATTCGCGTAGCTGGCCGGCAGGCGTGCCCCAAGGAAGACGACCGGACGCGGAAGGGGCAACTCGACGAGGTGAACTGCTTGCCATCGCGAGTTCGCGCGGCCTTGAGCCGGGCAAGATTTTCGTTGAGCGGCGCGTGGTTGGGGTCGCTCGCGTTTGGTTCGACGGCGGCGACGATCGTTGTGGGCGCAGACGAAACGCGCAATGTCGTCCACGTGGCCGTGGGTGTCGTCGCCGGCGATGCCGCGATTGAGCCAAATGACCTGATCGATGCCGAGAAAATCCGAGAAAACCTGCTCCAGTTGCTCGCGGCTCACGCCCGGGTTGCGCTGCTGCACCTCGCTCAGCAGACATTCCTCGGTCGTCAGCAGAGTTCCCGCGCCATTCACGTCGATCGACCCGCCTTCAAGCACGCAGCGCTTCGCACCGTTCTGGTTTTGGACGAGCGGCTGCCAATGCGGGAAAGCCGAGCAGCTTTGCCACGCGGCCCGGCAGCTTGTCGTCGAGATGCCAGTCGGAGTACTTGGCCCAGCCGTTGAAGCGCCAGTTGGTAATGGCCGATCTCGCCCGTTGCGCTGCGCACGAAGATCGGACCGGAATCGCGCGTCCAACCGCGATCCGTGGCCCAGCGATGAAAGCTCACCCGATCAAGGTTTGCGCCGGCGCGCTCCAGCATTCCCCGTCACGCGCTTTCGCATCGTGGCGTTCTCGACGATCAGATGTACATGCTCGTGGGCGGCAAGCAGGCGCACGATCTCCGCGTAGAGCCACGGAATCGATTGGAACTTGCCCGGCCAGTCTTCGGGATTGTGCGGCCAGGCGAGCCATGTGGCCTCGTGCGGTTCCCACTCGGCGGGCATGCTGTAGCCGAGCTTGCGCGGGGTTTGTTTTGATGGTTCCATACCTCTATTAGACCCCATAATGTGGCCTATTCGGAAATAGGGCTCGGCCAGCAGACAACGAATGTACCGTCGCGTGAATTGGAACACTGCAGGGCTCACTATAGATAACATCCGCCTGCGGCTTGTAAGTCAAGCGACTAAGTAGTAGCATTAATCAGCTCATAACTTGGACACAGCGCAGGTTTTCCCGCGCTGTCCAGTTAGACAGCGGAACAAGGACCGGCTTTCGCATCCTATAGCGGGTTGAAGGAGAAAAATGGTGAAAACGGAATGCTATGCATTTTGGAGTGTGAGGTCTGTCAATTTGTTCCGGCAACCTCTGGACCGCGAAGTACGGGACGATATCTTAGCGGACCTGTTCATCACCCAGGTGCCGAAAGGGAAAACCAATCAGGACGTAACTGATATAGTAGCAGCTAAGTTACCTGATTTTTACCCCAACGAAGAATTGCTACCTGGCGAAGATCATCGTAGCGGATTCAGAGACGAGTGGCCTGAAGAGGTAGCACGAGAGTTCATTGACCCTGCTTACTCGGTCCCCATTTCTGAGCAACGGGCTAAGGCGGTAGCGTGGGGCGATCTTGTAGCCTTATGATCGAGGTTACCGTTAAAGAGGCGGCATATCCAAGAACCTTTCGGCGATGCCGGCGTAGGCATCCACGCGGCGGTCGCGCAGGAAGGGCCAGTTGCGGCGCGTCTCCTCAATCAGCGCGCGGTCGATCTCGCCCAGCACGATCTCCTCGGCATCGTGCCCGGCCTGGGCTACGATGCGCCCAAAGGGATCGGCCAAGAAGCTGCCGCCCCAGAATTCGAGCCCGGGCCCCTCGGCGCGATTGCCCAGCACGTCGCCGTTTGCAAATTTGACCTCGCCATGCTCCTGGCCGACGCGGTTCACGGCCGCCACGTAGACGCCGTTGGCGATGGCGTGGGAGCGCTGGATGGTGCGCCACGCGTCAAACTGCGCGGCGCCGAACTCGTTCTTCTCTGCCGGGTGCCAGCCGATGGCCGTGGGATAAAACAGCACCTCGGCGCCCTGCAGGGCCGTGAGCCGCGCGGCCTCGGGATACCACTGGTCCCAGCAGACCAGCGTGCCCACGCGGCCTGCTGCCGTATCCACAGCCTGGAAGCCCAGATCGCCCGGCGCGAAGTAGTACTTCTCGTAATAAAGCGGATCGTCGGGGATGTGCATCTTGCGGTAGATGCCGGCGATGTGGCCATCGGCGTTGAGCGTGACTGCCGTGTTGTGGTAGAGGCCCGGCGCGCGGCGCTCAAAGAGCGATGCCACGATGGCCACGCCGGTTTCTCGCGCGACTTCGGCAAGCTCTTGCCGTGGATGGGCCGGGGATCGGCTCAGCCAGATCGAAGAGGCGAAGATCCTCGCGCTGGCAAAAATATTGCGTGCGGAAGAGTTCGGGCAGGCAGACGATCCGCGCCCGAGCCGCGCTGCCTCGCGGATGCGGCCGAGCGCCGACGAGAAGTTCGCCTCGGGGTCCGCGCCCATGCGCATCTGCACAAGGGCGACAGTGAATTTGTGCGCAGTGGTCATTTCTTGTTTTTCGGCCTCCGTCAAGGCCATTCCTTGCCGAGACAACAAGGCCAACCCCCGGCGGCGCGGAATCGGCCTCTTCGTTGGTTTCGGAGTGCGGCCGTCACTCTTCCAGAATCAGCACCGCGGCGGCAATGGTGGTGGTCCATTTGCCGCGCTTGTCGCCCACTGCCGACTGCGTGACGTTGCTGGTGCGGACGATTTTGTTGGAGATGCGGTAGATCTCCTTCTTCTCGTCCCAGCTCGTGTCGGGATCGAATTCCACGTCGAGCGTGGTGGCGAGCATCTCTGCCGCCAGCTCCTCGGCGTATTCGCCGGCCTGCTCCTCGGTCTCGCCGAAGCTGTGATGCTCGCTCAGATAGCCGTAGGTGTTGCGGTCGGCCGGAATGGCCACGCCGATGCTGGAGGCGATCAGCCGGTGCGCCTCGCGCGTGGAGTTTTCCGCGATCACCGCAAAAACGACCTCGCCGTCGTTCAGGTATTTGAGGCCTTCCTTGCGCGGAATCATCTTGCATTGCGGCGGAAAGATGGAAGAGACGCGCACCAGGTTCTGTGAGGCGATGCCCGCATCCCGAAGGGCCAG
This sequence comes from uncultured Acidobacteriota bacterium, assembly GCA_963832535.1. Lineage (GTDB taxonomy): Bacteria > Acidobacteriota > Terriglobia > Terriglobales > Acidobacteriaceae > Telmatobacter. The sequence continues at coordinate 162,024 of CAWHUK010000019.1, forward strand.
CTCGAAGGAGGTCAACCGCTCCTTATGTTTGCCTACGCCCTTGGTGAAGAAAAGCTTCTTCGGGACCATGCTTTTTCCCAATTTCTATGTGCCCTCCGTAGGTGTGAAGATTGTGACAGTTTTTTAAGTGTTCCCGCATGAGTCTATCGCATCCTGACGGGCGCGAAAAGAAATTCCGAAATTTCATTTGCGCGTCATGTCTGAAGGTTGAGCCTGTGGAGCGAGGCCGGTCCCGGCGGCGGGCAGTTGCCGGCGCGAGCGGGCGGCGCAGGAACCCTCCCGGCTAGCCGCGGCGGGTGCAACTTTCCGGTGTTTGCAACGTTTAATAGAGCATGAGATGGATGCGTTGGTTGGAAATCCCTGTCCTGGCCGCCGCATTGAGCTGCGGCTCCTTGCTGGCGCAAACTCCCGCGGCCCCTTCCGCGCAGCCCGATCCGGGCAGCAGCGCCCGCCGCGGCGGCTCCGGGCCCCGCCGCCAGTCCTGATATTGGCTCAGCGATCCTGGAGTGGACGCCCCCTGCACTGGCGCAACTGAGCGCGCAGGCCGTGGCCAAAGAGAGCTTTACCCTGGACCGCACCATGCTTGCAGCCGCCGCGGGCTTGATGCCGGACTCCGATGCCGGACGTGAAGCAGGCAGTTGCCAAGCTCGACGGGGTGAGCGTGCATGTGCTGCGATTCGGCGACCCGCGACGGGCAATCCACGGTAATTGATCCGGCGCAGGTCAACGCCATCCGCGAGGCCTACCACCTGCGCGGCTGGAAGCACGTCGTCAGCAGCACCAGTGCTGGCGGCCCGGTGCACGACCAAACCACCGACGTGTGGCTGGTGATGGACGGCGCCAACGTACGTGGCGCGGTGGTGCTGGTGGAGAGCCCCAAGAGCCTGACGCTGGCGACCCTGGCCGGCAATCTGAGCCCTGTGGACCTGCTCCATCTGCGCGGCCACTTCGGCATTCCGCGGTTTGAGGGCGACGGATTGACAGGCGACGAGCCAGTGAATTCCGGTAGCGGCGCGGCAATTGAGCCCGGCAGTCGTGCGCCCCGCCATTGCCACTCTCAATTGCGGATGATAGCCTCAACCTTGGACCATTCACGAAAGGGGCTTCCTAAGCAACTCATGCAAAGCACGTACAACGGCCTGGAGTTGCCGAAGAACGGCCAGCCGATCGACTACAAGAACGGGCAATTCGCAGTGCCCGATCATCCCATCATTCCTTTCATCGAGGGCGACGGCACGGGCCGCGACATCTGGAAGGCCTCGCAGCGCGTCTTCGATGCCGCAGTGGAGAAGGCTTACGGCGGCAAGCGCGCCATTCGCTGGTTTGAGATCTTCGCCGGCGAAAAAGCCTTCCGGCAGTTCAACACCTGGCTGCCCGACGACTCGGTGGCCGCGGCGCGCGATCTGCGCGTCTCCATCAAGGGGCCGCTCACCACGCCCGTCGGCGGCGGCATCCGCTCGCTCAACGTAGCCCTGCGCCAGATTCTCGATCTCTACGCCTGCGTGCGGCCGGTGAAGTACTACCAGGGCGTGCCCAGCCCGGTAAAGCACCCGGAGAAGCTCGACATCGTCATCTTTCGCGAGAACACCGAGGACGTGTACGCGGGCATCGAGTTCAAGCAGGGCTCGGAGGACGCCGCGCGGCTGATCGCTTTCCTCAACGACGATCTGCTGCAAGGACGGCAAGAAAAAGGTGCGCGCCGATTCGGGCGTTGGCATCAAGCCCATCTCCATCTTCGGCACCAAGCGGCTGGTGCGCTACGCCATCCGCAGCGCGATGGAGACGGGCCGCAAAACGGTCACGCTCGTCCACAAGGGCAACATCCAGAAGTTCACTGAGGGCGCGTTTCGCGAGTGGGGCTACGAGGTGGCCACGCAGGAGTTCCGCGACCAGATTGTCACCGAGCGCGAAAGCTGGATTCTGGGCAATGTGGAAGCCAAGCCGGGCATCTCGATTGAAGAGAATGCCGCGCTCATTGAGCCGGGCCTGGAGTTTGGGTCTCCGGCCTTCCAGGCTCGGTTTCGAGCGAGATTAAGAAGGTCCTCGACGCGATCGGCAAATCGCACGGCAACGGCGCCTGGAAGTCGAAGATTCTGGTCAACGACCGCATCGCCGACTCCATCTTCCAGCAGATCATCATTCGCCCCGCCGATTACTCGATCCTGGCCACTACCAATCTGAATGGCGACTACATCTCCGACGCTGCGGCAGCGCAGGTGGGCGGGCTGGGCATCGCGCCCGGCGCCAACATCGGCGACGGCTACGCGGTCTTCGAAGCCACGCACGGCACCGCGCCCAAGTACGCCGAACCAAGACGTGATCAATCCCGGCTCGGTGATTCTTTCGGGCGTCATGATGCTCGAGTTCATCGGCTGGAAGGAAGCGGCCAAGCTCGTCGAAACGTCGATGGAGAAGACCATCCTGCAGAAATTCGTCACCTACGACTTCGAACGCCAAACCGCCGGCGCCACCAAGGTGGGCACCAGCGAGTTTGCCACGCGCATCATCGGCAACATGTGAAGAACAGGGATCAGGGACAGGGATCAGAGATCGGTAACGACGACAGGACCGGCTGTTTTTTTATTTTCCGGCATCGGCAACGGCCTGCCGGACGAAACTACGGATCACAAATCGCCGGGTACCGACCGCTAACCACCGATAACTGATCATTCATAACCCAGAGGAGAGAAAGAACATGCGAAAGAAAGTAAGTATTGTGGGTGCTGGCAACGTGGGCGCAACGGCCGCGCATTGGATTGCAGCCAAGGAACTGGCCGATGTGGTGCTGGTGGACGTGGTGGAGGGCGTGCCGCAGGGCAAGGCTCTGGACCTGCTGGAAGCCATGCCCATCGAGAAGCGGGACGTGAGCATCGTGGGCGCCAACGATTACGCGGCCACGGCCAACTCCGACATCGTGATCATTACCGCGGGCATTCCCCGCAAGCCCGGCATGAGCCGCGACGACCTGCTGCACACCAACTTCAAAATCATGTCCGACGTGGTTCAAAAGGTGGTTGCGCAGTCGCCTGAGTCGATCCTCATCATCGTCTCGAATCCGCTGGACGCGATGGCGCAGGCCGCCTATCGCCAGTCCGGCTTCAATCGCGAGCGGGTCATCGGCATGGCCGGCGTGCTGGACTCGGCGCGCTTCCGCGCCTTTATCGCGGCCGAGTTGAACGTGAGCGTGGAAAACGTGACGGCCTTCGTGCTGGGCGGCCACGGCGACACCATGGTGCCGCTGGCGCGCTACTCGACGGTCGCCGGAATCCCCGTCACCGAGCTCATCGCGCCCGACCGTCTGGAGCAGCTTGTGCAGCGCACCCGCGACGGCGGCGCCGAAATCGTGAAGTATCTGAAGACCGGCAGCGCGTTCTACGCTCCCTCCGCAGCAGCGACGGAGATGGCCGAGGCGATTCTGAAGGACAAGAAGAAGATTCTGCCTTGCGCGGCTTATCTCGAGGGCGAGTACGGAATCTCCGGCTACTACATCGGCGTACCCTGCAAGCTGGGCGCGGCCGGCCTGGAACAGATCATTGAGATCAAGCTGGCGCCCGAAGAGGATGCGGCTTTGAAGAAGAGCGCGGCGGCGGTGAAGGAACTCTGCGCTGTGATCGGCGTGTAAATTGCCGCCCAGAAAATCGAAACCGGGCGCCGCTCAATTCCGCAGCGCTCGGTTTCGGCACGATAAGCTAACGGCTAAAAGCTAATAGCTAAAAGCTGTCTTTTAATCCATCGCGATGCTCAACTGATGGCGCACATCGGCGCCGCGAATCCAGAAGATCACGTCGGTGGCGATATTCGAGGCGTGGTCGGCAATCCGCTCCAGGTTCTTCGCCACCAGAATGCCGCTCATCGCCTGCTGCGTGTACTTCGGCTTCTCTTCGATCAACTTGAGCAGATCGTTCTGGGCGCGGCGGTTCATGCGATCGATCTCGTCGTCCATCTCGCGCACCGAATCTGCAAGGCGGGCGTCACCGTCGAGCAATGCCTGCAGCGCGGTGCGGATCATGTGGCCGGCAAACTCGCCCATGACGGAGAAATCGACCGGCAGCTCGAACTCCTCGGCGGTAAGAATCTCCCTGGTCCGGCGAGTGATGCTCATGGACTGGTCGCCGATCCGTTCCAGGTCGCCGTTGATCTTGATCACGGCGAGGATGAAGCGCAGATCGATGGCCGTGGGCTGTTCCTGTGCGAGCAACTCATACGCCATCTCGTCGAGCTCCCGCTGCGCGGTGTCGATCGCCCTTTCGTTCTGCTTCACGAACTTGCACAGGCCCTTGTCGCGCCGCAGGTAGGCTTCCACCGCGGAGTCGACCGCCTGCTGCGCGAGAGCCGCCATGCCCAGAAGCTTGTCTTTGAGTTCGGCGAGTTCCTGCTGAAAGTGAATGCGGGGCACGACCGTCTCTACCTCATCTCCTCATTGTGCACCATGAAAGATTACAGGAAAACAAATTTCCGGGCGTGCACCAGAACTGTTACACGTGAAAGTACCGTTCCGAAAACGGGAAGGGGGCCCTTATTCCCGAAAGAACACACGCAAACGGCGCCCGTGCGCCAGCGGGGGCGGCGGCGGGCGCCTTTCCGGCCGATGGAGACCGCTGACCGCCAACCGCTCGCTACCCGCTGAGCCGCCTTATTCTTCGCCGATATCTTCGTTCCAGACCGCTGGATTCTTCACGATATACCCTTCGAGCAGCTCGCGGCACTCGCGGTTGTCGAGTTCGATGACCTCGACGCCGTTTTCACGCAGCCAGCCGAGCCCTCCGGCAAAGGTGCGGCTCTCTCCCACCACCGCCGTACCAATGCGAAACTGGCGCACCAGGCCGCTGCAATACCAGCACGGGGCGAGCGTAGTGACCATCACCAGATTGCGATAGCTGCGCTGGCGGCCGGCGCGGCGAAAGGCATCGGTTTCTGCGTGGACGCTGGGATCGCTTTGCTGCACGCGGCGATTGTGGCCGCGGCTCACCAGCTCTCCGGCGCGCGTAAACATGGCCGCGCCAATCGGAATGCCCCCCTCGGCGAGGCCCTGGCGAGCTTCTTCAAGGGCGACGGCAAGCATTTGTTCGTAGAGATTCACAGAAACACTTTAATTCAGCGGGGTTAGCAAGCGAGCAAGTCAGCGGCGGCGCCTCGGCTTGAGAAGCACCAGCCTTCAGCTCACCGTGAGAACCAGCTTGCCGAAGTGGCTGGCCTCTTCCATTCGCTCGAAGACTTCGCGGGCCTGGGTCCAGTGGAACTCTTCGCCCACGGGGCGCAGTTCGGCCAGGCTGATGGCGCGGTTCATCTCCTGAAAATCCTTGCGCGAGCCCACATAAATGCCGTGAATGCGCGCCATTTTTCTGAGAATGAGCGGAATCGGCAATGGGTCAGCCGTGGTTGACAGAACGCCCACCTGAGACACCATTCCGCCGGGGCGAATGGCTCGAAGCGAGCGGGCCAGAGTTCCCCAGCCGCCTACTTCCACCACCAGGTCCACGCCCTCGCCGCCGGTCTGGTCGGCCGCCCAGTGCTCCCAATCGGGGTGGTCGCGGTAGTTCAGTCCGGCGTCCAGTCCCATGGCGATGGCCCGCTCCAGCTTTTCGTTGCTCGAAGAGATGCCCAGGACGCGCGCACCCTTGAGCCGAGCAAATTGCAGGGCAAAGATGGAGACGCCGCCGGTACCCAGGATAAGAACCGTAGCGCCCGGCTTGAGGTCTCCGGCAGCCAAAGCATTCCAGGCCGTGACGGCGGCGCAGGGCAGCGTAGCGGCTTCCTGATAGCTCAGGTGGTCGGGCAGAGCGACCAGCCCCTCCTGCTTGAGCACCACGAAGTCCGCCAGCATGCCGTCGATGTCGCCGCCCAGCGCGCCGCGGGCCTTGGCTGCGGTCAGCGGCCCGTCGAGCCAGTTCTGCATAAAGATACCGGCCACGCGGTCGCCGGGCTTCCACGCGGTCACGCCTGCGCCAACCTCCACCACCGTGCCGGCGCCATCGGAACAGGGAATGCGCGGCAGCTTCATTTTGGGGCTGTAGAGTCCTTTCACGATCATCAGGTCGCGATAGTTGATTGAAGCCGCTCGCACCCCCACCAGGACTTCGCCGGGCCCCGGCGCGGGTGTGGGCTGCTCCACAAACTCCAAAGAATCAATGCCAAAGGCTGAAACTTGCCAGGCGCGCATGCGAAACCTCTCTACCTTTTGGGTTCCATTCTCATCATTCTGCGAAGCGCGATTGCGCGGAACCCCGTAAAATAAAGATATGGCTCGTGGATGGGAAAGTAAATCGGTGGAGGAGCAAATGGCAAATGCCTTGGAAGACCCCGGCGTAAATCCAGGCAACGGCCTTGTGAGCGATGAGGACCGGCGCGCAGCCGAACAGCAGCGCGCATCGCGGGAAAGAGAAAAGCAGGCGCTCAGCCTGCAACGCGAGAACATTCTGTCGCAAAGGACCTCGAATCCAGGCCGCCGCGCCGCTCTTGAAGCCGCATTGGCCCAGGTGGAGTCGCAGATTCAGGCAATGAGCTAGACGGTTCTTCCCACTCGGGAGGGCAGCATGAATCCGACAGGGAAAGTTGCTTCGCTTGTCTATGCCCTGCTGCTTCTTGGGCGCGCGTTTTTTGCGGGATGCGTGGGCCTGGGTATCGGCCATTGCGCCGCCGTTCCTCGGTTTGAGGACCGTGGTGTCTTCCTGGGTTCGCTTCCGGCGATTGACAGGTGAGTTTCCCGAAGCGCCGCTGACTCGCTGACTTGCTAGTCGGCTTCCTCTCGATGAATGAGCAGGCTATTGGCCTGATCGATCGAGGTGAGCGCGACGCGCGCAATGTTCACATGGTCAGGACGGGTGACAGCCCAGAGAATCACCTCGGCGATGTCTTCGGCTGTGAGCGCCTTGATGCCGTCGTAGACCTTGGCGGCGCGGCGTGCATCGCCGTGGAAGCGAACCAGGCTGAAGTCGGTTTCGACCATGCCGGGATCGACGCTGGTGACGCGCACGGGCGTGCCCAGCACATCTTCGCGGAGGCCGTCGTTAATGGCGCGCGCGGCGGCTTTGGTGCCGCAATAGACCGCGCCGTTTGGATAAACGATTTCAGCGGCCATGGAGCCGAGGTTGACCACGTGGCCCCGTCTGCGCACAACCATGCCGGGAACCACGGCGCGCGCCACGTAGAGCAGCCCCTTGACGTTGGTGTCGATCATCTCTTCCCAGTCATCGACCTTGCCGGTATAGATCTTTTCCAAACCGCGGCTGAGGCCGGCATTGTTCACCAGGACATCGATCTCCGCCCACTCCGGAGGAAGTTCGTCGATTGCCCGCCGCACGCCATGGCGGCTGCGCACATCCATGTCAATGGAGTGCACGGCTTCGGCGCCGCGGGCCAGCGCCTTCGACGCAACCTCAGCCAGTTTGCCGGCGCGGCGGGCGGCCAGCAGCAAGCGCGCTCCTTCGCCCGCAAAAGCCATGGCAGTTGCCGCGCCAATGCCCGAACTGGCGCCGGTGATAAAGACGATCTTCCCCTTCAAGCGCATATCGTCATCCTACAAATGATTTTGGCTGCGGCGCTGTGACATGCGGTACATTCCCACGGCCCATTCTTGCTGGCCGAGGCCCGCGGCGCCGATTCGTGGCTCGCCCAGTACACTGGGGACGTGACCCTCTGGAAAATCATCCTCCTTGCCGTTGTGCAGGGGCTTGCCGAATTGCTTCCGGTCTCAAGCTCCGCCCATGTTGTAGTCGCCGAAAAGCTGATGGGTTTGGACCCCTCTTCACCGCAGATGACGCTCCTGCTGGTCATGTTGCATACCGGAACCATGTTCGCGGTAATCGTTTACTTCTGGAAGATGTGGATGCGCACGTACTTCTCGAGTGCAGAGGCCTTCACCCGCTTTGCCGTGCAGGCCATCTGGGCCACATTCCTGACCGGCATCGTCGGCGAGGCCCTCAAAGTCCTCATCGAGAAGACCTATTTTCACGGCACGCCCAAGGCGCAGATTGAAATGCTCTTCGGCCAACTTCAGATCGTTGCTCCGGCGCTGTTCGCCGTCGGCATCCTGATTCTGATCGCCGGCCTGATGGAACGGCGCCAACAAGCCACCGGCTTAAAGACCTCGACCGGCCCGCTCGACATGCGCCAGGCCGGATGGATGGGAATTCTTCAAGGCCTCGCGCTGCCCTTTCGCGGTTTTTCGCGCTCCGGGTCCACGATTTCCATCGGCATGATGACCGGCGCGGCGAAGGAGACGGCGGAGCGGTTCAGCTTCGCGCTGGCCGTGATTCTCACGCCAGTGGTGGACGCAATGGAGCTTCGCCGGCTGGTGCAGGCGACACACGTGGCGACCGCAACCGGCGCGCCGATCGATTTGCACGCGTCGATCGCCGTAAGCCTGCTGGGCGCCGTATTTTCCTTCCTCGCCGGATTGCTGGCGCTCAAGTGGCTGAGTAGTTGGCTCGAGAGGGGGCGCTGGCACTGGTTCGGAATCTATTGCCTCATCGCCTCGGCGGCGGTGTTTTATCTGCATGCGAGCGGGTTTTGACGAACACGTCCGGAGCTAGCCCCTGACCGCATGAATTTGTATCAATGTTGGGTGCCCCAGGTCTCGATTTTGAGACCTGGGATAGCACAAACCTACAGTACCTCTTTACTCGGTCAGAGACCTAGTTTGGCGTTCCAGCAGGTTCGGCGGCGGCGAAGGTACACTCCTGGCACTGGCACACGCGGCGCAGATACTCCCAGGAATAGATGCCGCCGGTATGGCCGTCGAGCCAGTCAAACTGGATGGCGTAGCGGCCTACGGCATGCGCGCTCGAGGGCTTCGGCGGCGGCGCGTACATGGGCAGCAGCGCGGCAGACTTTGACTTGGGCTGGCCCGGTTTGCGGCCCTGCTGCGTGCGCTCTTCAACGCAGTTTGCGCAGGGGCAGGCCTCGCGCAGCCACGCGAAACTCCACGCGCTCTTGTGGCCGTCGGCCCAGTCGATCTCAAGGCCTTTGCCCTCGGTCAGCAACACGCGCACCTTCTCCGGCGTGATGGCGATGCGGGGAAGTGGGCGATTTTGTTGGTTCTCCCGCGCTTTCTCTTCCTTCGATGAGAGGCGGATACCTTCGTGGCTCATAGGAACATTTTACAGGGGGCAGGTTGCAGTTCACAGTTCTCAGTTCTTAGCCGTCAGTTCACAGTTGCAGAAATTGAACTGCTACTGAGGCCCGCGCAACTTTGAACTACGAACTGTGAACTACGAACTGTTTTTCCAGAAGAACCACGCCGCCATGCCCAGGCCGATGCAAACCACGAGGCCGCGCAGCACCGGCTGCGGAACGCGACGCGCCAGGCTGGCAGAGGAGTAGCCGCCGAAGGCGCAGGCGGCCATGGACAAAATGCAGTAGCGCCAAACCACCTGTCCATCGACGACGAAGACCAGGAACGCAATGCTGTTGGCCAACAGGCCGGCCACCACTTTCAGCGCGTTGATGGCGTGGATGTCCTCATAGCCGAAGAGCGCAAGCAGAGTCATGAAGAGAAAGCCGGCTCCGGCGCCGAAGTATCCGATATAGAAGCTCACCATGATGGCGGCAAAAAAGAGCGGCACGCGGCGCGGAGCGTGAACCTGCCCGGCCATGGCGTGTTCGTGCCGCGCCAGCTTCAGGCGCTCCAGCCAGCGCGAAACCGGGCCGCTGATGGCAAAAAGCGAGGCCGAGCCCAGCAGAAGCCAGGGCACGAGATGCAAAAACATCATCTGCGGCGTGTTCAGCAGCACCACCGCTCCGGCCGTGCCGCCAATCAGACCGGCCAGCCCCATGAGGAGCGCGGCTCTCAGGTTTTCGCGCACGTCTTTGCGATATGCGGCGGCAGACGTCAATTGTCCGGGCCAGAGAGCCACTGTGTTTGTGGCGTTGGCCTGTACAGGCAGAATCTTCATGCCCAGAAAGGCGGGAAACGATAGAAATGAGCCGCCGCCGGCCACGGCGTTCAGCACTCCGGCTAGAAACGCAGCGACCACGAGCCAAACCCAATGCCAGTTTACGGTTGCTGCCCAGCCGGAAAGATGCATCATGCGGTCCTATTGTAGAGGACCGCTTGCGGCCCGACAGCCGCGAAACCCGTGAGCAGTTGAGCAGCGTTGCACGGCAAGCCTATCAAGTAAAAGTCGGGCCCTTGCAGGCCAGAAACCCGGGGTTCCAAGACCTCAACGGAGCTATGGAGCCTTCGATTATTCTATAAATTGTTTAAAATGAATGAGATAAAAATGTCATATAATATTAGCGTCATGCGCTAAGATTTTATGAATCATTTGTGCTATAGTCTCATCAGACTGATTGAGCGGCCGGTATTCCGTCCGGCCCGATCAAATTCTTAAATGACACCAGGAGGTAAACAGTCATGGCAATCACTCGTTGGGATCCATTTCGTGAAGTTGCTTCGCTGCAGAACCGTATGAACGCTCTCTTCCGCGATTACAACGAAGGCGAGAGCCCCCTGACCACGGCTAGCTTTGTGCCGGCGGTCGATATCTATGAGGACGAAAAGAAAATCATCCTGAAGCTGGAAGTTCCGGGCATCGAAGAGAAGGACCTGGACGTGAGCGTGGAAAACAACACGCTGACCGTCAAGGGCGAGCGCAAGTTCGAGAAAGAGGAGAAGGAAGAGAACTTCCATCGCATCGAGCGGCGCTACGGTAGCTTCTTCCGCTCGTTCACCCTGCCCTCGACCGTTGACACCGAGAAGGTCGGGGCCAGCTACAATGCAGGCGTGCTCAAGCTGGAGCTCAATAAGAAGCCTGAAGCCCAGCCCAAGCAGATTAAGGTCAACGTCGGCAAATCGCTGGCGGCATAAAAGCAGTGGTCAGTTGTCAGTGATCAGTTAATCCGCGGTATGCTGACAACTGTCCGGCTGGCCCGAAATTTGTGACGGCCGCAGAAGGGGAAAGGTGACGCACGATGCGAGCTCACTTTACCTCGGCGCGGCCGTCACGTTCTTAATTGGCGCGTTTTTTGGGTGCATACTTTAAGCAGAAAGGCGGAGTAAATGATTTGTCTTTGATTTGAACTGACCACTGATCACTGACAACTGGAGTTTTCATGGCCATCCGTTGGGATAAATTCACCGTTAAGTCGCAGCAGGCAATGCAACAGGCGCAGACGCGCGCCGCCGAGCTAGGCAATCCCGAGGTCCAGCCCGTCCATCTGTTGCTGGCTCTCATCGAGGACCGCGAAGGCGTGATCCCTGCCGTGCTCGAAAAGATCGGTGTGCCCACGGAGCGGCTCGAAAGCGATCTGCACAGCCTCGAGGAAAAACTTCCTCGCGTAGCCGGCGCTTCTGCGCAGCCGGGCCTGAGCCAGGCGCTGAACAAGGCGCTCGAACAGGCTTTTCGCGAGGCCGCGAACTTCAAGGACGAGTACGTTTCGACGGAACACCTTTTGCTGGGTGTGGCGCACCTCAAAGGTGACGTGGTGCGCGACGCTCTGGTCGCGCTTGGCGCTACGCACGATGCCATCCTCAAGGCGCTCACCGCCGTGCGCGGTTCGCAGCGCGTCACCGACCAGAACCCCGAAGCCAAATTTCAGGCTCTCGAAAAATATGCCAAGGATCTTACCGAACTTGCTCGCCGCGGCAAGCTCGACCCCGTCATCGGCCGCGACGAGGAGATCCGCCGCGTCATTCAGGTCCTGAGCCGGCGCACCAAAAACAATCCTGTGCTCATCGGCGAGCCCGGCGTGGGCAAAACCGCCATCGTCGAGGGCCTCGCCCGCCGCATCGTTTCCGGCGACGTGCCCGAGAGCCTGCGCGACAAGCGCGTCATCGCGCTCGACCTGGGCTCGATGCTTGCCGGCGCAAAATATCGCGGCGAGTTCGAGGATCGCCTCAAGGCGGTGCTCAAGGAAATTGAAGAGTCGAACGGGCAAATTGTGCTCTTTATCGACGAGCTGCACACGCTGGTCGGCGCCGGGGCGGCCGAGGGCGCCATCGACGCCAGCAACATGCTCAAGCCGGCGCTGGCGCGCGGCGAGCTGCGCGCCATCGGCGCAACCACGCTCAACGAGTATCGCAAATACATCGAAAAGGATGCCGCGCTCGAGCGCCGCTTTCAGATCGTCTACGTGGGCGAGCCCAATGTCGAAGACACCATCGCCATCCTGCGTGGCCTTAAAGATCGCTACGAGCAGCACCATAATGTACGCATCAAGGACGCAGCCATTGTGGCCGCAGCCACGCTCTCGCATCGATACATCAGCGACCGCTTTCTGCCCGACAAGGCCATCGACCTGGTCGACGAGGCCGCCGCGTCCCTCGCCATCCAGATCGGCTCGAAACCGACGGAAATTGATCAGTTGGAGCGCGAGCGGACGTCGCTCGAAATCGAACGCGCGGCCCTCAAGCGCGAGACCGATCCCAATAGCATCGAGCGCCGCACAGCCGTCGAGCACGAAGTGGCTGAGCTGACAGAGAAGATCACTGCCCTCACTGTGCGTTGGACTAAAGAACGCGAGGCCATCAACCGCATCGGAGAATTGAAGAAGAAGATTGACGACCTGCGCTTCGAGGCCGAGGAGCAAACCCGCAAGGGCCAGCTCGATCGCGCCGCGCAGATTCAATATGGCGAACTGCCTAAGCTCGAAGCCGAACTAAAGAAGCTGAGCGCCGCGCAAGACGGCAAGGGCGGCGCTGCGCGCATGTTGAAGGAAGAGGTAGACGAGGAAGACATCGCCAAAATCGTGAGCAAGTGGACGGGCATTCCCGTCTCCCGCATGTTGGAGGGCGAGGTAAAGAAGCTCATCACCATGGAAGATCGCCTGCGCGAGCGCGTGGTCGGCCAGGATGCAGCGCTCGGCATCGTGGCCAACGCCATTCGCCGCTCCCGCGCCGGCTTGAGCGATCCCAAGCGGCCCATCGGCTCGTTCATCTTTCTCGGACCGACGGGCGTGGGCAAAACCGAAACTGCTCGCGCTCTGGCTGAGTTTTTGTTCGACGACGAGCACGCCATGGTGCGCATCGACATGAGCGAGTACATGGAGAAGCACGCCGTCTCTCGCCTCATCGGCGCGCCGCCCGGATATATCGGTTATGACGAAGGCGGCCAGTTAACCGAGGCCGTGCGCCGCCGTCCCTACGCGGTGATTTTGTTCGACGAGATCGAGAAAGCGCATCCGGATGTATTCAACATCCTGCTGCAAGTGATGGACGACGGCCGCCTCACCGACGCCAAGGGCCGAACAGTTGATTTTAAGAATACGGTGCTCATCATGACGTCGAACCTGGGCGCGGCGATGCTTTCGGGCGAAGCGCTCAAGACCGAGCACGATTTTGACATGGCCCGCGAGACCGTAATGCGCACTCTGCGCGAGCACTTCCGGCCCGAGTTCCTGAATCGCGTGGACGATATCGTGATCTTCCGCCCGCTGGGCAACGCGCAGTTGAGCAAGATTCTCGATCTGCGCCTGAACGAGGTGCGCAAGCTGCTTGAAGACCGGGCGATTTCGCTCGAACTCACTGAGCCGGCGCGGCAGTTGATCCTGGCTTCGGGCTCCGACGCCGCCTATGGCGCGCGCCCGCTCAAGCGCGCCCTGCAGCGCATGGTGCAGGACCCGCTGGCCATGAAGATCCTCGACGGCGAAGTCCTCCATGGCGCCCACGTCCGCATTGACGTCGATCGCAAATCGAACCAGTTGGTCTTCGAGCCGATGGGGCGGGAAGCGATGGCGTGATGAAGCGCCCTGATGGGACGGGGAATCCGCTCCCACACCTTACTTCAGGAACGGAATCACAGCCAGTCCAATCGAAATGAGTCCGAGAAAGAGCGAGATAACAGCGATCCAAGTCGCGAGTTGATAGGTCAAGTCAGGATGTTTGAAAGCGAACAGAGGGCACTCATACCAAGCAGCTGGCCGAAGGCTGAGTTTTCTACTTGCCTCTAGGTTCTCTTCGTGGTCACAGAGAACCAGCCAGCCGAGATAGTCGACCGCAATTTGAGCGGGGCTGCCAGCGGCATACTGTAGGTTTCCCGAGAATCGAAGAATCCGAAAAATCGAGCGATTATCGCATGAGATTCTCCAGACTCTACCGTGCTGTTTGCGACGCTCAGCCATTCCATCGATTCCATCGATGAAACGCCAGTAAATTGCGCACCAGCCAAGCGGTAGCTCGGTTCTTTCTCCGAGCGCCGTGGGAGCGGCACGAATGAATTCTCTACAGATTGGCCCAGTTCCATTGACCTTCAGCATAGTCCTCCAAAAGGGACCAAACAATGGTTTCTCAGCCGGATCGCGATTTTGAGACCTGGGGTCGCATAGCGCTTCATCCAGACTCAGCGAATTACGCTGCCGACTTCCGCTCTTCCTCCGCACGCAACGCCTCGTGAATGATCATCTTCAAATAAGTCTGATAGCGCAATCCACGCTCCCCCGCTTGTACACGCGCCTTCGCAATATCGTCGGGATCGAGGCGAATCGTCGTAGTAGGCGTGGGCTTTGGCTCCTTAAACGGAATGCCTTTTTCGGCAAACAAGCGCCGTATGCCGCCGCGGCCAAGTGTGCCCGCCTTTGCGGCCTTCTCAAACTCCTTGAAGATCAAGTCGTCATTTTCAAACCACCACCTGGCTTCCTCAGCCTCGGTCGCGAACTTGGGAATCTTCAAATCGCTTTTGAAAGTTTTTGCCTCGCTCATTGCAATCCCGCCTTCTGTTTCATATAAAGCAGCCTCCAATGTTTTTCCGCTTCGAACGCTGTGACAATCCGAGCGCGTTTGCCCCGGATCGTAATCACAACGCGCAGAATTCGAGCTTCCTCCGTTTCGCCGATATACGTCCAACGTTCTTCCCCATCCACGATCTCGAATCCGCCATCAAGAGGATCGCCCAGAATGACCTCCTCGGCTTCCTCCGGTACCACGCCGTGTTCCGCGATATGCAGAATATTTGCGTCGCCCCAGTCGAACAGTTCGTCGTTCATGCCCTATCTTTCCAGGTGATGAACAGCGTTATTGTAGCTACATCGTAGCTATCTGTCAACTACTGCCGCAACTCCACCAGCGTGGCCCCCGCCCGTCTTCGTTTTGCGAAGCCACGCGCGCACTCCGCGGCGCAAAATCCCGGCCTGGCCGCGGATGCCCCAGGAGCGGGTCCTGTCCTTGCCGCCTCACCGGTCCGCGCTTCGTAGAGGAAGGGGCTTGCCGTTCTCATCCACCTCGGTGGTCGTCACCGGACCAATGCCGACCAGTTCCAGCACCGCTGGCTCACCGCCCGCCTTGGCCCCATCCCAGTGCACTGTGTCGGCAAGGTCGGTGGCAAAGGTTCCGGCCGGGAGGGGAAAGGTCTGGGATGGATCGAAATGCGTGCTGGTGCTTACCCACCAGGTACCCGACACGACATAGACCCAGCGATCGCTGGAATGGAAATGGGGATGGGAAAAATTGCCCGGCATCCATTTAATCAGAATGCCGTAAGGCCCCGGCTTGCTCGGGTCGCCGAACAGCCTGGCCTGATAGGAGCCGCTTAGGGGACCGCTTGTCCATTGGATGTCGGCGGGCAAGGTGAAGGGAATGTGGGTAGGATCGGGCGGCGGCCCCTGCGCACAGGCCACGCCAGACAGGCCTGCCCCGAAGGCCGCAGCCAAAAGCATCTTCGAAGCTGAGTGCATGCTTGTCCTCCCGGTTTATCAGGAATGTCCGTTACGGCTCTTCCAAGACGCGGCCAGTATATACCCGCCAGGCATGGCGGATGCCGGTACGCCGAAAGGCTATGTACTTTCACGGCCCTGCCTGCAAAAATGTTTCTCAAAGGAAAGGTTCCGTGACCGAATCGACAGCTCCAATCCCGCTCACGTCCTCACGTGCCGAGCAGATCTTTCCCGCGTTGACCCAGGCGCAGATGCGGCGCCTCATTACTCATGGCACGCCTCGTTCGGTGCGCGCCGGCGAGGTGCTGGTAGAGATCGGAGACGGAGAAATACCGATCTTTGTCGTCCGGGCGGGAGAACTGGAAATTCTGCGCCCTTCATTTACGCAGGAAACATTGATCCGCTTGATTGGGCCAGGACGGTTCACAGGCGAAATCAACTCGCTGACAGGGCGTCGCGCCTTCGCGCGAGTTCGCGCCCGCCAGGATTCCGAGGTAGTCCAAATTGCACGCGAAAGCCTCGTCGCGCTAGTGCAGACGGACGCGGAGCTGAGCGAGATCGTGATGCGAGCATTCATTCTGCGTCGCGCTGAACTGCTGGCGCAGGGACTGGGAGACGCCACGCTTGTCGGCTCCAGTCATTCCGCCGACACCCTGCGCATCAAGGAATTCCTGACGCGCAATGGACATCCATATGCCTATATCGACCTGGAGCGCGATCCCGACGTTGAAAGCGTTCTTGACTCGCTTTCACGTGTCGGCCGCCGATACGCCGGTGATCATCTGTCGCGGCCAGACGGTTCTGCGTAACCCCACGAATCGTGAGATTGCCAGTTGCCTCGGGTTCAACGAGGCAGTGGATGAAAGCCGGGTACGTGATCTGGTAATCGTCGGCGCAGGTCCGGCGGGACTGGCGGCAGCCGTTTACGGCGCCTCCGAGGGTCTCGATGTTTTGCTGCTTGAGACTTTTTCGCCTGGAGGGCAGGCAGGTTCCAGTTCAAAGATCGAGAACTATCTTGGCTTTCCCACCGGGATCTCAGGGAATGAACTGGCCGGCCGGGCCTATACGCAGGCGCAGAAATTCGGGGCACAGATGCTACTCACGACCGGCACGCGCCTGAGAGTGCGATCGCCGTCCGTACGTCATAGAGCTCGAAGACGGCGTTAGAATCCCGGCACGAACGGTGGTTCTCGCCACCGGAGCGAGATATCGCAGGCTGCCACTCAAGAACCTGGCGCGCTTTGATGGCGCCGGCGTTTATTACGGCGCAACCTTTATTGAGGCGCAATTGTGCAGCGGTGAAGAAGTCGTCGTGGTGGGCGGCGGAAATTCCGCGGGACAGGCGGCTGTGTTTCTGGCCCAGGGCGCGAAGCACGTTTATATCCTCGTCAGGGGCTCAGGCCTGGCTGACACGATGTCGAAGTACCTGATCCGCCGCATCGAAGAAACGCCCAACATCACCGTGATTCCCTACACGGAGGTGGCTGATCTCGACGGAAGCGATCGCCTGGAACGAGTCACGTGGCGCAATAATCAAACGGGTGAAACCGAGAACAAGAGCATTGCGCATGTCTTCGTCATGACCGGAGCCGAGCCCAACACAGCTTGGCTCGGCAAGTGCGTTGCGCTCGATAGTACGGGCTTCATCAAAACCGGCCCCGAATTGTCCGCAGAGGATCTGACCGGCGCGCGCTGGCCGCTCAGCCGGCGGCCATACCTGCTCGAAACAACCTCGCCCGGTATTTTTGCCGCAGGGGACGTGCGCGGAGGCAATGTCAAGCGTGTCGCGTCGGCTGTCGGCGAAGGCTCGATTGCAATTTCATTCGTACACCAGGTGCTAAAGGAATAGCGGGGTGTCCGGCAATCGGTTAGAGGCCCTGGTGCGCAGAGGCCTGCACTCATCTCCTCGCTCTGCTCGAGTCTGGTGAGATACGTCTTAGCGCGCTACGTGCCTCGGGGTGTACGCTGGACTCAACTGAAAACCCAAAGCAATAGCCCAGGAAAGATGCCCCCTCTCAACGTAAAACTCCTCATCGACGAAGGCCGGCTCCGGCCAATCCATCTGCGTGTCTTTCTCTGCTGCCTGGTTTCGCTCACCTTCGAGGGCTACGACCTTGTGGTCTACGGCGCCACCCTGCCGCTGCTGATGCGGGAATGGCACATGACTCCGGCCTATGCCGGCTTCATCGCCAGTTCCGGCTTCGCGTCTGCGATCGTGGGCGCCATCGCGGGCGGCTCCATGGGCGACATCTGGGGCCGTAAACGGACACTCGTCACCTCCGTCGTCATCTATTCCCTCGGTTCTTTCGCCTGCGCGCTGGCCCGCGCACCGCTCTGGTTTGCCTGCTTCCGCGTCGTGGCCGGCATAGGGATGGGCATGACCCTGCAAAACGCGGTGGGCCTGGTCTCGGAGTACTTCCCCGCCAAATTCCGGCAGGCTGCCGTGGCCGGCGTCACAACCGGAATGCAATGGGGCGGCATCCTCTCGGCGCTCGTGGCCATCGCGCTGGTCGAGCGCTATGGCTGGGCCTCGGCCTACTTCTTTGGCTCGCTGCCCATTTTGCTGGTTCCGGTTCTCATCCGCTACCTGCCCGAGGCGCCGTGGATGCTCGTATTGAAACGCAGATGGAAGGAGCTGCGGCAGGCGCTTGGCGAGCTGCGGCCCGACGTGCCTCTCGCGCCGGATGCGGAACCCACTTATCCCAAAGCGCAGGAGCGGTCTGCGCTCGCCGAGGTCTTTGCCGAGGGACGGGCACTCAGTACGGTCCTCTTCTGGACCGTTTACTTCATGAATATCCTTGCCATCTACGGCACCAACACATGGATTCCCAAGCTGATGATGAACGCCGGCCACAGCATTCGCGACAGCCTGACCATCTATCTCGCTCTATTTGTGGGCGCCCTCGTGGCCAGTCCGGTTCTCGGCCATCTGGCCGACCGCCTGGGCTCCAAGAAGATTTGCGTTTTTTCCTATCTCGGCGGATTCGCTTTTATCCTGCTTCTCTCCGCTCCCATGAATCTGCCCCTGAGCATCCTTACCGTGGCCCTGGTGGGCATCTGTACCATGGGCGCGCAGAACGTCACGCACGCCTACGTCGCCCAGTACTATCCTCCGGCGGTCAAATCCACCATGATGGGGTGGGGGCTCTCCGTCGGCCGCTTTGGCGGCCTGCTCGGCGCCCTCGCCGGAGGCATTCTGCTCAACTTCCACGCCACGCAGTTCGTCAGCTACCTGGCCTTCGCCCTGCCCTGTCTCATATCGCTCCTGGGCATCACTTTAGTCCAGGACCGCTTCGCCTTCAGCGCCCGTTGAAGCCCCTTTTTGAAGTCAAGATGCGGTCGAGGCTTGAAGGGGGCGGGCTTCCGCTCGTGCATCGACGCACAAAAAATGAGCAGGCTAGAGCATCTCTCGAATTGGTATCGAGTCGATCCTGATGTCAATAGCTATTGCCAACACCTGCAAGAACTTGTAGCGCCGGCCTCCTGGCCGGCTGTAGCGCGGGCCTCCCGGCCCACGCTCGCTTTACACCGATAGGAGAGATGCTCTCATGGATGGGTTTCAGCCCATCCATCAGCCCAAGCATTGCCGGTGCGCTCATCTGCGGCTAATCGTGCCGTCCCAGGTGCTCACTTTGGCCGGAACGGCCTTCCCCGTGAACCAGGTGGAGGTGACGTTTTTGCTTTCGGTATAGAAGATGAAGCCGTCGCGTCCCATGCAGTGCAGATCGCCAAAAAACGATTGCTTGTGGCCGGTAAAGCCGAAGATGCCGATCGGCACCGGAATCCCCACGTTGATGCCCACCATGCCGCCATCGGTGCGCCGGGCAAACTCGCGCGCGTAGTGGCCGCTTTCGGTGTAGATCACTGAACCGTTGGCAAAGCGGCTGTTGTTCATAATCGCGAAGCCTTCTTCAAAACTGTCTACGCGCTTGATGCACAGCACCGGTCCAAAGATCTCTTCGCGTCCGCAGCTCATCTCCTCGGTGACATGATCCAAGATGGTGGGGCCAACAAACGATCCTTGCTCGCAACCGGCAGGTAGGTGGGGATTGCGCCCGTCGAGAATCAGGCCCGCGCCTTCCTTAACGCCCGTCTCGATCCAGTTCTGCACGAACTCTTTGTGCCCCTTGTTGATTACCGGCCCCAGATCGGTGCTCTTGTCATATGCCGGACCCAATTTCAACTCGGATGCGAGCCTTGTGACGGCTGCGACAAGCTCATCGGCGATGGCGTTTTCCACTACCACCACAGGCAGCGCCATGCAGCGCTCGCCCGCGCAACCGCAGAAGGAGTTGATGATCCCTTGAGCCGTGCGTTCGATGACGCAATCGCGCAACACCAGCGCGTGGTTCTTGGCCTCGG
Source organism: uncultured Acidobacteriota bacterium (assembly GCA_963832535.1). Classification (GTDB taxonomy): domain Bacteria; phylum Acidobacteriota; class Terriglobia; order Terriglobales; family Acidobacteriaceae; genus Telmatobacter. The sequence continues at coordinate 181,971 of CAWHUK010000019.1, forward strand.
TAAGACACTGCACCCGCTTGCCGTTGGCGGCGGCGGTGGCATAGATATGCTTTCCAACACTTGTCGAGCCCACGAAACTGATACCCTTGATCGCCGGGTGCTTCAGGAGGATTTCGGCTTCAGCGCGGCTGGCGGTAACGATATTCAGCACCCCTGCGGGAAGCCCCGCTTCATACCACAGCTCGGTGATGCGAAGCGCGCACTGCGGGTCAAAGCTTGCCGCTTTCAGAACCATGCAATTGCCTGTGGCGATGCAAATCGGGGCCATCCATCCCTGCGGGATCATCGCCGGGAAGTTCCACGGCGCGATGCCGGCAAACACTCCCAGCGGCTCGTTATAGCGGATGGTGTCGTAACCGGTGGAGACGTTCATCAGCGATTCGCCCTTCATCAAGTGCGGCGCACCGCAGGCATACTCTACTACCTCGATTACCTTTAGGACGTCGCCCTTTGATTCATCCCACTTCTTGCCGTTCTCCTGCGCGCAGAGATAAGTCAGCTCATCGAGATGCTCTTCGAGCAGCGCCTTCATCCGGAAAAGCACCTGCACGCGTGAGCTCACCGGCGTATCGCGCCACGCGGGAAAAGCCTTGACCGCTGCCTCGATCGCCTCTTCCACTTCATCTGCCGTGCACTGCGGAGCATAGGCAATCACCGCGCCGGTCGAGGGGTTCATGCACGGCATATACTTCGCCGTCTTTGATTCCTTCCAAACGCCGCTCACTCCGTACTTCAGCTTTTTCACGTATTCGCCGGAGATCGAATCGATCTTCGACTCGTCGCTCACGTAGTAACGATCTTCCACCAGGCTCACAGCTTGTGCCATTACGCATTCTCCTTAACCGCGATTTCCATTTTGGCCAATCAGTCGGGATCAGTTTACACCCGGCCTTCTCGCTACCGCTGTGAGGTTTCCCGGCTTACCTATCCGGCCGGAATAAAGTTCAAGCCGCTCAAAATTGGGGATGCTTCAGGCTCCCTCCGCTTTTTGTCTGTCCCATTTCAGCGTGCGGTTTCAAATCGGCGCAACCCAGCCTGTCTTTCTACACCTTGCCGATTGTCGGCGTCCCTGTCTGGCCCTACTCTGGATAGCGTGGCTGTCCTCTCTGTCGATCTCGCTTGCCGCCGCTGGTCCGATCTGGGCGTCGTTGTCCTCAGCCGCGTCCGGCAGCAATCTCCAGCGGCTCCGCCAAGGACTGTCGTGGCCTGTGAGATCATTCCCTTCGCCGGTCCCGGATTCGACCGCCAAGGACTCGACCCCACGGGACTCGGCCCCCAATTTGCCGGCGGTGCGGTCGCTGCGGAGATCGACGCGGAGATTCTGGCCGGCCGGCTCAACCATCTTTGCGCCGTCCGCGGCATTCGCGTGCTTTTGCTCGACGGTCCCCAGGCCTGGAAATCCCGAGCCAACGGCCTCGAGCACGCGCGGGGCTGCGAGCGGCAGTTGAACACCGCCGCCAAAACCGGCCTGCCCGGCATGGTCAAGCCGATCACTTACCGGTCCTTCGCCGAATTTTGTATGGATGTCTACGATGCGCTCTGCCGGCGCGGCTGGCGGCGGCTGCAAGCTTCCGATCAACCCGGATTCGTCAGCACAGCGCATTTTAGTCGAAAGCTATCCCTACGCGGCCTGGAAGTCGCTGGGATTGAAGCCGCTGCCCGCAAAGCGGCGGGCCAAGGTGAGTGACCTGGCTGAGGCTTATGGAGCGTTGCGCGCGCTCGATCCCCTTCACTACCAACCGCCCGCCCAATCACGATCAGTTGCAGGCCATCGTGGGCGGCCTGCCCGGCCTTGATTTCGATCTCGCCCTGGAAGAGCACGAATCCCGCCGGCGTGCGCATTGTCGGCAACCCTCCGCGCCGCGAGGAGGGCCACTGGCGCGAAGGCTTCATCGTCCTGCCCGTCCTCCCGTCCTTCTGCGAACCTGCGCTGGCTCAAGCAGGACTGAGCCCAAATTTCCTCAGTCCCGAATGCCCTGCTCTTAGAACCGGTACACCACACCTATGGTTACGCGTGCGTTCCAGGTGCGGTTGGTCGAGTAGGCAAGCTGCGGAGTATTGTTGGGCAGTGAGAACGATGCGCCGACGCGGTCGCCGGTAAGTTGCACGGCCAAATTTGCGGCTCAAGTTATAGGCTAAGCCGCCGCCAAAGCCCCCCGCAAAGGAGATACTGGGCGTCATGTTCTCGCCGCCGGTATGCTCTCCGCCCACTTCCGCGAAGACCAGGCCGCTGAATTTCCGTAGAGGTTGGCATGGAGCGCCGGCCCAACCATGAACGTGTAGATCGTCGGGTGGCCGGGACTCGCTAATCCACCGTGGCCGGTCCCCACCGTGTAGTAGTCCACCGATCCCATGAGTTGAAAATATTTTCCCCAATCGCGGGCCAGTGACGCCTTTCCGCCCAGCAATCCGCTGTACGAAACGGGCACCTGCCTGATGCGGCGTATAGGCAGCGCCCGCGTACGCCTCGTACTTGTAGGTTGCTCCGCCCTGCTCGGGGCCCGGCGCAGCTTCCGGGTTCACCTGGCTGGAGGCGGGCAGCGGCATCAGCGCGGCCGAAACCACCGCCAACATCGAAAACAAGAACATCCTCTTCAACTTGAAACTCTCCTCGTGCGCATTTTCAAAAAATCTTCCGCTCAAACAAACCTGCCGCTCCCTGGGCTTGGCTCCGGAGCGGGTATCATGGCTGGTTTCCGGTACCCTCCTAGACTATCCCTTCCCCCCGCCTTTCACGAAGTCCGTTGGCGGGTTTGTTTCAATCGTTTTGAAGGCCAGTGCGCCTGTGGAATCCCGACGTACAATCGCCCGCAGCCGGCCTCAGGGCTCAACCGTTCTCCAGATACCACGGAATATTGATCACCACAATGCGGCGGTTCCCGCGCATCAGCACGAGCATCTTCAGCAGGCCGGAGCGGCGGTTGTGCAGCAAACCCTCCCACCAATGCCGCACCACCAGTTCGGGAACCAGCACGCACACCTTGCAGGTCTCGCGTTCGCTCTCTACTCTCAGCACGTAGTCCACGATCGGGAGAAGAATGTAACGATAGGGCGATTTCAGCGTGACCAGCTTGCGGGATGCACCGGCCGGCCGCGCGCAGCGGTGCGGCAATATTCTTCTCCCACGCATCGCAGAAGGGATCGGGATCGTCGCTGGTTCGCACGTGTACGCAGCGAATATCCGAGGACATGGAAAGCGCAAACGAAAGCGCCTTCTCGCTGATGCGGCTCCAGCGATCCACGGGCAGCACGACGATAGGCTCGCCGACTTCGGCGGGAATGAAAGGCCGGTCGAGATCGATCTCGCGGTTCACGCGGACGTAGTGGCGCTTGACCGCGTGCATCAGCAGGATCATCACCACCACCAGCAGCGCCGTGATCCACGCGCCATCCACGAACTTGGCCACCAGCACCACCAGCGTGGTGATGCCCGTCGCCACGGCGCCCACGGCGTTGACAATGTGCCGTGCGCGCCGCCGCGCGCGGCATGCCGCTGCCGTTTCCAGTGCATCACCATCCCCGCCTGCGACAGCGTGAAGGCCATGAACGCGCCGATGGCGAACAGCGGAATCAGCCGGTCCGTGACGCCGCCAAAGACGATCAGCAGCAGCGCCGTGAGCGCCACCAGCACGTAGATGCCCCAGGAGTAGAGCAGCCGCCGCCCGCGGATGAGAAAGATCCGCGGCATGTAGTCGTCCTGCGCGATGGCCCGCGTCAGCCGCGGGAAATCGGCAAAAGCGGTGTTGGCCGAGAGCGCCAGCACCAGCAGCACCGAGGCGATGGTGACGTAGTAAAACCACCCATGCCCCATCACCGCGCGCGTCAGCATCGACAGCACGCTTTCGTAGCCGGGGCTGCCGGGGTCGGTCGCGGCGATGCCGTAAGCGCGGCACAGCAGCGCAATTCCTGCCAGCAGAATAGCCAGCAGCGCGATGATGATGGTCAGCGTGGCCTTGGCGTTCTTGCGCGTATCGTCGCGGAAGGCCATCACGCCGTTGCTCACCGCCTCCACGCCGGTCATGGCCGTGCAGCCTGAGGAAAAAACCTTGAGCAGCAGCCAAAAGCTCACCGCAGCCGTAGCCGCCGGCACCATGGGCAGCGGCGTCACCGGGTGCGGATGCCCCGCGCTGTGCAGCACCTGCCACGCGCCCACGCCGATCACAATCAGCAGCGTCGCCGTAAACAGGTAGGTGGGGATCATGAACACCACGCCGGTGTCGTGCACGCCGCGCATGTTCACGAGCGTAAGAATGGCCAGCACGCCAAGGCACAGCCCCAGCGTGTGCGGCTGCAAGCGGGCACAGCGGAGATCAGCGCGCCCACGCCGGCCGAAATGCCCACGGCCGCGGTCAGGGTGTAGTCGATCATCAGCGCCGCCGCCGCCAGCAACCCCGCGCCCTCGCCCAGGTTCCGGCTGGCCACCGTGTACGATCCGCCGCCCTGCGGATAGGCCTCGATGGTCTGCCGGTAGCTGAGGTAGACGATCGCCAGCAGCACGACGATCGCCGCGCTCACCGGCACGATGTACTTCACGCCCATCAGGCCCAGCGGAATCAGCAGCGTCAGCGCCGCCTCAGGCCCGTATGCAGCCGAGCTGAGAGCGTCCAGCCCGAAGACCGGAATCCCGGCCAGTGGGCCGATGTGCTCGGCGCGCTCCTCGCTGGTGGCGAGCGGCCGCCCGAAACACAGATTCAAAACGCGCGTGGATACGCCCATGAAGAGTTTTCCGGCGGCCGTGGACTCAACGCGGGGAAGGCCGCCGATGCCAGTGTCTCACGGCCAACAAAGGAACCCACTTCGCACCCCCGCCACGGCGGAACAGCACAACCCAACCCACTGTCATCGTGAGTTTCAATGGGCCGGGTTGGCCCAGCAAAGCTGATGAAAATCACGCTTGCTGATTTGCGCCGTCCTGCTCCCGGAGGGAGCAAAGAGAATAGCCCAGGGCAACCCTGAGCGAAGTCGAAGGGGCAGCCCTGGGATAGCCCACCAATTGAAGGCCTTAGCCCCGTAGGGGCGACAGAAACGGGCAATGATTTTCGACGGAACGGAGTTTCCGGGTGCCCCACATCTCGATTTTGAGGTGTGGGAAGGCACGAAACTCAACCCTCCGTGTCCCCGGTTCTCACAACCGGAGTCAACCTCCGCCGGGTGCCCCACATCTCGTTTTGAGATGTGGGAAAGCGGGTACCCCACCACCGGGGTCCCCGCAGACAGGTCTTTGTCTGCGGGGTGGAGCACCGGGGTCCCCGCAGACAGGTCTTTGTCTTCGGGGTGGAGCTTCGCGACGCCTTTGTTTTTGTCGCAAGGGTGGGACCGCACTAACCCAACCTTCGCGCTGTCATCCTAAGCAATAATTCTCGGATGTCATCCTGAGCGACCGGAGCGCAGCGGAGGGAGTCGAAGGACCTGCGGCTGCATTTGATTCCGCCCCTGGTCTCGCGCCGGCGCACGACCGGGAACCCAACCAGCAGCTTGATCGCGCACCAAGCGGCGCAATCGGAATGGCCTTGTTTCAGGGCTTGGCTTCAGCCATGCCGCAAACCGCCCACCCATCTCCCGAAAAACAAAATACGCGGCGAAGCCGCGATAAAACCCCGCGCCCGCAGTCGCCCAAACCCCGGAGCTTCCGCCCAGGCAATGCTCACCACAAGCCGACAATAACGGCACCAGTCGGGTCAATGAGTGAGCTGGCGATTTAGCATGAAGCCAGAAAAATTCCTTGCGACATGGGCGTTTATGGGGACTGATCCGTGGCCGAGGGGGCGTGCGCAGTGGGGTAGGCCCGCCCCTGTTCGATGGCATTTCCGAAGGATGGTGGCAACCCGCGCTACCCAGGGCGGCCGGCACGGACACCGTTCATTCACGCCCAAACTATTCCCATCACATCCTCGATGAAGCTCGATGCCTTCTTTACCCCAGGAACGTATTTCGTGGGATGCCCGCAGCTATTTCGCAGATCAAGAGCTTCTCCGAGAGTGGTCTTCTCTCCCTTATCAAGAATTCCCAGCTCTTGGAGGGCTAGTAACATGGTTGCGTCGCGGATATACGCGAAGTCTTCGAGCTTGTTCACCGGCCGAGCTTTCGGATCGTGCTTGGCTATGGCTGGGTTGAGGATTGCGTGATGCTTGGTGAAGGCCGCCTCTTGCAGGGTCCGAATGGCGCCGGTCCGAGGAACACGATCGCGGCGCGGAGGGCGCCTGCGCTCAAGCATTTAATTGACTTAGAATGTAGTCGCGGATGACTTGATCGCCGATCTTGGCTGCTAATGCCTCAAGGGTTGCGACATCGTGCTCAAGATCGGGCGCCGACGCGGGCAGATTCAGCTTCGAACAATACTGTGGTTGAACGAAGTAGAAGGCAACAAGAACAAA
>CAWHUK010000020.1:0-132552 GCA_963832535.1 uncultured Acidobacteriota bacterium
TTACTACAAGCTTTCGCGCTTCAGAGTCTCGCAGCCCCGTGATTGGTCCGCCCTTGAGCGCGCCTTCGCCGAAAAAACTGCCGTCGCCGGAACCGTCACCGCCGTTATCAAGGGCGGCCTCAGCGTCGATGTCGGCGTCCGCGCCTTCATGCCCGCCAGCCGCAGCGGAACCCGCGACGCCGCCGAGCTCGAAGCCCTCGTCGGCACAGAGATCACCTGCCGCATCACCAAGCTCGACGTCACCGATGAAGACGTGGTCGTCGATCGGCGCGTGGTTCTCGAAGAGCAGGCGCGAGGTGAGCTTGCGGATCGACGCGCCGCGCTCAAAGAGGGCGACACGGTCACCGGCACCGTCCGCACGCTCATGCCCTACGGCGCCTTCGTCGACATCGGCGGAGTTGACGGCCTGCTCCACATCAGCGACATCTCCCGCGCTCGCATCGCCAAGCCCGATGACGTGCTCTCCGTCGGCCAGGAACTTACGCTGCGCATCCTCAAGATCGATCCCGAGACCAACAAGATCTCTCTCGGCCTCAAGCAGCTCGAGGCCGACCCGTGGACCACTGCGCCCGACCGCCTCCAGGCCGGCCAGCGCGTCAACGGTACAGTCACGCGCCTCACCGACTTCGGCGCTTTTGTCGAGATCGAGCCCGGCCTCGAAGGCCTCATTCACATCTCCGAAATGTCGTGGGCCAAGAAACTCCGCCACCCCTCCGACATGCTCAAGCAGGGCGACCGCGTCGACGCCGTCATTCTCTCCGTCAAGCCGCCCAGCAGTTCCGAATCCGGCCGCGGCGAGCCAGGCCGCATCGCTCTCGGCCTCAAGCAGGCCCTCGCCGACCCTGGCTCGAAGTCGAGCGCAAATTCCCCGTTGGCTCCCAGGTCGAAGGCCCCGTCACCAAAATCATGAACTTCGGCGCCTTCGTCCAGATCGCCGAAGGCATCGACGGCCTGGTGCACATCAGCGAGATCGTCGCCGACCGCCGCTTGAACCATCCCCGCGACGTCCTGCGCGAGGGCCAGCGCGTCAAAGCTCTCGTTCTCGCCATCGACACGGAAAAGCGCCAGATCAAGCTCTCCATGAAGCAGTTGATCCCGACGAGCATCGACGAGTACATCGCCGAGCACAAAGTGGGCGACACGGTCTCCGGCCGCGTGGTCGAGCTGACGGCTTCCGGGCGCAATCGTCGAACTCGGCGAAGGCATCCGCGGCGCTTGCCGCACGGCTGGCCGCATGCGGCGCAGTCCGCCACGCCGAGGCCGCGCGCTTCCGCCGTCCACTTCGCTCGCGCCGCGCCCGACCTCTCGCAGCTCTCTTCGATGTTGAAAGCCCGCTGGAAAGGCAACGCTCCCGCGCCCTCGGCCGAGCCCGAGCCGCTCGCCGAAGGCCAAATCCGCACCTTCAAGATTGTGAAGCTGGACGCGGAAGCGAAGAAGATTGAAGTGGAGTTAGCCGCAGGCTAAAGATACACCTCATCCACATAGCACCAGCGCCAATCCTCGCCGCGCTCGGCCGATTGGATCAGCGGATGCTTTGTCTCATGGAAATGCGCCCGCGCGTGCCGGTTCTTCGACGAGTCGCAGCAGCCCACGTGCCCGCACTCCAGGCACATGCGCAGATGCACCCACGTGTCGCCCATCTTCAGGCACTCCTCGCAGCCCTTCGTGCGCGGCTTGATCCCTTTCACTATGCTCGCAATGTGCGTGCAGTTCGCCGCCATGTTTTCACCTCCTTCAACCCGCTCGCAAGCCCTGGGGCGCCCATCCTAAACGCGTTCTCTGCGTTTAGGATGGGATGCCTCAACTCTCCGCCTCCTCACCCCGCCCGCTAAACCCGCTAACTCCGCTAGCACCGCTGCACTATTTTGCCGTCCAAGGATCGTAAGTTCCCACGCTCCACGAGTGGCCTTCGGGGTCCTTCACGGTGAACTCACGGCTGCCGTAGTCCATGTCTTGCAGCGGCCTCACGACCGTAGCCCCGGCCGCCTGTGCGCGCGCGTATACCGCGTCTGCGTCTGCAACCACAATGTAGGCGCTGCGCGTTTCCACGCCGCCCAGCTCTGCGGGCGATTTGAAGCTCCGGCCGTACTCGTCGTCCTTCTGTGAGCCGAGCATGATCATGCCTCCGTTCAGCGTCAGTTCGGCGTGCGCGATGGTTCCGTTTGGGCCTTCATAGACCGCGTGGCGTTCAAAGCCGAAGGCCTGGCAAAGCCAATCGATGGCGGCGCGCGCGTCGCGGTAGCGCAGGGCGGGGATGATGGTGCTGCTTGTCTCAGGCATGGGGAAGCCTCCGCGGGCAGATTAACGCGAAATCAGCCCGGAATGCAATCGCGGCGGAGGTCCGCTCGCATTGGCCGCGCTAGGGGCATTACATCCGCGATAAACTGATCCTTGGAACCCCCCATGCCAATGCGCCCCTGCCGGGTTGAGATTCGCACCCGCGCTCTCGAAGAGAACTTGCGTTTTCTCGCGAGCCTGGCCGCTCCCCATGCCGAACTGCTGGCCATCGTCAAGGCCAACGCCTACGGCCACTCGCTTGCTCTCTCGCGCTCCGGCCGCCGTGCGCGCGGGAGCGCAGTGGCTCGGCGTCACCAGCGTGGAAGAGGGTATTGTCGCGCGCGCGCTTTGCCCTCAGGCTCGCGTGCTCGTCATTGCCGGCATCTTTCCCGGCCAGGCGGCGGCCGCGATTCAATTCCAATTGACGCCCGTCGCGTGGGAGCATTGGCAACTGGACGAGCTCGCAGCCGCCGCACGCGCCGCGGGAGCGCAGCCGGGCTCATTGCCCATCCATCTCGAAATCGACACCGGCATGAGCCGCCAGGGCGCCGGCCCCAAAGATCTGGCCGCAATTTTCCCTCGCTTTGGCCCCGGTTCGCCGCTCCGGCTTGAGGGCGTGATGACGCATCTCTTCGCCGCCGACGAAGCCGACGGCCAAATCACGCAAGCGCAGCTTGCGCTCCTCGATGAAGCCATGAGCCGCATCTCCGCCGCCGGCCTCTTTGCCGAGTGGCTCAACGTCGGCAACTCCGCCGCGCTGCTCGCCGGCCAGGCGCGACCCATCGCTGAGCTGGCCGCCCGCCACGGCATGAAAGCCCTGCTGCGCCCCGGCCTTGCGCTCTACGGCCTCATCCCGCAATTCGACCCGCCCTTTGCATCTGAACGAACCGCCCTCGCTCTCGGCCGCCCGCACCGCGCTTCAGCCCGTGCTCACGTGGAAGGCACAAGTCGTCGGCGTGCGCTCGGTTCCCGCCGGCGCCACCGTCGGTTACAACGCGACTTTTGTGGCAACCGAGCCAATGCGCCTGGCGCTCGTCTCCGCGGGCTACGCCGACGGACTCGACCGCTCGCTCGGCAACCGCTTCAGCCTGCTGGTGCGCGGCCAGCGCGCGCCGCTCGTGGGCCGCGTCAGCATGGATCAGTCGGTGCTGGATGTGACGGAAATTCCCGGCGTGCAGGCCGGCGACGAGGTCGTGATTCTGGGCGCGCAGGGCGCGGAAACCATCACCGCCTTCGACCACGCCGCAGCCTCGGGAACCATCCCCTGGGAAGTCTTCACGCGCATGGCGCGTGCGTCCGCGATCGCGTCTAGCGCCGGAACAGACGTAACAGGCCGCTTTAAGCTACGACTGCTGTCACCACATTCCCGCGAGATCTCAGCCTTCAGCTGCACCGATTCCGGCTGTCGCCGGGCACACCTGTGCTGCGCACATCGCTGCGGCGATCATCGCCTCTGTGCCGATGCACGAGTTCAGCAGCATGTGGTAGAGCCCGCGCGAGCACCACTCCTGCTGATAAAACTTGCGGATCACCATGGCGCGGCGCTTATCGAGGCGGCCAGGTGCTGCTCCGCGTGCTGCGCCTGACTGCGGAAACGCGCGCGCAAACCATTCCTTCTTGGCGCTCGAAGTGGCGTACACAAAGATGTGAAAGCATCCCGGCACTCTTGCCAGCGCGCAGGCTGCGCCGCGCCCCACAAGCACGCAGTTGCCCTGCTTGGCCGCGTCCAGATATCTCCTGCTCGAATCAGCGACAACATGCGCTCGGAGTCGAAGAACTGCTCCTCTGCGGGACTCGCCACCGCAAACACCGAATCGTGCCAGAAGACTTTGCCGTAGCGGTAGTACCAGGGGTCGAGCCGCTCGTCGAATTTCGCGGCCGACTTGGGATCCACGCCGGCTATGCGCGCCGCGCCCTCCACCAGCTCCGAGTCCAGCAGCCGCCATCCCAGCCGCGCCGCCAGGGCGTGCGCAAACTCCCCGCCATGCGAGCCGTACTCCCGCTCCACCGTGATTACTCTGACAGGCGTATGCGCCATTTCCGTGTGACCCCCTTCGCAGGAGGATACAACGCCCGGCGTCAAAAATGGAACAGGTGCGAGAAGGAGTGCCCTCCCGCACCTGCTTTCACTCCCTTCCAGCCGGCTCGTGTTACTGCTTCACCGGTTGCTGCGGCAAAGCCTGCGACGATTTCAGGTGCCGCGCGTTGGGCGGCGCCGTGGACCCAGGCGCAGCCGGAACGTTGGGCGCTGCCGGCTCGGCCAAGAACGGCTGCCCCTTCTTGATGTGCAGGTCGCCGTTATCCGTGCTCAGCCGAATGCGCGCCGTGCCCGAGCCGATCCGTCCGTTCACCGTCTTGTCTTCGTTGCCGCTCACCGTCAGGCCGTAATCTGTCACGATATCGCCATTGTGCGTCCGCCCGCTCACCGTAGCCGAAGCATCGGGCTGCAATGCAATCTCCACATCGCCCTTGCTGTTCTTTGCGTCCACGCTGAAGTTTCCAGCCGGTTCAACCGCGATGCGACCGTCGCGGTCCTCCACGATGCTGTCGCCGTAAATCTGGCTCAGGTCGATGTCCTTCGAGTGCGAGACCGCGCGCACCAGTCCCTTGGCGTCGGTAATGCGCAGATCGTCGGAGTCGAGGGTCAGGTCGCCAGGAAGTTCTCCCAATTCCACTGTGGTCACTGACGTGTGCAGGCGCACCGGCCCGCTGATGTCTTCCAAATGCACGTCGCCATCCAGGTCGCCGTCCTGCGTCACCGAGCCCTTGATGTCGGACAGAGTCAGGTCGTTCAGGTCCCCATCGAGAGTCAGGTCGCCTTGGACATCGTGGGCGGAAAACTCGTCGTGCTTTCCACGGGTAAAGTGCGCCACCACCGGGCCGGTCATCGAATTCAGGTGAATGTCTCCGCGCGCGGTCACGTCGATGCCGGCGCCCAGTCCGGTCGCGGTCACGTTGTCCCATCCCGCGTTCACCGTCACCTTGGCGGATTTCGGCACGGTCACGGTCAGGTTCACGCGCCCTCGCGAATTGCCTCTGCGACTGGATCAGTACGGCGCTGCCGCTCACCGTCACGTGCGCGGCCACACTGTCGAAGATCTTTCTCGCGTCGGCGTCGGAGTTGGCATACGCCACCTCGTGCGCCTGCACTTCCAGGTTCGGCTGGTCGCCCGCGGTAATGCTCACGTCGCCGCGCGGAATCAGAATCTCAATCGACGCGTTAGCCGGAATCTGCCTGCTGTCGACCGGCTGGTCGCTGTCGTGCTCGGGCATTCCGAAGGTGTTGAAAAAACCGTTGTCGCCGAATGGCCCGAACGGCCCCCAGAAGTGGTTGTGTGCCGCCGCCAGCGGCGCCCACAATGGCCAGCACGATCAGAATTCCGATGAAGCCGCCGCTGCGCCGCACAGGCGTCTTCCGGCGCATGTCCAGCGCCCACTCGGCCAGCAGCGCAAGGCCAGCCCCGATCAGCAACAGCGGCCACCACTGCCCGTACCAGGTCCAGAAAGCGCCGGAATCGATGTGGCCCGTAACCACCAGCAGCGCAATCACGCCGATGCACACAAGAATCACCGGACCCACCACCGAAGGCACGCGCGGTCCGTATGCGCCCGCATAACTTGCCTTCCAGGCGTGCCGCTGCGCCCGCCATGCATCGCGTTGCGCGCGCCATGCGGCCCGTTGCTGCTCGCGATACACGCGCCACTGCGTTTTCGGGTCGTAAGGCGGAATCGGAGGCGGCGCTCCGCCTCCCGGCGGCATATTGGGAGGTACGTTGCTCATCGCTGGCCTCCATTCACGTCGTTCTCGAAGTCATGCGGCTGCGAGGGCACAATCGCCGTGCCCGCCGGCCCAGCGCCTTGAATCCCTGCTGCGCCGCGCCTTGCCCGGCCCGGCCCTCTGCCACGGCGCTCCCGGATACGGCGGATAGCCCTCCGCGGCCAGAGCCGCCCGCTCTGCCAGCAGCAACACGCCCAGCATGATCAGCAGCAGCGGCCAGAACAGCCGCCAGAAATGCGGGATGACGCCTGCCTGATGGAGCAGCGCCAGCACTCCGATCAGCAGCAGAATGGCCGGCCAGCGCAAGCGGCGAATCAGGATATAGCGGCTCATTTTTGCCCTCCTTGCGAACTCCCATGCGTCTCCTGCATACGCCGCACGATCAGCCACACGCCCAACGCGATCAGCAGCACCGGCCAGCTGAACTGAAACAGCCGGCCTGAGAACCAATCCAACTGCCCCACCAAAAACAGCATCCCAAGGGCAATCAGAACCACTGCCCCGATCGGCTCCCTGCGCCGCCAATGCACCGGCGGTACGGGCGGAATAGGGGGAATCGGCGGAATGCCCGGCCCCATGTACTCTGGCGGCTCATACGGTCCCTGGTACGGACCTTGATATGGAGCCTGGTACCCGCCCGCCGGTCCCGGCGATGCCGCACCCGGCCCAGCACCCGCCGGCGTTCCCTGCTGTGTTCCCGCTTGCTGTCCTACTTGCCATCCTTGCTGCACCCGTCCGCCCGGGCCGAACAAGTTGCTCACGTCATTCAGTCCCAGTGGATCGGGCAAAGGCTCGCCGTCGCGCCGCGCCTTCGCCGTATGGTAGGCCTCGAACACCTGGTAGAAGATCCACGCCGCAATGAAAAGGCCAAACACGTCATAGATATGAGCAGCGCTCACCAGCACCGCGAAGATGACCACGTGAACCAGGCCCTTGATGAATTGGCCGTTGTACATCGCGCCCACGCCGGGAATCAGTCCCAAACAAGCCGCCAGCACCGGGTGGGGCGCGCCCGCGGGCGGCGGCACAAATGGTGGTTGCACACTCTGCCACGCCATCCAGCACGGCTCGCAGAAGATCTGCCCGCCCGGCGCGTTGCGCATGCAGCCCGAGCACAGCGCCTTCCCGCAATTCTGGCAGTACGCGGCCGCGCTTACGCCGCTATGGTTTACGCAATCCATGCCTTGCCTCTTTCCCACGCTAGCAACGCGGAGCCACTTCCGGACCGCGCGTCCTGGAACGCTGCTCCATCGCATCTAAGGCCTGATCCAAAACTAATGGCGTCATCCTGAGCGGAGGTCGCCGCGGCGACCGCAGTCGAAGGATCCGAAGTCATAGCCTGCCTCCCACCGAACAAGCTCGCGTAAGTCCGCACCAGCGAAGCTTCCAAGACCTCATGGATTGCATTTGCCGGCTCCGCCGTCGGGCTGACTGCATGTCCCCGTCCTTGTTCCCATCCGGGATTTCGCCCCGGATTCTGTCTTGTCTGGCCCGGCGTCACCGGCTGCGTCTCCTTGCGTTGCTCGCCATTGCCTTCGCCCTCGCGGCGCAGCTCCCGCACTCTCGATTCCACCTCGTACACAAACCGCAAATGGTCGTAGTACCGCACGATCGGCACCGAAGCCATGGTCAGTTGCCGTTCCATGTAGGAGCGCACCGCCTGCGGCCGCAGATCGGCCAGGCGCACGCCAGTAAAACGAATATTTGTCAACCGCACGCCAGCCATGTTCAGCGTCAGCGCGATGGAGAAGAACGCCATCGCCGCCGTCATCAGCAGCCGCGGCTGCACGCTGGAACGCATCCGCGCAAAAAACCCCGGCTGCTGCCAACCCGGGGCCCCCAGCGACAGGTGGCTCGCAGAGCCGGTGTCGCTGGGGTGGCGTACCGGAGGAACGAACGCAGGAACTGCCGCCGTCCCCGCGGGTACCGGCGACGCCCCGCCAACTCCCCATCCTGCGCCTGCCGCGCGGCCCGGCCCCGTGTGCGCCAGAATTCTTTCCAGCAGCCCTTCGGGCGCACCGGGCTCGGGCGAAAGAAACTCCAGCCATTCGCGGCCCTTCCGCGCCTCTTCATACAGCGCCGCGCAGGCCGGGCAGGCAGCCATGTGCGCCGTAAACGTCGCTTCATCCTCAGGCTTCAGCAGCCCGTCCAGCGCATCCGCCAACAGCGTCTCCCACTCGCTGCAGGCCGGAGAACCCGGAATGTGTGTGCGCTCTGCCATGGCTACATCACCTCCTTTTTAGTACGTTCCAGCAGCCGCGCCAGTTCCGCGCGCCCTCTGCTGATGCGGGACTTGACGGTCCCCTCGGGAATTCCCAAAACTTGCGCAATCTCTTTGTAGTCAAGGTCTTGCAAATCTCTCAAAATCACCGCCTCGCGCAGCTCCATGCTCACGCGCGCCAATGCATCCTGCACAATCCTGGCCAGCTCTTTGCGCGCCGCCGCTTCGTGCGGCGTCGGGCCCGAAGCTGTCAGCCGGTCAATAGGTCTAAGCGGCCTCAACTCCTCTGCCTGCTCCCAGCCTTCGTCCAGCGAACCCGTCGCCCGCTGGTTGCGCGTCCGCCTGTAGTTGTCCACCAGCAGGTTCCGCGTCATGGTGGTGATCCACACCGCCAGGCTGCCCCGCCCGCCATCGTAGCTGCCCAAATTCGAGTAGATTTTCAGGAACACATCCTGGGCCAGGTCCTCAGCGTCCGCCCCATTCCCCGTAAAGCGGTAGCACAGCCCGTACACACGCTGATGGTGCGTGCGGACCATCTCGGCCCATGCGCCGGAGTCGCCGTCTACGCAGCGGCGGACGATTTGGGTCCAGTCTTGGTCCAGAGGTCTCACCTCCACGCACGCCGCGCGGCTTACCGGTCTCACAGCCGCGGCGCCGGCACATTCTTCATGGATCCTCGACCGTTCATAAGCGGCGTCCCGGGAATGGGAGCGCGCCGTTCGAGCACCCCAACCCATCCCGCTCCAGCTTAATGTACCCACGCACTGCATAATCGGCTAGTACGCAGACTCCACGCGATTAGTTCCGTTGGAAGCCCATCCGTAGGATGGAACGAAAATAGCCCATGAGTGAAACCCTGGAATCGCATCCAGCCCCACACCGCACCGCCCCGGAGGGCCGGTGCGTATGCAAAAGCCAACGGAGAAAGCGGCCTCGTCTTCGGCTTCAACCGCTCTTGACGTGTACCGTTGCAGATGTTCGACTGGACCATGAATGGCTGAACCCATGGATCTGCCGCGGTTTACCCTCGACGACTACGAGAAAATATTTGCCGATCGCCACGTTCTGCACGGCGTAATAGCGAAATGGGTTGGCGAGCGGCCGGATGCTCTCGTGCTGCTCAGCGCCGACGGTAGCCGCCAGGTTACCTGGAGCGAATTCGGCCGCTTCACTACTGAGTTGGCGGGTGAATTGTTACGCCTCGGCTTTACCAAGGGCGACTATCTGGTCACGCTGCTGCCCATGTCAGTGGACCACGTGCTGCTCGAATATAGCTGTTTCAAAATCGGCGTGATCGTCGCCCCGCTCGATCTGCGTTTGACTCCCACTGAGGTGATTCGATCGCTGGAAATTCTTCGCCCGCGCGGCTTTGCCTGCCTGGGCGTAAACCCTGCGCTCGACTTTCGCCCGATGTGGAGCGCCGTGCAGGCGCAGTGTCCTTGGATTGAGCACTTCATCACCCTAAACTCAGACGTAGCCCCGGACGCAGCCTCGCCCGAAACCATCCCAGGCACGCGCTCCTTTGCTTCGCTTGCCGAGCCGGCCTCGCATTCGGCCGCCTCTCATTCGGACATCGATGCTGACTCTGCCGCGGTGGCCAAGATCGGCGCCACGATCACGCCGGACGATGGCGCGCTCATCATCTTTACCACCGGCTCAACCGGCTCGCCCAAGCCGGCCCTGCTTTCGCACCGCAACATCACGGTGCAGAACATGTGCCTGTGCGGCGCGTTTTTCGGCGGAGATAGCGGTACCCGCACGCTGATCAATCTGCCCGCTTCTCATGTCGGCGGCCAAACCGAGGCGTTGATGAGCACCCTCTTCGGCGGAGGCTCGGCGGTCCTCCTCGAGGTCTTCGATGCCGGCCGTTCCTTGCGCGCCATCGCCGAGCATCGTGTCGAGATCCTGGGCCAGATTCCTGCCATGTTCAACCTCGAGTGGATGCTGAAAGACTACGGCCGCCACGATCTTTCCAGCCTCCGATTTGCCGCCTACGGAGGCAATATTGTCTCGCGCCCATTCGTTGAGCGGCTCGCCGCCATGGCGCCTGTGATTGGCACCGGGTTGGGCGTCACCGAGTGCGCCGGTTTCTGCACATACGTTCAAGCGGCCGACCACGAGACGATCGTCGCCGGGCTTGGCCAGGACATGCCCATCTACCCCTGCTCCATTCGCCAGCCCATGCGCGGCGATGGCTGCGCCGGCGATGAGCTGCCTGCCGGCGAGATCGGCCATATCTGCTTCCGCGGGCCGCAGACCTTTCTTGGCTATGTCAACGATCCAGCCGCCACAGCCAAGACAATTTCGCGCGACGGCTTTCTGTACACCGGCGATCTTGGATACAAGGACGCCGCGGGCCTGCATCTCACCGGCCGTGAGAAATGGGTGATCAAGTCGCTTGGGTACCAGATCTTTCCCGGCGACGTGGAAGCGCACATCTGTGCCCTTACGGCGCAAGTTGCCAACTGCGTTGTCGTCGGCGTAGCGCACGAAGTGGTTTCAGAAGCTCCAGTGGCGCTGGTGGAGAAGAAACCCGGTGTCGAGCTAAGCCCAAAGGAACTGGAGCGGCACGCGCGCTCCTTGTCGGCATACATGCGCCCGCGTCATTGGATCGTTCTCGAATCCGGCAGCCTGCCGCTGAATCGCATTGCCAAGCCGGACTACCTGCGCGCCCAGGAGATGGCCCGCCAGGAGATCGCGCAGTTACGCGCCCGCGGCGAGTGGGATAGCGGCTATGTCAAAGGCGAACAAAAGCAAGTCAGTTGAACGGGCGCCGCTGATCACTGATCACTGACCACTGACCACTGTTTTTTAATACCTCTGCTGAAACTCCGGATCCACCGGATTTTCAAACAACGACACGTCGCGCGTGACGATCGTCAGCCCCGAGGGCGTGACAAAATAGCGACGCTTGTCTTCGACGGGGTCGTAGCCGATCACCGTCCCCTCGGGAATATTTACGTTGCGGTCGATAATTGCCCGCCGGATGCGGCAGTGCCGCCCGATGTTCACGTGGGAAAAGACGATGCTCGCGTCCACATCGGAGTAGGAGTTCACGCGCACGTCCTGCGACAGCACCGAGTTGTACACTGACGCGCCCGATATGATCACACCCGCGGTGATGATCGAGTTCACCGCCATGCCCGAGCGCCCCGGCTCGCCGAAGACGAACTTGGCCGGTGGATACTGCCGCATCCGCGTCCGGATGGGCCAGCTCTTGTCGTATAAGTTGAAGATCGGCGACACCGAGCACAGATCCATGTTGGCGTCGTAATAAGCGTCCAGCGTGCCCACGTCTCGCCAATAAAGCGCCTGCTGCTTGTTCTCGTCCACAAAGCTGTAGGCCATCATTCTGTTCTTGCCCAGCATGTTGGGCAGGATGTCGTGGCCGAAGTCGTGCGTCGAATCCGCGACGTCGGCGTCCGCGATCAGCGCCTTCAGCAGCGTCTCGGTGTTGAAGATGTAAACCCCCATCGACGCGTCCACGGCGTCTGGGTTGAATGGCGAACGGAAGCCGGTGGAAGCCGGCTTCTCCTGGAAGCCGAGCACCTCCCCCGTCGCGCCCACCTCCACCACTCCATACCGCGAAACTTCATCGGGAGGGATCGGCAGTGCCGCCAGCGTCACCTCAGCCTTCGTCTCTTTGTGGTAGGCCAGCATGAGGCTGTAGTCCATCTTGTAGATGTGGTCGCCCGACAGAATGATCACGTGCGTGGGCTGCTCGCTGCCGATCGAGTAGATGTTCTGGTATACGGCATCCGCCGTCCCCATGTACCAGTTGGCGCCCGTGCGCTGCATGGGCGGCATCAGCTCGAAAAACTCGCCCAGCTCCTGCGCCACGATTCCCGTCCATCCCTCGCGGATGTGCCGGTTCAAGCTCAGGGACTTGTACTGCGTCAGCACGTACACCCGGCGCAATCCTGAGTTGATGCAGTTCGACAGCGTGATATCGATTATGCGGTAATGGCCGCCAAACGGAACCGCGGGCTTGGCCCGGTCCCGCGTCAGTGGAAACAGCCGCTCTCCTGCCCCGCCTGCAAGCAATACTCCGAGCGTGTCTTTCATATCCATAGGACTCGCACTCCCGATTCGCTTTGGATTTGCTTCTGGCCCGTGCGCTTCGGCGCGGCTGGCGTGTGCCGCTATCCGGAACGGCATTTTTACTGGCGGCACTCTTCTTGAAGCCGCCGCTGAACGCAGGAGAATAGCACACGACCCATTGAAGTTGGCAGCCCCGCCCGATTGCGGGTAGTCTCTTGATTTAAATCTACCGTCTTGAATCTATCGTTAAAGGGCACGGCTTCAAAGGCTAATTTAAGGCCGGCAAAGACCAAGCCGCATAGAGGCGGCAGATATGTGGGAATGATCTTCGCAAATGCATGTGGTTCGCCGCTACCAGCCGGAAACCCAGTTCGCCTTCTTCGTCGACCGCTTGATCCTGGTGAACTTGTACTCCATCCCCACGGAGATGGCAAAGTTCACGTCGAATTGCGAATACGACGCGGTTGATGGCGGAGGCTCTCTGAAGTTGTAGTGGGTCATCACCGCGTCGGGTGTTACCCGGAACACCCAATGCTCTGACCGGTTCAGGTCAAAATGACCGCCGATAATTGCCGCCGGCGCGATCTGGTTGTAGTAAAAATCGAAATACCCCGGCGCCTGGCCCAGCAGATCCTTCTGGAAATTCCCATACACCCCGCCAAACATGACGTGCGCAATCAGGTCTCCATGTTTGTTGTGCGGGCCCAGCCACTCTGCACCGCCAACGAAGAAATACTGCTTCACCATCGGCCCCTTGAGATCCCCGCCGTTAGCGTTTTTGTCGTTCGGCGCGGTCCCGCTGGTGCCCACATAGGGCCGGCCCGAACCCTCGATTCCCCAGTTTCTCGTCAGCCAGAACGACCCTTCCCCGTCGAGTCCGCCCAGGTTCGATCCCTGCAGCAGCGTGGGCCCCGCCTTCATGTGGTCGTACGCCATTCCCAGCGACACGTCATAGCGGTTGTTGTAGCGCACGCGGGCCAGCGGATCGAGCGGTGCGTACGTGCCATAGCTCAGAGTCTGGTTGTCAGGGCTCTCGGAAGCAGGCGCCGGCGTCGGTTGGCTCTGGCTGCTGGAACTGGAGCTCTGCGCATGCAGGCTCATCCCCGCACACACGCCTAGCGCGAGAATAGCGGCAAAAGAAGCGGAGAAACTTACTCGGAGAGGCATCACCAATCAGCTTACAAGACCGCCCCGATGCCGGACAATGCACGCCGCCCATTTCTTCCGCACTGCCTTCACATTCACCGTGACCGCGCCCATCTCACTCAGTTCAATTCACCGCGGCCCTGGCGCCCCGTCCTGGCGGGATTCTTGTCTTTGCCGGCAAGTGTGGGATAGCACTTCCCCTCAACTCAGCCGCTCTTCGCCGGCTCGCTGCTACAGCTCGCAATGCTCCATCTGCCGCGACCACACCAGGTAGTGCACGGTCTTCAGGATTTCCACCATTGTGGCCGCTGTCTCAGCTCCCGCCCGCGCAGGTTCCAGGTCCGGAGCAGCGTGCACGCGCCACTCCACCGGCAGACGGCTGAAGATCATCGCCGCACGCGGCAGGTGGCTGGGGCTTGAAATCACCTCCGCCGACCGCCATCCGTGGCTGCGCATCATCCGCACCGAATCACAGGCGTTCTCGATCGTGTCTCGCGCCTCCGGCTCGACAAAAACCACCTGCTCCGGAATCCCCTGCGCCTCCGCGGTCCGCGCCATCACCTGCGCCTCCACAAAGCGGTTGGCCGCCGCCCCGCCGGTAAAGATCATTCGCGGCGCCACGCCTCGCTCATACTCGCCTACCGCCTCGGTCACGCGCTGCAACTCCTGGGACGTCGGATTGCCGTCGGCGTCCGCCGGGGTGCCGAGCACAATCAGCGCGTCAAACCGGCTCAGCTCCGAATTCGACTGCGGCGCAAGGGCCCGCGCCAGCGCCGCCCACGCCACCAGCCCCAGGACTGCCGCCATGCACGCCGCAATTCCGCGCCCCAACCAGCCCAGCCGCCGCCCACGCGGCGCCTGCCTGCGGCTGACGGGCCGCACAACTCGCCGCGCCCCTGCGCGCTTGCCTGTCCTCGTGGAACTCAACGCGGGATCCGCCTCCCACTCCACTCTAATCTCTGGCAACCCCGCGAAAACCCGTCGCGAGGAGCGCGGCTAACTCACCGGGTATCCATCTGGGCACCCACGTGCGATGGGTGGGATAACATGCTCCGCTAACCCCGCCGACCCGCCGACCCACTGGACTGCCGGCTGGGACAGCACGCTGCTACGAGCAGCCGGCTAGAATCTGCTCTTCTCCCATTCCGAAAACACAATTTCGCCCAGCGGCTTCCTCGTCCGTGCCGCCGTCTCGCGCTCGATCAGCATCTCATCGCCTAGCGCCGCCGGCTCGCCCTGGTACCCCAGCGCAATCGCCGCGCCCATCACGTACTCCTCGGGAATCCCAAACAACTTCTTCGCCTTTTCCGTGTCGAAACCCGCCATCTGGTGCGTCGCCAGCCCCAGCGCCGCCGCCTGCAGCGTCATATACGAGGCCGCCGCGCCCAGGTCGTACAGCGCCACCCGGTTATCCGCTCCATCATGGCTGAACTTCGTTCTCGCTGCGCCCAGTATCAGCACCGGCGCCGTCTTCGCCCACTTCTGGTTAAACTCGCCCAGAGACTCAAATATCTTCTGGTACGCGCTGTCGCCCTTACGCCCCACCAGGAACCGCCACGGCTGCTCGTTAAACGACGAGGCCGCCCAGCGCGCCGCCTCAAACACCTTCTTCAGCGTCTTCGCGCTCACCTCGCGATCCGTAAACGACCGCGGACTCCATCGCTCGTGAAACACCGGCAACACCCCCTCCACCGCCGGCGCTTTCTTCAATGCATTTACCTCACTTGCACTTAAACTTGCTTTACCCTGCTCCTTCACCGTCACGTCTGCTCTCTCCTTCGCCGAAATCTCGCACAAAAGACGACTGCGCTTTTCCTTTGATTCCGTTGACCCAACCGAAGATTCCGTCCGGCCGCAAGAGTCGAATCGAAGGGGCTAGCTAATCATGGGGGTGCTGATTCCAACCAGAAGGATAAGCTTCCAAAACGGCTTCGCGATCATTCCTGAATGCCAATATGTAAGGATGAACAAAGCCTGACATGCAGCCCCGGCACGGGAGCAGGAGTGGACCAGTGCGAGTTTCTTTCAGGAAATTTGCAGTTGGATGCTTGTTAATCGGATGCAGCCTTGCGGCCCTGGCGCAAACTCGGGCGGCGCAAGCGGCGCACCGCCAAAACGATGCCGCGGCAGATCCCTCGGCGGGCGCGGTTTCTGCGCCAGTTGAAGCCCCCGACAACCCGGTGGCCGATCCGAAAGCCGTGGTTGTTTGTGGCAACGCGCGCTTCACCGTGCTTACGCCCCAGCTCATCCGCATGGAGTGGTCGGCCGACGGCAAGTTTGAAGATCACGCGTCCATCGTGTTTATCAATCGGCGGCTGCCGGCGCCGAAGTTTGAGGTCAACCACTCAGTAAGCGGTGGCGCCGTGGTCATCGATACCTACCTGCAGTCGCCGCTTAGAGATGCGCTTACACTCACCTATGCACCCACGGGGGACGGCCGCTTCACCCCGAAAAGTTTGGCCGTCGAATTCACCCTCAACGGCAAAAACGTCGTTTGGCATCCAGGGGAGCCGAATCCTGAGAACCTGCAGGGCACCACGCGCACGCTCGATGGCGCGCGCGGCAGCCACACTCAGGAGCCGATCGGTCCCGGCCTCATCTCGCGCACGGGATGGGCGCTGGTCGACGATTCCACGCGGCCGCTCTTCGACTCTGCCGATTTCCAGTTTCTCCAAGGCGAAAAAAGTCCGTGGCCGTGGGCCATGGAGCGTCCGGCCAATGAGAAGCCCGGCTCCTACACCGACTGGTACTTCTTCGGCTACGGGCACGACTACCGCATGGCCCTGGGCGACTTTGTCCGCGTCGCCGGCCGCATTCCGCTTCCTCCGCGCTTCGCCTTCGGCCTCTGGTGGTCGCGTTACTGGGCTTATAGCGACCAGGAGCTCGACGAGCTGGTGCGCGGCTTCCGCGAGAACGACACTCCCCTCGACGTGCTGGTGATCGACATGGACTGGCACATCAACCTGGAGCAACTGAAAGCCATGGGCGAGACCGACCAGTCGGGTTACGAGCTGGGCTGGAGCGGCTTCACGTGGAACAAAGTGCTCTTTCCCGATCCCGGCGCCTTCCTGAAAAATCTCCACGACGAGGGCCTCAAGGTCACGCTCAATCTGCATCCAGCCTCGGGCATCCAGCCGTGGGAGCAGGCCTATCTGGCGATGGCCAAGGCCATGGGCATCGATCCGGCGACGAAAAAATACGTTCCCTTCGACCCTACCAACAAAAAATGGGCGACGAACTACATTGACCTTGTGCTCCATCCACTCGAAAAGCAGGGCATCGGCTTCTGGTGGCTCGACTGGCAGCAGCAGCCTATGATGACTAAGCTGCCCGGCCTGAACAACACATGGTGGCTGAATTACCTCCACTTCACCGATCAGCAGCGCGAGGGCAAACGGCCGCTGCTCTTCCATCGCTGGGGCGGGCTGGGCAATCATCGCTATGAGATCGGTTTCTCCGGCGACACCATCTCGGTGTGGGATTCGCTCGCCTTTCAACCCTGGTTCACGGCCACGGCGGCCAACGTGGGCTACGCCTACTGGAGCCACGACATCGGCGGGCACATGCCCGGCGCCGTCGATCCCGAACTCTACACGCGCTGGGTCGAGTTCGGCGCCTTCAGCCCCATTCTGCGTACCCACACCACCAAAAATCCTGACGCGGATCGCCGCATCTGGGCCTATCCCGAGCCGTACTCATCCATCCTGCGCTCGACGTACCAGCTTCGCATGGCGCTCCAGCCCTACATCTATACTGAGGCGCGCCGCACCTACGACACCGGCGTAGCCTTCTTGCATCCGCTCTACTACGACTGGCCCGAGGTGGACGCCGCCTACACAAGCAAAAACGAGTACGTCTTCGGCGACCAGATGCTTGCCAGCCCCGTCACCGCTGCGGCCGACAAAGTCTCCGGCCTCGCTTCCGAACGGATTTGGCTGCCCAAGGGCGACTGGATCGAATGGCCCACCGGCAAGCACTTCACCGGCCCGTTTACCGCGGAGCGCAACTTCTCCATCGGTCAGGTTCCGGTCTACCTGCGCGCCGGAGCCATTGTTCCCATGCAGCCGGCGATGCTCTACACAGGTGAAAAACCTGTCGATCCGCTGATTGTGAACGTGTGGCCGCTCGCGCCCGGCACGAGTTCCAGCTATTCGGTCTATGAGGACTCCGGCGTCTCGGTTGAGTACCAGAACGGCGTCTTTGCGCGCACGCCGATCGAGGCCGCGCAGACCGGCGACGCGCTCCGCGTTGAGATCGGCCCGGTCGAAGGCAATTATCCCGGCATGATGAAGACGCGCGCCTACGAGCTGCACCTGCCCGCCGACTGGCCGCCTGCGGCCGTCACCGTCAACGGCATGCCCGTTCCGCAAGGCGGCGTTGGCAAGCCAGGCTGGAGATTTGAGGGCAACACGCTGACGACGATCATTCCTGCGCCCAGCGGCAGCACTGCCGACAAAACCGTTATCGAAGTTCGCCGCGCCCCGGGCCTCACTGCGCGCCGCGCCGAGCTCGACGGTTTTGCCGGCCAAATGACGCGCCTGCGCGGGGCCTATGACTCCATGCAGCAGACCGGGCCAGTTGCCGGTCCCTCCCTGGCGCTGGTTGAGGCCATGCAGACCGGTGACCGGCTCAGCTATTACCCGGAGCGCATCGAAGCCGAGCTCGCGCATTTCCACGAACTGGTGATGCAGTCGCAGGCCGATCTTACCGCGCTCGACCATGGCTTCGAGCAGCGTTTGAGCGATACGTCACGCCGTGTCGGCGGAGCCGCTTTGGCTCCGGCCGATGTCGCAAGCGAGAAGCAGAAGCGCCGAGACGCGCTCCACCGCGCCGAAACCCTCCTTACCGAGGCCGCAAAGTAGCCTTTACGCTCGCGGCGCTGGCGAGCCTGCCCCAACGGCTGGCGGATAGGCTATAGTTTTTCGCAAGGGTATCTCCGAATTCCATTTGCCGATCCGGCCGTCAAGGCTGGACTGATCCACGCAGAAGTCTCCGAGATGCGCGCGCTTTTTCTGCACAAGTCAAACTAGCTCAGGTGATAGGAAGGACAATCATCCACCCCGACCAAACATAGGAGATCGCCGCATGACAGATGAACAGTACGTGTTGAAATTGAAGCCTAAGGCCAGAGTGAAATGGAAGCAAAGCGAGCAGCCGACTTGTTATATCGACGATGGCTTCGGACAGACACTCGGGATAACTCCGAATGATTTCCCCGCGCGTACTTATCCGGACATTGTTGCAGCGGCCTGGGAGCAGGCCAAGCAAAATCTGGCGCGTATTTTGTCAGGAGAATCATCATGAAAGGAATTGAGATGTTGTGAGTCTTGATCGCCACGCCTTTCTGAACGCCTACCCTCTGTTCGTGGCGGGTTCAGATCCCAAAAAGCCGCGCCACAGCGGCAACTGATTGCGGCCAGGCCGGAGCTGCCTGTGGCGTAGGCTCTTGCGCAGGAAAAGCACCACCAGGCCAATCGACTTCCGCCGCCGCGCCTTCGATCCATGTAGTCACGATAGGCATACACCATCCGGCAGCGACCCTCGCCCGTACTGCCTACCCGCCGAAGGAGACCACAAACTCAAACCGTCTCAACTTAAGAGATTCCGATGAAGATTCCAAATCGGATCGCCAGCATCGAGTCATTTACCAACTTGGGCTGCCTCTTCTTGCGAGTGTCCTAAATCGCTCCATTTCCCAAAGGCCAACGGCATAATGAAGTATCAAAAGGAACCAACAAACACCGAGCGATGCCCTTCGCAGCGTACCTTCGTTATCGGTCTCGACTCATGCAGTCACGGCGCATTGCCGATAAGAGTCAAAGGAGAGTGTCAAGGTGCCATCGGGACGATTCGACAACGCGATTCTGACAACAATGTTGCCATCTCTGCCCTCTCAGCCGTTGCAGATGGGCAGTTTTGCTGCGCCGATGCCCCTGGCTGACGTGCTGAAGGCTGGAACCACAAGCCCGAACGCGGAGTGGCCGACGCAGACTGTGGTGGATGTTCGCAGCCTGGCAAAAGGCGTATGCTGGGCGCTGGGAATCGAAGGCGCAGCGGCACTTTTTCTCTATGCAATTTGGCATCTCTGGCAGCTTTGGCGGTGAGCGGCACGAAGCTGGCAAGCTTGCGCCGAATGGTTGATCTGAGCGGAACCAGAGTAAGCGCATCTATGCGTTAAGTCGCGAAAGTGACTTTTTCTTAAGGAAAAAGCCACTTGACTGGCGTGTTTCCGGGATACATCTACTCTGGTTCCGCTGTAGCCGCTTCCCTTCGCAAACCTGCGGCAATCTTTGCAGGATAGTGGGTCGGTTTGATGGAAACGTTCCCTCAGGGGCTAAAGCCCGCATTCATTTTGCGGTCTTTACGGCACGAGTAAACTCGTGCCCTTTCAAAACAGCTTCAAACTGACCCACTACCCCTTGCAGCCATTTTTGCTGCGATCTGCGATGATAGGTAGATGTGCCTCAGGGCATGTTGAGCAGATTGGAACCACCGTCAAAGTGAAACCCGCAATGCGCCGCGTGGCGTTGATTTATAACCCGGCTTCAGGACAGATTTCCGCGCGGCGGAGGGCGGCCGTTGAGGATGCCCTCGCGGTATTCCGCGATGCGGGCGTCGAGGCCGAGGCGTTCGTCACCAAGGAAGCCGGGGAAGCCACGGTTCATGCGCAGCAGGCAGCCCGCGAGGGATACGACGCGATCCTGGCCTGCGGCGGCGATGGCACTGTGCACGAGGTCGTGCAGAGCCTGGTGGGAACCGAGATCGCTTTGGGCGTGGTTCCGCTGGGCACGGCGAATGCCCTGGCATCGGACCTTGGCCTGATTGCGTCGCCGGCAAAGGTTGCGCGGAAGCTTCTGGATGCTACGCCGACACGGGTTTCCGTTGGGCGCATCCACTACCGGGACAACGCGGGAAACCCAGGCTCACGCTACTTTGTTGTCGCGGCGGGAATCGGCGCCGATGCGCTGTTGATGTCGCGCCTGGACACGCGGCTGAAGCGGCGGCTAGGCTACGTCCTGTATTTGATTGAGGCGTTCCGCATCTGGGCCACCTCTTCATTTCCACTTTTCGAGGCGGTTCTGCCGGCGAATGGAAACGGCGGGGAACGCGTTGTGGAGGTTTCGCAGTTGCTGGCGGTGCGCGTGCGCTCGTTTGGAGGGGTTTTACGCACGCTCGCTCCCGGGGCCAGTTTGCGCAACGGCAGCCTGAGCCTGCTGGCGTTCAAGACGCAAAGCCGCCTGCGCTACCTCAGGTTTCTGCTTGCGGTGATTGCCGGGCGGCACACCTTCACGCGCACGGTGGAACTGCTGGAGACACCGTTCATCGAGTGCCGCTCTCTTAACGGCTCGCGCGATGCGTTATTTGTCGAGGCGGATGGGGAGGTTCTGGGTGGGCTGCCGGTGAGACTCGAAGTCGTGCCCCACTCGCTCACGCTGCTCGTCCCTCCCGGCGTGCAGCCGTAACGCACGCTATCCCGGCCAGGCTCAAAAACAAAGACGCGCCGAACCTCCACCCCACGGACGAAGACTTGTCCGTGGGGAGCGCCAGAACCTGAGGCGGCCAGCGTTGCGCTGGATAAATCGGCCGCTCATTCTTCGTAGAGATAGCCTTTTGCGGTTTCCACAAAGCTTTGCAAGGTCGTTTGCTTTCCAGGCTTCGCAGCGTTGCAACTCCCGTGCAAGAAGGCAGGCAACCGTGGGCGCAGCTTCAATGGCGGCACGCGCATCGAGGAAGAGAGCGCGTGTGCGCCGGGCAAGCACGTCTTCGACCGTGCGCGCCATTTCGTATCTTGCCGCCCAAACCACCTCGCGCAGCCGGAAGGGCAGGCGCGGGTGCAGCAAAGCGTCGAGACTGGCATCTTGGCTGGCATCGCCGCCGGAAAGTGCGCGAAGCGCCGGCAGATCGGAGCCGTAGACGCACTCCCACGCGGAGTTCGCCGTGGTCCATGCTGTTTGTGTCTGGGGTCCAGCCGTGCAGCTTCAATTCCAGCGTCCGCGACGGCCGTTTGGGAAGCGATGCAACCTGCGCGGCGCGATCGATAGCGTCCTGTCCCATGCGGCGATAAGTGGTCCACTTGCCGCCGGTGACAGTAACGAGTCCGGAAGGCGAAACCAGAATCGTATGATCGCGGGAGAGCTTTGAGGTTGCGACGCCGTCTTTGCGGACAAGCGGGCGCAGGCCCGACCACACGCTGAGGATCTCCTCGGGGCGCGGGGCGCGGCCGAAGTATCGGGCGATATGGTCGCGGAGAAATTTCTTTTCCTCAGGCAGCGCGCGCGGCTCGGCGGATTTGGATTCGACAGGTACGTCGGTGGTGCCGACGACGAGCGCGCTGTGCCAGGGGATGGCGAAGAGGACGCGGCCATCGGCCGTCCTGGGAATCATGAGCGCGGTATCGCCTGGCAGAAAAGAGCGCGGCAAAACGAAATGCGATCCCTGGCTGACGGCCAAGATCGGGCCGCGCGGGCGGCCGTCGAGCGCAATGGTGTCTTCGGCATGCACTCCGCAGGCGTTGATGACCGCCTTGGCCTGCACGTCGAAGACCGCGCCCTCTTCGCAATCGCGCGCCTGGATTCCCACGATCCCGCCGCCGCGCTCGATCAGTCCGGTGGCTTCAACATAGTTAATGGCGATTCCGCCGAGGTCTTCAAGGGTGCGCAACAGCGCAATGGCATACCGGGCGTCGTCAAACTGGCCGTCGTGGTAGAGAATGCCGCCGCGCAGGCCGGCGCTCTCGATTCCCGGCAGCTTTTCGAGCGTGGTCTCGCGTGAGAGCACTTCCGAGTGGCCGAACGAAAGCTTACCCGAGAGCCGCTCATAGATTTTGAGGCCCACGCCATAGTAAGGAAGAGAAAGAAAACTGTAAGCCGGGACGACGAACGAGAGATCGTGGACCAGATGTGGCGCGTTGCGCAGCATGTGGCCGCGCTCGCGCAAGGCGTCGAGAACCAGCGTCAGGTTCATTTGCTGGAGATAGCGAACTCCGCCGTGCACAAGCTTGGTGCTGCGGCTGGAGGTTTCCTTGGCGAAATCGGAGCGCTCTACCAGCAGAGTGCGGTAGCCGCGGGCAGCGGCTTCCACCGCGGCGCCCAGGCCGGTAGCTCCGCCTCCAATCACTAGCACGTCCCAGGGTTCCGCTTCCGCGCCGAGGAGACGCAGAATATTTTCTCTCGTATCCACGGATGATTTTCCCGGTTACCGCGACAGCTCCCAAAAGAGGCTACGTCATTTTCGGTTCGCCATACCCACTCAAAGGCGTAAGAAAATGCGTGCCGACCGCCTTACGCGGCCGGCACGCTCATTCTATGCCAATTGTCCGATCAGTAAATTACCTTCAATGCGAACTGGACCACGCGCGGGGTGAAGGTGCTGCTGATGAGGCCGCCTGAGCTGGCGTTGGCGCCCTGCGTGCCGGAGATCGTAGACGGCAGGTAGAGATTGGTGTGATTGAAGATGTTGTAGAGCTCGGAACGGAACTCGATCTTCATACCTTCGATCGGCGTGGCGAATTGCTTGTTGAAGTCGAGGTCGGTTTCATACAGCGGCGGATTGCGGGCCGGGTTGCGCGACATATCGCCAAATGGCGGCTGAACGGCGCCATTGGCATTATCGATCGCGGGCAGCTGCGACGGCCTCGTAGTTGATGTATTGGACATATCCGGTGTTGGCTTGCCGCACGGCGCGTCCCTGCGTCAGCGGCACGCCGGGCACGATGTTGGGACGATAGAGATTGACGCCGCGGTAGCTGGCCACGATCTGCGTGGAGGCAAGCTGTGCGGAGTTAGGTCCATAGGTGAGGTTGAAGGGCGTGCCGGCCTGCACGGTGTTGATTGCGCTCACCTGCCAGCCCCCGAGAACTCCATCCATCACCGGATTGAGACCCTGACCGAAGGTGCGGCCGTGTCCGAACGGCAGATCGTAGACCAGACTGGTAATGTTGCTGACCGGGAGGTTGTAGTCCGACTGCGCGTAGTCGGCCTTAAGGTTGTTGGCATCCTGCGGCGAGGGTGTGTTGCCCTCAAGCGAGGCGCTGGCGTTATCCAGCGAGTGTTCCCAGGTGAAGCTGTTCACTAGAGTCAACCCAGCCACCGTCCGCTGCTCATACCGCACCTGCAGCGAGTTGTAGTTGGAAAAGAACTCGTCGGGGGCTTCAGTAATGTCGGAAGGCCAATTCGCAAAGGGACGGGAGTAAGTGTATGCGCTTGAGCTGGGAGAGTCGATGATATTGCGTTGATTGCCGTTCAGAAAACCTTCCAGCTTCAGGCCGCGGTTACCGACGTAGGCGATGTCGACCAGACTGTTCTTGGCGAGCTGCCGTTGCACCGCGAGATAGTAATTCCCCACATAGCTATCCCGCTTATTCTTGGGCACCCAGGTGATGTTATCGGTGGCAGGATTGAAGCTGGTTACCAGTCCCGCCGGGAAGCCCTGGTCCGCGGTCACGTAGCAGCTTTCCGTTGTCGTTCCCGTGGCGGTGATCTGAGAGGGAAGCGGCGAGGAACAGTGATTGCTGGTCGATGGCGCGATCTGGCTTACGGCGGCAAACTGCGCCTGCGGGGCGTTGATGGCAAGAATGTCGCCGGAGCCTGCGCGTGTGTAGTGAACGTAGCTGGTGCCAAAGCCGCCGCGGATGGAAATCTTGGCAAAGGGCGCATACGCAAAGCCGATGCGGGGCGCAAAGTCGTTCAGATCCGGATTGACGAGGGTTTTGCCGTAAACGCCTGAACCGGTTGTCGGGGTAATGCCGTTGCCCGCGACCGTTCCGGGAGAAAGCGTGAGAACCGTTTGCGAGGCCGGGTCCCAGTTCGAGATGTAATTATTTTGCTCCGAGTAGGGCGAGCCATACTCCCAGCGGAGGCCGAGGTTAAAAGTCAGGTTAGGCCGCAGCTTCCAGTCGTCCTGCACATAGGCGCTATCCAGAGTCTGCCTGAGATGCGCTTCGAAGTAGTTGGCCAGAGAGTAAGTGCTGGTTGTGCCGAAGAGGAAGTCCGCGAAGTAGGTGTCGGCGACTTTGGCTGAGGAAAGATCCGCGGGCGTTCCGGTTGCGGAAGAGCAGGTGCCGACGCCCGGGATGACTGTACCGCTGGGACATGCGCTGTAGCCGCCGCCATAGGCAAACGAGCCGTAGAGCGGGTTGTTGTCGAGCACGCCCATCCAGAGATGTTCGTATTCGTAGCCGAACTTGAGCGAGTGGTTGCCCTTGACCCAGGTGTAGTTGACCTTTGGATCGAGCAGCGCTGGATTCTGGAACTGCGGGTTGGTGGTTTGACGGCCAAACGAGGTAAAGCCGCCGGAGATGCTGACCGCAGGCAGGCCGCCCGCGACGCTGGGCGTGGTTGGGAGGCCGGGAATCGGCGCGCCATTCACCAGGACCGGGGCTTGTTCCCTCGCTCAAAGGCGACTTGCCCGCCTTGGTTCGTGAGAGACCCAGGCGCAGATCCAGAACCCGGTTGGAGCCGAACGTGCCCGTGTATCCAAGCGCAATTTGCTGGTCCAGAATGCGCTGCGTACCGGCAGTTTGACCCTCGAGCGGAAGAGGAATGGTGGGGAAGTTGATGCCCGTCTCCTTACGGTCGCTGATGCGCAGAAAGTAGCGCTCGGTTGGAGTTCGCGCGCATAATCCAGCCGCAAATCGCCCTTGTCTGAGTAGTCGCGGAAGGGGATCAGCACGGAGTAGTCGGCGCTGTTTTGGCCGGTGCTCGCGGACCCGCTGAGGGGCAGGCCGGCAATGTTTTTGAACGCGGCCACAATTTGAGCGGACAGCGGATTGATGGCGCCGGACGGGATGGCCGTGCCAGCCGGGTAGACTGTGCCGGTAATGGGGTTGCGCACAGGTACCACGAAAATGCCGTTCAGCTCGTTCTGCGTGGGCAGCGTGAGGACATAGAGCGGGCTGGTGATGGCCCGCAGGCCCTCATAGTCGAGAAAGAAAAACATCTTATCGTGGATGATGGGGCCGCCGAAGTTGCCGCCATACTGATTGCGATGGGTCGGCGGGCTTTTCGAACGGCACAGCAGCGCCAGTGCTGCTGATCGTGGTCGGCTTAAAGAAGCCGGCGGCGTTCAAATCGGTGTTGCGGAGGAACTCATAGAGCGTGGCGTGGAATTTGTTGCTGCCCGATTGCGATGCCACGTTGATGGTTGCGCCCGAACTGCGTCCGTACTCCGCGCTCTCGTTGTTGGTGACCACGCTGAACTGCGCTACGGAGTCCGGCGGGATGGAGATGATCTGATTGTCGAAGCCCTGGTTCGACTCGCCATAGGAGTTGTTGTCCATGCCATCCAGCAGGAAATTATTGAAGATCGAACGCTGGCCGTTGACGTTGTACGCGCCCTGGCGGAGCAGGCTGTTGATGTTGCTGGAAGTGGCGGCCTGCGTAGGCGCCTGGCGCACGCCGGTCACCAGGGCCAGCAGGTCTGTGTAGTTCCGGTTCACCAGCGGCAGAGCCTCCGTTTGATAGTTGGTGATGGTCTGGTCGCGCTGGCTCGACTCGGTTTCCAACTGCAAGGCCACGTCGCTCACCTCGACCGTTGTGGCTTTGGCCTCGCCCACCTTCAGCACAAGGTCGATGCGTTCGCGGCCGCCGACGGGGATGGTGATGGACCGTGCCTCGGCTGTGGCGAAGCCAGCGGCACTGGCGGAGATGGTGTAAACGCCCGTGCGCAGCGTGGGAACGTCATAGTCGCCCGACGCATCCGTCTTAACCACCGAAGCGATGCCGGTGGCGTTGTTTGTGACCGTTACGGTCACGTTCGGAACCGCGGCTCCGCTGGCGTCGTGGATGGTCCCGACCAAGCTGCCGGTATCGTACTGGGCAAAGGCGGTGCGCGAAGAAAGCATCAATAGAAGCGCCATCGCCAGAAACATCCATCCGTAACCTCGAATCCTGCATTTCGCACTGCGGCTGGTTCCGGTTTGTTGCCTCACAAATCGACTTGTCGAATTCATATTGCCTCCAATGTTCTTGCTTCAAAAACGGTTAAATGTCACCCCTGCTCATCAGGGCTATTGCATTTTTTGGGATTACCGTTTCTGGGAATCACGGCGGCCAAGCGAGAGAAGACAACACCTTTTGCCTGCAGGCTTTGGTCTAAGAAACAGAGTGTGCTGCAGTTTGCCGCGGCCGACACGGCCTCAGGGAGACACGGTATTCCTGAAAATGCCCTAGTGCACAACGACACTTCCATCGTTGGCCACACTTGTTAAGGCCCGAAGAACGTACCGTGAAATTTCCGCGAGAGACGACAATCCGTCCCACATACAACCCGCCTCGGCCGGAGGAAGCGTTCACACGACCTTCATCGGCAAAGCTGTATATGGCGGTGGATTTCTCTCCGCGTCTAGAAACTTAGCAAACGTGCAACAGGCGTGTCAAGGAAGATATGCACACGTGTGTGGTGGAAGGTGGGGACGCAAAGCCCCTGGAATCAATCAGGCAATGACGCTGGCAGCAGCCGTCCAGGCGCGATCCTGGCTCTCGGCCACGCCGCGATGCGTGAGCGTGCCCAGCCAGGTATTCAGCCCTTCGGCCAGTCCCGCATCCTGCTGCAGAGCTTTGCGCGCACCCAGGCTGGCCAGGCGCAGCACGTAAGGAAACGTCGAATTGGTGAGCGCCAGCGTGGAGGTGTGCGGCACCGCGCCCGGCATGTTGGTGACGCAGTAGTGCACCACGCCATCGACCACGATAGCTGGGATTGGAGTGCGAAGTGGGCCGCGCCGTCTCCACGCAGCCTCCCTGGTCGATGGCCACGTCCACAATCACCGCGCCCTTTTTCATCTGTGCCACCATGGCGCGGGTCACGAGCTTGGGAGCAGTAGCGCCCGGAATCAGTACCCCGCCGATGACCAGGTCCGCCTCGCGCGTGGCCTGGGCAATGTTGTAGCTGTTCGAGGCCAGCGTATACAGCCGCCCGCCGAAAATATCGTCCAGTTCGCGCAGCCGGTTCAGGTTCACGTCGATCAGCGTCGCCTTGGCGCCGAAGCCCAGCGCGATCCGCGCCGCGTTGGTGCCCACGATTCCGCCGCCCAGAATGGTCACGTGCGCCGGCGGCACCCCAGGCACGCCGCCCAACAAAATCCCGCGCCCGCCCCGCTCCTTTTCCAGATAGCTCGCGCCCACCTGCACGCTCATCCGCCCCGCCACCTCGCTCATCGGCGTCAGCAGCGGCAGTTGCCCCCGCCGGTCGCGCACCGTCTCGTAAGCGATGCCGATCATCTTGGACTCCAGCAGCTTGTCCGTCAGCTCCCGCACCGGCGCCAGGTGCAAATAGGTGAACAGCACCAGCCCCGCGCGGAAAAAGACATACTCCCGCTCAACCGGCTCTTTCACCTTCACCACCATCTCCGCTTTGCCCCAGACGTAGCCCGCTTCGCCCACCATCTCCGCGCCGGCGTCCTGGTATTCGTGATCCTCGAATCCTGAAGCCGCGCCCGCCGGCGTCTCCACCAGCACCGTATGTCCCGCTTCGGTCAGCGCCTTCACGCCCGCCGGCGTCACACCCACCCGCGCCTCGTTGTCCTTGATCTCTTTGGGAACCCCGATAATCATGGTAGATCCTCCTTCTTGGGCCTACTTCCACTGCATCGAATTCTACGGCGTCAAGAGCTTCCGATGTGTGCAAAGTTTGTGGTAAGAAAGCGGAATGGGAACGAAACGTGATGAAAATCTACTGCCAGCACAAGAATCAGCCGAAGCGCTGCGGGATGCGCTGGACGGGAAGAGCTAAGGCTGCATTGTCCTCGGGTGTTCCGGTCGAGGGGATCGGAACCTACTGTGCGCCGGCTTATCTGCAATGTGCGGCGCCGAGATACGATCCGTCCAGCTCATCGATGGACGGGCACCCAAGCAGGGTGAGGGTAAGGTTGAGATCGTCTTTCAGGATCTTGATGGCGCACGCAACGCCCGCCTCTCCCGCAGCGGCAAGTCCATAGGCGTAAGCCCGCCCGATCATCACCGCGCGCGCCCCGAGGCAAATCGCCTTGGCGATATCCGCGCCCCGGCGCACGCCGCCGTCCATCAGGACTTCGACCTGACCGCCGACGGCCTCCACAACCTCGGGCAGCGCGCGAGCGACGCAGAGACACAGTCCAACTGCCGTCCGCCGTGGTTGGAAACCACGACCGCGGCAGCGCCTTCATCCACAGCGCGGCGGGCGTCGTCGCCGATAAGTATGCCCTTGGCGACAATCGGGCCCGGCCACATCTCGCGTATCCATCGCAGGTCTTCCCAGCTCGCTCCGGCATGAGAAAGCGCGGCGCCCACATCGATCAGGTCCATCGGACCTTTTCCTGGAATCACGACATTCGCCAGTTTGGGAACGCCGCCATCGAGCAAGAAAGGAAGCAAGCCAACGGGGATGCGCGAGGATGTTGGGAAGAAAGGGCAGCCTTGGGCAGCAGGGCGGGGGCCAGAAGCTCCTTCATGCCGTTGCGCGGGTCGCGTTCGCGATTACCCGCAGGCGGAGTATCCAGGGTTAAAACAAGTGCGGGGTAACCGGCCCGGCGCGCGCGGTCAATGGCTTCCTCGGCCGCCGCGCGGCCTCCGATGCAGATACAACTGGTACCAGAGCGGACCGGTGGAGGCGGATTTGACATCCTCCATCGTGTGGCCGGAGATGGTGGGCAGAGTGTAAATGGTGCCCGCCTGCCCGGCGGCGCGGGCCACGCCTGGCTCGCCGTCCGGGTGCATGAGGCGGATGTAGCTGACGGGCGCCAGGATGGCGGGGAAGGCGATTTCCTGGCCGAGCACGCTCACGCTGGTCTTGCAGTTGTAGACCGCTACGCCGTTGCGCGGACGAAAAGTGGCGTTTGAAAGGCGCGGCAGTTTTCCGCGAGCGTGACTTCGGCATCCGCACCGCCGTCAAGATAGTCGAAGACCGATCGGGGGACCCTTCGCTGCGCAAGGCGGCGAAGATCCTCGATATTGACGACGGCAGATGAATTCAGCTTGCGGTTTGCCATGGGCATGTCTCCAGTCAGGACCGTCAGATTGGAGCTTCCTGCGGTTTCTTCTGTGCGCTGGGGCTCATGGCGGAATTGTAGCGCGATTCAGGTAGGGATCACGTTGATTCCCGGGTTTCAGGAGCAAGACTTGGGGCAACCGGCAGGACCTGGCCGGAGGCCATTTGCACGCCTTGCAGCAGAATCGCAGCGCGGCGGGAGCTGATGCGGTTGGCGGCCAGAGCCTGCATGATCTGGTTGACTGCGAGGGCGCACCCACTGGAGCCGATGACGGGCAGGAATCTCGATGTTTGTTTCGAGTGGGCGGACCTGACGCGCGGGCCGTGGGGCGCGCCCGTGGAAGTAGCAGAAGGCGCTGCCGCGCATGGCGGGCGATTTGCAGTGGAGTCCACTGGGCATGATGTGGCGGCATTCTTTGAACTCGGCCATGAGGCTTTCTCCTGTTGGCATTTCGGTAACGGGGTCCCCCCCATCCCCCCTGCCGGGGGTGGTCTGACAATTCTCCTGTTTTCAGCGAGTTAGAGGGTAGGGTTCCCAAGTAAGTCTGATGTTTTGAGGAATTTCAAAGCTGAAATCTTCAAAACAGAGATTTTGCAAACCGTGACGCGGACTTTGATGCCAGGCGCGAGGCATGCGCACGCAGAGGATTTCTCTCCAACTCAAGAGTAGCGAATCGACGAGAAATAACCTGCAAAGGAAGTGGAGCGGGAAGCGATTGAAAAGAAAAGGGGAACGGGGAGATTGCAGGCGGGGAGGGGTTGACATGGCGCTGGGGTGAACCCCTTGGGTGAGACAGTTTGTAATTTGACAGTTCGCCGTTGGTTGAAAAATGCTGTTCATTTTGTGGGTTCTCCGGCAGACTCGGTTGCAGTTGGTGAAGCGGAGACGGGCTCTGGTGGAGACCAACCTGTCAAGGAATAGCCAACTGGTGACTCATCGATCCGATGGGCTGGGGAGCGGGGTGAAACCGGCTCCCCGCTTCCTTTGCGGGGCCGGCCACGGCGCCTTTTCCAGGATCGATAGATTTCCCCATGCCTGGGAAAACTCATCTTCGGCTCGCCCCCGGAAGGTGGGGTGAACCCCTTGGGTGAGACAGTTTGTAATTTGACAGTTCGCCGTTGGTTGAAAAATCCGCGCACTTTAGTCATGTGTCCGGGCTGGAAACCTTTTTCAGGACTGCCGATAGAAATTGATCAGCCGGCAGGGGTGTTCGCCGGGCTGTGGAGGATGGTTATGTCGGTTTCCGCGATTTCCGCCAATGGCTATTTCGATTACAGTGCCCAAAGCACTTTCCAGAAGCTTCAGCAGGCGTTCCAGCAGCTTGGCAACGATCTCCAAGCAGGGAACCTCACCGCCGCGGAGTCTGACTTTGTGACCCTGCAACAAGACCTGCCACAGGCGACAAATAGCTCTTCTTCGCAGAGCACAAATCCGATCGCACAGGCGTTCAACCAGTTGTCTCAGGATCTGGAAGCGGGAAATCTTACTGCAGCGCAGCAGGACTACGCGACGATCAAGCAGGACCTGCCCCAGCAGACAGCCAGCTTCTCTAGTTCGACTACACAAAGCACTCTTCAGCAGGCGTTCCAGCAGCTTGGCAACGATCTCCAAGCGGGGAACCTCACCGCCGCGGAGTCTGATTTTGCGACCCTGCAGCAGGACTTGCCGCAGGAGACAAGTAACTCTTTCTCACAGAGCACAAATCCGATCGCACAGGCGTTCAGCCAGTTGTCTCAGGACCTGCAAGCGGGAAATCTTACTGCAGCACAGCAGGACTTCGCGACAATTAAGCAGGACCTTCAGGCTGAAGCCACACAGGGAACCCAGTTTGCGCAGAGGAGCGAAGGCGCCGGAAGGCATCACCACCATCACGGCGGGAGCGGCCATAGCAGCGGATCGAGTGAAATCAGCCAGCTGATGACCCAGCTAGGCCAGGAGCTCCAATCCGGAAGCCTATCCCCTGCACAGCAGACCTATGCTTCGCTGCAGAAGGATTTCCGGCAGTTCAGTCAGAATGGCGGGCAGCAGGCGCAGACATCGTCCGAGCCGGATTCAAGCACGATCTCAGTGAGCGTCTGATCGTGCGGCTTGTATCCGACGTTGCAGTCGCCTTGTCTTAGACTGTGACAAGGTGCGGGATTCCCCCTTCCCCTTCGGCTTCCCTCAGGTCAGGGTCCATCCTGGGCTATTCTCGTCGCTCCCTCCGGGAGCGGGCCAATGGCGCAGATAGATATTCACGATTGATCGGAATCATTTGCCGCGGCTTCGCACGATTTTTTGCTGACGGTTGAGCGTCGCCACCTTCTCGGCCACCCAAAGCTTGATCAACGACTGATATGGCACGTCCAGTCTCTGCGCGTGACTGCGAACGGTGTCCAGCAAATTCTCTGGCATACGCAGTGAAATCGACTCCGTGGAAGGCTTGAGCTTAGGGAACACAGCCAGTTTTGCCTTGCTCCAATCCACATATTCCGTGCTGTCGCTCTGAGGAGACTCCCAAAAGGCGCGCTCCGCTGCCTCATTTGGGAACTTAGGGATTGGCTTTAAGCGCCTCTTCATAGATTTTCCTCTCCTTTCGGCTCGCCGCCCGAGGCCGAAATTGGTCGAATCAGCGCGCCGTCTTTACGCTCGGTAAAGGTGATGAGCAGACAGCGATTCGCGTCGGTCCGGCCAAGCGCGTGAAACCTTGGCTCCTGCTGGCTATGTTTTACGTCCGACGCAACAATCAATGGCTTGTTGAGAAATGCCTGTTCAACCTCAGCCTTGGTTACGCCATGCTTTTCGTTCTTCCGTAAGTTTCCTTCGTCCCAATCGAACCCGACGTACTCCATGAATGGCTTCCTTCAAGATCTATACGAATACTATCTCTGCGCCACTTCGTGTATATGTATGCAATATACAATAAAAGGGACATTTTGGGCAAGACTCGCGCCCGCACTGGCTTTCACTCGGCATTATCGATCTGGGCGCGCTGGAGCTTGTCGGAGTAATCGACGTAGACGGCTTTCCAGGTGGTGAAGAAGTCGAGCGCGCCGAGGCCTTCGCGGTGGCCGTTGCCGGTATGTTTCACGCCGCCGAAGGGCAGGTGCACTTCGGCGCCGATGGTGGGGGCGTTGATGTAGGTGATGCCGGCCTCGAGGTCGCGCATGGCGGCGAAGGCGCGGTTCACGTTTTTCGTGTAGAGCGCTGTCGAGAGACCGTAATCGATGGAGTTGGAAATTTCGATAGCTTCCTCAAATGTGTCGAATTCGATGAGCGCGACGACGGGGCCGAAAACCTCTTCGCGGGCAATGCGCATCGCAGGCGTGACGCCGCCGAGTACCGTGGGCTCGAAGAAAGTACCCTGCGCGTAAGCGCCGCCAGTCAATGCGCGGCCGCCCAAAAGAAGCTGCGCGCCTTCGCGCAACGCGATCTCGATATACTTCTGCGATGTCTCAATCTGCGCAGCATTCACCTGCGGGCCGACTTCGACCGATTCATCGAGACCGTTGCCGACCTTGAGCTTTTTCGCGCGCGCCACAAACTTCTCAATGAACTCCGCTGCAATTCCCTTTTGCAGAAGGACGCGGCTGGTGGCCGTGCAGCGCTGGCCGGTGGTGCCGAATGCGCCCCACAGCGCGCCATCGAGCGCGAGGTCGAGATTGGCGTCGTCGAGGACGATTTGCGCGTTTTTGCCGCCCATCTCGAGCGAAACCTGCTTGAAGGTGACGGCGGCGCGCTGCGCGACCAGCGAGCCCACGGCGCTGGAACCGGTAAAGCTGATGGCGCGCACATCGGGATGCTCGACCAACGCCGCTCCGGCAGCCGAGCCGGCGCCGCAGACGATGTTGACCACTCCCGGCGGCAGGCCCGCATCGGCGAGCGCCTGGACGAGATTGTAGGTGGAGAGCGGCGTGTCGGTGGCAGGCTTGATGACGCAGGTGTTGCCGGCGACCAGAGCGGGAAAGAGCTTCCAGCTCGGAATCGCCATGGGGAAGTTCCACGGGGTGACGAGCCCCACCACTCCAACCGGCATGCGCACGCTCATGGCGAACTTGTCCGGCAGCTCCGAAGGGGTGGTGACGCCGAAGAGACGGCGGCCCTCGCCGGCCACATAGAATGCTTCGTCAATGGCTTCCTGCACGTCGCCGCGCGTCTCGGCCAGCACCTTGCCCATTTCGCGCGTCATCTCGCGCGCATATTGCTCTTTGCGCTGTTGCAGCAAAATCCCCGCGCGGAGCAGCACCTCAGCCCGCTTGGGCGCGGGAACGAGCCGCCATGTTGCGAATGCTTTTTTCGCCGCCGCCACGGCCAGAGCCACATCCTCAGCGTGCGAGGAAGGAAACGCGCCCACCACGTCGGAGTGGTCGGCCGGGTTCAGGTTCGGAATGGTTTTGCCGCTTGCGGCCGGTAGCCATTGGCCGCCAACAAGATTGCGATATGTGGGATGAGTCATAAATCAGTTCTCAGTGGTCAGTTGTCAGTTCATAGTTCTCAGTTCACAGTTCACAGTTGTCAGTAATCCGCCGAACAGCGTACGCCCGGAGGGACTGTTCCGGCTACAGCATAATCAGAATAGTCCTGCTCAACGGTACGCCCTCCGGGGTACGCCCTCTGGTGGCTTTTTCCCTCGCGCGCCGGGATGGTCGGTTGCAGGCCCCGGTTTACCGCTCCGGCAAGCCCCAAACTTTGGTTTCTCAGGGGTTTTAGGGCCTTCTCTGCGGGTTAAGCCAACTGGCCGTACAATAGCGTTAAGGCAGTCCAATTTTTCAGGCTTTTTGAGGTCGATTCGGTTTCTCCATGTCATTGAACGGCTACCCTTCGCGCTCCTCGCGGTCCCGTGGGATTCGCTCGCTTTTCAGCATGTTCTCCAGCGACCTAGCCATCGATCTGGGCACCGCCAATACTCTGGTTTACGCGGCCGGCAAGGGCATCGTCGTGAATGAGCCCTCCATTGTGGCCATCAACAAAAATACTGGCGAAGTGGAAGCCGTGGGCAAAGAGGCCAAGGATATGCTGGGGCGCACGCCCGGCAACATTGTGGCCATCAAGCCGATGAAGGACGGCGTGATCGCGGACTTCAAAGTCACGGAAAAAATGTTGAACTACTTCATCCAGAAGGCGCACAACCGGAAGATGCTGGTGCATCCGCGGATCGTGATCGGCGTGCCTTCAGAAATCACGCAAGTTGAAAAGCGCGCTGTCGAGGACTCCGCCTATCGCGCCAAGGCCAGCGAAGTATATCTCGTGGAACAGGCCATGGTGGCGGCCATCGGCGCGGGATTGCCGGTTACCGAGCCCTCGGGAAACATGGTGGTGGACATCGGCGGCGGCACCACGGACATCGCGGTTATTTCGTTGAGCGGCATCGTCTACGCGCGCTCCGTGCGCATGGCCGGCAACCAGATGGACGAGGCCATTACCAACTATCTCAAGCGCAAGTACAACCTGCTGATCGGTGAGCGCACGGCGGAACACATCAAGATGGAGATCGGCTCCGCATTCCCGCTGGACAAGCCTTTAAGCATCGAGATCAAGGGACGCAACCTGATTGAGGGCGTGCCCAAAACCATCACCATCGACGACAGCGAGATCCGCGAATCGCTGGGCGAGTGCATCGCCGTAATCATGAACGCGATTCGCGTGGCGCTGGAGCGGACGCCGCCCGAACTGTCTGCCGATATTTCCGATCGCGGTATTGTGCTCACCGGCGGGGGCGCCCTGTTGAAGAATCTCGACAAGCGCATTCGCGAGGAGACCGGGCTGCCCGTTTCGGTTGCGGACGACCCTCTGGCTTCAGTGGTGCTGGGCACGGGCAAGATGCTCTCGGACTTCCGCCTGCTGCGCAAGATCAAGATCGATTAAGGCAGTGGTCAGTGATCAGTGGACAGTGAACAGTAAAGGCCTTCTCGACGTGTAACCGACCGCTGTTCACTGCTCACTGACCGCTGTTCACTGGCATTTATGGAATCGATTTTTACCCGCTATCGGAACCTCGTGGTGCTGCTGGCCATCCTGATGGCGCAGATCGCCGGGTTGGCTGTGCAGGTGCACCGCAACCGCAACGGGAGCAACACTCTCGACGCGGACGATCCGAGCAGCGTGCGGCTGATTCGCCTGTGGTCTAATGCGATGATTGCGCCGCCGGAGCGCATGATCCAGTGGGCAAAGCTCGGCGTTGTGGACGTGTGGACCGACTATATCGACCTGACGCACGTGCGCCGGCAGAATCAGGATCTTGAGAAGACCATCGGCCGCCTGCGGCTTGAACAGGCCGCACTGCTTGAAGACGCCCGCCAGGGCCAGCGGCTCCAGGCGCTGCTCGGCTTCCAGGAAAGATACATTTACACCACGGTAGGAGCGCAGGTTTACGGCTCCAGCGGCAGCGACCGCTCGCACGTTTTTTATATTGACAAGGGCGCCCGTGACGGCCTCAAGCCGGATATGGCGGTGATTACAGCGGACGGCATCGTGGGCAAGGTGCGCGACGTCTTTCCTCAAACCGCGCAGGTGCTGGCCGTCAACGATCCCACCAGCGGTGCGGGCGTGATTCTGGAGACCACGCGCATTCGCGGCATTCTCAGAGGCGCGCTCAAGGCCAACTTGAGGTGGTGGGCATCCTTGCCGATCAGCGTATTCATCGCGGCGAGAGGGTGCTTACCGGGGGGGGCGACCTGGTGTTTCCGCGTGGGCTGCCAGTGGGTGTGGTTGAGAAAGTGGTTCCCGATCCCGACCGTGACGCCTTCATCGACATTATCGTGACACCGGCCGCGCACCTTAACCGCCTCGACGAGGTGCTGGTCATCACGTCCACTGAACCGCGCTTCCCGCCTGACCAGCGACAGGACATTGCCGCCAGCGATACGCTCGAAACTGCCGTTTCCCCGGCTATCAGGGACCAGGTGAAGGCCTCGGAGATCATGGCAGAGAAGTTGCCCGGCCTTGTCGATCCCAACCTTCCCGCCGACCAGCAGCCGCTGCACGATACCAGCAATCCGAATCCCGCCACGCAGCCGCCGCAACCGCTGCACCCCGATGAGTTCTCGCCCGGCGCAAGTGCGCCTGCCGGTTCGGAACCGGGCGCAAACTCCGCGCCCAAACCCAAGCCAAAGAGCCCATCCGCAGCACCTGCCGCATCAGCCAACGGGACTACGGCCAAGCCCGCAGCGACTTCCGCCGCGCAAGAGACACCGCGGAGGAACCCATAGTGATGCCTTTGCTCGGCGTCGACACCCGGCGCGATATTGAGATCCGCCACTACCCGCTGCTGGTCTACGCGCTGGTTCCCCTCGCTTCGCTGGTGCTGCAGGCCTGGCTGCCGCGCGTGGTCGGCCGGTACGCATGGTTCGATCTGCCTTTGGTGGTCACCGTTTACTTTGCGCTGTGCCATCGCAGCCCCATTCAGGGCACCGTGATGGGAGCGTTCATGGGCTTGTTCGAGGATGCGCTCACGCAACACGCTATCGGCATCAACGGCATCGCCAAAACTGCCGTCGGCTTTCTGGCTGCGTCGGTGGGGGTTCGCATCGAAGTCGAAAATCAGGTCGTTCGCTTGCTTCTCACCTTTTCGCTTTCGCTGCTCTCGAGCGCCATCTATCTCTTCGTTACCCGCTTCCTGCTGGGTCTGGCGCTGGAGTGGAGCTGGCTCACGGAGTTGTTGTGCGCGGTTTGCAACTCGCTGATCGCGTTGGTTCTGTTTCCTGCGCTCGACCGCCTGCAGATCAGGGACTAATCCGCCGATACCGCACGCTTGTCTGAGGGGCGCGAGCGGAGTTCAGGCGAGTCTGGGTACCCTGGTTCCAGCTTGGCCGTACCGGAGGATAGGCT
Organism: uncultured Acidobacteriota bacterium; assembly: GCA_963832535.1. Taxonomy (GTDB): domain Bacteria; phylum Acidobacteriota; class Terriglobia; order Terriglobales; family Acidobacteriaceae; genus Telmatobacter. The sequence continues at coordinate 37,231 of CAWHUK010000020.1, forward strand.
TTTCCAGGAGGCTTGACATGCGGAGCACATGCAAATATGCTTAGAGCATGACCGTTATGATCCAGGTTAGGAATGTCCCCGAGGCTCTTCACCGCGGCCTGAAGGCTCGCGCCGCGACGATGGGGATGTCGCTCTCCGAGTACTTGCTTGGGGAGTTGCAGGAGATTGAGGCTCGTCCCACGATGGCTGAGTTTCGTGAGCGTCTGCAGAAGCGCAAACCCATACCTGTCGATCTGGACACTGCCCGCCTCGTACGCGAGGAACGCGCAAGTCGATGATCGTCATCGATACATCGGCCGCGATCGATTGGATGCTGCAAACCCCAACCGGACAACGTATCGCGCACAGGATTTTCTCGCGTGGCGAGACACTGCACACCGTGCATCTGCTCGATCTGGAGTTTGTACAGGTTCTGCGGCGCCTGGTGCGCGAGAGAACATTGACGGCTAGACGGGCTGTAGAGGCAATAGATGACCTGAGCGCGGTGCGCGTAACACGTTATGCCCCTTCACTGCTTCTCAAGCGCATCTGGCAACTCAGATCGAACCTGAGCGCCTATGACGCGGCCTACGTCTCCCTCGCCGAGGAGCTGAAGGCACCTTTGATTACGCGGGATCGGAGGATCGCCGCGGCCCCAGGCCATACGGCCGCAGTTGAGGTCTTCTGAAGGGGGTGCAGGCTCCATCCAGGAAATCGAATGGGCAGGCTGCGCAATGCAGACTCACTGACTCCCTTGCGTGGGGGCGGCGCGGGAATTTGAAATGGGGGTATTCTGAAGCGTAGGGATCATGGTTTCAAGCAGCAACAATCGCGGCGAAAAAATCTCCCCGTTCAAGTTGACGGTGGTGCAGTACGGCATCCTTTTCATGATGCTGGCGCTGATTGCGCGGCTTGTGGCGGCTGCAGGTGCTGGACGTGGCAAACTACCGCGTGCTGGCCGAGCAGAACCGCATCCGCAAGGAGCCGATCCTGGCCCCGCGTGGCAAGCTCTTCGATCGCGAGAACCGGCTGGTCGTCGACAACTATCCCTCCGTCACCTGTTTTCTGGTGCGTGAGCAAAACCATAATGTGGACGCCGATCTGCCGCTGATCGCGCGCGGCCTGGATCTCGATCTGGATCAGCTGCGCGCCACGCTGCAGCCGTTATCGCTCCCAGCCCGGCTACCAGCCCATCCCCATCAAGCAGGAAATGACCGCCGACGAACAGGCCTTCATCGAGGCGCACCGCAACGAGCTGCCCGAGCTGGAAACCATCGACCAGGAGCGCCGGCTTTATCCGCGCGACGGTTTTGCCGCGCACCTGATCGGCTACGTGGGCGAGGTCAGCGAGGACGATCTCAACAATCCGCGCTTCGCCTACTATGAGCCGGGCGATGTGGTGGGCAAGGCCGGCGTCGAGGAGACCTACGACGAACTGCTGCGCGGCCAGGACGGTCGCCGCGAGGTGATCGTCGACAGCCACGGGCGCGAGGTGGGCTACTTCGGCATCGAGCACGCTGTTCCCGGCCAGGATCTGAAGCTGACCATCGACAACGACTTGCAGCGCGCCGCCGAGCTTGCCCTGGGCGACCGCACCGGCGCCATCGTGGCCATGGACCCGCGCAACGGCGAGGTTCTGGCCCTGGTCTCGCGGCCCAGCTTCGATCCCAACGAGTTTGCCGTCAAAATCGACCGCTCCAGCTGGAACAAGCTCGTCACCGACCCCGACCACCCGCTGATGAACAAGGCCATCCAGGCTCAGCTTGCCCCCGGTTCCACATTCAAGATCCTCATGTCCGTGGCCGGGCTGCAGGAAGGCATCATGCAGAACATGCACATTGTGTGCAACGGCGGATGGGGGCCCTACGGGTACTATCACCACTGCGACGAGAAGCACGGCACTGTGGATATGTACAACGCCATTCCGTACTCCTGCGACACATTCTTCTACATGCTCGGCGATAAGCTCGGCATCGACCGCATCGTGAAGTACGCCGATGAATTCGGTTACGGCCAGAAGACGGGAATCGATCTGCCGGGAGAACAGGCAGGACTGATGCCTTCGGCGCAGTGGAAGCTGAAGAACTACCACGCGCGCTGGTACCCGGACGAGACGCTCGACATCGCCATCGGGCAGGGCGCAGTTGAAGCCACTCCCCTTCAACTGGCGCGCATCATCGGCGGCATCGCTTCAGGCGGCCATATGGTGCGGCCGCACGTGGTGTTTCCCGACCAGCTTCCCGCCGAATTTTCGAAGTCGCTGCTGGAAAGCTTTCCCGGCTCGGGCGATGCGTATGTTCCCATCGATCCGGCAAACTGGGACATCATCACCGACGGCATGGCCGAGGTGACGGAGCCGGGGTTGTACCACACCGCAGGTTCGTCGCACCTGGAAGGCATCGATTTTGCGGGCAAGACCGGGACAGCCCAGGAAATGAGTCACGAAGCGCTGGAAAAAACCGGGAAAGGACATAGCACCAATCCCAATGTCTGGTTTGTGGGCGTCACTCCGCGCCGAAATCCTGAACTTGTTGTGGTGGTCCTTTGGCAGAATGGCGAGTTCAGCTATTATCCCGCCCGCATCGCCGCCAAGGTGGTCACAGCATTCGTTGATAAGAAGCGGCGCCTCGCCCACAACCTGCCGCCACCGAAGACCCGCAGCCGTTGAAGTAGGCCCGTGTGGCCATGCCGGCTCGCAGGCTGGCCAGATACTGGGCGCGCACTCGAGCGGGCACTTTTTCGATAGTGGAATATCGTCGCCGCAAACCAAGCCGGCGCGAACGGTCGCAAGCAGCGAAGGTTCAGCACATTGCCGTGGTGCATGTCCGCCGGCGGAAGTGGCGGCGGCGCTGTCCGAGCGGAGGCCGATGAAGAGCTTGCCGAAAAGTCCGACGGGGGCAGGATTCAGTGAATTGTTCCTAGGGGCTAAAGCCCCGCACATTTTGCGGCTCGTACGGCACGACGAGTCGTGCCCGACGCTGCATGCCCTGACATTTGTGCCGACGGTGCATTGCAGCAGCTTGAAGCCGAAAGGAACCGCCATAGAGCCATGCCCATGCGCCGCATGCTTAGCTTTCGCGATTTCGACTGGGCTCTGCTGGGGCTGCTGCTGCTGCTGTGCGCCGTTTCGGTGATTGAGGTGTACTCGGCCACTGTGCACACAAGTTCGCCAGCTTCGGGACGAGGCAGATTTTCTGGGTGGCCGGCGGGGTGGCCGCCATGTTCATCTTCTCGAAGATCGACTACCACCGGGTGCTCGACTGGGCTCCCTGGGCCTACGGGTTCGGTCTTCTGGCGCTGGCAGCGATTCTTACGCCGCTTGGCCACAACGCGCTGGGCGGGCGCCGCTGGATCAAGCTCGGCCCGATGCTGTTTCAGCCTTCGGAGTGGGTGAAGCTGGTGCTGATGATGATGGTGGCGCGCTATTTTGCCAACCTGGGCGGGCGCAACCTGACCTGGAGGGACATCTTCAAGGCGTTCGCGCTGGTGGGCATCCCGATGCTGCTGGTGATGAAGCAGCCGGACATGGGAACGACGCTGACCTATGCGCCCATCCTCGTTGCCGGACTGTTTCTTGGCGGAATCAATCTGCGCCAGGGCCTGATTCTGCTCGTGCGGGCGCGGTTCTGGTGGGCGGCGTCTGGTCCAGCGGCAAGTTTCTCAAGCCGTATCAGAAGGCCCGGCTGACGAGCTTCATCAACCCCGGAAACGACCCGCGGGGCAGCGGCTACCAGGTGCTGCAGTCGGAGATCGCGGTGGGGTCGGGGGGCATCTGGGGCAAAGGAGCGGAAAAGGGCACTCAGACCCAGGGCTATTTCCTGCCCATTCCCTATACGGACTTCATCTTTGCCGCTTTCAGCGAGGAACACGGGTTTGTGGGCGCGTTTTTTGTGCTGCTGCTATACTTCCTCATATTGATGCGTTTGATTCAGAACGCTCAAACAGCCGCCGACCTGTCCGGTTCCCTCATTATCATGGGAATCGTGGCTGTGTTGACCTTTCAGATCGCGGTCAACGTAGGCATGGTCATCGGGCTTTATGCCCGTCACCGGAATCCCTTTACCGTTAATGAGTTACGGTGGATCTTCGGTGCTGTTTACGTTCCTGGCGCTGGGCGTGGCGATGAATGTCCGCATGCGCCGGTTCGTTAACTGACGCGTCTCGAGCCAACGGATCGAGATGTCGTCCATAGCAAGTTTGGCTCTTGTGCCGGCTCCGGAGCAGTCCGGGATCGTTCTGGCCGCAAGAGCAGGATTTTAAAGCATTTCGCCGGCATGGTCCCGATGGATCGCGCCCGGCAGGATTGGGTTTATGAGCACGCAGAGACGGGAAAACCGCTCGCGGCTTGCAAGTTGCACGGATCGCGCAGGGGTTCGGGAGTGAATTCCCCGGCTCGGTCGCGCAATCGCCCTGCAAACGCCGCTGGTCAAACGGCCCCGCCGGAAGCTCCGGCATGGCGGCCACAAACTCTCTGCATCGGATCGCCGCAATCAACAGCTACGTTGGTCGTTTGCTTCGTCCGCCATGGTTCGCCGCCCTTCAGGGCAGGCCGCCGCGCGGAGGCCGGTGCTCGAGCGTCCTTCAGGTGATTCCGTCCACTCCTCCCCTGCCGTTTTAGCGCGTCTCCATCCATCCTTGCCGCAGGTACCCGCAGCCTTGCGCTGCCGGACGGAAAGGTACGATGGCAAAAGAGATTTGCATTTCCAGCACGCCGCATGAGACGCGGCTTGCGATTCTGGAAGACGATCAACTCGCGGAAATCTACTACGAACGCGAAAACGAGTACACCCTCGCAGGATCCATTTACAACGGCCGCGTGACACGGGTTTTGCCCGGCATGCAGTCGGCATTTGTCGACCTGGGCCTGGAGCGCGACGCGTTCCTCTATGTAACCGACTTTATCGAGCTCGAAGACCAGGAAGAGACCGACGAGCTGGAGAAAGCCGCGGCGGCCGGGCGACAGGCCCCTCGCGAGGTCAGGCATCCCCATGGGACTGATCGGAAACGGTAGGCCGCCAGGACGAACGCGGTTCGCGTCAGGGCCAAAGAGCAGAAGCAAGACAGGATGTGCGCCCGGAACGCCAGATCGCCGATCGCCGCCCGGCCGAAGAGGCGCCCGCAGCCGCATCGGCTCCCAAATCCCTTGGACGAACGCAGACGCCGCAGGTCGAGGCGCCACAGGAGCCCGAAGAGGCAGGTACACGTCGCTGGCGTGGCCGGCGCCGCCGCCGCGGAGGCCGTGGGCCGGAGTCTCCGATCGGAAGCTCCTGCCGAAGTTGAGCCGGTCACCGAGACTGCTGAGGAACCGGCCGTCGAATTCGAACACGCTCCGCAGATTCAGGCTACCGAGGCTCCCGTAGCCCAGCCTGCGCCGCGCGAGCGTCAGGCTCCAGCGGCGTTTGTGCTTCCCGGGGAGTCGCTTTCGAAGTATGGCGGCGCACCCGCACCGGAAACCGAGAAGCCTGCGCAGCAGCAGTTCGCTCCATCCCGCCCGGCTTCGACCTTCAAGCCTTCCACGCTGGTTGAAGCGCCTATTCAATGGGATGGCAGCGGCGTTTTGCCCGGAGAATCGATCTCCCGGCATCGCTCCCGACGGTCCGAGCCGGCGGGTAATGAAAATGCAGAATCGCCGACCGAATCTTCCGCTGCGCCCGAGAGCGGCTCAGCACAGAACGAGGTGGTTGAAGAGTTCGAGGAGTCCGCGCCGCAGCTTGGCGAAACGGAGACGGCCGAATCTGAGACGGCTTCGCCAGAGGCGGCGGCTGATCGAATCTGAAGAGGACTACCTTGCTAGTCGCTTCGGAACTGCAGCCTGTGGAGGAAGACCAATCCGATGAGCCAGAGGCGGATTGAGGAGGAGACGGAAGCCCCTGAGGATCGCCGACGAAGACGGAACCGATGCATCCGCTTCCCACCGCATCGATCCCTTCGTCTCCGACGGGCTTCCGGCTCTTCGGCTTCGGCAAAGAAGAAGGACAGCGCACGCAGCCGCTGCAACTCCCAGGCTCGCACCGGCTTCCACCTATGCTCCCGGCGCCGGCCTCGTCGAGGAAGAGGTCATCGAAGGCGAGGAGTTTGACGCCGCGCCCATCTGCGCGGCCACAAACCCGATGTGCACGATCTCGACGATTACGAGGAAGAGACGCTGCCCACGCACCTTCGCACCGGCGACCTGGGCGAGATGCTGCAGGAGGCGCATCTCGACCACCGCATCCAGTTGAACTTCGACGAAAAGGGCGGCGAGGAAGAAGATCGAAATCCGGAAGAGGAAGAGGAAGCCGCCGACGGCAGCCGCAGCCTGCGCCCGGACGCGCGAGCGCCGCGATCGCGGAGGATCGCGGCCGCTCGCAGCGTGGCCGCGGAGCCCAGGGCAATCGCCGCGGGCCCGTCGCGCCGCTCGGCGCAGACCTCCGACCTGCCCATCATCTCCGACCTGTTGAAGTCCGGCCAGGAGATTCTGGTGCAGATCGCCAAGGAGCCCATCGCCAAGAAGGGCGCGCGCATCACCAGCCACATCGCGCTGCCCGGCCGCTTCCTGGTCTTCATGCCCACCGTGACCCACGTCGGCGTCAGCCGCAAGATCGCGTCCGACGAGGAGCGCCACCGCCTGAAGCGGATTCTGCTGCACGAGCGCGGCGACGCGCCGGGCGGATTCATCGTGCGCACCGCCGCCGAAGGCGCATCAGAAGAGGAGTTGCGCGCCGACCTGCGCTTCCTGATGAATCTGTGGAACGAGATCAAGCAGCGCTCGGAATCGTCCAAGTCGCCGGCCCTGATCTACCACGACCTGTCGCTCATCGAGCGCATTCTGCGCGACCAGGTGCAGCTCCAACTTCTCCACCATCTGGGTCGACTCGCGAGGCCGACTACGAGCGCATCGTGCGCTTCCTCAACCGCTTTTCGCCCTCGCTGGTGCGCCGCGTCAAGCTCTACACCAAGGAGACGCCGCTCTTCGAGCACTTCGGCATTCAGGAGGAGATCTCCAAGGCGCTGCGCTCCAAGGTGTGGCTCAAGTCGCGGCGGCTCGATCGTCATCAACCAGACCGAGGCGCTGGTGGCCATCGACATCAACACCGGCAAATACGTGGGCAAGTCGGCGCGGCTTGAGGACACCATCGTCAAGACCAACCTCGACGCCGTGCCGGAGATCGTGCGCCAGATCCGGCTGCGCGACCTGGGCGGCATCATCGTGATCGACTTCATCGACATGGACGAGCGCAAGAACCGCTTCAAGGTGCTGGCCGCTCTGGAAGAGGCGCTGAAGGCGACCGCGCGCCGACCAAGGTGCTGCAGTTCAACGATTTCGGCTTGGTGGCCATCACGCGCAAGCGCGTCAAGCAGTCGCTGGAGCGGACCCTCAGCGTGCCCTGCCCCACCTGCCAGGCCACCGGCATGGTGAAGAGCCCGGCCACCGTCTGCAACGAGATCTACATCGAGATGCGCAAGATGCGGAAGCACTTTGAGAACGCCGATGTGATGCTGCGCGTGCATCCGGAGACGGTGAAGGTGCTCAAGGCGAACGGCAACCGCTGGCTGACCGAATTCGAGGAGCTGATCGGCAAGAACGTCCTGGTCAAGAGCGACCCTACGCTGCACCCGGAGCAGTTCGACATTCAGGGGTGAGCGGAAAGCGAGTCAGCAGGTCGGCGAGTCAGCGAAGGCCGGAGCGGTTGCTCCGGCCTTCGCTATTCTTGCGCACCCATGCGCTGCTCGGTCTACCGGATCACATGAATCGGAACGCCGACTTTCAGGTTCTTCCAAGCCTGTTCCGTGGTATAGACCGGCGCCTTGAGCGCGATCGCCAGCGCCAGGCAGGATCGATCTCCCAGGGACAGCCCGCACTTCTCGGTCTTTGCGATCAGGCTTCCGGCAATCTTCGCTTGGTCAGCGGTGAAGGGTTCGGGGTCCGTCTCCAGCAAAAGGGCGTCCGACCAGGCATCCTCCGGCGGATGGCCCATTTTGACAAGTTTGCTTTGAACTTCAGCCAGATTTACCGCGCTGACTACTGCCGATTCCATGATCTCGTCTGTCAATTTCTCCGCGCCGGGTTCTTCAAAGAGGACCGCGAGGATGGCGGACGCATCGAGCACGGCCTTATTCATTTCTGGCAGCCTCGCGCCGCTCCGCGCTCAATTGGTCGGAAACCATGGTCCCTGGTGGAACCAGGTACCGCAAATTTCGCTGCGCGCGCCTAATCCTTCCCCTGATTGTAGAAATTCGCAGTTCATCGTCCTTCACGCGAAGAACCACCGAATCACCCACATCCATCCCGAGCGCCTCACGCATTGCCGAGGGAATGACGATCCTGCCTTTTTCGCCGATTTGACATCGCGCTTGCAGTTCCATGTGGCCCTCCTACTTCTAGTGACACTATCTTACTTGAGTGTCACACCTAATGCAAGTGGAACTATTTGAGTATTTCCCACAGGCGATCCCTTTGCCCAAAGCAACCTTCGGCTGGGTTTGGTGTCTAACTGATAGGCGGGCGCATTGTGCCCGGAGGCGATTAAGACAATTCGATTCTTGAGGTTCCGACATGTCCTTCCCCAGTGGGATGTCGCTGACCCGAGGCGTCAGTTTGCTTGGATCCGCGATTTTGCTCGTGGCCGGTGTTGCGAGCGCGCAGTCCACTCCTTCACAAAATCAATCCAGCGCCGCCGGCTACTCGTCCAGCCTGTCCGGCTTACAGGAGTTTGCCGGACTCGCTCTGCCCAATGCCCCGGCGCCGGGAGCCTCTGCCTTGGGGTCCCGCGGATCAGGCGCGGGCCAGTACGGAAGCGGCGAGGGATACGGAGGCGGAAAGCAAGGTCTGCTCCACAAGCTCACCTTTGAGGCCGGCGGCGGTTTTAACGGCCCCATCGGCAACGACACCGGCAATGGCGCAGGCACCTTCGCACCTGCCATCAGCTGGGGCGGGAACTTCACCCTGGGCGGGGGGCTGCGCTTCAACAAGCGCCTCTCAGTGCTCGCAGAGTATCAATTCATGGACAACAAACTCCCAGCCGCGCTCCTCGCTGAATTCCCCCCATCGGACCAAATCACGGCGGGTAACGCCCACATCAACTCGATCACCGGTTCTCCCGTCATCCACCTCTTTCCTAAAAGGACGAACGGCGTTTACCTGGTAGGCGGCTTCGGGTGGTACCGCAAGTCGACCAACTTCCAAACACCCGAACAATCCTTCTATTACGTCGAGAATGTCACCGTCGCCTCTTTCACCTCGAATCAGTGGGGCGGCAATGCCGGCTTCGGCATTTACCATCGCCTGGGCGGCGGGCTGTATGGCGGCGGCGACACCGGCCATACCGAGATCTTCGCCGAGGCCCGCTACACATTCATTCACACGCCTCCCATCACCCAAAATAACGGCCTGGGCACCACAGAGCTGATTCCAGTTACGTTCGGCGTTCGCTTCTAGGCGCTCACTTCAAAACCATAGGTTCAGCGTTCCATCCTTACGCAGCATCAGCGCGGAAGGATGGAACACGAGCCGTACGTCGCTTCCCCAGGGCGCTTTAACATCAGCGGCGGTTTTCGGCATCGGATAGGCGGGCTGTATGGCGGCGGGCCACCCTAACGACACGTCTCGCGCAGATCCCGTGTTAAGCGCCGGGGAGATGTATTCCTTTCGAAATCCAAAACGAGACGGTTGCACTCCGGCAATTCGAAGGAGCCGACGTGGCAAGGCGGCTCGCGGCGCGGCCTTTTTCTGTTTTCTGTCCGTTGCGCTTTTAACCGGATGCAACGCCACGTTGCGCAGCGCCGGGCTCTTACCTGAGAGCCCGGCTCCCAATCCACCCGGCAGTCCGCCTCCCGGCGCCGGCCAGGGCGGAGCGCTCACCATCTCGCCGCAGTACGCCGCGCTGGCGCCGGGACAATCCCTGCAATTCACAGTCACCGGCGCTGATGGAGCGGCCGTCGAGTGGATGGCGAATGGAGTCGCGGGCGGAAATGCCGTCGCCGGAACGGTGAGTGGCGGCGGGGACTACATCGCTCCGGCGAGCGTCACACAGAGCGTGAACGTAACTGTAACCGTGGCGCTGGCCTCTTCGCCGCAGCAGAACTACGCCACAGCGGTGGTCGCGATCATCGCGCCAGCCCAGGTGATCTGTCCCTCAGAGCTTGGAAATCCGCAGGTGGCGCAATACGCGCTTTATCTTCCCGCTCCCGGAGAGATGGACGTGCAGTTTGGGACGACGACCAGCTACGGATTCAACACCTGGCAGGTTCAAACGCCTTCAGCCAATGGCGGCGACGTGCGGATCTATGTCGCGGGAATGCTGGGCCAGACGCTCTACCACATGCGGGCGCAGGTGACACTGAATAACGGCGCCACCTACAACGACGCTGACCATACCTGCATGACGGGCACGCCACCGCCGACTTCGCCGATCGACATCGCCGCCACGAACGGCGCCAGTCCACAGCCCGGCATCGAGATGTGGAACACGATTTTGCCGACAGGCGACAGCCAGGCCATGGCCACCGATCTCAACGGCAACGTGATCTGGACTTACAGCTATAGCCACAGTTCGAACGACTACATCCAAGGCGTCCAGTTGTTGCCCGACGGCGATCTGCTGATGGTGATCTCGTACCTGTCTTCCATGACCACGGGCGTGAATCCCAGCACGATTAACGAGGTGCGGGAAATCGATCTGGCGGGACACACGGTGAACAGCCTCGATATGGATACGCTGAACCAGAAGCTCGCGGCCGGAAACTTCCGCGACGCGGAAGGCAATCTCTACCAGCTCGGGAGCTTTCACCATGCGGTGCTGCCGCTGCCAAACGGACACCTGGTCCTGCTCGCTAGCTATCTGCGGCAATTCAGCAACCTCTCCGGAACTACCGGCACGACCACCGTGATCGGCGACGCACTTGTGGATGTGGACCAGAACTTCAATCCCGACTGGGTGTGGAACACCTTCGATCATCTGGATATCAACCGGCGCCCGATGAACTGGCCTGACTGGACGCACTCGAATGGCTTGCTCTATTCGAGCGACGATCACAATCTGCTCCTCTCGATGCGCCACCAGAATTGGGTGATCAAGATCAATTTCGTCGACGGCACGGGCTCTGGCGATGTTATGTGGCGCCTTGGCGAGGGCGGCGACTTCAAGCTCGTGAATGCCACCGATCCGACCGATTGGTTTTATGCGCAGCACGGAATGAACTACTTTACGCCCAATACCACTGGCGTGCTTCGCATCGGCATGATGGACAACGGGAACGACCGCATCTTTCCGTCCGGCCAGGTATTCTGCGCGCCGGCTAAGCCTACGAATGCGCAATGCTATTCGACAATGCCGCTGCTGGAGCTGAACGAGAACAACATGACGGCGACCATGATCGCGCATTACGTTCCGCCGCCGAGCTATTTCAGCTTTTTTGGAGGGAACGCCGAGTTGCTGGCCAACAACGACATGGAAGTGGACTTCTGCGGGGCAATCAAAGGGGCCATCATCCAGGAGCTGAACCCTCAGGGTTCGCAAGTTGTGTGGCAGGCAACGACGCCGGGCGCCTACCAGTTCCACGTGTATCGCCTGCCGAGCCTTTATCCGGGCGTGCAGTGGTAAGACGAGATGAACGCTGACTTACCAGGGTTTTCGTTCTTCTTCGGTCGGCGTGCCCACTTCGCCGCGCTCGATGCGCTCAAGAAACGAGCGTGCCAGCTTGCGTTCGCCGGGATGGCTCTCGCCGTGGATGGTGCAGAGATCGAGGAACTCATCGCAGAGCGCGTTGCGTTCTGTCTGCTGCGCCAGAACACTCTGCAACGCCACCGCAAGTTCGCGCAGGCGCGCCGCCTCAGGCCACGGGCGTTCCTCACCGTCCTCGCCCACAAACTCCGAGAACAATCCCCGGCGGCCGCGCGCGCACTCGTCAAGGCATGCCAGCAGTTGTTCGCTGAAGGCGCGGTGCAGCGTTTCGAGTTGGCCGGGTTCCATCTGATCGCGCGGGTCCATATCCACCCTTATTTTGCCCGCATCACCGCTTCGATTTCATCCGGCGTGTGCGGCAGCGCGGCGTCGAGGTCGGTCAAGGTTCCATCCGCGTTCACCAGGAAGTCGTCCTCGATGCGCACGCCCAGGTTCTCCTCGGGAATGTACACGCCTGGCTCGATGGTGAATACCATCCCCGGCTTCAGCACAACTGGGTAGTTGGCCGGATCGTGCGCGTCGATCCCCATCATGTGCCCCAGCCCGTGCAGCCAGTACTTGCCCAGCGGCTGGCCGTGCAGGTCCTTGCCGTGCGTATCGATGTAGTTGTAGGCCGCGGTGTCGAGCGAGTTCGGGTCCTGGCGGTCGCGATCGTTGATGGTCGATTTGCCCGCCACAAACGCCTTGATCGCCGCCTGCTGCGCGCCCAGCACGACGTTATAGATCTCCCGTTGCCGCGGCGTGAAATGCCCGTTCACCGGAACCGTGCGCGTAATGTCGGCGGCGTACATTGAGTACTCGCACGCCGCATCCACCAGCAGAATGTCGCCGTCCTGCATGGTGCGGTCGTTGGCGGAGTAGTGCAGTGTCGTCGAGTTGATGCCCGATGCCACAATGGGCGCATAGCTGGGCCGCTCGCAGCCGTTCTCCATCCACACGGCCGTCATGGCGCCGGCGACGGCGCGCTCCGTCATGCCCGGCTTTACCCACCACTGCATCATCACGCGCTGCGCCAGCATCGATGCCGCCGACGCTTTCTTGATCAGCTCGATTTCGCCATCGTCTTTGATCTGGCGCAACGGCATGGTCAAATTGGTCACATCGTGCGGCTGAGGCGCCGTTTCCTCCCCCAGCGTGACTGCGGTAAAGTTCAGCAGCGCCGTGGCCGCGGCCGAACCCGGCTGCGTCCACACATTCTTTTCAAGCGCCCGGTCGGCAGCGATCAGCCGGCTCAATTCGGCGGGCAGCTCCGTCATCGGTTCCACGGCATCTACGCCGACGGCCTCCGTCACTCCCGGCGTCGACGCATCCATCTTTGCGCCGGTGTAGGATTCCATGCGCAGGTTGCGCGCCGGCAGAAACAGAATCTCCTTGTAGGAGCGCGGCGCAGCGGCCTGCGGAGCGTCGCCGACAATCAGCAGCGCGGCTCCCGGTTCCGTCCATCCGGTCAGGTAATAAAAATCCGAATTCTGCCGGTAGGGCATGAAGTCCAGCACCGGTTCTTCCGCAGCGAACAGCACCGCCACGCCGCCCTGCAGCCTGGCCGCCAGCGCCGTGCGCCGCGCGCTGATAAGCGCTCGAAGGCTGTTTCTCAAATGCGCGGAGCGCAGGCAGCGCCGCGCAAAGGACGAGCAGCGCGACGGCAAAAACTCTGAGCGGCTTCATTTCGCTATTGTCGACCCTGAGCGTCCGCCGCGCAAAGGAATTCCTTCGGCGAACGGCAGCAATGGCTGGCCGATCCAGAAGCGGTTGCTCCACAGCGTGGGCGCGCCCGGATGCCGCCCGGCGAGCCGCGCTTGCGCCTCGTGCCACGGACCGGTAAACCGGATGGCTTCCGGCAGCCTGCGATAGATTCCCGGCAGAAGGCGCTTTGCCCGGGCAGCGGAACGCTGTTCTGCCACGCCGTATTCGAGATCGAACTCCGCGCGGAATCGTTCCGGCAGCCATTCGGTGGTCAACGCGCGATACCAATGCGGCGGACGAATCCACGAGCCTGCGCCTGCCAGCAGGTTGTGCGCCATGGCGCGCGCCGCATCGCTCACGCCCAAGTCTTCCGACGCGTGCATCGCCCGGTTGTACGCCGTAAAGGTCTCCCAGTTCTCAGGCAGCGCCGCCGCGGGAAGGCCGAAGAGCCCGGCCAGCGTCTTCGATTCCGCGTAGTATTGCTCGCGCTCGGCCACGGTGAGCGCAGGCAGCACGCAATCGCAGGCCAGCACCGCGCTTTCCACCAGCGTTGCGAAGACCCAGCGCAGCGCGCCGATCTCGTTGGCCTCGTACGGCGAGCCGCGCTTCCATCGGGCAACATCTGCCGGGAGTTCGCCGCGAATCTGCGTGTGCAGCGCGTACAAGTGGCGCGCCGCCGCCAGCGCCTGGCCGAGCGAGCCGAAGGTCATTGTGAACACGATGCGAAAGGTGTTGTGGAAGCGCGCAATGGGACGGTTCATGACAGTCGAGTGATCGGCGAGCGCCGCAGCCACCCACGGATGCGCCAGTTGCAGGAGCGCCGCCCGGCCCGCGCCCAGGAACAGCCCCGACTGGCGGTTGATCTTCCAACTTTGCGAATCAGGGCCGAAGATGCCGGCGTTGGGGTCTACCGTGCTTGCGGCAACGACGGCAAGCAGGGATTCGCTATCACGCGGTGAGACGTAGGAGCCGCTGCTGTCGCAAGAAGAAAGCTTCATTCCTCAGAAACCAATCGAGCGGAAGATGGCCGTGTTGCCCGGCGCCTATTTCTTCGCTGCCGCCAGAGCCGGTTTGTTCTCGGGCACATCGAAGTAGCCGATACGCAGCTCCGCGGTGGGAACGAAGTTGGTCAGATGAACCTGGAAGTGGTCCGCGTCGAGTTTGTCTACATGCGAGTTCCGCGGAGGGCAAAAGCTGACCAAAACCTGGGCCTTCGTTTCCTCTGGCTTGCCGCGCTCGACGATCAGTGTGAAATCTTCGATTGGCTGCTTCCAGGTGTTGGCTGAAGTGAGGATGAAGTCGACCCAGTGAGGGTGTGCGTATTGCCCATACCCCGGTGCGCTGGCATCGATTTGCCCGATCATGCCGCTCAGTAATGAGGGATCCGGGCAAAGCGCTTGCAACCGCTGCATGTCCTCGAGCGCGTACTTTACGGTGTCGGGATCGCCGATAGGCTGCTTGTGCCCGTAGACATTTTTCAAGGTATCGGACAGCATAATCTCCGATCCCTCAACCGGCGTGTACTGGTGCTGGATGTGAACCGTTGAGTGAGCCGGAAAAATCTGCGTCCAGTGGTATTGCAGATGGACGGTCCACAAACCCCAGCCGTCATCCGCATCGAAGAGGCCCAGTGCCGCCAGGCGCTGCTGCTCGGCCTTCGGCAACCGCTCCACATCCGGAGTCTGAACCTGCGTGCTGGCCGGATCGGGTTCGCGAAGGTGGCCGAAGCTGGCAATATCGATCTTATCGGCGGTCAGGATCGAGGTGACGTCTTTGCCGTTGAGGGTTGCCTTGGCCTCGGCCTGGAAGGCGACGGTCTTTCCGTCGACAAGAAGCTGGAAGCCGGAGAACGACGCGTCGGAGATATCGGGACTCTCGGGGCCGTAGTCATACGGCGGCACGGGAAACGCCACCTCGGTCGTAACATCCTGATCCGAGTCGTTGCGGAAGTCGTAATCGACGACGACTTTTGTGGGGCTGATTTGCAGCGCCTCTTTGGCCATCACAATCCGGGTCTCGCGGCGAGACACCAAGCCGCCGGCGGCGATGGAGGCGGCAGAGTCGTCGGCCAACAGCGGCATCGAAGCGGAGAAGCCGAATCCGGCGGCAAGCATAGCGGCGAAGAGAACACTTCTCCTATTCATGCCAGAAAGTATGACAGATTTCCGGCTGCGCCTGCGAACCGCAACGGCGGCTGGCCGATCCGCAGGCGGTTGAATTTCCCGGCGTTTCGCGGTATTCTGACAATGCAGACACGTTTGTCCGCCAGGCATTATCGTGTGCGCACCGGCTGGCGGAGAGATGAGTGGGCTTACGGCCCACTTTTTATTTGGGACAAACAGCCGGGAGCCGCACACCGGGCCTGTTGGAGATTAAATCCTTAATAATCATGGTCTGCAGATGGCAAAGGAACCGGGCACCGGCAAGCGCGTGCCGCAGCGGATGCCGGATGGGATGAAAGAACGGGGCTTCCGGCGAGCGATGTTTGCCCGCCGGGTTGTTGGGAACGATGGCGGTCAAGTTGGAGGAAATCCGGTCGGCGGCGCAACGGGTGGCCGCCTCGCACGGGCTCGACGTAGTCGACATCGAGTTCATTGGCCCGGCCAAGGAACGCACCCTTCGGGTTTACCTCGAGAAGAATGCCGAGGGCCGCGCGAAGCTCAAGGCGGCGATCGGCGCGGCAGCGGAGGGCGGTAGCGCGGAGCGCCTGCCGGAGCGGCTTCGTGAGGGAAGGCTGGCCGTGGAGCAGCTTTCCGGCGTGACGCACGAAGATTGCGCCGCGTTCAGCCGCGACTTTGGAGTTTTGCTCGACGTGGAAGACCTGGTGCCCGGCACAGCGTACACGCTGGAGGCCAGTTCGCCCGGCCTCGATAGGAAGTTGACTCGGGCCGCGGATTTTGAACGATTTGCGGGCTGCCTTGTGAAGGTGCGGACCTTCGAGCCGATCCGCAATAACCGGCACTGGCAGGGAAGATTGATGGGAAATACGGGCTTGGCCTCCCCCGAGGCGTCGATCACGCTCGATTTGGCAGCCGTGAAGCAAAACAGCAAGAGCCGGAAGGCCGGCGTGAACACAGTGGAGATCGCACTCAGCAACATTGAGAAGGCAGAACTGGTGCCGGAGATTTAGGAGCAGGGAACAGGGATCAGGGATCAGGTTTCAGGTATCCAACAGCAATTTTCCGGTTCCCTTGTCCCGGCATCGAAATCGATGGAAGAAAGAAATTTCACCGCGCGGCGCGGAATAAAGCGCCGGGAGACAGGCGAGAGTAAGCAGTATGGCCACCAGCGCTTTGTATCAAAGCATCGAGCTCCTGAGCCAGGAGAAGGGCATCGACCCCGGCATCGTTGTCGGGGCGGTTGAGGAGGCTATTGCCCTGGCTACGCGCAAGTATTACAAGACCCAGGAAAACATGCGCGGGGAACTGAACAAGGACACCGGCGAGATTACGGCCTACATCTATAAGACAGTGGTCGCCGACGAGGATCAGATCGAGGATCCGGTCAACCAGATCACGCTCGCGGAGGCCAACGAGCTGGCCCCTGGCGTGGAAGTGGGCAGCGAGATTCGCATCTATCGCGATACCAGCCCGCTGGGCCGCATCGCCGCGCAACTGGCCAAGCAGATCATCTTCCAAAAGGTGCGCGAAGCCGAGCGCGACACGATCTTCCAGGAGTACGCGCACCGCGAAAAGGAAGTCCTGAACGCCACCGTCAAGCGCATCGAGGGCCAGGACGTGATCTACGATCTGGGCAAGGCCGAAGCTCGCTGCCCACGCCGCGAGCAGTCGCGTCTGGAGCAGTTCTCGATCGGCGAGCGCGTGCGCGTGGTGTTGCTCAAGGTGGACCGCGCGGCCAAGGGGCCGCAGGTAATCGTGAGCCGTGCCGCGCCAGAGCTGGTGCAAAACCTCTTCCAATCCGAGGTTCCGGAGATCTACGACAACACCGTTGTCATCCGTGCCATTGCGCGCGAGGCCGGCGAGCGCACAAAAATTGCCGTTCAGTCCCGCGATAAGGACGTCGACCCCGTGGGCGCATGCGTGGGCATGAAGGGCATGCGTGTGCAGTCCATCATCCGCGAGTTGCGCGGCGAAAAGATCGACATCATTGAATTCAGCGACGAGATTACAACATTCGCGGAAAAGGCTTTGCAGCCGGCGAAGGTCAGCCGCGTCTCGATTACAGATTTGACCGATAAGCAGCTCGAAGTGATCGTCGACGACACGCAACTATCGCTGGCCATCGGCAAGAAGGGCCAGAACGTGCGGTTGGCGGCCAAGCTGCTGGGCTGGAAGATAGACATCAAGAGCGAAGAAGAGAAGCGCCAGGAAGTGGAGCAGCAGATGCAGGCGCTGGTCGGCTCTCCCACCACACCCATCGAGCAAGTCACCGAGCTCGGCGACAGCATCATTCAGAAGCTGGTCGCCGCCGGCATCACCACTGTGGAAGCGCTGGCCGACATGACGCCGGAACAGCTCGAAGAGATTCCGGGCATCGGCGAAAAGACGCTGGAAAAGATCAGCGTCGCGGTCCGCAACTACTTTGCGCGCTTTGAAGAGGCAGAGGCAGCGCAGGCGGCCGATTCCGCGGAACCAACTGCCGGAGAAGCCGCTGCCGATACCGCTGAGATTTCGGAGGGCGCGTCGGAGGTTCCTACCCCGGATGCAGCAGTGGATTCGTCGGCCGCCGAAGCGGAGAACGCGGCTGAGGTTCTTGAGGAGGCTGAGAGCCTTCGCGCAGCCAAAGCAGAAACTGAAGATCTTGCTTCCGCTGACGAGCAGCACGAGAGCCTGGTTGAGGAGTTGGCAGAACAAGAGAGCATGACCGCGGTGGAGCTGGCGGTGGAAAGTGTTCCGCCGGCCGACCAGGTGGAGCTGCCGGAACTGCAGGCGGAAGAGAAAGAACTGGACACAAACGAGGAAGATGAGGCGGCCAAAGAGGGCGGCGCGTAAGATGCGCGGTATTCTTCAAGGCCATGCAAACGGTCACGGATTGTCAAAGAGCGGCCAGTGCCCTTAGTCGTCCGCCGCGGCGGACGACTAAGGGCCGTTTGGCAGCACATTTTTTGAAAAGAGGCGGATGATCAAGGTTCGTATCAACGATCTGGCGCGCGAGTTGGAAGTTAAGCCTCGGGCGATTCTCGACATTCTCCCGGAACTCGGCGTGGATGGGGTCAAGACGCACTCCAGCTCACTGGAACTGGACGAGGCGGAGAAGGTTCGCGCGCGCTTTGCGCAGGACGCCAAACCTGCGGCCCATGCGGGCGCTGCAGCAGCCCGCCACGGTCAAACCATCGTCCCGAAGATCGACCTCTCGCACATCTCCAAGCCTGGCGATGTGATGAAGGCCATCCTGGCCAAGAAGAAAGAAGAGGAAGAAGAGGCGCGCCACGCTCGCTTGCCGGTGAAGCCGGCGGCAGTTCCGACGGCCAAACCTGCTGCGCCTGCCGCACCCCCGGCCACTGCCGCTCCGGCCACTGCGGCTCCGGCTGCAGCGGTTCCGGCCACCGCTCCGGCAGCCGCTCATCCAGCCCCGCGAAGGATCGTTCCGCAGCCGCGCTCAGCGCCGCCCATTATTGCCCCCGCACCTACGCCAGCTATCGCCACGCGTCCGCCTGTCGGCGCCGTGGTAGCCAAGGCTCCTGCAGGCGCCATTCCCGCTGCACGACCGGTGGTCGTGGTTGCGCCGCCTCCGGCAGGGGCCGTGGTCAAACCGCCCGCAGCCCCGGTAACGCACGAAGAAAAGCCAGCCGCTAAACCGGCTGCCGCCGCAATCCCCGCAGTAAGCGAGCCGCCGGCGCCGTCCGCTGCTCAAGTCCAACCGCCTGCGCCTCCCGCTCCTGAAATCCAGGCTCCTCCCGTTGCGGCGCCGGCCTCGGTTCCCGCCATCGCCGCTGAGTCCACAGCCCCTGCCGCACAGCGCGGGCAGAGCCGCGCACACGCTGCGCCTCCTGCGCGCCGCATGGTCATGCCGCAAACTGGGCCCCGTCCGGTCTACAAGGCATCCATCGTTCCTCAACCCCCTCCAGCCGCAGGAGCCGGACTGGAGCGCGGGAAGCCGATCTTCGACCGCAGACCAGGGGCCGGTCCGGGCGGCTTAGGGCAACGCATACCCGGCGCTGCCGGCGCTCCCGGTCAATTCCCCGGCGGCCCACGCCCCAAGCATCCTACGCGCGCGGGCTATGCAGGCGCTGGTGCTCCCGGAGCTCCCGGCGCCCGGCCCGGTTTTGGCGCTCGCCCAGGGTTTGGAGCGCCTCGTCCCGGCTTCGGCGCACGCCCCGGTCCCGGCGGCGCTCCGCCGCCCACCGGCGAAGCTCCTCGCCCGCAGCGCGCCTCCTCGCGCGGCCGCGGCCGAGGGCAGCAACAGTACCCCAAGACCAAAGAAGGCCCGATGAAGGGCTTTGTGCCGCCGCCGCGCTATAGCGGCATGCGATTGAGTAACGAGCCTCTGCCTATCACTCGCGAGATCACCGTGACCGAGGGCATCAGCGTCAAGGACCTGGCCGAGAAACTCGACATCCGCGCCAAGGACCTGATCGCCACACTCCTCATGGGCGGCGTCTTCGTCACTGTCAACCAGTCTCTCGATGCCGAAATGGTGAAGGACGTGGCTGCTAAGTTCGGCGCTGCCGCCACGGTCATCAGTTACGAAGAAGAGATCGCCAACCAGGCCATCGAGGAAGTGCTGGAAGCGGCGAACGCCGACGAGCTGGAGGTTCCGCGCTCGCCCGTGGTCACCGTCATGGGCCACGTCGATCACGGCAAAACCTCGTTGCTCGACGCTATTCGCGAAACCGATGTCGCCGCCGGCGAAGCAGGCGGCATTACGCAACACATCGGTGCTTATAAGGTGAAATTCGCCAAGGAAGGTTCGCCCGCGTCAGGTCGAGAAATTGTGTTCCTCGATACGCCGGGCCACGAAGCCTTCACCCGCATGAGAGCCCGTGGCGCCAAGGTTACCGACATTGTGGTCATCGTGGTGGCCGCCGACGACGGCGTCATGCCGCAAACTCTCGAAGCTATCGACCACGCCAAGGCTGCCGAGGTTCCCATCATCGTGGCCGTGAACAAGATCGACAAGCCCGAGGCCAACCCGGAGCGCGTGAAAAAGCAGCTCGCCGACCGCGGACTCATCCCCGAAGAATGGGCCGCCGGCAGCGAAGGCACGGTGTTCGTTGAAGTTTCCGCGAAGAAACGCATCAACCTCGACCTGCTTCTCGAAATGATCTGCCTGGTCAGCGACATCAAGGCGCCCAAGGCCACGCCCGGACGCAAGGCCGTCGGCAGCGTCCTTGAAGCCAAGCTGGATCGCGGCCGCGGCGCTGTAGCCACCGTCCTCGTGCAGGACGGAACACTCCACCTCAACGACAGCTACATTGTCGGCAACACCTTCGGCAAGGTTCGCGCCCTGTTCGACGACCGTGGCCGCGCGCTCGAGGAAGCCGGGCCCTCTACGCCCGTCGAAGTCCTCGGCCTCGAAGCCATTCCCGACGCCGGCGACACCTTCCTCGTGGTCGCCGACCGCGACAAGGCCAAGGGAATCGCCGCTTACCGCAAGATGAAGGAGCGCGATGCACAACTGGCCAAGAGCGCCCGCGTTTCGCTCGAAGGACTGTCGGAGCAGATTCGCCTGTCCGGCATCAAGGATCTGGCTCTGATCATCAAGGGCGACGTAACAGGATCGGTGGAAGTGCTGGCCGACTCGCTCGCCCGCATGTCCACTGAGAAGGTGCGCGTCAAGGTCATCCACTCCGGCGTCGGCTCCATCACCGAGAGCGACGTGCTGCTGGCGACGGCCTCGAACGCCATCATCATCGGCTTCAACGTCCGTCCCGAGCGCAAGGCCGCCGAGCTGGCGCAGCAGGAGGACGTTGAAATCCGCCTCCACTCCATCATCTACGAACTGCAGGACGAAATGCGCCTCGCCATGATGGGCCTGCTCGAGCCTGCGTTTAAGGAAAATTACGTGGGCCGCGCTGAAGTGCTCAACATTTTCCGCATTCCCAAGGTAGGCACCATTGCCGGCTGCCGCGTGCAGGACGGCGTGATCCGCCGCGACTCGGAGGTCAAGGTGATGCGCGGCGGCGAACAGCTCTTCAAAGGCAAGATCGGCTCCCTCAAGCGATTCAAGGACGACGCGCGCGAAGTGACTAACGGCATGGAGTGCGGCATCGGCATCGCCAACTTCAGCGACCTGAAGGAAGGCGACGTTCTGGAAGCCTTCAGCATGGAAAAGCTGGCGGCGGATTTGGGCGCGCTGACGAGCGCGAAGGCGTGACCGTAGGATAGAGACACCAGGAAAGGAGAGCTGCAAATGCAATTGAATATCCCCCCGGAGCTTGAGTCGCTCATCAACAAGCGGCTCTCCACCGGCGCATATGCGAGCGCGGAAGACGTGCTCCGCAGCGCCCTTGAGGCGCAGGATGCCGAGGAGAGCTGGACCGAAGAAGAACGGAAGGCACTCACGGCCCACATCGAGGAAGGCTATCTGCAGGCCGAACGCGGCGAGCTGATTGACGGCGCACAGGCCCGCCTTGAAGTTCAGGCGATGAAAGACGGCTGGCGCTCGTCCAGACCTTGACCGGACAATGATCGCTTATGTTCTCACGCCGCTTGCCAAAGCGGATATTTTTGAGATCTGGTCCTACATCGCCGAGGATAGCGAAGAAGCCGCAGATCGCGTAGAGGGTGCGATCTTTGACGCTTGTTCCCTCGTGGCAAAGAATCCGCTCTTCGGCCATGCGCGCCCCGATCTCACCGCCCGCCCTCTTCGTTTCTGGGCCCTGGCCAGGTATCCCAACTACGCCGTCGTCTACAGGCCCGAGACCTCTCCGCTCGAAATCGTCGCCGTTCTGCATGGAAAGAGAAACCTCCGCCGCGTTCTGAAGCAGCGCCGGTGATGCGCGCGAGGTGACCAACGGCATGGAGTGCGGCATCGGTATCGCCAACTTCAGCGACCTGAAAGAAGACGACCTCATCGGAGCCTTCAGCATG
This sequence comes from uncultured Acidobacteriota bacterium, assembly GCA_963832535.1. Lineage (GTDB taxonomy): Bacteria > Acidobacteriota > Terriglobia > Terriglobales > Acidobacteriaceae > Telmatobacter. Next base: position 59,549 of record CAWHUK010000020.1, read on the forward strand.
GAAAAGCTGGCCGCCGATTTAGGAACCAAGGCTCGCTTCCCGGCGCCACACCGCCGCATCGAAGCTGTGCTTGCAAACGTAGCCTTCGTCCTGGTAGAGATCGATGGCCTCGGAGTTAGCCTCCGTTACAGTGAGTGAGATTTCGGCGGCGCCCAGACGCATGAAGCTGAATGCGGCTTGCGCGAGCAGCAGGCGGGCCAGTCCGCGGCGCCGGTACGCGGGGTGAACGCAGACCTGCGTCAGGTGCCCGCTTTGCGCGCTGACGCGCGAGCCCAGCACCAGGGCCGCGAGTTCGTGGCTGGCGCGCTCCACAACCACGTACGACGCCTGCGGGGCAAAGCTGCCGCAGCCGGCGTAGCGCACAATGTTGTTGAGAAAGCGCATGGAGCCGTGGACCGAGCGGTATTGGTCGTTGATCAGGCTGTCGGGATGGTTGCGATAGGCTTCGCAGATGAGCCGTGAGGCCGGCGCCAGGTCCGCCTCGCGCCACGGGCGCATTTCCAGATTGCCAGGTAAATCCGCCTGGGGTGGGCTCCATCGCCCCTCTAAAGGCTGCACCAGGAAAAGCCTGCGGAAGACCCGGAATCCCGCCGCGCGAAAGGCATCGGAATGGGAACCGGATGCATGCAAAAGCAGTTGCGACTCGATGCGATCGACGTGCGGTGAGTTGACCAGTAGCTCGAAAAGATGCTTGAGCAGCGTCTCTTCCGTGGCGTAGGCCGAGCCCGATCCTCCGTTTGCGCCGCCCGGCGTGGCGGACAGGGCGAACACATCGCCGATGACGGCCTTGGTCTCCTCGTAGACGCAGAACACGTAGCCCGTCACACGCCCGGCCTCAAGGGCTGCATAGCCGGGCAGCATGTGGTTGTCAAGATACTGCATCAGCAGGCGCGCCGAGGCGCGATAGTCCCAGTGCAGCCGCTGCTCCCATAGCTGGCCCTCCGCCTCCAGCACAGGACGCAGCACAGGGGCCGCGAAGTGCCGCAGGTCGAGAATTTCGAAGGAAGCACCCGTTATCTGCATTCCTCGCCACTTTGACACGAATCCGCGTTTAGCCGCAAGTTCAGGCACGGGTTACCCCTTGCCCACCAGGTAAACTTCCAGCCCTTGCTCCGGCCAACTGAAGAGCTGCTCATATTGCCGGCCTTCGAGATACTCTTCCAGCGCGGCCTGCGTGTGAAGATCGATGCCGTGGCGTCCGTACACCCGCGCTACCAGGATGTGTTGCTCGCTGGGAACGCCACTCTCCTCATAGTTCACCACCTCGCCATTGCGATAGAACGAAAGCCCATACTCGACATCGCGGCGTACGCGAAACACCGCGACGGTCTCGTTGGCGGGAACCAGTTCCGCAAGCCGTTGGGCAAGCGGCCGCGCGGAGTAGGAGCGGTCGAGCAGATGAATCACCCGCTTGGTTGCGGTAATTGCGGGAATGCCGAAGAATGGGCCCACGCCATAGAGGAACAGAACCAGCACCACCATGACGCTGCAGGTAGCCAGCCGCAGCCGGGCTACGCCAAAGCCATTGGTCACAATCAGAATCAGCAGGGCGGCGCCCGTAGCGGCCAGCGCAGCAACTGCAAGCGCCCGCACGGGAGGCATTTCCGCGCCGTGAGCCACAAACCAGGGCAGAAGCAGCACGGCCATGGTCATGGTTCCGCAGAGCACCGCATGGCCTAGAAGAATCCATCGATTCAGCCCCGGCTGCCGGCGGCGGAAAAGGTAGTCTCCGGTGAGGATAGTGATGGGTGGAATGGCGGGAAGAACGTAGCCGGGCAGCTTGGATTGGGAAAAGGAGAAGAAGACGACGGGAATCAGCGCCCACAGCACCAGAAACTCGGGAAAGGCGTCGCCGGGCCGCGCCGGCAATAGCTTCCCCGCCCACTTACCGGCTTCTTGCCCGGCCCTTCAACCAACTCGAGTGGCGCAGTCGCCACTCGGCCACCGAGGTCTGGATGCCGTCGATCAGCGCGCGCACCGCGATCACCGTCCACGGCATCAGCGCCAGCGCCATCACGTCAGGTAGTACCAGAAGGGCTGGTAGTGCTGATAGCGGTCGGTGGCGAAGCGTTCCAGGTTGTGCTCGCAGAAAGAACTCGCGGAAGAAGGTGGGATTCTGATGCTGCACGGCAATGAACCAGGGCAGCACCATGGCAAAATAGAGAACCATCCCCGGCCACCAAAATGAGCGGCGCACAATGCTCCACTCGCGGCGCAGAAAGGCAAAGGCGGCGATGATGAGAATGGCCAGAAGCGGCGCCACCGGGCCCTTGGCCAGCGTTGCCAGCCCGGTAAAAAAGTAGATGTCGTAGAGCCAGAACTTGGAGCCGGTTTCGTACCACGCGTACCAGCCCAGCAGCCCGATGGCCAGCGGAGCGGCCATCTGCATGTCGGTGGAGGCGCCGCGGGCAAAGCCAATGATGCCGGCGCAGGCCACCGTGATCAGCGCCGCGTCCAGGTGGCCGCCGGGGCGGAATCGTCGCATGTGCAGGTAGATGAGGCCGATCATGATGAAGGCGAAGGTGGTCGAGGGCAGCCGTGCGCTCCAGTCGTGGACGCCGAAGTCCTGAAACAGAAACATCGCGCGCCAGTAGTAGAGGGCGGGCTTCTCCAGCCAGGGATGGCCGTAGAGATAAGGCGTGACGCAGGCGCTCAGCCGCCCCTTCAGCGTGTGCGCCGCGTCGAAGCGCATCCAGCATTTCGTGCGCGATCTGGGCATAGCGGGGCTCGTCGGCGCCCACCAGCCCCAGAGCCATCGCCGCCGAACAGCGGCGTAAGGCCGTAAACAAGGAAAAAGACGGTAAAGACAAGAAAGACCGTTACCTCGCAGATCGTGGCCCAGCGAGGCATGCGCCAGCGTCTATGTGCGGGCGAATCCTGAGCCCGATGGCTCCACGGGATTTTCCATCTCCGGCAGTTCTCCAAGCTGCGTGCGCCGGCCTGCTCAAGCGCAGGACGAGAGTCTTGGTTCCAGGCAGGACGGATGGGGCGATCGGACCAAGCCTGCATGCCTTCCGCGCAGCTAGCGCATTTTCGGAAAATACCCCAGGCCGAAGCCGTGATCCCAAGAGTCAAAGCGACTGCGATGATCGCTGAATAACGCGCAAAATAATTTCCGAAAATGCCCTGGAAACGCGGAACCTTTGCTGCGTTTCGATAGGCACAAGGCTAACAGATTCCGCCGGAGTTTACTCCGGCGCCATTCATTCCTGTTGGCGGACTCCAAGTCTCTGCATTAAATTTGGGTGCCCCAGGTCTCGATTTTGGGACCTGGGAGAGCACGAACCTAGAGTGCGTATTAGCCCGGTCAGAGATCAGCGGAGCGGCGTTCCCTATTGCGGCGGCAGCTTCGAGTCCACGGAGCCCTGTTGCGAGTCGCCGCGCTTGCCCGCCGCCGTCTTGCGCGACCGGCTCATCAGCTCCTCGATGCGCAACTGGAAGCGGCCCGACCGGTCGGCGATAAACGTCAGGTCAGGAACGTGCCGCACGCCCATCCGCTCCTTCAGCTCATAGCGAATGTACCCTTTGGCGGCTTCAAGACCGGCGATCGTCTGCTCCTCGGCCTTGGCAATATCCTTTACCGCGCTGTCCAGGGCCACATACACGCGCGCCGACTTGCCGCCGGGGTTCAGCGATACCTCACTCACATAGCAAAGATCGATGCGCGGGTCGGAGAGCTCGCCCTCGATCATCGTCCCGATCTCCAGCCGCAGCGTCTCCGCCACCCGGTCCTGATGATGCTTTCGCGCTCTGTGCTCCGGCATGGCTCCCTCCTGCCTCTCAGGTAAACCAATCAGGATAACAGAGGCTGTTGTTGAAAGGGGCAGTGGGGAGTGGGTCAGTTTGATGGAAACGTTCCCTCAGGGGCTAAAGCCCGCGTTCATTTTGCGGTCTTTACGGCACGAGTAAACTCGTGCCCTTTCAAAACAGCTTCAAACTGACCCACTACCGAGCAGTGCAGGCGCTGCATCTACAATTGCGCTGCCCGCTCCAGCTCCGCGATGTCGAGCTTCTTCATCTTGAGCATGGCCTGCATGGCTTTTGGGCTGTTGACCAGCTCGGGCAGGCGCGCGGGGACGATCTGCCAGGATAAGCCAAACCTGTCCACCAGCCAGCCGCATTGGACCTCGCTGCCGCCGGCGGTGAGTTTCGACCAATAGTAGTCGACTTCGTCCTGCGTGTCGCAGCGTACGACAAAGGAGACTGCCGGTGTGAACTTGTACGCCGGTCCGCCGTTGAGGGCGGTGAACCGCAGTCCGTCCAATTCAAACGAGATTGTAAGAACGCCGCCCTTCGGGCCGGGTGCGTCGCCGGTGTTGCGCAGCTCACCGAGCCGGCGCGAGTTGGGGAAGATGCCGCAGTAGAATTCGACGGCCTCTTCGGCGTTGGAGTCGAACCAGAGAAAGGGCGTGATGCGAGTGGAGTTTGCCAAAGCACTCATTCGAGAATCACCTGATTGATTAGAATCAGTGAACGACGGGACGGTTGGCCGCTGAATCACGGGTGCCGCTATCAGGTTGCTTTTGAAACCCAAGCCAAACTTCCTGAATACGTCGCGATGTATACTATACATCATGAGGCGAACTCAGCTTTACCTCGACGAAGCTTTGTGGAGCGCACTGCATTCTCGCGCGCGCCGCGAGGGAACGACTGTTTCCGATCTGGTGCGCAAGGCGGCCCGCGATCGGTATATGTACACGCCGGAACAGCGCTACGCGGATATGATGGCGGCGGTGGGAGTGTGGAGAGATCGGACAGATCTCCCCGATACTGAAACGTATATCCGCAACCTACGCAAAGGTACCCGTTTGAAACGCCTTGGTATTTTGTGACTGTCTTACTTGACACCGATATCGCAATCGAGATTTTGCGCGCGCGGGATCGGGCCGTCCTCAAGAAATGGTCGTCTTTGGGTCTCTCCGCGGAAACCGTCTTCTATTCTCCGATCGTCGCGGCAGAGGTGTGGGCAGGAGCATTGCCGCACGAACATGAGATCATTTCCCGCCTCTTTCGGCCGCTATTCTGTCTCCCGCCAGACTACGAAACGGGCTACCTCGCCGGCGAACTCCTACGCAGGTATGCAAAAAGTCATGGCCTAGAGATTCCTGACGCCATGATTGCCGCCGCCGCTCTGCAGCACCAGGCAGCCCTGTGGACGCGCAACCGCAAGCATTACCCGGCGCCGCAACTTACCTTTTATTGAGCTGCTTGTGTGTACCGCCCTTGCCACAGCCTTACCCTTCCCAGTCAAAATCTGCTAGGCTTGCGTGTTCCGGCAATTTGCAATGAAGCAGGTGTGTAATGGCGTTAAAATTTCAAGGTTTCGATTTTCTCCATCTCGATCGAAGCTTGACTGAAGATGAATTGCTCGTCCGCCGCACCGCGCGCGACTTTGTTGAAGACAATATCATCCCCATCATCGAAGACTGTTTTCGCGAGGGCCGTTTTCCGCGCGAGCTGGTTCCACTGATGGGCGACCTGGGATTCTACGGCGCCAACCTGGAGGGCTACGGCTGCGTCGGCATGTCGAATGTGGAGTACGGCCTGGTGATGCAGGAGCTGGAGCGCGGCGATTCCGGCCTGCGCAGCTTTGTCAGCGTGCAGTCGGCGCTGGTCATGTATCCCATCTTCACCTTCGGCTCTGAGGAGCAGAAGAGCGCATGGCTCCCGGCCCTCGCCACGGGCGAAAAACTCGGCTGCTTCGGGTTGACCGAGCCCGGCTTCGGGTCGAACCCGGCGGGGATGACGACGCGCGCCCGCAAATCCGGCGGCGAATACATTCTCAACGGCGAAAAGACGTGGATCACCTCGGGGTCTATCGCCGATGTAGCCGTGATCTGGGCAAAACTCGAAGGCGATGAAGGCAGCGATCCGGTGCGCGGCTTTCTTGTTGAAACCAACCGGCCCGGTTTCACCTCGAGCGACATCCACGGCAAATGGAGCCTGCGCGCCTCGGTGACGAGCAGCCTGATGCTTGAGGACGTGCACGTGCCCGAAGCCAATCTGCTGCCTGGGGCAACCAGCCTCAAATGCGCGCTGATGTGCCTCAATCAGGCACGCTATGGCATCAGTTGGGGCGCGATTGGCGCGGCCATGGATTGCTACTCGACAGCGCTGAATTACTCCAAAACCAGAAAACAGTTCCGCAATCAGCCTATCGCCAGCCATCAGCTCATCCAGGAGAAGCTTGTCTGGATGGCCAGCGAAATCTCCAAGGCCCAGTTGCTCTCGCTCCACGTGGGCCGTCTGAAAGATGCTCGGACCGCCGGCCACCAGCACATCTCGATGGCGAAGCGAAACAACGTGTGGATGGCTCTCGAATGCGCGCGACTGGCCCGCGACATCCTGGGCGCGAACGGCGTCACCGAGGACTACCCCATCATGCGCCACAGCATGAACCTGGAGTCAGTGAAGACCTACGAAGGCACGCACGAAATCCACACCCTGATCCTCGGCCAGAACCTGACCGGAATCGCGGCATATTGATCGCGTGGTTCTCTAAGTCACTGGAAACTAAAAACGTGCAGCTCGCCCGTGCTTGCTACGCCAGTCTTTTCCAATTCAAGAATGAGCCTGCAAGCCGGCATGGGGCGCACAGGTGTCTTTCGGGGGAATGATTTCGTTCTCGTGGGCGTAGCGCTGTATCGATTGATTTCGTCTTGACATTCCCGGTATGCCGTAGTACTTTGATTCAGCTTAGCGACTGTTCCAGCTGCTCTGAGCCGAACGATCGATTGTTCCGCGTTGTTCCCCGATGCACCATTTCCCCGATGCACCAGAGGAGCGGAGGCCCCAGCCGAGAATTGCACGCTCAAGCTACACGTCGGGCCCCGTCGGACAGATTCCCCGAATCGTATGCATCCTAATGTCAAGCAGCTCGGCATCATTGCCGGCTTCGTCATTGTGGGGTTGCTGCTTCTGGGCAACGGCTTGGTGACGAGGCACCGTATTGACGTGCAGACCGGCTCCGCGCGGTCGGTGCTTGACACGCGTCAGACGCTGGTGGAACTGGAAGAAGCCGAGTCGACGCTGAAAGACGCCGAAATTGGCCAGCGCGGCTACCTTTTGACAGGCGATCCAAAATACCTTACGCCCTATCACCGCGCCACCACCGAGATCGGGCCGCGCATCGATAGCCTGGCGCGCCTGACCTTCGAAAATCCCATTCAACAAGCGAACGTCGCCGAGTTGCGCACGCTCGCTCTCGAGGAGATGGACCAGCTGGGTAAGACCGTCGCGCTTTACCAAGCAGGAACTTTGGAGCAAGCCAAGGCAATCGTTCTTTCAGACAAGGGATTGCTGCTGATGGACAAGCTCCGCCTCATCGTTGCGCGGATGCGGCAGGAGGAAACCCGGCTGGATGGAGCACGCGACGCCGAGTACCAGCAACGTATCCGCATGACCGCGGTCATCATCTGGCTGGCCATGCTAATTGCTCTTCTGGGACTGACCGGGCTGGCCCACCACGTTTTCAGGGTGCATGCGCTGCGCGAGAAACATGCGCAGGAGCTGCGGGCAGGCGAGGAGTTATACCGCACCACCCTCACCAGCATTGGCGACGCCGTGATTGCGACCGATCGGCTAGGGAAGGTGACTTTCATGAACCCGGTGGCGGAAAAGCTGACGGGCATCCGGTTCAGGGACGCTCGAGCCAAGAGCATCTCGCAGGTTTTCCCCATCTTCAACGAGCTGACGGGAAAGCCGGTTGTGGACCCGGTTGAGAAGGTGATCGAACTGGGAACCGCGATCGGTCTGGCCAATCATCATATGGTTCTTGAACGGAGCGACGGATCCCGTATCCCGATCGATGACAGCGCCGCGCCAATCTGGAACGAACAGGGTGAGCTAACCGGTGTGGTGCTGGTGTTCTGCAACATTACCGAACGCCGTCGCGCTGGAGCTAAGGGCCGCCTGCTGGCGTCCATCGTTCAATCATCCGACGACGCCATCATCGGCACAGACATGAATGGCATCGTCACCACTTGGAACCGCGGTGCGTCAGCCATCTTCGGCTATTCGGCGGAGGAGAGGATCGGCCGCCCCGTTTCGTTCCTGAGCCCGCCGGAGCGCCAAGACGAAATAGGAGAGGTTCTCGATCGCATCGGGCGCGGCGAACACGTGGAACACTTCCAATCTGTCCGGTGCAGGAAGGATGGGAAATCCATTCATGTATCCATTTCGGTTTCGCCGGTGCGCGACGCGAATGGCGAGATCGTCGGCGCCTCCGCAATCGTCAGGGACATCACCGCCCAGTTCGAAAGCGAGCGCGAGATCGCGGCGCAACGCGAGTGGCTCCAGGTGACGCTCAAAAGCATTGGCGACGCGGTAGTGACCACAGATGCGGCAGGCGCTGTCTCCTATCTCAACCCGGTTGCCGAGCAGTTTACCGGCTGGTCGCTTGAAGACGCGTCGGGGCGCCCGCTGGCAGAAATCATGCGCATCGTGAACGAAAAATCGCGGCGGCCGGTGGGGAATCCGGTGGCGCGGGTGTTGCGCGAAGGCAAGGTAGTGGGGCTGGCCGGCCAGACGGTGCTGATTGCGCGCGATGGAAGGGAACTCGCCATTGACGATAGTGCGGCGCCCATCCAGGACGATCGCGGCGCCGTGATCGGCGCGGTGCTGGTGTTCCGCGATGTGACTGCCGACCGCAAGGCCGAGGAAATCCTGCGCAGAACCGAGAAGCTGGCCGCCACCGCGCGGCTTTCGGCAACCGTGGCGCATGAGATCAACAACCCGCTGGCCGCCGTCATGAACCTGATTTACATTGCCAAAAACACACCGGACATTCCCCCAGACGTAGTGCAGCACCTTGTGCAGGCGGAGCAGCAGTTGGACCGCGTTGCGCACCTTACGCGGCAGGCGCTTGCGTTTTATCGGGAGTCGAGATCTCCGGAGCCGGTGGAGATTTCTTCGCTTATCGAATCGGTGCTCAGGCTCTACTCCAACAAACTGGAGGCAAAACACATCAATGTGGTGCGCGCGCTGGACGATTGCGTACCCGTCCGCGGCATAAAGGGAGAGATTCGGCAGGCGCTTGCAAACCTGATTGCGAACGCAATCGACGCCGTAGAAAGCAACGGCACGATCCTGGTGAGCGGGCGCATTATCTCCACCGGAAAGGAGAGCATGATTGAGGTTGTCGTGGCCGACGATGGCCCTGGAATCGCAGCCAAGCATATCCGCAATCTCTTTGAGCCATTCTTCACTACCAAGAAGGACGTAGGAACAGGATTGGGCTTGTGGGCACGTGGGGTGAACCCCTTGGGTGAGACATTTTTCCGAAGACACAGTTGCCGTTTAGTGTGATTGTCTTCTCAAGGCGTTGCTTCTCCTTGAGCATAGTCGATAACCGGTGAAGCGGAGTCGGGCTCTGCTGGAGAGCAACCCGCCAAGGAATAGCCGGTTGGAGACTCATCCGTACCGATGAGCGCCGGGAGCGGAGCACCAGAACCGCTCCCGGTTTTTCTCGGCACATCGGGTGGATAGATTTCCCCATGCCTGAAAAAACTCATGCTGGCTGCGCCTGAACCATTCGCCTGTCCTGACGCAGCTTGTTCGAACTCCTCCGGCGGCAGGTAGCCAAGCGCCGAGTGAAGCCGGATGCGATTGTAATAACGCTCGATGAACTCCTCGATGTGAGCGCGAAGGTCTTCCAGATCGCGGTAACTGTTGGCGTAGATCTCTTCCCGCTTGAGAGTGCGCATGAAGCTCTCGCAGCTGGCGTTGTCGTAAGGGTTGGCGGGCCGGCTCATGCTGGGCAGCATGCCGTGGCTCTCAAGCAGGTTCACATACTCCCGGCAAGCATACTGGCTGCCGCGATCAGAGTGGTGTACCAGGCCGGGCAGCGGCTGCCGTTGCGCGATGGCCTGCCCCAGCCCGGACACCGTCAGTTGCGCTGCCAGGCTGCGGCCCAGCGCCCAGCCCACCACCTTGCGCGAGAACGCATCCAGCACCACAGCCAGATAGACGAACTCGGCCCGCAGCCGGATATAAGTGATGTCGGCTATCCATAGCTGGTTGATCCCGGTTAATTGCATGCGCGCAGCCAGGTTCAGATAGACCTTCAGTTCATGATTGGAGTCAGTGGTCCGAACCCAGGCCCGCGGCTGCACCGCAAGCAGGTTGTCTTCGCGCATCAGCCGCGCCACCCGCTTGTGGTTCACCACCAAGCCACGGCGGCGCAACTCCCGGCTCACCCGCCGATAGCCGTACCGACCGCGATGTTCCAGCACTACTTCGTGAATCGCCGCGCGCACTTCCATCTCTTCTTCCCTTGGCGCCTCCACCGTAAGCCATCGGTAAAATCCCGCCCGGCTTACCCGCGCCAGCATGCACATCCGCTCGATCGTCAAACCGCCTTGCAGCGACATCATCGACCGCACTTGGTCGTAGATGCCGTCTCGCCAGTGCCGTCGTTCTGCTGGCGTCGAGCCGCTATCTTTTGCAAGGCACCTTTGAAAAAATCCACCTCCAGCGTCCGCTCCGCCAGAAGTTGCTTCAGAAACCGGTTCTCGTCCTCAAGCCCCGCAGAGAGAGGCGCGATAGCCGCAACTGGGCCCTGCAGCCGCATCTGCCACCGATACAGCAAGCGCCGAGGCAATTCAAGTTCCTTGGCCAAAGCAGAAATGTTGTGGCAGCCCTGCATCCGCGCCACTGATAGTCGCCGGAACTCCTCCGTGTAAATCCTCTTCCTTCGCATCTGCAGCCCCCCATTCGCCGCAAACTGTGTCCTTCTAAACTGTCTCACTTTGGGGGTTCACTCCACACGAAGACGATCATCGAGCGCCACGGAGGCACGATCGCGGTTCAGCCCCGGCAAGATGGGAACGGCAGCCGTGGCATCTCATTTGCGATTCAATTGCCGTGCGTTACTGTCAACGGAAACAGCGGGGCGCCAAGCCAGGCAGCTTGAGCGGGCCGCACAAGCGCGTGGGTTCGATCATTTTCTTTATCGACAACGCCGATGCATTGCGCCATAGTCTTAGTCATGCTGAACCCACGCGTTTGCATTCGTTTCCGCTTCTTGCCGATCTGCGCCTGTGCCCTCGTGGCCATTGGTCTGTGCATTTGCGCAGCCGCCCAGCAGCCCGCCTCTGCACCCATCGTCCTCCACGCCGCGCGGCTGCTCCAGGTTGATACAGGCAACGTGCTTCAGCCCGGAGAGATCCTCGTTGAAGGCGAGCGAATCAAGGCCGTAGGCACATCGGTTGACCACCCACAAGGCGCGAAGGTGATTGACCTTGGCGACACAACGCTGCTGCCCGGCCTCATCGACGCTCACGTGCATCTGTTTCTCCATCCCGGTGCGGAGGACCTGCAGACGGTGGAAGAGTCGGTGCCTTGGCGCACGATTCTGGCCGAGCAAGCGGCCAAGGCGGACCTGATGGCCGGCTTTACCGCCGAGCGCGATATGGGCACTGAGGGCGCCGGTTCGGCCAGCACCGCGGTGCGCGACGCTATCAACCAGGGTCTCATTCCGGGACCTCGCCTGCGCGTCTGCGCCAACGCTATCGACATTCTGGGCGGTCACGAAGACGCAAACCGCTTCAATCCGGCACAGCACGTGCTCTCGAACGCCGACTACGCCAACACCGCCGACGAGATCGTTGCAGTCATGCGCGAGCAGCACAAAGAAGGCGCGGACTTCACCAAGATTTACCAGACCGGGCCGGACCGCATGATTGACGGCGTGCTTCAGACGCCCTACCAGTACACCGAGGCGCAACTCGCCGCCGCGGTCGAGGAGGAAAAGCGGCTCGGCACCGGCGTCGGCATCGGCGTGCACGGCATGGGCGAGCCAGGAAATCTGTACGCGGCCGAGGCCGGCGTGGCTTCAATCGACCACGCCACGCAGCTCAGCGACGAAACTATGCGCCTGATGAAGGAGAAGGGCATCTTCGCCGTCCCCACGTTCACCATCTTCGAGTATTTTGCGACGCACCGCGAATCGCAGGATCAAGCCGCGGTGGAGTCGGCGATGCTCGACTACAAGATTGCCGAGTTTAAGAAGCAGATTGCGGCGGGCGTGCCGTTTGCGGTGGGCTCCGACGTGGGACCGTTTCCGCATGGCACGCAGGCGCACGAGTTCACGCTGATGGTGCGTTACGGGATGAAGCCGCTCGCCGTGCTGCAAGCCGATTTGATCAACGGCGCAAAGCTGCTGGGGTGGGCAGGCCAAATTGGCGAGCTAAAGGCGGGTTACTACGCCGATATCGTTGCGGTCCCCGGCAATCCGCTCGACGACATCTCAGTGGTCGAGCGTGTGAGCTTTGTGATGAAGAACGGCGAGGTGGTGCGGCAGTAGCGCGGGCGGAGCGACGGAAGACTGGGCGACAATCCACTGATGGGCTACGATTCTTATCCCGCGCCGCCGAACATTTCCTGCTATTACCGATGAACCAGTGCAATTAATGCGCGCAGGACTGCGCCGGCTGCATCGGGCCCCACCGAGTTTATTTCGCCATACCAGGGTACCGGAGCGTTTTCGAGCCAGGGCGGCTCTTCGTCCCACTCTGCCTTGGGGATGAGATACCCGATCTCGTCATTCCCCAGTCCGAAGATGAATTGATATGTCGACTTTAACTGCTCGCGCAGTACCGGTTCGAGCGGCGCTTCGGGATAGTCGGCTCCGGCATAGCGCGCAATGCCGCCATTTACGAGTTCAGGATAGATTTCTCCGGGAATGGTAACGATCTCCGCCACGGCTGTACCGCGCGACCGCATTTGAATGTAATCAACCTCAGTGCGAATGTCGCTGCCCGTCGCATAATCCACAACCCCCAGGCCGGGTAAATCGCCCCTTTCCGTAGCTGGATCAAGCTTGCCGTTTGTGTAGAGGGGCTCCCGCTCCCCAAACACGCCTGCAGCTTCGGCAGCGCGAAAGATTGGATTGTGCAGCGGCACGAAGACAGTCTCATTCTGGATGGAGAGCGAGTCGATGTTCGAGCCGGTATCGATCTGCCTGGCGCTCTTCAGCGCGCGCTCGGCAAGCCGGCCGATTTCAGTTCCCAGGAGTTCTGCTTTTCTTGAGGTCCCGTCCTCGGCGATCTTTCCCGTATCCGGATCGGCCAGCGAGACCTGACTGAGAGGCGAAACCTTTCCGATCGAACCCGAAAAGAAAAGAGCCATGCCGCCCAGTTGCTTTTCAAGATAAGCGCGGACCCAATGCGGATAATCCGAGCTGATCTCTGTATTCTTTCGGCCGAGCACCTCGGGGTGGTCGCTCCAGTTCACTACCGTCGCGATCGTCTTTTCGGTTGAAGGCGCAATCAGGCGCATCACGAAGAGGTACGGATCTTTCACGATCGGGGGCCGGTCCTCACCTTGCAGCAAACCGAGCAGCGGATGATTGTCTAGTCCCAACTCCAACCGAGCCGGCTGCATGGCACGCACGGCATTGGCAGCGGTCGCAGCGATGCGCCCGTCCACCCAGCTTAAATATTTCGAGTCGACACCCGTCTCGAGTGGTTTGGGACCGTAGAGGCCGAGCGTATCCGGCCCATCGTGCGTGTGCGTTGCAGCCACGATCAGGAACGGCGCCGAAGGCGTCATCCGCTCGAACTGCCGCCGGATGGTAAGCACGTCGCCCAAAAACAAGCCGATCAAATCAACCGAACAAATTACGAGTCTCTGATTCGCTGCCCCGAGCGCCAGGCAGCGCGCATAGAGATCGTCGTGTACACCGGTAGCGATGCGGTTGTGCCCGAATCCGGCCAGATACACGGCGCGCTCCGGGGACAACTCGGGCGTGATCGTTGATTGTGCGGCGCCCGCCTCGAAATCGCCGGCCCAGACCAGCGGCGCGCCGGCGATCAGAAATACCGAAATGATGAGCAGCCGCCGCACACAAGCTCCCACATCAATGTATACCTGAGGTGAACAACAGAACGCGCCGATCAGGCTTCAGCCGCGTCCCGGCCAGCTCTTTGGAACGCGCTCCGGATGGTCGGAGATCACCCCATCGGCGCCAATCGAGATTGCGCGGGTGATAAGCGGGGGTTTGTTGACGGTATAAAGCCATACCTCAAGGCCGGCGTCGTGCAGCGCGGCGACGAGCTCCCTGGTTGCGGAATCGTGCGCCAGGCCCACCAGCGTCGCCTTTGCCTCGCGCGCAAAGGCTGCATCCGAAGGAGGGACACGCCCCATCAGCGCAAGGGTTCTCGCTAACGGGCCGACTCTGCGTATTTCAAGAATTTCCGCGTGCAGGAAGGATGCATAAACCACCGGACCGGAAAAAGCAACCGCCTGCACCGCACGGTAGATCGCCGGTCCGGTCCCCGGCGTCTTGGCCTCCAGCATCACCCCGGCGCGGCCATTGGCCGCCGCCAGCGCTGCTTCCAGACTCGGGATGCGTTCCCCATCGCCGGCGTCCAACAACTGCAATTCCTCCCAAGTCAGGCCGGAGACCAGGCCGGCGCCGTTTGTGGTGCGGTCCACGCGCTCATCGTGCAAAAGCACCAGGCGTCCATCCCGGCTGCGTTGCACATCGAATTCGACAAAATCGACGCCCAGAGCGATCCCTTTGCGGATGGCTGCCAGCGTGTTCTCCGGGGCGTGGCCTGCTGCTCCGCGATGGCCGATCCGGAGAATCCGCCGGTCATTCCCCTTATCCGGGACATCTGGCGCCCCCTGTGCATGGGAGTTTCCCAAGCCTTCACCTTCCTCAAGGACCGCAAGAATCATTGTGGGCAGTGTTATCGGTCCGCAAAATCCAGAGTACTCTTTGCCTTCCGGCAGCATCCAATTCTGCGTAGGGGCAATATCCCCCGAGCATTGCGAAGGGGGTATTTTGCAGTGGGGCTCGGGTTAGAGATGTAAGAAAGGATTTCTTGCCATGCAGCAGGAGTCCTCGCAACCAGAAATCGCAGATGAGTTCGTCAATGTGGCTGGCGCTCGCTTGCATTATCTGCATGCGGGAACCGGCCCGCCCATGCTCCTCATCCATGGGCTGATCGGTTCCAGCCAAACCTGGCGCAACAACATCGGCGCCCTTGCCGGCAGCGCCAGCGTCTATGCGCTCGACCTGCTTAACATGGGCAAATCGCAACGGATCGATGGGCTGGATGCCCGCCTCAAGGCTATCGCGAACCGCATGGTCGCGACGATGGATGCGCTCGGTCTCGCCGCCGTAGACATTGTCGCCCACTCGCACGGGGGAGCCGTCGCGCTGATGCTGGCGGCGCTGCATCCTCAGCGGGTGCGCAGGCTTATTCTCTTCGCGCCCGCCAACCCCTACAGCAGGTCGAGCGATTACCTGGTGCGCCTCTATGGCAGCCGGTGGGGAGGGATTGCCCTGCGCATACTGCCTTATCTTCCCGCACCGATTCAGCGTATCGCGCTCGGGAAAATGCATGGCGGCCCGGATCGCGTCATCGACAAATGTTTGCAGGACTACAACGAAGTCCTGCGCAACTCCGGCTCGGTGCACCACGTCCTGTCGATCCTTCGCTGCTGGTTCGCCGAGCGTGCCCGGCTTAGGCGCGCCCTGAGCCGCGTCGCGCAGATTCCAACCCTGCTGGTTTGGGGCGACGGCGACTGTACCATGAGCCTGAGCTCAGGGATTCGCCTCCATCGCAGACTGCGCGCGTCCGAGCTCGTCGTCGTGCCGGACCGGGGCCACTCCGTGTTCGAAGAGGCGCCGGAGGAGGCCAACCGCATCATGCTGGAATGGCTTGGCCGCCATCCCCTGCCGGCCACGTTGCCCGCCCCGCTTCCCGCCGCTCCCGCCGCGTCCACTCCGCGCCGGCGCCGGGCCAAATCTGTCTCCATCGCTTCCAGCGCCAGCGTCGCCCAAGCCGGCGCTGCTCCGGCCATGCAAAATCTGTCGTCTGAGACCTAATGCATGGCATGGCCTGTAGGCGCCGGTTCAAAAATCCTTCGTGCCTTTATGGATACAGAAGATCGCCGGCCGTCCGCATGTCGTAGCCCGTACAGGCCTCTACCTCGCGGCGGAACGAAGCGCGGCCCAGAGTTTCGATCAGGGCTCGTATCGCAAAGTCTTGGAGCTGCGAACGGCGAATTACCAGGTGATAAGGCTTCTCCGCCAGAGGGATGAAATCCAGCGACATGGCGCGCGCGACCGCCCGCGTACTGACGCAGCAATCGAATTCTCCACTGCGCACCAGGCGCGCCGCGGGCAGGTGTCCCACAGTCACGCGATCGTATCCATTCACCTGTATGCCGGAGAGGCCCTTCTTCCGCAACAGATCGTCCAGCAAGCGGCGGCAGCCCGCTCCCGGCTCCCTATTGGAAATCCGGACATCCTTGCGCGCAAGGTCGGCAATGCCGTCGATGTGCTTCGGGTTGCCCTTGGCCACTACCAGTCCCTCTTCCCAAATGGCGTAGGAAACGATCGAGACTGCATGCCGTTTGAACGTCTTCGTGATGGGCGATAAATCGGTGTCGCCGGTTGCCTTGTCGACCAAGTGCGCGCCGGCGATGTGCACCAGGCCATCGCCAAGGAGTCCCAGGGCGCGCGAACTGTTTTCGTAGGCGACCACGAGTTCACAGCCTTGCGCCTGCAGCGCCTGCGCAAGAATGGAGGCGCTTGGATCGCAACCGGCGAGCAGAATGCGCGGAGACTTTTTCCATTTGTCGCCGATTATCTGAATTCTTGCATTGGCCGTCTTCTTCCTGTTGCCGATCAGCTTGAGAAAAATGGCATCGGCAGGCGGCAGACTCAAGCCTCCAGACTCCGGCACGACGGCGACGAGCTGTCCGTTCACGCTGCACAGCCGAAGAGCCTGGCCCGGCATTAAAGACTCAGTGTCGCCAAAGACCGTTGCTTCGGCACTTTCGCCGGGCGCATCGCCCTCCGGCTCAATGTGAAACAGACTCTCGATCGTAGTCTCAAGGACACTCGCCAGCTTCAGGCTGACGATCGTGTTGGGGACGTAGGTTCCAGCCTCGATGGCATAAATCGTCTGACGGCTGACGCCAACCCTGGCTGCCAACTCTGCGGCTGCGAGCCCTCTTCGCTTTCTCAGCTCCGCGAGATTCGTTCGTACTTCCGGGACTTGCATGTTCACCCCGCAGGCAAATGCCGGGCGCCTGATTCCCTCACGATACTACTGCGGCGGCGCTTTCGGTGAAAAACGCGGGCCGCGCTTCCCGGCCATGCAGTTTGCCAGTCAGGCCACCGGCTGGCGCATGGCTTCCAGTGCAGCGGTCAGATTTCTGCCGAGAGTGTCCTGCGCTTCGGGACTAAGTTTCTCGCCCTGACTGGTCAGGTAGAAGACGTCGATGGCGGTTTCGCCTTCGGTATCGATCAGCGCGATCTTGATGTTGCACTGATGCGAACTGAGAGTGAGTGCGATCTGGCGCAGCAGGCCGGGCAGGTCCTGGGCCACCACCTGCAACAGCGTGGAGTGGGTAGACGCCTCGTTGTCGAATTCCAGCTTCGTGGCGACCTCTACTTTGAGGTTGCTGGGGTGATTCAGATGACGGCGGGCGTCGAGGAGTTGCTGTACCGAGATCTTTTGCGCCACCACGTCGTGAACATTGGCCAGAAAGCGTTCCTCCTCGCCGGGATTCAGCTCGATGGTGCGAAAGACGTCAGTGAAATGGAAGCTGTCGACGATCACGCCGGCATCGTTCGAGTAAGCCCCGGCGCGCACGATATTCATGCCCCAGGCCGCCAGCACGCCGGCCACATCGGCAAACAGGCGCGTGCGGTCGCGGGTAATAACGGTCAAGTCGAAGAGCTGGCGGTGGGGCCGCAAATCGAGTTGCACATTATCCTCATCGAGGTTGAGCGCCATCTGGAAGTGATTACGAATCTGCTCGGGCAGGCGGGTTTGCAGATAGCGCTGCGGCAGCCCCTCCAGGAACCGCTTCAGCGCGTCGTGCTGCGCGGCCGGAACCATGGAGCGGATGCGGTTCAGCAGTGTGGGATCGATGGCGGCGTGATAGCGCGCCTCGTCCACCGAGCGGTCCATGAAGTTCGCAGTGGACATATAGAACTGCCACAGATTCTCCGCCTTCCATGGCGTGAGCGCGTCGGGGTTCACGGCCTTGATGTCGGCGAAGGTCATCAGCGTGAGCATCTTCAACAGTTGCGGGTTGCCGATCTTCTCAGCGAACGCGCGCACGTTGTCGAGGTCGAAGATATCGCGGCGCATGGCCGCCGACATATCCAGATGCAATCGGATGAGCTCGATGATGGGTTCGCGCTCTTCGGCGTCAAAATCCAGCCGCGCCAGAAAACTATCGGCCAGCTCCACGCTTTGCGCCGCATGCTCGCCGCTGCGGCGCCCCTTGCCGGTGTCGTGCAGCAGCAGCGCCAGGAAGAAGAAATCGAGACGGTCGATTTCCGGGAGCAGTTGCGCCAGCCGCTGCTCGTGTTCGTTGGCCGGCTGGCGAAGGGCATGGACGTTGCCGATCACCAGGAAGGTGTGCTCGTCTACGGTGTAGCGGTGGTAGCTGTCGCGGATCACAAGGGCGTCGATGCCGTGGAACTCCGGGATCAGCATCTCCAGCACGCCCAGCGCGTGCATGGTGCGCAGCGCATGCGCCGCGTGCGGCCCAAGCAGAACCTCGCGCAGCGCGTTCCACAGGTACGGTCCTTCGGGGATGGAAATGGCCAGAACCGGGAGCGCGTCCGTGATGCGGTCCTCGGCGGCTTGCGACAGCGTGTAGCCGTGCGTAGCTATCAGCGAGAAAATACGCAGAATGGCTGCGGTGTCGTTGAACTGCGCGCCCGGCTGAATGTCGATCCGGCCCTGGTCGAGCAGGAAGTCGGTTCCGGCGATGGGCGTGCGGCGGCGGCGGAACTGGCGATAGAAGCTCACCGGCGCGGGCAAGTGTTCCATCAGCAGCGCAGCGCGGCGATAGACCACGCGGGCGTGCCGGTAGTAGGTGCGCATCCAGTACGAAGGATCGGCGGTGCCGCGCGTTTCCAGGCCGATCGAGCGCGCGGCCGCCTCGTCCTGCGACTGCCAGTCAAGCACGTTGTTGTCGCGTCCTTGGCGGAAGTGGAGAAAACAGCGCGCCGCGGCAAGAAAGTCGAATGCGGCCTCGGCGTCGCCACGCGCGCTCTGGAAGACGCCGCCGCGCTGCCGCGGCCACTCCTTGGTCTCCTTCAAATGGAACAAAATTGCGAACCAGACGGCCAGGTGAAAATCGCGCAACCCCCCGGGACAATCCTTGATGTTTGGTTCCAGATGAAAAATCGTGTTGCCGAACTTGGCGTGGCGTGCGCGGGCGATCTCGCCCAGCTTTTGCGTGATGGTATTCCACTCGCTCAACACGAGGCCGGGGAAGGTGACCTGGTGAAGCTGCTGGTAGAGCGGAAACTGGCCGGCCAGGAACCGGCGGTCGAGTGTGGCGAGGGTGAATTCCAGATTGTCGGGGTCGAAGCGGCCGGATTCCTTCACGGTGCGCGAGGCGGGACTGGCGCGCAGGCCAATGTCCCACATGCCCTGAATGACGGCCCGGACGGCCTCGCGGGACTTTTCCTCGGTCTTATCGTCGGCGAAGGCAAAGAGAACGTCGATGTCGGAGTAGGGGAAGAGATCTTTGCGCCCGTAGCCGCCCAGGGCCAGCAGTGCCACATTTTGCGCAGGCAGCTCGGCAAAGGCCCGGCGCCACATCTCAATCAGGATGCGGTCCACCACCGCCGAACGCCGCCGGATAGCGGCCGTGCCGTCCCCGGTGCGCTCGCAGGTCTGGCGCACAAGCGCCATCTCCCGCAGATACTGCTCCCGAAGATCGTCAACCGCTATAGCGACTGGATTCATAAATGGTTGTTGAGTGGCCTGCCGAAGCAAGAAGGAATTGTTACAAGCATAAGCGAAATTTGCCGCGCAGGGGGAGATTTAATGCCACAGTGAGAGAAATCAGCTAGTTAGAGGCAAATTTTAGTTTTTGGCTCACCCCGGCCTCGACTATGTGGATCAGGACGACGCGCCCTTTGCCGCGCTTATCGATGGCTTTCCGAATGCGGGCCGTGGCGAGCTTCTGCTCGTCAGCCACGGCCAGAGAGCCGCCGGTAGGGTGCGGTGGTTTCAGGAGCTCCGCGCGCGGGCAACCGGTTAGAGGGCGTTTTCGCCGCGCTCGTCGTTACGGATGCGAATGGCGTCATCGACGCGGCTGACGAAGATCTTACCGTCGCCGATGCGGCCGGTGCGCGCGGCGCTGTTAATCGCCTCAATCGCCTTGTCTTTGATCTCGTCGCGAACCACCATCTCGATCTTGACCTTGGGGAGAAGATCCACGGTGTATTCGCGGCCGCGGTAGAACTCGGTGTGGCCCTTCTGGCGGCCGTGGCCGCGGGCTTCAAGAATAGTCATGCCTTCAATGCCCGCTTCCAGCAGAGCATCCTTTACGGCATCCAGCTTGGAGGGTTGGAGAACGGCTTCAATCTTCAGCATAAGCAGAAATCCCTCGTTCGATAGCGTAACAGGCGGGGCGGCACGTTGGCCTGCCCGGCAAAAGTTTTTGCTCCTTAAAGTTACAGGGGCGTTCAGATTGACTTCCGCTTCCAACCTCCAGCTCTTACCGCGAGATTTAAGCCGCTTCTCGAATGGGAGAGCGAGAGGCCGGGAGCCAGTAGCTAAGTAGCCTCGAAATCGTACCCTTCCTCGCCGTGCTGCGAGAGATCCAGGCCGGCCACTTCCTGCTCGCGAGCGACGCGCAGTCCCATGATCTTATCCACAACGAAAAGCAGAATCAGCGTGCCGACGATGGAGATTCCCCAGGCCACGCCCACGCCAGTGAGCTGATTGAGCACCTGGCTCCAATGTCCGTCGATCCCGCCCGTGGGCACGCCCTTTCCGAAGATCGGGTTGATGACGCTAGGTGGCAAAGACGCCGGTCAGCAGCGCGCCCAGAGTTCCGCCGGCGCCGTGAACGCCAAAGGCGTCGAGGGAGTCGTCGTAGCCGAACCGGCTCTTGACCTGGAACACCATGAACGAGCAGACAAATCCCGCGGCCAGGCCGATCAGCAGGGCCGGGAACGGCTGCACAAATCCGGATGCGGGCGTGATGGCGACCAGTCCGGCGACCGCGCCGGAGATGGCGCCCAGCGCCGTCGGCTTGCCATTGTGAATCCACTCGAAGATGGTCCAGCCGAGGGCCGCCGCGGCCGTGGCAAAGTGCGTGTTGACAAAGGCGCTGGTGGCCAGCGGGCTTGCTGCCAGGGCGCTGCCGGCGTTAAACCCGAACCAGCCCACCCACAGCAGGCACGCGCCGATGAAGCTCAGGACCAGCGAGTGCGGCGGCATGGCCGTTTGCGGATAGCCGACGCGTTTGCCCAGATACAGCGCGCACACCAGCGCGGAGACGCCGCTGGTGATGTGCACCACCGTGCCGCCGGCGAAATCGAGGCTCGGAATGTGGTTGCCGGTGGCGTTCAACAGCCCGCCCACCCCCCACACCATGTGCGCCATGGGGCAGTACACGCAGCAGCGACCAGAGCGAGAGGAAAACCGCCATGGAGCTGAACTTCATGCGCTCGGCAAACGCGCCGGTGATCAGCGCCGGCGTGATGATGGCGAACATGAGCTGGTAGATCATGTACGTCTGCTCGGGGATGGTGGCGGCGTAGTCGGTGTTGGGCGTAAGGCCAACGCCGCGCAGAAAGAGGTGCTCGAATCCGCCCACGAACAGGTTTCCGTGGCCGAAGGCCAGCGAATAGCCCACGATGGCCCAGAGAATGCGTCACCAGGCCCATCATGGCGAAGCTCTGCATCATGGTGCCCAGGACGTTCTTCTTGCGCACCAGCCCGCCGTAGAAAAGCGCCAGGCCGGGGCCGGTCATCAGCAGAACCAGCGCGGCCGAAGTCAGCATCCAGGCGTTGTCTCCAGCGGATTGGGCGCTGGCGTTGGCAGCCTGTGCATCGCGCATGGCCTGTTGCAGGGCGGCGATCTGTGCCTGGGTGTCCGGGGCGGCAGGCTGTTGAGCCACAGCCAGTGCCGGAATCGCCAGCAGCGAAATAAGAATGAGTGCTTTCATTGCTCTACCGAACATAGTTTTTTCCACTCCCATGGGGCATGGGCGGTTGAGCGCCATGCAATGTGGCGGAATGCCGGCCGCCGCTCCGGATGAAATGCAGGAGATTGTGCGGGCGTTACGGACTGTATCGACGAGGACCGGCGCCAGAGATTGAATTTCGGTGCATACAGCCAGGCACAGCTTGGGCCTGCCCCTTCAAAAGGTGTTATTGGCCCCAATATTCCATGCACCGTATAAGGATTCCATGAGGAAATGAAAATTTGCTATGGAAACCTTATAAGTCCTGTGTAAGAAGTCGCCTGAAGTGATGTAAACAACTCCGGGTCCACTTTGCGTGAGTTTCCCGGCGTCTTCGCCGCGATAAACGGCGCCTGCTGCACTGCGGCGACAGGTGGGTGCCCCAGTTCCGGGGTCCCCACGGACAGGTCTTGGTCCGTGGGGTGGAACCTAAATGCCGCTTTGCGCGGTCAACGAACCTAGAGAGCAGCTTCGCCGCGCTCGTCGTTGCGGATGCGGATGGCCTCGTCGACGCGGCTGATGAAGATCTTGCCGTCGCCGATGTGGCCGGTGCGGGCGGCGCCGAGGATGGCCGTGACCACCTTATCCTTCAAAGCCTCCGTGGTGACGATCTCCAGTTTGACTCTTGGGAAGCAGATCGATGGTGTATTCGCGGCCGCGGTAGAACTCGGTATGCCCCTTCTGGCGGCCATGGCCGCGGGCCTCGAGAATCGTGATTCCCTCAATGCCGGCTTCGAGAAGGGCCTCTTTTACCGCGTCCAGCTTGGTGGGTTGGATAACAGCTTCAATCTTGACCATTTACGGATTCCTCGTACTACAGTATGCGCGGCGTGGCCCGTGTCAGGCGAGCGCGGCCGTTTTTGCATCAAACGTTGAACTCGTAGCCTTCCTCACCGTGCTGCGAGAGATCGAGGCCGGCGACTTCCTGCTCTGGAGCGACGCGCAGCCCCATGACCTTATCCACAACAAAGAGCAGCACCAGCGTGCCAACGATCGCAACCAGCCAGCCAATGCCTGCCCCGATTCCCTGGTTGAGAATCTGGTGCCAGTTTCCGTCGATGGCGCCGGTGGGGCGCGGTTGCCCGCTCGCGTCCTTGCCAAAGACCGCGTTGATTACGCCCGATGCGAAGACGCCGGTCAGCAGCGCGCCGACAGTTCCGCCGATCCCGTGCACGCCAAATGCGTCGAGCGAATCGTCGTAGCCGAAGAACTTCTTGACCCTGAAGACCATGAAGGAGCAGACAACTCCGGCGATGGCGCCGATCGCCAGGGCCGACATCGGCTGCACATATCCTGAGGCCTGGGTAATGGTAGCCAGCCCGGCGACCGCGCCGGAAATCGCGCCCAATGCAGTCGGCTTGCCGTTGTTAATCCACTCGGCCAGGGTCCAGGTGAGGGCTGCCGCGGCTGCGGCAAACTGGGTGTTGATGAAGGCGCTGGTGGCCAGCGGACCGGCCGACAGAGCGCTGCCGGCGTTGAACCCGAACCACCCCACCCACAACAGGCACGCGCCGATAAAGCTCAGCACCATCGAGTGCGGCGGCATGTCCGTATCCGGATAGCCGATGCGCTTGCCCAGGTAGAGGCAGGTCACCAGGGCTGACACGCCGCTGGTAATGTGCACCACCGTGCCGCCCGCGAAGTCGAACACCGGCCAGCACGCAGCGCTGTTGTTGAAATTCAGCAGGCCGCCGGTGCCCCAGATCATGTGCGCCATGGGGCAATAGACCACCAGCGACCAGAGACACAGAAAGACGGCCATGGAACTGAACTTCACCCGCTCGGCAAATGCGCCGGTGATCAGCGCCGGCGTAATGATGGCGAACATGAGCTGGTAAACCATGAACGTCTGCTCGGGAATGGTGGCGGCATAGTCGGGGTTGGGCGAAAGCGATACGCCGCGCAGGAAGAGATGCTCGAATCCCCCGATGAAAGCGTTGCCGTGGCCGAAGGCCAGCGAGTAGCCTGCAATCGCCCACAGGACGGTGATCAGACCCATCATGGCGAAACTCTGCATCATGGTGCCCAGAATGTTCTTGCGCCGCACCAGACCGCCATAGAAAAGCGCCAGTCCTGGGCCGGTCATCAGCAGAACCAGCGCCGCGGAAATCAGCATCCAGGCATTGTCGCCGGCCATTTGGGCATGATCGACAGCTTGTTGCAGGGCTGCAATCTGGGCTTGAGTGGCCGGGGCTTGCGAAGGCGCGCCATGCAGGTTTGGGGCCACGGCGTGGGCCATGGCCGGAAGAGCTGCCAGTGCGGGCAAGACCAACGAATAAAGGGAACGAATGCGCATAAGCTTCGACTCCAAAATACACATGAAAAAACGCAATCTGAACATGGAACAGCTAGGACGCTCACACGGCCAATCCTCGTGCTTTCGAGCTTGTTGGCTGTTCACAGGCAGCCAGCGAACTCTGAACGCCCCTGCCGGTCCAAGAGTTGAATTGGATTGCGTTTATAAGTCATTCTCTTCGACACTTCAAACAGAACGCAAGCATTTTTAAAATCTCTTTATGCACTCATCATATGGAGTGTGATAAATGCAGCGGGCACAAGAGAGTTGAGAAGAAGGACGAAAATTGACGGCGCCTCGTGCAGAGCAATCAGGCATTCTCAGTTGGTTTGAGAACCGTGAGCCGCGAATTGCACCCCCGCAACCGCGCCGCCACAGGCGTATACTGGGTCCATGGCGGCTACCGCAGAGCGCGACCATTATCTCTTTGGGTCGCTTGAGAGCAGCGCAAAAAACCGTATCAAGGTGAGTGAAGCCAATTACGGCTACGAACAGCCGGAGGGCGTCTTGCTCACTACGATGGATTTTGCGGTCAATTGGGTGCGCAAAAACTCCATTTGGCCGGTAACCTTCGGGCTGGCCTGCTGCGCCATCGAAATGATGTCGACCGGCGCCGCGCGCTACGATATCGCGCGCTTCGGCGCCGAGGTGTTCCGGCCCTCGCCCGCGGCAGTCTGACCTCATGATCGTCGCCGGTCGGGTTGCGCAGAAGATGGCCCCCGTCCTCCGCCGCCTCTACGACCAGATGCCCGAGCCCAAGTGGGTGATTTCCATGGGGGCCTGCGCCACCTCCGGTGGCGTCTTCAACAACTACGCGATTGTGCAGAGCGTCAACCAGATTGTTCCAGTCGATGTCTATGTTCCCGGGTGCCCGCCGCGCCCCGAGCAACTCATTTATGCGATTTCGCTTCTACAAGAGAAGATACAACGCGAAACCCGGAGTTTGGTCAAGACCCTGAACATGGGCTAGACATTTGAATTCATTGGTTTACTGAACGATTTGACCTCGAAAGAAATGCGTTTTTTTTGCAGAATCTGCTAAGGACGGGCAAAGAAATCGCCACTTAACCAACCAACAATGGAAGATTTGAACCTCGGGGCGAAAAATCGCGTCTCATCGGAGGTTCCAGGAGTCGCGAAGGAAGTCCTAAGACGCGCAGGGCCTTAGCGGCAAGAAGATGGAGGAATCGGGATAGGGGGAGATATGACCCCTGGAAGATGTCCACTGCTGTTTAGCGTGATTAGAAAGGAGAATCACATGTATTTGCGACGTTTTAAGTGCGTTTGTCTGGTTCTGGTTGCTGCGTCTTTGGCCATCTGGTCTATGGGGTGTAAGAAGCAGCCGCCGATAACGCTAGCGTGCAACGCAAGTGCCCCTGCCGTTTACCCGGGCGATCCTCTCACACTAACCGCCACCGCCGGATCGGTGAGTACGAAAAAAAATACGAATGTGGTTTATGACTGGACCGGAGCCGGAGTCACGGGCAACGGGACCTCGGCTACGGTGGCCACCGGCCCACTCGATCCTGGCAACTACAGCGCAAAGGCCGATGTAAAGGAAGGCAAGAAGGGCAAGGAAGGGCTGAAACCCGGCGAGTCCGCCGAGTGCTCAGTCGGCTTCGCGGTGAAGGCGTTCGAGCCGCCGACAATCAGCTGCTCAGCCAGCCCCAGCACCATCAAGCCAGGAGACTCGGCGACCGTCACCTCGGTGGCCATGAGCCCGCAGAACCGTCCGTTGACGTACAATTACACGGCCACGGGCGGCACGGTGACGGGCACCGGGACGACGGCGGAATACTCCTCGACAGGTGCGCCCACCGGAGCCGTTGGCATTACATGCAACGTCTCCGACGATAAGGGCCACACGGCTTCCGCCAACACGAACCTGACCATCGCCGCGCCGCCTCCGCCGCCTCCGCCGCCGCACACTCAGGCGCTGTGCTCCATCAGCTTTGCGACCGACAAGAAGCGGCCCATGCGCGTGGACAACGAAGCCAAAGCCTGCCTGGACCAGGTGGCCCTGGATCTGAAACAGCAGGCTGACGCCAAGGCCGTAATCGTCGGCGAGCAGAATTCCGACGAAGCCGCGAAGGAAGCCAAGCAGGAGAAGTACGCTGCCAAGCACAAGCACGCCAAAGTGGTCATGTATGCCGCGCAGCGTGCCGTAGACGCCAAGGACTACCTGGTCACGGAGCAGGGCATCGACGCTTCGCGCATCAGTGTAGCTACGGGTTCGACCGAGGGGCAGACGGTGGAGGACTACCTGGTGCCCGCGGGAGCGACCTTCAGCGCTGATGTCACCGGGACAACGGCGGTGGACGAGACGGCGGTGAAGCCGCAGGTGCGTAAGCCGCTGCGGTAACGTCACCCGTAAAAAAGGCGGCCGCGGCATAATAAGCCGTACGGCTGGCCCCGCAGTTGCACGCTGCGGCGAGCCCTTCCTGCGCCAGGGAGGGCTCGCCTGACTTACGAGAATCCTGCCTCACCCAACGTTCCCCTGCCCCCTATGCATTGAGGCTGACCAGTACACAACCTGGTTAGCCTCTTCGCTTTTGGGTTTGCATTTGTCTATTCTTAATAGAGATGCAATGGAGCTTTCTGTCTCGATGAACCGCTTGCCTTGTGTTCCAACTGAATCGTGTCGCGTTTGGGTTTCGGCCCACGTCCTCTTCTTTCTGTTCTTTCTCTGTGTCGCGGGCTTGCCGGCGCAGAGCTCGTGGAGCGCCGTAGGCCCGGCGGGCGGCGACGCGCGCGCCTTCGCATCGGTTCCGGGCCAGCCCCAGCATCTTTTCCTCGGCACGACGAACGGTTGGCTCTACGAATCGCTTGACGCGGGCGCCACGTGGCATCGGCTGGCGAAGCTGGGCAGCGGGGATGGCTTCGTCCTCGACCACATCGTCGTCGACTCCGCCGATCCCTCCACGATGTACGTGGGCGCGTGGAAAGACTCGGACGACGGCGGATTGTGGATCAGTCACGATGCCGGACACACCTGGCAGGAATCGGCGGATTTCAAGGGCCAGCCGGTGCACGCGCTTGTGCAGGCGCCCTCCGATCCGCGCACGCTCTTCGCGGGAACCCTCCAGGGAGTCTTCCGGTCGAGCGACGGCGGCGCCACATGGACCCAGATTACCCCGCCCGGCAGCCACGAGATTCACGAGATCGAATCGCTTGCCATCGATCCTGCCGATCCGGACACCGTTTACGCGGGCACGTGGCACCTGCCCTGGAAAACCACCGACGGCGGCAAAACCTGGAACAGCATCAAGCAGGGTCTCATCGTCGACTCCGACGTCTTCTCCATCATTGTCGATCCCGAGCGCACGCACACCGTATACCTCAGCGCATGCAGCGGCATTTACAAGAGCGAGAACGCGGGCGCCCTCTTTCGCAAAATTCAGGGCATACCCTCTGAAGCAAGAAGGACGCGGGTCCTCGTGCAGGATCCTGAGAACCGGCAGGTGGTGTACGCCGGAACCACCGAAGGGCTCTACAAGACCGTGAATGCGGGCCGAACCTTTGAACGCATGACCGGCGCGGACGTGGTGGTGAACGACGTGTATGTGGACCCCGGCGACTCCGACCACGTGCTGTTGGCCACCGATCGCGGCGGCGTGCTGGTCAGCCGGGACGCAGGCGTCACATTCGCCGAGTCGAACCAGGGCATCTCCGAGCGCAAAGTGACCGCGCTGCTCGTTGACTCGGGCAACCCTCAGCGCCTGTATGCGGGCGTGGTCAACGACAAGAGCTATGGCGGCGTCTTTCGTTCCGTCGACGGTGGCGAGCACTGGGAACAATTG
This sequence comes from uncultured Acidobacteriota bacterium, assembly GCA_963832535.1. GTDB lineage: Bacteria > Acidobacteriota > Terriglobia > Terriglobales > Acidobacteriaceae > Telmatobacter. Next base: position 87,615 of record CAWHUK010000020.1, read on the forward strand.
GGCTCGGGGCTGGACGGCCGCGACGTGTTCTCCCTGGCTCAGACCAAGGATGGTGCAATCGTGGCGGGCACCACCCATGGCATCTTCGTTTTGCAGGGCTCCAGCAGCGACGATCCTCCGCCGGCAGCCAACGGCGCTACGGGTGGCGGATCTCCGCGCGTGCCGGGCGCCGCTCTCACCTGGCAGCCGCGCAATGACATCGCCAACACGCTCCTGAAGGCGTCTACAGAGAAGGTTCGCGGGGCGCGCGTCAACATTGAGAAGCAGGTGCAGGCCCCGGTCATCGAGTTCTCGAGCGAGGTGCATGCACTCGATGTTTCCGGCGACGTGTGGGTCGCTGCCACGAGCTACGGACTGCTCACAAGCCACGATCTAGGGGTCACATGGCAGGGCGGGCCGGTGATGGGCGAGGGCGACTACCTGTCAGTCACCGTTCACGGCGACGATATGGCCGCGGCGCGCGCCGATGGCGTGGTCCTGTCGAAGGATGCCGGGCAAACCTGGTGGCCCATGGGTGTGCCCACAATGCTCACGCGCATCCACGGCGTAGCCTACTCGCCCGATGGCACGCTGTGGCTGGGCGCGCGCGAGGGGGTTTACTATACCCCGGACCTGGGCAAAACATGGCTATGGCTCCATCGCCTTCCGTTTCGCGATGTAGACGATCTCAGCTACGATGCGGAAATGAAAAGAATCCTCGTCAGCTCACGCGCGAGCGATCAGGTTTACGCCATCGATCCCAAGACCATGGCGTGGGATTGGTGGCAGACTGGCTACCAGATCGCGTTGATTCGCGCCGCCGGAGACCGCCTTGTGGCGGCATCGCTCGACGACGGCGTACTGCTCGGCCCCAAAGTCCCGCCCGCGCCTGCGCCGCCGCCCGACGCCGCCGCACCACCCACCAGTGCCCCCGCGTCCCAATAGCCGGGAACCAACTCGCACCGCCGGTCTCCATACGATGCGGAGGGAGCCGGGGTTGACAGCCGCCCGCAATGGTAATACGATTTGTATATACAAATGCGGTACGAGTGGGACCAACGCAAGAACCGCGAGAACCAGCGCAAGCACGGCGGAATCAGTTTCGCGCTGGCCACGTTGGTGTTTGATGATGAGTACCGCATCCTCGTGAAAGATCGCGTGGACGCGGCGGGTGAACAGCGATGGCATACGATCGGGGCCTTTTCGCTGGGGCCAGGGGCCGGTGACGTCTTCACGGTAGTTCATGTTTACAGAGAGGACGAAGATGGCGAAGAGATTATCCGCATCATCTCGGCACGGCGAGCTAGTCCGGATGAGTACCGAAGATATCAGGAACAGGAAATGGACTAAGGCCGAGATGCAAGCCATGCGGCGTGCGAGCGCGGCTCGCGCCACAGGCCTCGATCTCCCCGAATCGGAGTACGAGGACATTCCCCGCCTGACTCCGGATCAACTCGCGCGCATGGTGCGGCTCCGTGGTCCGCGGCGCAAGCAGGCCGTTAGCGTGCGCCTCGATCCTGAGGTGCTCACTTGGCTCAAGTCGAAGGGCGAAGGCCACCTTACCCGCATCAACGACATCCTCACCAACCTGATGGAAGCGGAACGGCGCGCCGGCTCACGAAAGTAGTCGCGCCATAGCTCGACGACGGCGTTCTCCTGGGCCCCAAAGTCCCCCCGAGCCCGCGCCACCGTTCGATGCGCCTGTGCAGCAATAGCAAACTGTTCACTGCACGCTAAACGCCTTATCCACGATGGCGTTGGGATCGCGGCCTGCGGGGAGCAGGGTAAACAGCGACTTGGTTGCGGTGCGCGCCACGGCTACGTCGCCGGAACGGCTGTCGGCCACAAACAGCAGGTGCCCGGCTGCCGAAAACGCGAGCGCCGCGGGCCCATCGCCGACGTGGATCGCGCCGGCGAGCTTTCCATCTTCGATCGAGTACACGGTCACTTCCTGGGAGCGCAGGTCGGCCACATAGAGCAGCGAATTATCGCGGGAGACAAGCCCGCACACTGGATCGGCGCCAATCATATACGTGTCACCCACCTCGTCGGTGGAGTTGTAAATCTCTGAGACGGAGTCGGAGAGCGAATTGGTCGCGAAGATTTCGCCGCCATCCGGCTTCATGGCCAGATCGACGGGCGCGCGGCCTACGTCCATGAGCGTCTCCAGGCGATCGGGTTGGCCGGGGCGCGCCAAAGCGATCGCCATCACCTGATGGCCGGCCGAGCAGGGCACAAAGACCTTGGAAGAATCGGGAAGAATTACCGCGCCGGCCGCGCCAGGGCAGCCCTCGAAGACAGCGCGCACCTTGCGGCTGGCAGGATCGATCAACGTGACGGAGTTGCCGCGCCGGTTGGCCACCACAAGCGTTTTGCCATCCGGCGCCAGGCGCGCCGCCACGGGTTCTTCGCCAACGCCGATCTGCGCGGTTTCGCGGCGGGCCTTGAGATCGACAACGGAAACAGAGTTGGAACCGGAGTTGGCCACGTACGCCACGTTTCCATCTGCGTCGATATCGATTGAGACCGGCTGCCGGTGCAGCGGAATGGTGGCGACAACTGCGTTGCGCTCGGCATCGATCACGGAGATTGAGCCGGACGCATCTGCGGCGCCGGAGTTCACCACGTAGATCTCGTTGCGCGTGGGGCTGGCGGCCACCGCAACGGGATTCCGCCCCACAGGCAACTCGCGGTCCACGCGGACGTTCACCACGTCCAGCACGGTCACAGTGCCGCTGCCTCCGTTGGTGACATAGACGTACTCGCGATAGTTGGGCGGATACTGCGGAAAATCGTGCGTCCGGCAGCCGGTGAGAGACAGCGCCAGCAGGACGGCAGTGAGTCGAGCCAGGTACCCGATCGTCAATCCGTGCCGAATGTTGGTTGCATCAATGCATTTCGGGCCGTTGAGAATTTCCTCAGGGGCTAAAGCCCAGGAATTTGTAGGACCTTTCCGGCACGACTGAAGTCGTGCCCTGACACGAAACCGATTGATGCAACTCGTTCCAGCGTTCACTGTTCACTCATTGTTTTTGGGCCGCGCTGTCATTTTGCTCCCGCGGCAATCGGAGCGGCTACTCCCCGCGCTAACGTGCGCCCGACGATGGGCGCGATCTGCTCGATCTCGTGCATCATGGTGGCGAATTGCGCGGGGTAAATCGACTGTGGGCCATCGGAGAGCGCGTTCTCAGGATGATCGTGCACTTCCACCATGACGCCGTCGGCCCCCGCGGCCACGGCGGCTCTGGCCATGGGCAGCACGCAATCGCGGCGACCGGTGCCGTGGCTGGGATCGACGAGGATGGGCAGGTGACTCGCGTGCCGCAACGCGGGCACTATGCTCAGGTCGAGCGTGTTGCGCGCGTGGTCGGCAAACGTGCGCACGCCGCGCTCGCACAGAATCACCTCGTAGTTGCCCTCGCTCATCACATACTCGGCGGCCATCAGAAACTCTTCCAGCGTCGCGCTCATGCCGCGCTTGATCAGCACGGGCTTGCGCAGCAGTCCCGCCTTCTTCAGCAGCGAGAAGTTCTGCATGTTGCGCGCGCCGATCTGGATGACATCGGCCCATTCCGCCACCAGATCGAGGGTCTCGGTGTCGAGCGCCTCGGTCACGATGCGCAGGCCGAATTTCTCCCTGACTTCGGCCATGATCTTCAATGCCTCAAGACCCAGGCCCTGAAAAGCGTAAGGAGAAGTGCGCGGCTTGTAGGCGCCGCCGCGGAAGAACTGCGCGCCGGCCGCGGCCACCTGCTCCGGCGATGGCAAAAGCCTGCTCGCGGCTCTCGATGGAGCAGGGGCCGGCGATGACAGCCAGGTTGCGCCCGCCGATGGCGGCATCGCTTCCCGCAAAACGGACGACCGTGTCTTCCTCTTTTACGTCGCGGCTGGCCAGTTTGTAGGCTTTTGAGACGCGGATGACCTCCGCGACACCGGAAAGCGATTCCAGATTTCCGCGGTTGACCTCGCCCTGATTGCCGGTGATGCCGATCGCGGTGCGCTGGGCTCCGGGAAGGGGATGGGGCCGGAAACCCAACTGCACAATATGGTCGCAGACCGCCTGAATCTCCTCCTCGGTCGCCTGCGCCTTCATGACAACCAACATGACTGCCCCCCGATCCCTCAGTCTACCGGCTGGGCGAGCGAAGGGCAATTTCGGGTAGTGAGTCAATTAAGGCGCGTTTTGAAAAGTTCGGGCCTCAGCCTATACATAGTCAAGAGAAAATGGGATGGCTCGGCTTCAGCCCAGCCATTTAACCAGTGAAGGAAGTTTCTCCTGCCGGAGACGGATTGATGCAGCCAGCTCGCGGGCTGGCCCCCATCAGGGCTCGAGCCGCGCCGCTCACTTCGAGTCGTCTGTGGCTTCCATATGGCTATGCGTGGCCACAATCGCGGGGGCGATGACCATCCCTATAAATGCGAGAGCAATCAAAAGATCATGCATGGAAATTTCTCCTTGTGCGGCGTCCAGCTATCCTCAAGCTGCAGCACGGCAATCCCTGGAGTGCGAATCGGCTTCCTTCTCAATAAGAAGCCCATTCCCCAAGGCCGCACAGTCGTACTGCGACTGCAGAAAGGTTTTGTAGCTGTTCTACAAACGAATCATCGGCGGGATAAGAGAAAACTTGAAAGAGCACGAAAACCTTGCCGGGTGACGCAGAGTCGCTATAGCTTCTACGCCTTTGGTCTTTAAGGGGACGGTGCGGTTCGAGGGCTTGGGTGTGGATTTCTCTGTCTGCGCAGGGACGCAACACCAAGGGCCCCGGCCGATGAGCCAGTCCGCGTCTAGTGCGCCGATCTCCGCTTTTGCGACCGCCACTTCAGGCCCAGCCACGCCAGATAGCCGAGTTGAATGGCCCAGGTGATCGCGTAAGCGGCCTTCAAGTATGCGCCATCGGCTTTGGCCTTCACCGTCTCGAAGAGATCAGGATGGCTCAGCCTCATTTCCATCGGCAGCGAAGGAGGAGCGGTAATCATCAGATAGACCGCCCAGGCTGCGAGCGCGGCAGGGATGGCGACGATCACGGCGGCTGCGAGTTTCTTCATCGATTTCCTCGTTTTTCTAAAGATTTTCGGCCGGATTCAGGCGTTCAGAGCTATCTCTGCCTCAGCCGCCGCAATTTTCTGGTGCCGCCGCTCGACATGGTAGCGCAATGCCAGAATTAGCACTCCCCAAGCCAGCCAAGCTAGAATATTCCATTCAAAGGGACGGAGCATGGACTCATGCATGCCGGAGCCGGCTTCTCCACCGAAGACCGGGCCAGGGTGCTGGCCGCGCCACCAGCGGTTCGACATGTAGACAATGGGCACGTCGAGCGCGCCAAAGATTCCCAGCACTGCGGCCAGCGTCTGCACCTGCGGCCCAGCGGCAAACCGGCGCAGCAGCAGATAGCTGACATAGATAAGCCACAGGACCAGTGTTGTGGTCAGTCGCGGATCCCAGGTCCACCAGACGCTCCATGCGCGGCGGCCCCATATCGGTCCCGTGGTCAGAACCACGGTGCAGAAAACCACCCCGACCTCGGCTCCAGACAGCGCCCAGGCGTCGAACATCTGCGCGCGCTCGGCATGGTTGCGCCGTGAGGCCAGGTAGCCAATGGACCCAATGAGACTGACCGCAAAGAACGCGAACGCCACCATCGCCGAGGGCACGTGGTAGTAGAAGATGTGGTAGATATAGCCCTGCCCCAATTCGTACTCGGGGGCGATGTAGATTGCCTGGTAATATCCCCAGACCATTAAAGCGAGGGTGAGCAAAACATAAACAACAATGACGAGTTTTTTCATGGGAGAAATCTAAACTGCCTTGAACTTTGGCGCTCTCTGCGCCAGCGTTCGTCACATGCCCTAGTAAACAGTGTACGACGCCCGCGGCGCACCGGTCATGCTCCAAACCGAGGCGGCAGAGCAATTGCCGGACCGCACGCGATCACCGCGCCTGCCCCGATTCATTCCGCTGCGGCCGGGTTCGCCGCAACCCGCCGAGGCAGCCTCATCGCGTACCATGATCTTGCCGAACCATTTATGCGTGACCACCTGGCCACACTGATCGATGATTTTCGCCGCTTCGACCGCGAGATTGCCGTGGTGCGCTACCAGGGCAACCGGCGCCGCGCGACCACCTATGGAGAGCTGGCGCGGCTCGCCGGCCGTTTTGCCGCGTTTCTTGCCGGGCAGGGCATCGGCGCCGGCGATCGCGTGCTGTTGTGGGCCGAGAACAGCGCGGAGTGGATCGCCGCTTTTTACGGCTGCCTGCTGCGTGGCGTGCTGGCTGTCCCCCTCGACGCCGCCGGAACCGCCGACTTTGCCGCGCGCGTAGCCGCTGACGTCAATCCCCGGCTCGCCGTTGGCGATTCCCTGCTGCTGAGAAAGCTGGCTGCGGCGCATGCCGGTTCCGCCGTTCCCACGCTTGCCTTCGAGAATTGGCTCGACCAGCTTCCCGCCGCGGAGCTGGGAGCCGTCTCCGGCCTGTCGCACCAAACCCCGCTCCAGATTCTCTTTACCTCCGGCACCACAGGCGACCCCAAAGGCATCGTCATCACGCATGGCAATGTGCTGGCCAGCGTGGAACCCATCGAAGACGGCGCCAAGCCCTACATGCGCTACTTGCGGATCATCCATCCGCTGCGCATTCTGCACACGCTGCCGCTAAGCCACGTCTTCGGCCAGACCATGGGCCTCTGGGTCCCGCCCATCTTTACCGCCGAGCTGCACTTCGAGAGCCGCCTTGCGGCCCCGCGGCTCATCCAGCTCATTCGCGCTGAGCGCGTCTCAGTGCTTGCCGCCGTGCCTCGTGTCCTGGCGCTGCTCAAAACGCATCTCGAGTCCAGCCACGCCGATCTTGCCGGGCGGGCCGCCCTTTCGCAAGGGCTCAACCCATGGCTGCGCTGGTGGCGTTTTCGCGCCGTGCATCGCGAATTCGGCCTCAAGTTCTGGCTTTTCGTCTCCGGCGGCGGCGCGCTGCCTGGCCCGCTGGAGCAATTCTGGAACGCGCTCGGATTCGTTCTCGTACAGGGCTACGGCATGACCGAGACCACCGCGCTCATCACGCTGAATCATCCGTTTCATGTGGCCAAGGGCACCATCGGCAAGCCGATGCCCGGCCGCGAGGTCAAGCTCGCTCCCGACGGCGAGGTTCTTGTCCGCGGCCCTATGATCTCCAGCGCAACCTGGGCTGGCGGCGCGCTGCGTCCGCGCGAGGAGGAATGGTTGGCGACGGGGGATATTGCCGAGCGGCAGGAGTCGGGCGAGCTGCGTTTCCTGGGCCGCAAAAGCGAAATTATCGTTACCTCTTCCGGGCTCAATATTCATCCTGAAGATATTGAAGCGGTGATCGAGGAACAGCCCGAGATAGCTGCCTGCGCGGTGGTGGCTATGGAAACCCCTCTCGGGCCCGAGCCCTGCGCCGTGCTGGCCTGCCGTGGATCGGGAGAACACATCGAGGCAGCCATCGAGCGCGCCAATGCAAGGCTGGCGGAGTTTCAGCGCATCAGCCGCTGGGTTCTGTGGCCTGAACCCGACCTGCCCCGCACCTCAACCGGAAAAATCAGGCGCAAGCCGGTTGCCGCATGGCTGGCCCGAGTGCAGGCCGCAGCCTCGACGGCGAACAACGGGATGGCGCACACCGCCGCTGAAGGCGCCTTTGCGCCCTCGGCCGACTGGCTGCTCGCACTCATCGCGCAGATCACCGGCGAGGACCACCCGGCGTGGGCGACGAACTGCGCCTTACTGAGGACATGCACCTCGACAGCCTGGGACGCGTGCAGCTTTCCGCGGCCATCGAGGATCGGCTGGGTATTGTCTCAGGCAGCGGGCTGCTTGAAGAGGTGCAGACGCTGGGCGAACTGCGCAGGCTGGTGGCCGGCGGGGGAGAGACAGGGAACGAGGGACCGAGCCACCCCAGCGGACAAAGATCGTCCGCCGGGGGCCCCGACAGGGAACAAGGGAACAAGGAAACCAGGGAACGGGATTTCGCGAGTGCGGCGCAATCCCCCACGCAAATTGAGGCGGAAACGGGAGCGCGACCCCAAGCGCAAACCGGAACCGTTCCGGACGCGACAAGTGTGCCGGGGGGCTTGCAAGAGCCGCCGCGCGTCCACTTCCTTTATCCCGAGTGGCCGTGGTGGAAGCCGGTCGAGTGGATTCGTGTGGCCTTCATTGAAGCCATCATGCGTCCGCTCACGTGGCTACTGGCCGCGCCGCGCGTCATCGGACCCCGTCAGCCGCTTCCGCAGGGGCCGCTGCATCAAGGTCCGTTACTGATTGTCGCCAATCACGTCACGGACTACGACGGCGTCCTGGTCGAATACGCGCTTGCCGGGCCGCTGAGGCGCCACATTGCCGCGGCCATGGCGGGCGAGATGCTCGAGGATTTCCGCCATTGGCGTAACCCCAGCTGGCCGCCGGGGCACAAAGGCTTCTATTTCTTCGGACCGTTCGATTACTTGCTCGTGACGGCGCTCTTCAATGTCTTTCCGCTGCCTCGCCAGCGCGACTTCCAGGCCAGCTTTACTCACGCCGGCAAAGCCATGGACCGCGGCTACAACGTGCTCGTCTTTCCCGAGGGGCGGCAATCGGCCGCGGGCCAGTTGGCGCGCTTCCGGCCCGGCATCGGGCTCTTAGCGAAACAATGCGGCGCACCCGTGCTCCCTATCGGCATTCGCGGCTTGGGCGAACTAAAAACCGGAAGCCGCCGCTGGTTCCGGTCCGGGACGATTGAAGTCCGCGTGGGCGAGGCCATCCGCTTCAGCCCCGAAGAAACCGAGGCGGCCATCACCGCGCGCCTGCACGATGAAGTCGAGCGGCTGTTAGGGCAAGATGCGCCAGCTCAAGATTGAGGGTATTCGCGCTTGGGCGAAGACGTGCTGCGGCGTTTGGCGCGAAGTACGCGCCAAACGCCGCTCGGGACGACATGAATCTAAAGGAACGACATGAATCTAAATATGGTGTAATTTATATAACTTGTCTCTGAGGCGGCAGGACGCTACGGCTGTGGTTTGGGGAGCTTCTGACGAGGTTGATTGGAAATTTGGACGGGGCCGCTGTCCGCTATTGCCGCTCCGCTGCCGGCGGGATTCGACATGGAGGCCAGATCCGACTGGCTGTACTTGGGCGCGCTGACGTAGCCGTGGATGTGATTCTTGCCGATGTCGTTGATGACCACTTCGACGGGCTGAGGGCTGCCGGGCGTGGAGAACATGACCGGCTGGAAGAGATTGACGTGCTTCTGCGAGAGGTCGCGATCGTCGACCAGCAGCTCGAGGTCGGCAAACTGGTGCTTGCCGTCGGCTTTCTTCAGGCGGATCGAGAACGGTCCCGCGCGGTGGAAGTCTTTCGACTTGACGATGTCGAATTCAACATAGTTGCGTTCGCCCTTCTTCTCGAGCAGGACCAGCTCGTCGTGGGTGTGGGCGATGGAGCCGGTGAGCTCAGTGCGCGTGCTGGTGAGGTCGCCCTGAGTGCTGGCGAGATCCGTGCGCGTCTGCTCAATCTCCTTGCCTTGCGCGTCGAGTTGCGATTGCAGCTTGTTGAAGCGGGGATCCTCGCGCTGGCGGCGAGCTGCCGCGGGTTTGCCTGCGGTTGCGATGCGGGCGGAAGGAGCCGGTGGAGCGGGCGGCGCTGACGAAGCAGGCTCCGCTTGGGCGCGCGCGACGAGCATGTTGACCTTGGCGGTGAGGTCGCTGACCTCTCGCCGGGTGGTGCTGAGCTCGGCGGCCGCCTGGGCATTCGCGGCGGCAAGGTTTTGCGCGGTGCGGTGCTCATGAATGGCGTAGCCGCCGAGGCCTGTGACCATCGCTAAGGCAGCGGCGATGGCAGCGACACCCCTTTGCCCAAGGATGGATGGCGACATAGACACCTCCAAGCGGAAAAAATATAAGGGACCTTTCCGTTGGTGCAGCACGTTGGGTGCCAATTTTCCAAGGCCGGAAGCTAGTGAATTGGCTCAGGTTGTGTTTTTGGCTCACTGCGGGGAGAGTGAAAGAATGTCGGGACGCGGGAAATTTTTACCGGCAAAACAGGTGACGATCGCTTGCTGAACCTTTGACTGCGCTTGGCGGCAAAATGCGCAACTCCGCTTAAGATGACAGCGTTGTCTTCGATGCTTTTTTTTGAGACCGGACGTGAGTTGGCCTAACGGGGGCAGTAGTAGCAGGTGCCTCCGGCGAGCACGGGATTCCAGAGAGCTGGATCGGCGGGTTGTTCGCTGGAGCCGAGAAAGAGGAGGCCGTCGGGCGCGAGCAGGCGGTGCACGCCGGCCAGCAACGTGCGCCGCGTCTCCTGCGAAAAGTAGAGCATCACGTTGCGCAGGAAGATTACGTCGAAGTGGTCCGTGGAGCGGTGGAAGGGCAGCACGGGACCGCAGAGATTGGCCTGGCGGAAGTTGCAGAGCTTGCGTACCTCGGGTTTGACGATCCAGTCCTCGCCGACATGATCGAAGAACCGCACCACGCAGCGCGCCGGAAGGCCGCGGTTAATTTCAATGCGGTGATAGCGGCCAGCCTGGGCGCGCTCGACCACCTCGCAATTCAGGTCGGTGCCTTCGATGCGAGAGCTTCCAACTGACGAGCATGGGAAAGTGCTCGAGAAGCAGCATGGCCAGGCTGTAAGCCTCCTGGCCGGTGGAGCAGGCGGCGCTCCATAAGCGCAGTGTGCGGGTGCGGCGGCGGGCTTCGATCATTTGCGGCAGCAGTTCGCGTGCGCAGCAGTTCAAAGGGTCGAAGGTCGCGGAAGAAGCTGGTCTCATTGATGGTCATAGCCTCGGCGATGGCGCGCTCGAGGGCGGGATTCTTTTTGGACCGCAACTGGCGCACCAGTTCGTCCATCCGCGCTATACCCTGGTTGCGCAGGAGCTTAGAGAGCCGGGCCTCGAAGAGATAGTCGCGCGAGGGGTCGAGCACATTCTGCGAAACGTCGAAGACAAGCTGGCGCAAATAGCCGTAGTCGGCGGCGGCGGCAGGTTCCATCTCTAAACCACCAATCGATCAATATCGCAGGCAAGATTGCGGGGAGGGTTTGAGGGTTGGGCTGTCGGGGCAGCGGCCCGGCTGGCCAAGCGGACGATTTCCGGCGCGATGACGTCCAGTGGAAGCACTTTGTGCGCCAGGCCAGCCTGGGCGACTGCGCCGGGCATTCCCCAAACCGTGCTGGTGGCCTGATCCTGGGCCAGCACGCTGCCGCCGCGTTCGCGAACGACGCGGCAGCCCTTCATGCCGTCAGAGCCCATGCCGGTGAGCACCACGGCCAGCACTCCCGGGCCGTAGACGGCAGCCATGGAACGGAAAAGCACATCGACGGCGGGGCGGCAGTGGTTTTCGAGCGGCCCCTGAGCCAGGCGCAGGGTTGCCGAAGAGCCGATGCGCGCCGCGGCCAGCACCTCCAGGTGCCAGTTGCCCTTGGCGATGTAGATGGTTCCCGGACGCACCGGATCGCCCTCTGACGGCTTCGTGCACCGCGCAGCCGGCAGCGGCCATTGAGCCGCTCGGCAAAGGGTCTGGTGAAGAGCTCCGGCATGTGCTGCACGATCGAACACCGGCAGCGGAAAGCCTTGCGGCAGCGCGGGAAGCAGAATCTCCAGTGCCGCCGGCCCGCCGGTGGAGACGCCAATGGCCAGCGCAACCGGAATGGAAGAGAGAAGCATGCGTCTCGCCTGGCGGAGCCACAGGCAGAAAACAGCGGGGGCCGCGCGCCGCCAAGAAAAGTCTGTTGTTGCTGCTGGATGGAGAGGGCGCGAATTTTTGGGATCAGATTCCGCGAAAGCGCTTTGATGGCCGCTTCGCGGCTGGCCTGGCCGGCCGGCTTCGCCACATAGTCGCTGGCGCCGCAGGCCAGGGATTCAATGGTGGCCTTGGCGCCGTGCTGCGTGAGCGAACTGCACATGATGACCGGCATTTTGTGCCCCTGCGCGCGCAGTTTTCTCAGGGTCACCAATCCGTCCATTACCGGCATCTCCACGTCCAGCAGAATCAGATCGGGATGGAGAGATTCGAGGACGCCCAGCGCCGTTTCGCCATCGGCCGCGGTGCCGGCCACTTCCAGGCCGGCATCGGCCATGATGACCGAGCGCAACAGGCTCCGCATCACGGCGGAGTCGTCTACGATCAGGATCCGGATTTTCCGGCTGGCCGCCATCGCTCAAGCCTCCGCCAGGCCGAGCATGGCTAGTTTTTCCTGGAGCGCCTCGTCGTCGAACGGCTTCATCAGATATTCGTCGGCGCCGGCCTCCAGGGCTCGGAGGATATAGTGTTCTCTGCTTCGGTGGTCACCATCACCACTTTCAGGTCGCTATACCCGTCGGCGCGCAACTGGCGCAACATCTCCAGCCCGTTCATGACCGGCATATTCCAGTCCACCAGCGCCAGATCGAAATGCATGCCGCTATGCAGATGTTCCAGCGCAACGCGGCCATCGGCACGCCTCGTCGCACTCGATTCCCTTTTCTTCAAGCAGGCCGCGCAAGAAGTCCCTCACGAAGCGGGAGTCGTCGACAATGAGTGCTCGCATGGTTTCCTCCTGACAGAGGCGCCCGCGTGCGCTGTTTAGCTCCCGTAAGCCGCCTGGCTGTCCGCTCAGGCCGCAGCGGGATCCAGCCGCTCAGGGTCGAGCATCACCAGCAGACTGTCCTTCAATTTGTACGCGCCGGCAAGCAAGCCCCTGCGCCGCTCGTCCAGAATTGACGGATTGGGCTCGTGATCGGCCGCAGAGACGGTCAGCACCTCGCCCACGGAGTCCACCAGCAGCCCAAAACATCCGCCCGCGCTCTCCAGCACCAGAATGTCCTGCTTGCCCTCCTGGGCGCAAGGCCAAGCAATTGGCGCAGGCTCACGGTGGTGAGCACGTCGCCGCGATAGTGAACCAGGCCGCCCACGTAGACCGGAGCCAGGGAACCGGCTGCGGCCGCGCCGCGCCCACGATCTCAAGAATGTGGCTGATGGGCACGCCAAACAGCGTCTTGCCCAGGCGCACGGAGCAGACCTCGACCAGCGCCTCCGCCTTTTGCTTGCGATGCAATGCGGTTCCGGCTGTGCTCATCCCACCGCCTCCGTCGTTTGCGTCCATTCCGTCTGGCGAGTTTCTCTCGGCGGGCAGCGGCGCAACGCCGCCAGATCCACCAAGCCGGTCACGCGATTCTTGAGCAGCGTCACGCCGTCGGTGCGCTGGCTGGTGCCGGCCTCGAACAGGTCGCCGCCGGCGGCCACATCCAGCACGTGCGAAACCGCGATGCCCACATGACGATTGCCCTCGCGGCACACCACCACGATGATCTGCGCCTCGGGATTGCCTTCGGCCGCGGCCAGAATGCCGCCCGAATCCTCGACCGGCAGCAACTGCCCTTCGAAGTTGAGCACCGGCCGGTAGCCGATGTACTCGATGCGCGACAACGGAAGCTGCTCGATGCGCAGCACGTCGGCCAGCGGCACCGCGGCGTGCCGTCCGGCGGCTTCCACCAGCAGATATTCCATCTTGGCGGCTTCGTCTTCGCTCTCTTCCTCGGCCGCGTGCGCGGCCTCTTCTTCGCTGCTCATGGTCACGCCGGCCTTCATGGCGATCGATCCGGGATCGAGAATCAGCGCCAGGTCGCGCGTTGCCCAGCACCGTCGCGCCCGGAATAGAGGCCGATGTCCTTCAGCACCGCGCTCAGCGGCTTGACCACGATCTCTTCGGGATCGGCGAGCCCGTCCACCACCAGGCCGAAGCGGCGGCCGTCGGCGTCAAGCACGGCGATAAAGTTGTCCCGCTCGGCGGCCAGATTGTGCTCTCGCGCTCGGGCATCAGCAGGCGGTCAAGAAAGACCAGCGGCAGCAGCTTGCCGCGCAGCCGGTAGAGCGGCGCGCCTTCAATCCACTCGATGGCCGTGGCGGCCTGCTCCGGCGGAATATGCACCAGCTCGGAAAGCGCGCCCTGCGGCAGGGCGAAACTCTGCTTGAGGCTGCGCACAATCAGCGCCGGAATAATGGCCAGCGTGAGCGGAATGCGCATCCGCAGCGTGGTTCCCTTGCCGGCCCGCGAATCGATCTCGACCTTGCCGCCGATCTTTTCCACGTTGGTGCGGACCACGTCCATCCCCACGCCCCGGCCGCTCACGTTGGTTACGGCAGCGGCGGTGGAAAAGCCGGGCAGGAAAACCATCTGCAGCAGCTCGCGCTCGCCAAGCTGCGCGGCGCGCTCCGGCGTAATGAGCCCGCGCTCGATGGCCTTCTGGCGCACCTTTTCAACAGCAATGCCGGCGCCGTCGTCGGAAACTTCGATGACGACGTGGCTGCCTTCGTGGCTGGCGCGCAGCTTCAGCGTTCCTTCGGGGTCCTTGCCCGCAGCTTCGCGCACATCGGGCGGTTCAATGCCGTGATCGAGCGCGTTGCGCACCGCGTGCGTGAGCGGATCCTTGATGGCCTCGAGCAGGCTCTTATCGAGTTCAGTTTCCTGGCCCTCCATCTGCAGGCGGACGCGCCGCCCGAGCGACTGGGAGAGGTCGCGGACCATGCGCGGCATTTTGGAGAAAACGTTCGAGACCGGCTGCATGCGCGCCTTCATCACCGACTCGCGCAGGTCGGCCGTGACCATGTCCAGGCGGCGCGAGAGCACCGTCATATTGGGATCGGCAGCCGTGGCCTGCAGAACCTGGTTGCGAGTGAGCACCAGTTCGCCCACCAGATTCATCATGCGGTTGAGCAGGGTTACGTCGACGCGCAAGGTGCTTTCGGCGGTGGTTCCGGGCGTCAGAGTGCGGTTCTTGCCGGCATCGGAGGCGGCGGGCGCGGGAGTTGGTGCAGCGGGCGCGGCTTCCGCCGGCCGCGGCACAAGCGCTGACGGACCGTCCGCCGCGGGCAGAATGGCGGCCACAGGCGCTGAGGCAACAGATTTTTGCGCAGCCGGCTCGCCGCCGGAATATCCTTGTGCGGGCGGCGTGCCGGCCTTCGCTTGTACTGCCTTCCGTGCTCGCGCAGGAGCCTGCAACTCTTCCAGCCGCTCAATCAGTGCAGCATCGCCAAGCGCGGCATCGTCTCCGGCGCCTTCGTTGCCCTCGGTTTCGATGATCTTCAGAATGGCGCGCAATCCATCGAGCAATTGCAAAAGCGCAGTGATGACGGCAGCGTCCGCTCGCATTTTCTCGTCGCGCAGCAGACCGAGGAGACTCTCGCCGGCGTGAGCCAGTTTTTCGAGACGCTTGAAGCCCAGAAACCCCGTGGTTCCCTTGATCGTGTGCACGGAACGGAAGATTTCGCCCAGCAGGGCCGCATCGCGCGGCCGCTCCTCCAGGTCGGTCAGGCACCGCTCCATGCGGTCCAACCCTTCCTGGCTCTCAATCAGGAACTCCCTCGTCAGATCGTCCATCGTCCACACTCATCCAGCCCGCCGAGATGGCAGCCCCCGCGCGGCGAGCACTCAAGAGCTTTATCGGAAAGATGGCGCTCAACTTGAGGAAGACAGGAATAGGAACCGGGGCCTATTGGGTGCTGGGTTGGGTACGGCCTAGAGGCAAGTGCGCCTCGCCCACCTGGCCGCGCCCGGGCTGCGTCAGTCGAGAGGGCATCGCGAGAGGGCATCGGGGATTCGCAAGGCGCGAATCCAAAAGTGGCGTAGACCGCGGCTCTGCCTATGCGCTCTCACTGCGCTCTCATCTGCGGACTAAGGAGACGGATAAGCGGATTTCCAAAGTGGTGGTGTCGACCGCGGCTCCGCCCTTGCGCCCTCACCGGGTTCTCATCTGCGGACGACGAAGACGGGAAAATCGAGCTTTCTTCTTTGGCCTCTTACGTGCATACAACCTGCATTGAGTTGATCGAAAATGAGCACCCAACATTTAATTCCGGATTACTTGTATCGACACCCTGAGCGGATGGATAACCCGTGGGAGCATGCCGCGCTTTCCAACGCTCCAAGGCCAAACGAGAGCATTCAAGTCAAACGGGGCGTGAAGACAACTCGCCCCCGGCAAGGATTTCTGGCAAGCTGGTTCTCTCCGAGTCCGGCCCGAAGAGTAGTACCTCGGACATTGGTTGATAACCTTGTGGCCTCTTTTTGGACCGGCGGACCTCCAACGGTGAGCCGCGTTCGGGATATCAGTTCCTTGGGTCTGTATGTCGTAACTCCAGAACGCTGGTATCCCGGCACAATCATCCGGATGACGCTCACAAAAACAAAGGCTGTCGAGGGGACTTTTGAGAAATCGATTTGTGTGTGTACGGAAGCCGTTCGGTGGGGCAACGACGGCGTTGGACTAAGGTTTGCCGTAGACAATCACCATGAGGAAGACCGAGGACAATATCGGCCTGTTGAAGGGGCGGATCGACGGCAACTCGGCGAATTCCTGAAATTGCTCCTGCCTGACGACCAGCAGACAAGAAACGCAGCATCCTCGTGTGAAGACTTGTCGCAGGCTACAGCACGATCTGAAGATGCGCATCGCTGACGCCGCGAGGAAGTTCTTTCAACAACCTCTTGAAGTTACCGATCCGTTCGACATCGCCTCTTAGCAGGCGGAATTAACACAACAATAGAGAACACGTGTCGTCGGCTTGCCGACATCCTTCGCAAGAGTCCGCCTTAAGTCGATGTCTATCCTCGCGGGTTCCTCTTATCCTTGCTTCATGCGAACATAGGGCAGACGCACTGATATGACTAAACTGACTCAGCCGGAACTCGAAGAGCTGGTGGAGCGGGCGCGCACGGCCGCGCAGTACTCCTATTCGCCCTACTCAGGATTCCGTGTGGGAGCCGCGCTCAAGCTCACCAACGGCGAAATCGTGACGGGGACGAATGTGGAGAACGCGAGTTTCGGGCTGACGATTTGCGCGGAACGGGCGGCGCTGGTACAGGCGGTTTCCCAATTCGGACCGGAGATTCGTGTAGCGGCTGTTGCGGTTGCGAATCTGAACGGAATGGCCAGCCCTCCCTGCGGCGCCTGCCGGCAAGTGCTCGCCGAATTCATTCTGCCCGACGCTCCGGTGGTGTTTCCGATGGCGGACGGAATGCGGACGATGGCCTTCAGCGACGTGCTGCCGCTGGGGTTTGAGATGAAATTGAAATAGCGGGCTAAACGAGCTGGATGGATACCCTGCGGCCTACTATTGCCGCAGCCCGTTGCAAGCTCAGAAGTGTGATGTCGTTCTTCGGGTCGAGAAGACGGTCAACCTGGGTGCGGCTGGTTTTGAGCAGCACGGCCATTCTGCTTTTGGAGATTTTCTGCTGCTTCATAGCTTCGGCAAGCTGCCACGCAACCACCTCCTTGATCGCCTGTGCCTGCGCCTCCTCAAAGATTCCCTCTTCCCTCAGAAAATCGTCGATGCTCGATCCCATGTGCTTTTTGCTCATTGCTCCAGCTCCTTGCGGCGTTTGCGCGCGAGCGCCAGATCGCTTTCCGGTGTCGTCCGGGTTTTTTTTGATGAACCCGTGCAACGCGACAAGATGTGCGCAATACAGGCAGATCAAAACGCGCGCCGTTCGCCCTTGAGGTAAATCCGTCCGGGATCTCCCACAAGCCGTCGCCAAGCGGCCGGCAAAGCGGCATTCCGACCGGCCATCGCCATTGCGCGCGCAATAGGTCTTTCCCAATTGCCCGGCGATCCGCCTCCGGTAAATCCTTCAACCAATCCCGGACTGGCTCGACTCCGGGTCGGGGCTGGTAGAAGATCAGCGGAATCTTGTGCGGCTGCGCACCTTCTGCCATCCTGCACCTTACTTCATACACTGTACCTTAAAATGTGCGGGGAGGTCAAACGGGGAAAGCAAGTCAAACCGAGTAGAATGGACTGCTTCCACCGTTCTCTTTTTCGACGCCGAGGCCAAACGCTCATGCCGCAATTCGAATCGACCGGTTCTGGGACTTCCGCTACTGCCCCGCTCCACATGATCGACATCATCCGCAAGAAGCGCGACGGCGGCGCGCTGGATGCGCGCGAGATTGAATTTGTGGCGCGTGGCGCGGCCAACGGCTCGATTCCTACGGATCAGCTTGCCGCGTGGCTGATGGCTGCGTGGATTCGCGGACTTTCGCTGAATGAGACGCGCGCGCTCACGCTCGCCATGCGCGACTCGGGCGAGAAGTTTTCGCCGGCGCGGCTGGGCAAGCAGGCCGTGGACAAGCACTCCTCGGGCGGGGTGGGCGACAAAACCAGTTTTCTCGTCGCGCCGCTGGCGGCGGCGTGCGGCGTGGCCGTGCCCATGATCAGCGGCCGCGCGCTGGGCCACACCGGCGGAACACTCGATAAGCTGGAAGCGATTCCCGGCTACCGCACCGCGCTCACGCTCGCGGAATTTGAGGCGGTGCTTGCGAAATGCGGTGCGTCCATCATTGGCCAGACAGACGAACTGGCGCCCGCCGATCGCAAACTCTATGCGCTGCGCGACCGCACCGGGACGGTTGAGAATCCGGGGCTGATCTGTGCGTCGATTTTGAGCAAGAAGCTAGCCGCCGGGCTGGACGCGCTGGTGCTGGACGTGAAGACCGGCTCGGGCGCGTTTCTCGGCAAAGTAGAAGACTGCGAGTTTCTGGCGGCGCTGATGGTGGCCACGGCCGATGCCGCGGGCACGCGCACTGTGGCGTTGCTCACCGACATGGGCCAGCCGCTGGGACGAGCGGCCGGCAATTGGATCGAACTGGTCGAGTCCGTCGAGTTGCTGCGCGGCAAGCTGCCGGCGCGGAGCCCCGAAACGAATTTTGACCTGCGCGAGCTGTCGCTGATTCTGGCCGGATGGATGATTTATTTGGGCGGGCAAGCGGAGTCGCCGGAGACAGGCTACAAACGCGCCGAAGCTGCGCTGATGGATGGCTCCGCGCTGAGCGTCTTCTTCGCGATGATCGAGGCGCAGGGCGGCGACGTGAGCGTCTTCGACGATCCCGCGGCATTCCACAAACCCGGCGCGACGGCAGTGGTCGAGGCCTGGGAAAGCGGCTTTGTTGTCGAGATGGATGCAACCGCGCTGGGCTGGGCGGTGCAGCGCACCGGCGCGGGGCGCGAGAAAGCCGGAGAACCCGGGGTCCCCAGCGACAGGTCATCGTCGCTGGGGTTGGAACCGGTCGATCCGCACGCCGGCATTTTGTTTCATGCGCGGCGCGGCGTGCGCGTAGAGCGCGGCCAGCCGCTGGCGACGATCTACGCAACGAAGACGGAGATGCTGGCGGAGCCGGTGGCGATTCTGAAACAGGCTATTCGCTTCTCCAACAGTCCGCCCCGCGCACCGGTTCCGCTGGTGAGCCGCATTTTTATGCGCGATGCGGCGGAGAAGTATCTCAAGTTAGCTACTAGCCGTTAGCTTTTAGCTCTTAGCATTAAGTGCTGGAGCGGTAGTTGTTTTCGCGAATCGGCTTTGCGGCAAACGAAGTGGGCGATGGAAACCGCGAAGTTCGTAGTTGCTTTTTTCGATGGAAATTCGTTTGGGATGCTGTAACTTAATCGAATAACAACTTCTGGCTCTTAGCTTCGGTTTCTATCTGTCGCTTGAATGACTCCTGCAACGAGCGACTGGTTTATCCGCAACCGCATCGTGTGGCACGGCACAGCTAAAAGCTAATGGCTAAAAGCTGTTCTTCAGGAGGCAACCGCATTGGGTCGATTTACTGGCATCTTGGGAATTTTGGCGGTGTTGCTGGCTGCATGGCTTTTCTCCACTGACCGCCGGCACATCCGCTGGCGCACCATCGCCTGGGGACTCGGCCTGCAGTTCGGGTTTGCCTTCCTTGTACTACGGTTCGGCCTCGGGCAGCAGGTGATGAGCTGGGCCGGCGACGTAGTGACCAAAATGCTCGCCTGCACCTTCGCTGGAACAAGTCTTTTATTCGGCGAGCTCGGTCTACCCAATTCCGGAGCGTTCGGCGCTCTTCTCGGAGACAATAAAGGCGCTATCTTCGCCTTCCAGGTGCTGCCAACGATCATTTTCATCTCCGCTTTCTTTGCGCTGCTCTACCATATCGGATTGATGCAGCTCATCATCCGCGCCATGGCCTGGGTCATGCTCAAGACCATGCGCATCTCCGGCGCCGAAAGCATGAACGTGGCGGCAAGCATCTTCATGGGCCAGACCGAGGCGCCGCTCACCATACGCCCGTTTCTCTCCAAGGCCACGCGCAGCGAGCTGATGACCATTATGACCAGCGGCATGGCGCACGTCTCGGGCGGCATCATGGCCATGTACATTTCGCAGGGCGTGGAGGCGCGGCACCTGCTCTCGGCCGTTATCATGACCTCGCCGGGAACCATTCTGATGGCCAAGATGCTGGTTCCCGAAACCGAGGTGCCGGCCACCGAGGGAAAAGTGGTGATTCCCAAGAGCGAACTGCATGCCGACGAAAACTTTATCGGCGCCATTGCGCGCGGCACCATTGACGGCGGCAAGCTGGCCATGAACGTGGCCATCATGCTGGTGAGTTTTCTGGCTCTGGTGGCGCTGCTCGACGGCCTACTGGGCTGGACACACGGCCTTGCCCACATGCACTGGGTTCCCGGCTCGCTGGAGCAGATTCTCGGCTATGCCTTCGCTCCGGTCGCCTGGCTCATCGGCGTTCCCTGGCACGACTGCATGGCGATCGGCAACCTGCTGGGCACGCGCATGGCACTCAACGAGGTGATCGCCTACATCGGGCTGGGTGCGCATAAGGCCGTGCTGGCCCCGCGCTCCTTCACCATCGCCACCTTTGCCCTTTGCGGCTTTGCCAACCTGGGCTCGATCGGGATGCAGGTCGGAGGCATCGGCGCACTGGTTCCCGAGCGGCGCAACGATCTGGCGGAACTGGGCGTGCGCGCGATGCTCGCGGGAACGATGGCCAACCTGATTTCGGCGTCGATTGCCGGGATATTTCTGGGGTGACGTCTCTAGTGCGCTTCACGGGATCGAGCGCTCGTCCGCTTGCTGCATAAAGCCCGTGCCCCCGCGCGGCCGTATCCAGGGAGACGATAGACGCAGGATTGGCTGCCCCCATTCCGGGCGCACTACAGCCATTTTGAGCAGCCGTCGCTTGTCGTTCTCAGTCAATGCCTCGATTTACCAACGCGAGATGGTCAGTTCGTCGAGGTAAACGGTATTGGAGCCGGAGCCGCTGCCGTCCACCTGGAAATTGGTAAGCAGTGAGGGAGCCCATCCCAGCGCGAAGACCGAAGGCACTGTGGCGTTGATTTGAGCTTCCACACCGTCCAGCCAAACCGAGTTATAGGTCACGTTGCCGGAATCGTCACGCGAGTAGCGGATCTGCACGTGATGCCATTGCTCCTTGCCCCAGTTTTTGACGTTGCAGGGCGCGCCCGAATGGACCCATGCGTCCTTCGGATCGCTCACCGTTCCCTGGTTCGCGGTGTAGTCCCACGTACCGCTGTAGCCATCGCACTGGAATCCGTAGATCACGGTGTCCCCGTTCGCTAACACCTGGTTCACGTCCATCTCCAGGTTGGCCACATTGGTCGCGGAGCTGCCCAGGTACACCCATCCGTCGTAGAAGAAATTGGTCGGATTGGGGTCGTTGGCAAAGTTTACGTTGTAAATCTCGCCGCCGGAATTCGAAAAACTGGTGTCGAACTGGCGCGCGTTGCCGCTCATCGAGGGCGAGCTCACCATGCTCATCGTGCCGCTCGAAGCTGCGCCCGCGGCCGGATCGTGCACGGCCTGCCAGCCGTTCACAGCCTGAATATTGCTGACAACGGTAGCATTGGAAGGCACCAGCGAGTTTTCAGGCGAACTAGAATCCGTGACCGCAACTGTCACGGCCTGGTAGCAGCTCGCTCCCTGCGCTCCCCATGCCTTCACATACAGAGTATGCGTGCCGGTGGGCGCTGGAACTGACGTGTTGATGGAGTTGCCGTTTGCCACCACTGGATCGGTGCTGCTGTCGAGCGAGTAGCCGATCGAAGTTATCGGCTGCGATGAGCAGATTGTGCCAGTGGCGGCCAGCGTGAACGGTGAGCCCACGGCTGCGCCATTGGCCGGACTGCTGACGGTGATTCCGGAAGAGGACGCCGAAGGCGTGGCCGCGGCTGTTTTCGTTGAAGATCCGCCGCATCCGGTTCCGATAACGATGAGCATCAAGAGCAGAGAAAGAGCGAGAAAACTATTTTTTAACAATTTAAGATTAACTCCCTTGGTTTGGGTTCTTGCCAAGGCCCTTTTAAACCGTTCAAGCCGTACAGGCACAGCGAGAGCGAACGCGGGCGAAGTTTGGCTCCGCAACCGTGACAAAACCACTGAGGACGCACCTAGCCCGCACTTTTCTCAGGGAAAAGGCCGGCTACCGTGGTTTTGTCTGGCTGATTCTTCAGTTGCCGCGACGTGTTGCATCCGCAACCAGCGGCTTAGCCACCCGTTCTGTTATGCATATGCGTTGAGATTTGCATATGAAGGGCCAAAGTCTCTGTTGCCGGATGCGCACAACCTTCTTGTTGAGAACACAAGTGTTAAGGCGATGTCTGCGGCGAACCCAGGGAATGACGGGAGAATTCGTGACGACAGATGGTGACGAAATCTCGCCGCCCAGACTAAATGCAGCCGCTATCCGACGATGCAGTGCACACTCGGATTGGAGACTGGAGATGGCGTGAGTCGCTGCGACTGCGCCGGATACGGGTCATACTTGGAACAGCCCGGCCAGGTCCGCCAATCCCTTCCATCAATTTCCGGTCATGAACGGGAGAAACAGTCCCTCAGTGGACTTGGCCGGTTTCTTGCGCGGCCAGCGCCCGCAACTGCGCAAAGCCTGGATCGTGGACACTGGTTCCACCGTCCACCACAATGTTCTGCCCAGTAATGTGCCTGGCCTCGTCCGACACCAGGAACGCCACCACGTACGCGATGTCGTTGGGCTGGCCCAGCGACGGCAGCAGCGTTCCCGATTCGACGATATCCTGTATCGCCTGCGGCATTTGTTCGAGAACCGATTGAGTCAGCGTCAGGCCCGGCGAAATCGTGTTGCAGCGAATGCCTAGCTTGCCGTGGGAGGTGGCGATGTTCCGGGTTAACTGCATGATCGCCGCCTTGCTGCAGTTATACGCCGCCAGCATGGTGTAACCCTGCAGGCCCGTATTGGACGCAGTGTTGATGATGGATGCTCCGGCATGGCGTGGCATATACGGCAGCGCGTACTTGCAGCAAAGCATGGTGCCTGTCAAATTGATGCGAAAGGCAGTTTCCCAGGTTGGGACGTCCATGGTCTCGATGTCTTTGTCGAGGAGAAGCGACTCCGCAGAAATGTAGGCCGCGCAGTTATGCAGAATGTCGATCCTGCCCAATTCGTCGGCAACCCTATCCATCGCGGCGCGGATCTGATTTTCCACACAGAGATCGAAAATCAGCGGCCGGGCCCAGCCGCCCCTGCTCTGAATTTCGCCGACGGTGACGTCAACATTTGCGATAAGGCGGTCCGCGACCATAACTTTCGCCCCGCGCTCCGCCAGCACCATGGCCGACGCAGAGCCGATACCGCCGCCCCCGCCGGTGACAATCGCAATCTTATCGTTCAGTGAGTTCATACCTTCCTTCCGTAGCTTCGGCCGGTGAAGCGAAGCCCAACGCACTTTCACAGTTGCTGTAAGCCGAAGCCGGATACCTCAAGTGGCGTTTTCACAAGGAAAATGCCACTTTGCACAGCACGCAAAGTGCCTCAAAAGTAACTGTGAAAACGCCGTAATGACATAAGAAGATCCAAAGTTTCTTTGAGGCGAATCAAAGCAGCAAAAGAACTACGATGTCAAATGGTTTGTGTCGATTCACCGCATCGCAACCGGCGATAGGATTAAGACCCCCGCAGAATCCCGTCGCTCTCCATGGCTTGAAGTCCGAGTGTGCATGGCATCGCGCATGGTGGCTGCATTTAGTCTAAGTGGCGAGATTTCGTCGCCATCTGTCGTCACGAGTTGCCTCGTCACTTTGGGCTCGCCTCAGACATCACCCTTAACACTTGTGTTCTCAATAAGAAGGTTGCACGCACCCGGCGACGGATGCTTTGGAACGGCACATGCTTAACTTCACGCGTACTCAGAAGACAGCGAGTTTGAAAGTGCAATTTCAAGGTCGACGAGCGAAATCGTCGAGGGAGGCGTGCTGTGGAATCGCTTCATTTAGATTATCTTTCTTGTTTGCTCTCTGTTCTGTCCACAGTGCTGGTGGGGCGAAAGCTGCTGGTCCGGCCTCCTTATTTCGATCGTTAACAGCCTGATCATCTGCGCAATCGGATTCCATACTCTGCAGTTCGGCTTCATTCCCGCCAACCTGTTTTGCATCGGCATCAATGCGTTCTGCATTCGGTCGTGGCTCAAAGATCGAGCCACAAGTCCCGAGTCATCCACGAGCCCAGAGCCACATGCGCGGCCCGAGGACTGGCGCGGCAAGCCTGTCCTCGTCCGGTTGCTGACGACCCCGCGAGTATTGCGAGTAAGCAAACAAGCGCTCGCAAATTGATTGAAGCTCTTAGATCGGTGACGGCGCACGATCTGGAGCAGACCGAACAATTTCCTAAAGCGCGCTACAGCACCATCTTCGCAATCGCCGCCAGTTGCATAAACGATGTTCCCTCGTAGATCGTTCCGATCTTGGCATCGCGATAGAGTTTCTCCACCGGCGACTCTTTTACAAATCCCTGCCCGCCCAGAACCTCAACGGCGAGGCTCGCGACGCGCTCGGCAGCGTGCGAGGCGAAGTATTTACACATGGCCGCTTCTTTCCGGAATTCGAGCTTCGCGTCCTTCATCCGCGCCGCGTTGTATACCATCAGCCTGGCGGCCTCAATGTCGGTCGCCATCTGCGCAAGCTGAAACTGCATGGCCTGGAACTCGACGAGGGCCTTGCCGAATTGCTTACGTTCTTTGGCGTGCTTCACGGCATGACTCCACGCCCCTTCTGCCAGCCCAAGCATCTGCGCGCCAATGCCGATGCGCCCGCCGTTCAACGTCTCTATCGCGATCTTGTAGCCCTTGCCCGCTTCGCCCAGCACCTGCGCCCCCGGCACCGCGCACGCATCCAGAATCAATTCGCAGGTGCTGGAGGCGCGAATGCCCAGCTTGTCCTCTTTCCTGCCGATGGTGAATCCCGGCGCGTCTTTCTCCACCAGGAACGCGGTGATGCCTTTGTAGCCGGCGCTCGCATCCACGGTGGCGAAGACGATGAACAGTCCGGCTTCCTTGGCGTTCGAAATCCAAAGCTTGCGTCCCGTCAGCACATAGTCGCCGCCACGCTTTTGGGCGCGCGTTTGCAGCGCAAAAGCATCGGAGCCCGATCCCGCTTCGCTCAACGCGTAGGCGCCGACGGTATCCGTTGCCAGCCTGGGCAGATACTTTTGCTTCTGCTCGGCGTGGCCCAGCGAAGCAGCGCGCTGGCCACAATCGTGTTCTGCACGTCGACCAGGAGCCCCACCGCCGGGTCGACTTCTGAAAGCGTCTCCACGGCCAGTACGGAGTCGAAAAACGAGCCGCCGCTGCCGCCGAACTGCTCGGGAATCTCAATTCCCATCAGGCCCAGGGCAAAGAGCTTCCGCGCGAGCGCGGCATCCATCTGCTGGTCTTCATCCATGCGGCGGACCAGCGGCGCAACTTCATTCTGGGTAAACTGGCGCACAGAGTCGCGGAAGAGCGTCTCCTCTTCGCTTAATTGCGTGACAGACGCACCCGGCGAAAGACGATTCAAAGTCGGTTGCCTCCCGGCATCCGATCAGTATTATCACAGATGGTCTCGCGGTGGTATGCTTCGCTCGGGAAGTGGGCAACCAGAGAAGCTTCTCATCAAAAACATGATCTGCGAAAACATCATGCTCAATGGCGAAACGATCCGGCTCGACGGTACTCCGCGCATGGCGCCGCGCTGATTCCGAATTTTTTGAGATTCGAGGAACAGATATGTCCGCACACGATCCAATCGTCATCGCCGGCGCAGCGCGTACTCCCATTGGCGCGTTCCAGGGCGATTTCAAAGATGTTACCGCTCCCGAACTCGGCGCTGCTGCCATCCGCGCCGGCGTGGAGCGCGCAGGCATCCCATTCGACTCCGTGGACGAAGTCTTCTTTGGCTGCGTGCTTCCCGCCGGCCTGGGACAGGCTCCCGCTCGCCAGGCCGCGCTCGGCGCAGGGCTGCCGCCTTCCGCCGGTGCTACGACAATCAACAAGATGTGCGGCTCCGGGATGAAGGCGGCCATGCTCGCGCACGATATGCTGCTTGCCGGAGGTGCGAAAATCATGGTCGCCGGCGGCATGGAGAGCATGAGCAACGCGCCGTATCTCCTGGACCGCGCGCGGGCCGGCTATCGCATGGGGCATGGGCGCGTTCTCGACCACATGTTTCTCGACGGTCTCGAAGACGCCTATGACAAAGGCCGCCTGATGGGAACCTTCGCTGAGGATTGCGCGCAAAGTTACGCGTTCACGCGTGAGGCGCAGGACGCATTTGCCCTGGCATCGCTTATGAAGGCGCGAAAGGCCACTACCGATGGCAGCTTTGCCGCGGAGATCGTACCCGTTCACGGTGAAAGCGGGCAAGACCGAGCGCGTGGTGACCCAAGACGAGCTGCCGCAGAAAGCTGCGCCGGAGAAAATTCCGCAACTGAAGCCGGCGTTTCGCGAAGGCGGCACGGTGACTGCGGCAAACTCCAGCGGCATCTCCGATGGCGCCGCCGCGCTGGTGCTCATGCGCCGCTCTGAAGCTGAAAAGCGCGGCCTCAAGCCGCTGGCAACCATCGTGGGTCATGCAACTTACGCAAACATACCGGCGCTGTTTCCCACGGCGCCCATCGGCGCCATCCGCGCGCTTATGGAGCGGACGGGCTGGAAGACCGGCGATGTGGAATTATTCGAGATCAACGAGGCGTTCGCCGTGGTCACGATGGCGGCAATGCGCGATCTCGGCCTTGCCCACGAAAAAGTCAACATCCACGGCGGCGCCTGCGCTCTCGGCCATCCCATCGGCGCGTCGGGCGCGCGCATCGTGGTCACTCTGCTCGCGGCGCTCGCGAAATACGGCCTGAAGCGTGGAATCGCCGCGCTCTGCATCGGCGGCGGAGAAGCAACCGCCATGGCGATTGATCGCAACGGCTGAGCGGAAAACCTGACCGATGAGTGGTCATTATGGAGTGACCGGCCCGATGCGCTCAGGATGACACGCCATTTATTTGTCAGCAAGTTGCATGAGGATACAGGCTAACTTGGGAAGGAAGATTCCGGTTGTCCCGGCGCGGCCGCGCGTGGGGCCATGGGCATACTCCGCAGCCGCACTCCCGTTGCGGCAAAGATGGCGTTGCCGACCGCCGGCGCAAGGCCCACATTTCCCGTTTCGCCCGCGCCTGCCGAAGGCAAATCCTTCCGGTCAAGGAGCACGATTTCGATCTGCGGCGTGTCGCTGAAGCGGGGCAGACGGTACTGCGGCAAAAGAAGGATTCAGGATGTGGCCATCGGCAAAGAGCACCTGCTCGAAGAGCGCGCCGCCAATGGCCTGCACAATGGCGCCCGACAACTGGTTTTTCAAGCCGTCGGGATTGACGACCGCGCCACACTCCCAAGCCTGTACGACGCGGCGAATGCGCAGCCTTTTAGTAGCGGGATCGATGGCGATCTCGACACAAGTAGCCACGTGGCCGCCCTTTTCCGTGCCGCCGGCAATGCCGAATCCGCGCTCGGGCGATTGATTGCGTGCGGCCCCAGCCAAACTTTTCCGCAGCCGCCTGGAAGACCGCGCGGAGCCTCGCGTCAGTAAGGTTCTTAAGCCGAAACTCGAGTGGGTCGATCTGAGCGGCGTGGGCGAGCGAGTCCATGGCCGACTCGCGGGCGAATTGGTTGGCCGCCGCGGCCAGCGAGCGGTAAGAGCCCTGGCGCAGCGGAGAATTTGCCGGGTGGTATTGGATGATCTGATTGGGAACGTTATAAGGAGTCCCGATGCCTGCGTTGCCCGAGTTGTAATTGTGATACTCCCAGGCAAGCAGGGTTCCATCGCGGCGCGCGCCTGCCCTGATCTCAATCAGGCCGGCGGGACGGAAATAAGCCCAGGTGAATTCTTCGCGCCGGGTCCACTCCAGTTTCACCGGCTTGCCTGCAGCCTTGGCCAGGCGCGCGGCTTCCACGGCCGCCTCGCCCGTGTGCTTGCCGCCATAACCTCCGCCCATATCGGGCTGAATGACGCGCACGTTTGCTGCGGGAATGTTGAACGCCTCCGCAAGCGCGTCGCGCACGGCGAATGGACGCTGCGTTCCCGTCCATACAGTCAACTTGTCGCCGTCCCATTCGGCCACGGCTGCCCGCGGCTCAAGCGGCGCGTGCGCAATGTACTGCAGGGTGTATTGCTCTTCCAGTTTGATCTCCGCCTCGTTCAGCGCCTGCGCGACGGAGCCGGAAACATACTGCGGTTTCCGGTCCTCGCCGCTTCCCCCTCTGCTCTTCAGCACTTCAAAGAGATTGCGGTTCGAGGGTTGCGCAGGCACATCCCACTTGGCCTGGATGGCCGACAGCGCGTGTCGCGCGGAAAGCGGATCGGGTGCAACCACTCCAGTGAAATCGCCGTCGCGCACAACTTTCACTTCGGGCAGTTTTTCCGCCGCGCCGGTTTCGAGGGACTGAAGCGTTGCGTTGAACCCTTCGGGGCGCAGCACGGCGCCGAACAACATCCCAGGCCGGACGACGTCTGACGGATAGATATGCTTGCCGGTCACGAAATCGCGGCCTTGCGCCTTGGGAACGGAAGTCCCGGCAATCTTCCACGCGCTGGCGGGCATCAGCGCCTCTTCGCCGGAAACGATCTTGACGAGGTTCGCGCCGCGGGTGAGTGCGCCGTAGACGATTGAACGCGATGTTCGTGGGTCGGTAACTGCGGCATCGGCGGCCACAAGGGACGCGGGATCGACATGCCATTGTTCGGCGGCCGTTTCAAGCAGCATCTGGCGCGCGGCTGCGGCCATAGTGCGCAGTTGCCGGCCCATCATGGGTGTTGTGCGGCTGCCGAATGTACCCATGTCCCAGGGCGTGAGAGCCGTATCGCCCATCACCATCTCGATTGAGGCAAAGGGCACGCGCAACTCGTCGGCCACGAGTTGCGCAAGCGAGGTGCGGATGTTCTGGCCCACCTCCGCTTTGCCGGTAAACACCTTCACTCCGCCGTCGGCTGCAATGTGGAGCCATGCGCCCACATCCTTGGGCGGCTCTTGCATGACAAGGCTTCCGCCTTCTTCCTGCGTCCACGCGGAGGCGCTGGCAAGACCGACGAACAGGCCGCCTCCAAAGAGCTTCAGGAAATCGCGCCGGTCGAATTGCAGCCCCCCGGCGGATTCCATTCGACCGCCTTCAAAAAACTCGCGCTCGAACGGGTCGCGAAAGCTCATCGGCTTGCTCCTCCGTCCGCCTGCCGTGCGGCGCGTTTGATGGCCGCAAGGATGCGCGGATAGGTTCCGCACCGGCACAGATTTCCGTTCATCGCCGCGGCAATTTCGTCATCGTTGGGATTGCGCCGATCGCGCAGCAGCGCAGTCGCGCTCAGAATCATGCCCGACGTGCAGTAGCCGCACTGGAGGGCGCCCTCGTCAAGGAAAGCCTGCTGTACGGCACTGAGTTGTCCATCTTGCTCCAGGCCTTCAATGGTGACGATTTTCGCGTTTGCGGCCGCGGCCACTGGAGTAAGGCAAGAACGCACAGCGCGGCCGTCGAGCAGGACCGTGCAGGCTCCGCACTGGCCCTCGCCGCAGCCGTATCGGGTTCCGGTCAGATGAAGCCGGTTGCGCAGCACATAGAGTAGCGGCTCTTCAGGTGGAGCGCTCACGCGCAAATCCGCGCCATTCACATTCAAGATCAAATTGCTCATGCAGACTCGCTCCCTATGCGCACGAACTCTGTGCCATTTTACTCTTAGATTGTATTTTTACCGCATCGGCTCCCGAATTCGGCAAATCCGCGAGCAGTGGGACATGCGGCATGCCGGTGCGCCTTATAGCAGAACCAGGGAAGTGGTACCTCGAAGCCGCAGCACTCAAGCCGACGTGGCCGACAGGAAGCGGCGACATTCCGCAAAACGAAACAGGACGCGGCAACACCGGTTCTGCTCTACACGCCCGCCAAAGCAGCTTCTCCTACGCCGGAATCGCGCTTCGATTGGGCAGCATTGTTCGTCGCTGGGATTGTCACCGGCACCTGAGCCAGCTCCCACGCCGAGCGATCCTTGAGCAAACGGGCAACAAGCGCGGTATGCATGGCGTGTCCGGCTCGTACAGCCACCACGTGGGCCTCCAGGCGGCGGCCGGCAAGGGCCAGATCGCCGATCAGGTCGAGCACCTTGTGGCGCACATACTCGTCGGGGAAGCGCAACGGGCCGTTTACCGGGCCGCTTTGACTCAGGATGATGGCGTTCTGCGCGCTTGCGCCGCGAATGAGCCCCATGTCGCGCAGCTTGCGCTCATCGGCTTTATAGCCGAAAGTACGCGCTCCGGCTATTTCAGAGCCGTAGGTCTCCGCTGCCAGATCGACACAGGTTTTCTGCTGGCCGATGGGCGCGGGAAAGACGATGGTGTAACAAATACGGTAACCTGTGCCGGGATAGACGCCGATGAATTTGTCGCCGTCGCGCACTTCCACCGGTTGCAGCACGCGAAGCGTCTCGCGCCGGCGGCGCTGTTCGCGGATGCCTACGCGATGAAATGCCTCTACATAGGGCAGAGCGCTGCCGTCCAGAATCGGCAATTCCAGATTGTCGATCTCGACGATTACATTGTCGATGCCCATGCCGATGAAGGCTGAGAGCAGATGTTCGGTGGTGGAGATGAGCACGCCCTGCCGCATGAGACTCGTTGCGTAGCTCACCTTGGCCACGTTGCGCCCTGTGGCGGGAATCTCGAAGTTATCGAGATCGGTGCGCCGGAAAACGATGCCGGAGCCGGCTGCGGCAGGCAGCAGGCGCACGGTGACCGGGGCTCCGGAATGGAGCCCAACGCCCGCAAATTCAAGGGGCGCTGCAATGGTCTGTTCCAGGTGCGCGAGTTGAGCCAAAGTTGCTTCTCCGGGGCCGGAAAACCCGTCCGATCTTTAGATTAGACGGGATGTTGAAATCTTGTCCTGTGGCATTTTTGCCACACTCTGCGTTTGGCCGTACACGTGAGCCTTATCGAGCGATGAGGAGCGATGACTCCCGTAAGCGTCGTAGAATCAGGAAGTCCCTCACCGGGCGAATGCAGCAACGCCGGAACGAAAGGAGGCAAGATGCAGGTGACTGCCGGTTCCCCGATTCCCATGCGCGCGCTGCTGGCCGGGCCCGGCGCAAGCAGCCTTCGCTCCTCGACCTCACCCGGAAACTCGTGCGGATAGAGTCGCCATCCGATGCAAAAGCCGCCGTGGATGCGTGCATTGCCCTTGCGGCCGCACAAGCCAGGGCGCTGGGCGGCCGCGTGAAACTGCACCGGCAGCACCGGTTCGGCGATGTGCTGGAAGCACAGTTTGACCGCTCGGTGCGGGCCAAAGCCAAAGACCGGCTCGAAGCCCATCCTGCTCCTCGGTCACCTGGATACGGTTTGGCCGCTGGGCACGCTCGAATCCATGCCGTGCCGGCTGAGCGACGGCCGGCTCTGGGGCCCCGGAACGCTGGACATGAAGGCCGGCGTGGCCATGGCGCTGACGGCGCTCGAGCTGCTGACGGAAGCGGAGCTGCTGCGACGCGAGGTAGTGCTGCTGCTCAACGGCGACGAAGAGATCGGCAGCCCGGCTTCGCGTCCCATCATTGAGCGGATCGCGCGCGAATGCGCCGCCGTTTACGTTCTGGAGCCGGCGCAGGGATTGGCATATAAGACGGCGCGCAAGGGCATCGGCAATTGGCAGATTGCGGTAAAGGCCGTGGCGGCCCACGCGGGCGTGACTTCGAGAAGGGCGCGAGCGCCATCCGCGAGCTGGCCGGCGCCATTGAAACGGTGAGCGGCTGGACCGATCTGAAGCGCGGGCTGACGGTAAGTGTCGGCAAGATCGGCGGAGGCACGAAGAGCAATGTAATTCCTGCCGAGGCGTGGGCAGAGGTGGATGTGCGGATTCCGCGCGCGGCAGACGGCCCGCGCATCGAGCGCAAATTCGCCGCGCTCAAGGCGGCGAACCCGCGCTGCACGCTGACCGTGACCGGCGGCATCAACCGCCCGCCGATGGAGCGCAGCCGCGGAACCGTCCGGCTCTACGCTGCGGCGCGGGAGCTGGCCCGCGAACTCGGCTTTGCGCTCGACGAAGCGTCGACCGGCGGCGGGTCGGACGGCAACTTCACCGCTGCCCTCGGCATTCCCACGCTCGACGGCATGGGCGCGGTGGGCGAGGGCGCGCACGCGCGCCACGAGTCGGTGATCGTGGAGCACCTTGCGCCGCGAACCGCGCTGCTGGCCGGTGTGTTGATGGGCTAGGGCCTGATAAACTCACGTGAAGAGACCAATCGGGAGATTTGCGCAACAATGAAACATGCACTTTTGATCCTGTTGATGGCGGCAATCACGGTCGTCGCAAGCGCCCAAACCAGCTCTAAAACGCCCACCGCCAGCCCCTCAAATGCTAAAAGCTCTTCGTCCACGCCCGCGGCCCCCACGCCCACCTCAACCAAGCCCGTTACAGCTGCATCCAGCGCCCTGGCGCCCTGGATCAAGCTGCCTCTGGGAGTGCCCAGGGTGGCTCACGGGCCAATCAAGATCCCCTTCGCGTTGCGGTACGAAGACATCAGGATCGGTACAGGCCCCGAGGGCGAGGCCGGCAAGCTCTGGCACATCAAGTACACTGGCTGGCGCGCCGCCGACGGCGTCAAATTCGACTCCTGGGAGGAGCACGGACAGCCGGTCATCGGCAAGGACGGCAAGCCCGAGCTCGGTCCCGACGGCAAGCCCAAGTTGGGCGAACCGCAGCCCATCGCCGTTCCGCAGGGCGTGGGCCGCGTGATCCCCGGCTTCGACTACGGACTCGAGGGCATGAGGGTCGGCGGCAAGCGCCGCATTTTCATCCCCTGGCAGATGGGGTACGGAACGCACGCGATTCCCGACCGGCCCGGCCATCCCGGCATTCCCGCCAAGTCAGACCTGATCTTCGACATGGAGCTGGTGGAGGTGACAGACATGCCCGCGCCGCAACGCGCCACAATGCCCATTCAGCGTCCTGGCGTTCCGCCGGGACAGCTCCCACTCATCTTGGGCCTGGCGTTGCGCCGCACCCCGCCCCGCAACCGAACGCCGTGCCTGCTGCACCCGCAACTCCTGCAGCCTCGGCTCCTGCTCAGCCCTCGACGCCTCCGCAATCGACAGCGCCTGCGCAACCCGCCGCGCCTGCGCCGTCGTCGACGCCCGCGCCGGCAACTGCGCCAGCCCAACCGCAACCGAAGTAAGCTTCCTTTTGAGGGAACACTGAGGGATTCTCGATCCAAGGATGGGCAGGGAGTTCCTTGCTCATGGGCTGGATCAATAGGCGACGCCGGATTAGCGGGGCGGGTGGCGTGCCGGGCGCGGACGGGATGATTTGGCCTTTTCAGCGCCGGACTTCTGTGTCATGCTGGGACGCATGGGAAGCAAAGATAAAGGCAGGAAAGAAGCGAAGAAGGCTCCCAAGCCGAAGCCGAAACCGGAACCCACCCAGAAGCGTGAGATCTTCACGCCTCCACCGCCGCCGAAGTAGGCAGCGGTGTCCGCTGATCCGGCCTGCGCCGGAGGTCTGGCGCAGGGCGGAGTGTCGGCGCTGAAGGCCTGCCGCGCAGGCTGCGGCGATGAACTTTGGCGCGTTATAGCGTTTTCACAATTGGTGTAGACCGGAGGCGCTGCGGTCAAGTGGCGTTTTCCTCTCCGGGGCCCCCGGCAAACGATTTTTGCTTGCTGGGGTGGAAGCAAACGCCACCTCGCACCATGCTAGAAAATCCACAGAAATTGTGAAAACGCCGTACACATCGGGAGTGTTTCATGGCCCGCAGTGTCGGCGCTACACTCTTCCGCCGCGATTCAAACTCCCGCGTGGCTCTTCACGCGCGCCAGGTGCAATATCGTCAGGTCATGTATCAAAATCCGGCCGCCTGGCCGCGTGTTGATCAGCCGCCGCATTTCCGCAAACAGCTGTTCGCGTTTAGCTGGCTCCATCAATCGGAGGCCGGAGGCCGTCGTCATAAATGCCACATACTCGTCCGCCGTAAGCTCCTGCGTCCCCAGCCGCCGCACCACGCGCACGTCCTCAAAGAATCCGCTCTCCTCAATCTCATCGCGCGCATCCTGGATCTCGTCGGGCAATGGTTGCGGAAACTCCAGTCTGCCGGCGCCGATAGCCTCATAGCAGTCCTGGATCTCGATGAAGAACGGATCGAATCCCGGCGGAAATGCAGGGCTGACCGTGGTGAAGGCCAGCGTGCCGCCCGGTTTAAGCGACGCTGCCGCCTTTCGATAGCGCACCACAGGGTCGAGCCAGTGCCACGAGGTCACAGCCAGAATCACATCGAACCGGCGCGCCGACTCCCAATCCTCAAATCGCGAGTTGACGATTTCGACCTTCTCGAACCCCGCCAGCTTGCGCTGCGCGATCCGCGCCAGGTTCGCTCCCATCTCAACAGCAAGCACCCGGCACCCACGGCGCGCCAACGGCAGCGTCGCCTGCCCGGTTCCGCATCCAATTTCGAGCACATCCGTCTTTGCCGGTTCGATGGGAAGATTCCGAAACAAATCATCGAACAACTGTTCCGGACATTCACGCCGTGCCAAATCGTACAACTCGGCAATCTCGTCGAATGTGCCCGCCCGCTGTTCCCGGTTTCCTTTTGTCGTCTTCTCCCAATCCCAAATTGTTGTCTTCATGCGATCTCCACAGCATCACGTCCTCAGTTCTCAAGATAACGCCGAAACGCGAGCACGCCTGCGTCCGGGCCCGGCAGCAAAAAAGGCCATCCCGTTCGGGATGGCCTTTTTGCATGGCTTGAAGCTGCGCGCGCTTACGGTTGTGCGGCTGCGCCCTGGTTTTCGGTAGCACGGGCTTGGGCCTTCTCGGCGAGCACCTTGTGCGCGTTGTCTTCGAGGGCCTGGGCTTCGGGCATGTAGGCGAGCGCCTTCTGAACCATGGGATCCCAGTCGGTCAAGGTGCGCAGTCCAGCTAACTGGCCAAACTGAATGGTGACGATATCCTTTTTGATGTGCGCCTTCAGCCAGTCGGAGACGCCGTTGATATCGGCATCGGTCCAGTCGACATCCTGGCTGGTAAGGAACTTTTTGAAATCGGTGAGCACGGCGTCGTCGACCTGAAAGTCCTTGCCCACGGTGTGATTGGCGACGTAGACCGGCGCAAAGTGGAAGAACACATCCTTATAGAGCAGCTCGTCCTGGAAGCGGTTGGTCTTGGGCGTTTCGATTTTTTCGTCGGGAGTGATGCCGCCGCCGCCATAGACGGTGCGGCCCGAATCGGTGAGCTTGACCTCGCGGTTCGAGGAGTCGGGGGCGAGCGCGCCAGCGTGGTTGTAATAGTCGTAGAGCGAAACGCCTGCGTAGTTGCGCTGAATGAGGCGGCCGGAAGGGGTGTAATAGTGGTAGGTGGTGAGCGCGAGGCCGGAGTTTTCGCTGAGGTTGTATACGGTCTGAACGAGGCCCTTGCCAAAGGTGGTCTGGCCGACAATGAGGGCGCGGTCGTGGTCCTGCAAGGCGCCAGAGACGATCTCGGCGGCCGAAGCGGTGTCCTGGTTGACCAGCACGACGATGGGGAAGATCTTACCGCCGTTACCGTGGGTTGCAGTGTAGTTCTGATCGGAATAGGCACGTCCTCGCTGGGTAACGATGACCTGGCCCTTGGCGAGCAGGTGATCGCAGACGTCCACGGCCTGGCTTAAGAGGCCGCCTGGGTTCTCGCGCAGGTCAATGAGCAGGCCCTTGAGGTCGCCGAAGCTGTTGATGGCGTCTTCCATCTCCTCGCCGGTGGTTTCCTGGAACTGGGTGAGATGGATGTAGCCGATGCCGGGACGGATCTCATATTTGAGATCGATGGAGGGGTGGGGAATCTCGTCGCGGGTGAGGTTGAAGACCAGCG
Source organism: uncultured Acidobacteriota bacterium (assembly GCA_963832535.1). Classification (GTDB taxonomy): domain Bacteria; phylum Acidobacteriota; class Terriglobia; order Terriglobales; family Acidobacteriaceae; genus Telmatobacter. The sequence continues at coordinate 123,518 of CAWHUK010000020.1, forward strand.
GCTTGGGCTGGCCATAGCGAACCATCGTGACCTGAACCTGGGTGCCTTTAGGGCCTTTGAGCGCCTTGGCAACCTGATCGGAGGTCCAGCCGTCAGTGGATTTGCCATCGACCGCGAAGATCTGGTCGCCGGGGTGAATGCCGGCGCGATAGGAGGGCGTGTCCTCATAGGGCGTGACGACGTAGACCTTGTTGTTCTGCTGCTGGATGACCATGCCGACGCCGTAGTAGTGGCCGCGCTGGTCCTCGCGCATGCGGGCGTAGGCCTTGGGATCGTAGAAATGCGAGTGCGGGTCGAGAACCTGCAACATGCCGGGGATAGCGCCGTCATAGATGGCGTCGTCGATCTTGTCGCCGGTGATGGGCTCGGCATAGTTCTGCTCGACGAGCGCGTAGACATTCGTAAAGGCCTTCAGGCTGTCGCGGAGTTGGCTTTCGTCCTGTGAGGCCTGAGCGCCCACCCTGCGCTCGAGGACTGTGCCGGCAACGGCGCAGACGGCGAAGAAGAGGGCGACGGTGAAGATTGCGCGGCGGGCGCGGGTATTCATAGACGGAACAAACCTCCAGACGGGCCGGACACCTGAGCGCCTGGACACGGACTTCCGATCGCCCGAGAGAGAATCCGATCGCTGCTGGATTGCTGCTCGATAAAAATTGACCTTGCCCGGTTCCGGCAAGGCCAGGGAAACGGAAGAGCCGCTCGCGCAATGCCCGCGGGGCCGTCTTCGGCTAAAGTATAGCACGTGGTGTTTGACGCGCACGGACGAGGATGGGGTAGCGGGCTGGCTGGCGGGGCCGAAATCGGGCCTGATGGGCCCGTGGATTGGGGGCGGGAATCGCATTCCTGCTGCCTTGGGATTTACAATAGCGTCTATGCATCAGGCAGTGAATGGCCCGTTGCCGAGATTATGACCCTAAGACTTCTTCGCACTTCCGCGGCGATCGTGTTCGGCACGGTACTGCTCGTTGGTACCACCTTTGCGCAAACCCAGGCGAAAGTCCCGGAAAGCCCGTACGGCGGGACGACCGTCGAGGACATTATTGCCCGTGTCAACGACCAGATCATCACCAAGTCCGATTACGATCGGGCGCTGGACCAGCTGGATCAGGAAGCGCGGCAGCACGGCGAGACGCTGCAGGAGATGTCGGCGGCGCACAAGGAGTTGCTGCGCAACCTGATCGACCAGCAACTGTGGCTCTCGAAGGGCAAAGAGCTGGGCATTACCGGCGAGACAGAGCTGGTGAAGCGGCTGGACGAGATCCGCAAGCAATACAACCTGGAATCGATGGACGACCTGGAGAAGGCCGCCAAGGAGCAGGGGGTATCGTTCGAGGACTTCAAGGCGAACATCCGCAACCAGATCATCACCCAGACGGTGATGCGGCAGGAGGTTGGCGAGCACGTACAGGTAACGCCCGGCGAAGTGGAGCGCTATTACGAGCAGCACAAACAGGAATACGCGCAACCGGAGAGCGAGCGGTTAGGCGAGATTCTGATTGCGGCGAACGCTGACGATCCGGCCAAAGTGGCCGCGGCCAAGGCGAAGGCGGACGACATCGAGGCCAGGCTGCACGCGGGCGGCGACTTTGCGCAGTTGGCGCGCAGCTTCAGCGAGGGCACGACGGCCGCCCAGGGCGGCGATCTGGGCCAGTACAAGCGGGGCCAGCTTCCCAAGGTACTTGAGGACCAAACGTTCGACCTGAAAACGGGCCAATACACCGATCCGATTCTTACGCGCCAGGGCTACATCATCCTCAAGGTGGTGCAGCACACCCCGGGGGGACCACGGCCTTACAAGGAAGTGCAAGAGGACGTAGAACAGGCTTACTACATGAGCCAGATGGAGCCCGCGATTCGCGCATACCTGACGAAGATGCGCGAGGATGCGTTCATCGACATCAAGCCGGGGTATGTGGACACGGGTGCCAGCCCCAACGAGACCAAGCCGGTTTACAGCGCGTATGTGCCGCCGGCGCCGAAGAAGAAGGCCAAGGTGGAACGGACCAGGTTCCGTGAGAGCACACGCACTTTCCGCCAGAAATCGGGAGCGGCTGCGCCTGCGCCGGAACAGGCCGCACCTGAGAAGACGACGAAGGGCAAGAAAGGCGAAGCGGGCACGGAAAAGCCGGGCAAGAAGGAAAAGATCCGCTATGGGCAGGCGCCGCGCGAGACGCTGCCCACCGCGTCTACGAATTCGGGCACGGAGAATGCAGGTGCGCTGCCGGAGACGGCTTCGAATACCGAGCAGCCGGCCAATCCACTGGAGGCCACCGCACCGACGCGAAGGACGCGCTTCAGCGATCGCGCGCGGACAGAGAAGAAGACCAAGACGAGCAGCGCGCAGGGGGGTGCGCTGACGCCCGCGCCGCCGGATGCGGCAGAGGTCGCCGACCGCCAGACGCAGTCGGCTCCTTTGGGACTGTCGGGCCAGACATCGGCGAATAGGAAGAAAAAGGCGGCAGCCACGACCGCCGAAAAAACGCGCCTGAGCAAGAAGAAGAAGAACCAGGCGGAAACGGCTCCGAAACCCACGCCGCAGCCGACGCCCATCCCGCCTGTGCCTGGAGCGCCGGCGCCGGCACAGCAGCCGCAGGCGCCTCAACCATAGCAAGTCGGCAAGTCAGCGAGTTTGCGGGCCTGGGAGTCGATCCCGGGCCCGATTCGTTTTGCACGGCAGGAGGATAAGGCTGAATCGCGTAGTCGCCATCAAGCGCCTGAAGGGCGAGCATAGCGCTCGGTTTGAACAAGAGGCCCGTGCCATCGCGGCTCTCAACCATCCCCACATCTGCCAAATCTACGATATTGGCCCAGACTATCTGGTGCTGGAATACGTCGAAGGCGCCCCGATCTTGGATAGCGGTGATCCGCCCGGGACTTCGATTCATGGCGTACACTTGCATAACCCATGAGATCGCCGAGTCAACGCCGCTCGTCCTCGCTCGTGCCGCTGAACACCGTGGGTCTTTTGATCCGCACGCCAGCAGCAGCGCGAGAAGTGCCCGATCCCGCTTACCCTTGAGCTTCTTTCGATCGGGCGCTAGACGATGCGCTTCGTCTGAATCTGGCTTTCCCTGGAGGGCAGAAATGACAACCGCAGATGGCGACGTCACGCAACTCCTGAAGGCGATGCACGCGGGCGACCCGGCCGCTGCCGAGCGTCTTCTCCCGCTCGTGTATGGCGAATTGCACCGGCTGGCCCAGGCGTATATGCGCCGGGAGCGGCCCGATCACACCCTTCAGGCCACGGCCCTCATCAACGAAGCCTATATCCGGCTCGTGGGTGAAGATATTGGCTGGACCAGCCGCGCGCATTTCATTGGACTGGCTGCCCATGTCATGCGGCAGGTTCTGGTGGATTACGCGCGCGCCCACGCTGCCGAGAGACGTGCCGGAGGGATGCGTCGAGTCGAAATGCAGGATGATCTGGCAATCTCGCCGGAGCGCCTCGCCGAAGCTGTGGCGCTCGACGAAGCGCTCACCAGACTGGCGGCGGAGAATCCGCGGCAGGCCCGCACCGTCGAACTGCGCTACTTTGGGGGACTCTCGGTGGAGCAGATTGCGCGGATTCTCGAAGTGTCGCCGCGCTCGGTAAAGCGAGACTGGTCGCTGGCCAAGATCTGGCTGTCTCGCCAATTCCGTCCGGGCGCGGCTGGGCGCAAGGAGAGCCAGGGCGATGGGCCCCGAAAGCCCCCCGCCGAAAAATAGTTGCGTCTCGTTGCCCCTTTTCGCCTGCGGCAACGCGTTCTCCAGTGAAAGCGCTTTTGAACGTAACGATGCAGCGCTTTCCAAGGAGGACTCACCATGAAATCGCTTATCAGCATGATCTCTGCTGCAGCCCTTGCCGCGGTCGCGTCTCTGGCGCCGATCGCGCAAGCTCAATCAACCCCGATTTCCATTCGCGCGAACGTGCCCTTCGCTTTCGATTACGGGACGAAGCACCTTCCTGCCGGCACCTACATCTTCTCCTTTACCTATGACCAGGTCGTGACGGTGAGCGGCGCATCCGGCACTTCCATCGGGTGGGCCAAGATGGCTTACGATCCGGCGGCCGGGTCAACGAAACTCGGGTTATCTTCCACAGGTACGGCGACTATTACTTTCTGAATGGACTGACGATCGCCGGAATGGATGCGCAGATTTCCGCCTTGGAGTCGAAGAATGAGCGGAGCGTGGCTAAGGAGTGGGCAATGAACCACCAGGCTCCCGATCTGCAGGCACTCGCCGCGCTGAGCGAGCCGCAGCTCGGCAAATAACACTAAGGCGAGAACCAACCAGCAGGAGTTTCCCTGCGGGGGAACTCCTGTTTTTCTTTGTAAATCGATGCGGCCCGTGCTTACCGAACATGGTACTGTGGAGTCAACTTCAGGACTCGAGTGCAGAGTCCGGGAGGTGTTCCATCGCCAATCAGGAACAAGCGGCAGAGAGCATCTTCGGAGAAGCGCTGGAGCTGGGGCCGGAGGAACGGCAAGTTTTCCTGGATCGGGTCTGTCTTGGCCAGCCTGCTCTGCGCAGCAGTGTGGAGGCGCTGCTCAAGGAAAATGATCGCCTTCAGGGGTTCCTGTCGGAACCTCCGTTCACGCCGTCCGGCAGGCCTGCCGGCGAGGATTTGCCAAAGGGAACTCGGCTGGGACGTTACACAATCGTGGAACCGCTGGGGTCAGGCGGGATGGGCCAGGTGTTTCGCGCTGTGGACGCAAATCTGCAGCGCGATGTGGCGGTGAAGGTGCTGCATCCGGAGCTGGCGGGCGACACGGGCCTGGTAACGAGGTTCCGGCGTGAGGCGCGCGCCCTGGCGGCACTGAATCACCCCAACATCTGCACGATTTTCGAGATTGGCGAGCAGGACGGGCTGGTCTTCATCGCCATGGAGTTCCTGGATGGTCTTACGCTGCGCCAGCGCATGGCGAATCAACGGCTGGAACTGGAATCCACGCTGACATTATCCATTCAGATCGCCGACGGCCTCGACGCGGCGCACTCCGCCGGCATCGTTCATCGGGACATCAAGCCGGGGAACATCTTCATCACGCGTCGCGGCCACGTAAAGATACTGGACTTCGGAGTGGCCAAGGTCGCCGGCGCGCGCCCGTCGGGCGACGCATCCAGGGCCAGCGCAGATCATGCGACGCGTCCCGGATCGGTAATGGGCACCGTCGCGTACATGTCTCCGGAGCAGGTGCGCGGCAAAGAGGTGGACGCCCGCAGCGACCTGTTCTCCTTCGGGGTGGTGCTGTACCAGGTAGCCACCGGCCTGCTCCCCTTCCGCGGCGACAGCCCGGGGCTCATCTTCGATGCTATCCTGAACCGCGCTCCGGCTCCGCTGCTGCGCGTGAACCCCGACCTGCCCGCCGCCCTGGAAGAGATTGTCGGCAAGGCGCTGGAGAAGAGTCCCGATTTGCGCTATCACCACGCCGCAGACATGCGCATCGACCTGATGCGGCTGAAACGCAGCCTTGAGCCAGGCCACAACGAAAGCATGGGCGAGGTGAGAAGCGCGCTGGAACAGGGCGCGGTCTCCAAGCCCGCGGAACCGCAGCCGTCCATCGCCGTCCTGCCCTTCGCCAACATGAGCGCCGACAAAGAGAACGAATACTTCAGCGACGGATTGGCCGAGGAGATCCTCAACCTGCTGGCCAAAATGCCCGGCCTGAAGGTCATCGCGCGAACGTCGTCATTCTCATTCCACGGCAAAGACCAGGACATCCGTAAAATCGCCGAAGCGCTCGGCGTACAGAACATCCTCGAAGGCAGCGTGCGCCGCTCCGGGAATCGCATCCGCGTAACTGCGGAGTTCATACCATGCCGCCGATGGCGCCCATCTCTGGTCGGAGCGTTATGATCGCGAGTTGGCGGATGTATTTGCCGTGCAGGACGAGATTTCGGCAGCCATCGCGCAGGAGCTCCAGCTCAAGCTGTCGCCGCGGGCTGACGCGAAGCCGCGCTATACTCCCAAGCTTGCCGCCTGGGAAGCTCTCCTGAAGGCCCGCCATTTCCACTGGAAGGGAACGCGGGAATCGATGGACCAAGCCAAGGTGTTCTACGAGCAGGCCATCGCGCTTGATCCGCAATTCGCCCTGGCCCAGGCCCAATACGCCGACTATCTTTATGGCCGGACAAGCCGCGGTATGACACCTATGCGCGAGGCCGCGCCGGTCGCTCGCGCCCTGGCGCAAAGGGCGCTGGAACTGGACCCCTCGCTCCCGGAAGCACACGCGGTTCTGGGTGTTCTGGCCGGCAGCCTGGACTACAACTGGAACGAGGCCGGGCGCCAGCTCGCGCTGGCGACCGCTGACGACTCCGCCTCCCCGCACTGTCACCTCTGCCGCGGGTATATTTACTTTTTGTCATTGGGCCGCCGGAAGGAAGCAGTAGAGCAACTCGAAATCGCCGTTCGGGGTGACCCGCTGCAGCTTACGATACGGAGCGTCATGGGAAGGTGCCTCGATTCGGCTGGCCGACATGCGGAGGCGGAGGAGCATCTCCGTCAGGCCGTCGCTTGGGATCCAAATTTCTTCCCGGCCTTGTACTACCTCGCTGAGCACTACGCGGCCCGGCAAATGCTTGCGGAAGCGCTTCCTTTCGCTGAAAAGGCGTTTTCGCTGGCCCCCTGGTCTGCGCCGAGCGTTGGCGTTTACGCGGCGCTGTTGGTTCGTACGGGCGCGCGGGATCGGGGATTGGATCTGATCCAAAGGCTGGGCTCCGGCGAGGCCTATGGAACATCGACAGGCTTGGCGCTCTTCTACCTCTGCTGCGGCGAAATCGATCGGGCCGCGGACTGGTTCGAGAAGGCCATCGAAGAACGATACCTTCGGGTTCCTCTAATTCTGCAAAGCGCGATGGGGGAAGCGCTGCGCGCCGGCCCGCGCTGGCCGAAATTAGCGGCGCTGATGAATCTGCCCGAGGCGGAACGGTAGCCATACCGGGAGATCGGCAACCCGATCCGGCCGTGGAAATATGGCCGGCCGACTTAGCGATAGCCACCTGGTCTGAGATGGTCAACCGGATTGCGGACGTGTGGTCGCCAATCCGTCAATTCCCTTTTTGCTGACACCGCCATGACATGATGTATGCTTGCGGGCAGAATGAAAGACATCTATATCGGCGATCTCATGGGTTTCGACGAGGGAAAGACATTCGACAGTTTTTTCCTTGTTCTGGCAAAGCAGCAACGGACCACAAAATCGAACAAGCCGTATTTGAACCTGATTCTGGGCGACAAAACCGGCCAAATCGAGGGGCGCGTGTGGGATCCGGGCGACCCGCGCATCGCAAAAGACTTCGCGCGCGGCGACCTGGTGAAGGTGCGGGGCAGTTTTTCCCGTTACGACGACCGCGCGCAGGTGAAGGTCGATCAGCTGCGCAAGGCGCTGGCTGGCGAGGCAGACAAGATGGACATGCTGCCCGCGACCACCCGCGATGTGGGCGCGCTGTGGGCGCAGCTTGAGGCGAGCGTCGATAGCCTGGCGAATCCCGACCTGAAGAGGCTGCTAAAGGAGCTGCTCGCAGACTCTGTTCTTGCGCAGGCCTATCGCGAGGCGCCGGCGGCGCGGCAGCTTCACCACGCTTGGCTGGGCGGGCTGCTGGAGCACGTGGTGAGTTTGCTGGCGCTGGCCGATCGCGTGGCCGCGCACTATGCGCTGCTCGACCGCGATCTGTTGGTGGCCGGCGTGATTCTGCACGACATTGGCAAGATTCGCGAGCTCGAGTGGGAGACGGGCTTCGATTACACGGTTGAAGGCGTGCTGCTGGGGCACATCCAGATGGGCGTGGATCTGGTGGAGAAGACGATCGCCGGGCTGCCCGGCTTCCCTGACCGGCTGCGCACGCTGGTGCTGCACATGATTCTTTCGCACCACGGCAAGCTGGAGTTCGGCTCGCCCAAGCTGCCCATGATTCCCGAGGCGCTGGTGCTGAACTTCCTCGACGATCTGGATGCGAAGATGCAGGCCATGGGCAGCGAATTCGAGAAATCGGCGCGGGAGGGCCGTGCGCCAGACGAGCTGACGGGGAAGGTGTGGGCGCTGGATCAGCGGCAGTTGCTGAACACGAAGGCGTGGCTCGATTTTAACCCGCAGAAATCATGACCGGAGACAAGGCCTCCTCTATTCGACGCCAGTTGGGTTCGCCGCGAATGCGCTCTCCACGATTTCTGCCGCCTTGCGCACCGTCTCTCGCTCGTCGCCGAACGCCGCGATCCAGTACACCTCCGGCTCGCGCCGGAACCACGTCATCTGCCTTTTCGCGTAATTGCGGTGCCCCTGTTGTGCCACTCTGATAGCGTCTTCCACGCTCATCGACCCGTCCAACACGGACAATGCCTGGCGATAGCCAAGCGAATCCAGCGCCTTCACTGGGCCGTAGCGCGCGAGCAACCCGCGCGTCTCTTCTACCAATCCCGCGGCAAACATCGCGGCGCAGCGCTGGTTGAGCCTCAAGTAAAGTTGCTCCCTTGGCGGATCTAGCCCGATCCTCAACAACCGGAACCCGGTCAGCGGATCGCGGCCCATCACCTCCGACATTGGCCTCCGCGCGACCCGGCAGACCTCAATGGCGCGAATCAGCTTGGGCGTGTCGTTCGCGTGAATGCGTTCCGCCGTCGCCTCATCCATCCGCCGCAACAGCCGATGCAGCCATTCGCCGCCATGCCGCTCCGCGCTTCGCCTCAGCCGCGCACGCAGGTTCTCCTGTCGTTCCGGCCCGGCAAACAGCCCCTCGGTGAGCGCGCGCAAATAAAGTCCCGTTCCGCCGGTCACAATCGGCAGCCGTCCGCGCGCGCCGATCTCGCGAAGCGCCGCGCGCGCCCGGCGGCTGTATTCGCCAGCAGTAAACGGCTCACCCGGCTCTGTCACATCGATCAAATGGTGCGGCAGCCGCGCCCGCTCTGCGGTTGTTGGTTTGGCCGTGCCCAGCTCCATGCCGCGATAAACAGCCACTGAGTCGCAACTGACGATCTCTCCGCCGAACCGCTCCGCCAGCGCCAGCGAAAGCGCCGTCTTCCCGCTCCCTGCCGAGCAGAATCACGACGGGCGAATCAG